>DATKZY010000016.1:0-27296 GCA_035527715.1 Planctomycetota bacterium | reverse complement strand
CACGGAGAACACAGAGGAGTCACTGAGAAGAAAAGACCTGTTCCTGGGCTTCAACCCCAGATCCCTCTTGGCCTTCTCCGTGCAATCTCCGTGGACTCCGTGTCTCCGTGGTGCAACCCATCTTGTCTGTGTGAATCTGTGTCAATCTGTGGACGCCTTCTTCGTCCGCTTGCGCGGGGCGGGGGGCCGGTAGAGGCGCTGGATGACCGGCCAGAAGCGGGGGACGATGCCGTAAAGGTGCCCGGTGCGCAGCTTGTCGGTGTGCGAGACGCGCTGGCGGACGATGACGGGGTCGCGTCCGCTGTACTCCTTGCGGTAGCGGAAGGGGGCCATGGCGGCGCAGACGACTTTGGTGGCGAGGCCCGTGGCTTCCGCAATCTGTCTGAGGCCCAACGTGGGCTTTCGCGCGAGGACGAATGCCTCGAGGATGCGGGCCTGGTAGGGGCTGACGTTTTTGCGGAGGTCGTCGTCGGTCCACTCGCGGGGGACGGGGGGCTTGCGGCGTCGGGGGCGCTTGGGGCGCGAGGTGGGCGACGTGGTGGGCTCGGCCACGGGCTCGATGGGCAGGGCGTAGCCGAATTCGCCAGTGGGGACGAGTGGGGCTTCGGCGCGCTCGAACAGGCCGCGGAGCTCGGCTCGCTCGCCGGGGCCGAGCTGGCCGAGTTCCTGCTCGCAGCAGCGCTGCTCGGCGGCGAGGGCGCGGGTCTGCGTGGCGATCTCGCGGAGGCGTCGCTCGAGCTGGCCGCGGCGTTCGCGGTGCCTGACGCGGATGGTGTCGGCGGATCGCCAGATGATTTCGAGGCCGGCCTGGCGTCGGACGATGGCCTCGGGGGCCCGTTCGCCGGCGAGGGCCTCGCGGGAGAGGACGGTGGCGAGGGTCTTGACGGCATCGCGGCGGGCGAGGTCGCGGCGGGCGAAGTCCCACAGCAGGGCTTCGGGGAACGTGCGTGCGGCGCGCCACGAGGGGGCGTAGAGGCGGACGCGGCGGCCGTTGGTGAGGACGGCGAGGAGGGCGCGCTCCTCGTTGGCGTAGCGTTCGAGCTGGGCGAGGTGGGCGTCGAGGGCGACGTCGGGGCGCTTGGTCTCGACCACGACGGCGGAGCCGCGCGGCAAGCCGTCCTGGAGCAGGATGTCCTTGCCCTTGTGCTCGAAGCGGAGGCGGGTGTGGCCGAGGGCTTCGAGGAAGGGGACGGCGAAGCGGATCTTCAGGTCTTCCTCGGAGTGGCCGAGATCGGCGTCGGCCAGGGCGGCGAGGGCTTTGAGCCGTGCGGCGTCAACGGGTCGGGTGGGCATGGGGGTCCTCCGTGCGGGGCTGTGGCCTAGAGTCATATCACGGCGGCGGGCGCGTGTCAAGAAGGGAACCGGGATTTGAACCGCGGATGCACGCCGATGGACGCCGATGGAAGAAGAGGCCGAGGGGGCAGGAGGATTCACCACGGAGGCACGGAGAGCACGGAGAAGAGAAGATCGCTTCCTGGGTTTCAACCCCGGCTGCCTCTTGTTCTCTCCGTGCCTGCTCGGCGTGCTCTGTGGCTCTGTGGCTGATCTCGTCCTATCCGCGTGAATCTGCGTGAATCCGCGGTCGCTGTCTTCTCCGCTGCCGTATCCGTGCTATCCGTGTGATCCGTGGTTGATCGGCGGTGGGCGTTGGCCTATAATTGCGGCATTGGGTTGCCCCTCAATGGCCGCCGAATGGCCTGGAGATGCTAACCGCCAATGAGCACCGCTGAGACCGTCGAGTCCGCCCCGGCCGTCGCGTCGCCGAACATCTACAAGCCGATGCTGCTGCGGGTGGCGGCGATCCGCGACGAGGCGCCGCTGGTGCGGACGTTTCGGCTGGAGTTCTCGGACCCCGCCGAGGGGGAGCGCTTCGCGTTCAAGACGGGGCAGTTCGGCGAGTACTCGGTGTTCGGGGCGGGGGAATCCACGTTTTGCGTGGCCTCGCCGCACACGCGGACGGGCTATATCGAGACCACGTTCCGCGAGGCGGGCCGCGTGACCCGGGCGCTCGGCAAGTGCGAGGTGGGCGACACGGTGGGCTTCCGCGGGCCGTATGGGAACCATTTCCCCGTGGACGAATGGCACGGGAAGAAGCTCGTCTTCATCGCGGGCGGCATCGCGCTGCCGCCGGTGCGAAGCGTCATTTGGACGTGTCTCGACCAGCGCGAGCGCTACGGCGACGTGTTCGTCATTTACGGCGCGCGCACGGTGGCCGACCTGGTCTACAAGCACGAGTTGGCGGAGTGGGAGGCGCGGGACGACGTGCAGGTGGTCCAGACGGTGGACCCGGGCGGCGAGACGCCCGACTGGAAGGGCCGCGTGGGCTTCGTGCCGACCATCGTCGAACAGGTGAAGCCGCCGGTCGAGGACTCGGTGGTCATCCTGTGCGGCCCGCCGATCATGATCAAGTTCACGCTGGCCACGTTGAGGACGCTGGGCTTCAGCCTGGAGCAGGTGTATACGACGCTCGAGAACCGGATGAAGTGCGGGTTGGGCAAGTGTGGCCGATGCAACGTCGGCCCCATCTACGTGTGCAAGGAAGGCCCGGTCTTCACCGCCGCCCAGCTCGCCGGCCTGCCGATGGACTACTGATCGCCTGCCGATATGCCGCCACGGAGACACCGAGGGCTCCGGCGCGCGGCGGCCCGCTCACGACGCCCTACTGCTTGGCAGTTCTGCGGTCGGCCTGCGACCGTCGCTCGGTGCCGCGGCGGGAGACGGGCCTCACCTCGTAGCGCTCGAGCATCTCGTCCGCGATGGTGTCGGTGATGTGGACGGCGCAGATGGAGATGTCGGCGGGGTTGAGCCGCAGCTTATCCCACGCGCGGTTGGCGCACTCCTGGAGGACGACGGTCGGGTGGTGCTCGATGCCCGCGGTGTCGAAGAACCTGTACCTGCTGGCCTCGGGGAGCAGGGTGGCGATGGTCTGGCGGAGCTTATGGACGTTGAAGTTCTGGGAGTCGAACTTGCCGGCGCCGGTCTTCTTCTCGTATGCGAGCCACAGCCCGTGCCGCAGCCGCACGGGCAGGGGGGACACGCGGCGGTCGGCGAGGCGCCGCCGGCCCGCCCCGGCTCGCCTGTCGTCGCCCTTGCGCCGCTCCTGGCGGCCCAGGAAGCTTCTGCCGAAGCGCGCGTGCAGCTCGGTGAACCCGCTGAGCATGCACTTCGCGAAGTCGATCCCCTGGTACTGGGAGAGTCCCTCGAACACCTCGTCGAGATTCGTCGGGTCAAGCATCAGGGGGATGATGGTCGCGTCCCTGTTCCCCGCGACGAAGGTGCTGATCTCGCGGGTGACGTACTGCGACGTGGTCGCGCTGCGCGAGGCGACGACCAGGAGGGAGTCGGCCTGGGCGAGCGCCTTGTCAATCTCCGCCGCGTACTTGCTCCCGGGCTTCAGCTTGCCTTCGCTGTACCAGGCGCCCACTCCGTGGAACTCAAGGAGGGCGGCGACGAGGGACACAAACCCTATGTCCTCGCTGGCGTGTGAGATGAAGACCTGGCTCACCGCTTCTCCTCCGAAGGACGGCCTCCGCCCCTTGAGAGGTCCCTCGACAAGCTCGGAATGACACGCGTCGAGGGCGGCGCCTCACCTGGAGTCGGGCTCTCAGCCGTTGAGGGTCCAGCCCTCGCGGTACTTGCGGCTGAGCAGGGCGTTGGCCTCGGGGTTGTCGGTGACGACGCCCTTCTCGGGGTCGTAGGCGATTTTCTTGCCGGCGCGATAGGCGACGAGGCCGAGGAGCATGGTCTCGATCATCGTGCCGCTGTAGTCGAAGTCGCAGTGGGTCTTCTTGCTGCGGTCCTTGCAGGCGTCGATCCACTCCTTCTGGAAGCCGCCGACGGGGGGCTGGAGCTGTTCCTTGGTCCGCGGCTTGTAGTAGGTCATGTCGTCGGCGTCGCCGAAGGGCAGGAGGATGCGCGAGCCGTAATCGCAGATGAGAAAGCCGTGCGAACCCTTGAACATGGCGCCGTGGCCGATCTTCTTGACGTCCACGTAGCCCCTGGGCATCTTGGGCTTCATCGCGCCCTGCCACCAGTTGACCTTGATGGCGGGCCGCCAGCCGTTGGCGGGCATGTCGAAGGTGGAGTGCATGTCCACCGGGGTGACGTCGGGGTTGAATTTCTCGCCCTCGGCCTGGGCCGTGGTGGGCCGCACGGGGTCAATGGCGTTCCACACGAGGTCCATCGTGTGGCTGCCCATGTCGCCGATCTGGCCGCTGCCGAAGTCCCAGTACATGTTCCACGAGAGGCAGTTGGAGCCTGGGCCGCCCCTGAAGTACTCGGGGTTGTAGGGGTGCATGGGCGAGGGACCGATCCAGAGGTCGTAGTGGAGGTGCTTGGGCGGCTCGCCCTGGGCGGGCGGGTAGCCCTTGCGGCGGATCTCGCGGTCGCCCCACGCGTGGGCCTGGCTGACCTCGCCGATGGCGCCGTCGCGGATCAGCTCGGCCACGCGGTTGAAGTTGTCAATGGCGTGGCGCTGCGTGCCGCACTGGGTGGCCAGCTTGTCCTTCTTCTTCAGGTAGGTCGCGCGGACGGTGCGGGCCTCCTCGACGCTGTTGCCGAGGGGTTTCTCGCAGTAGCAGTGGTAGTCGCGGTTCAGCGCCCAGTTGGCCACGAAGGCGTGCGTGAAGTCGGTCGTGGCGCAGATGACGGCATTGATGTCCTTCTGGTCGAGGCACTTCCGCCAGTCCACGTAGGTCTTGGCGTTGGGGAACCGTTTGGCGGCGCCCTCGAGGTGATTCTCATCCACGTCGCACAGGGCCACGACGTTCTCGCCCCCCACGGCGCCGAAGTGCGCGGCGGCGCGGCCCCAGGTGCCGATGAACGCGATGTTGAGCTTGTTGCTCGGGGCCTCGGCGCCGAGGGCGCCGCTGCGCAGCACCAGCAATCCTGCCCCTGTCGTGGCGGCAAGCCCCAGGAACTGGCGTCGCCCGACCGCGGGCCTCTCCTTCGGCGTCCCAGACGTGTTCTCCGTCACATTCGCCATCGCGGGCACCTCCTTTCAGGGGATGTCTCGATACAACGCAGTCAGTATAGCAGAATCCGCAATGATGTCCACTGCCCTTTCCGTGCCGAGCGTCTGGACGGCGCAGGTCACGAGTTCTCGCCGATCAGGCGCACCGAGTAGTTGCCGGGGCGCTCCTCGCCGAGCTCGAGGATGCCCTCCTTCTTCATGTCCTCGAGGAGCTTGGTGAACGAGCTGTAGCCGTAGTAGTTCTCGTTGAAGCCGGGGTAGACGCGCTTGATGGTCTGCTTGACCATGGAGCCCCAGACGACATCGTGATCGAGGGCGAGCGAGCCGACGATCTCGACGACGCGGTCGAGGGCTTCCTGCTTCTTGGGGTCCTTGCGTTGCTGGCGCTTGGGGGCGTGGGTGCGTTGGGCGGCGCGGATGAGGTCGTCGTAGAGGATGAACTCATCGCAGCTTTCCATGAGGAGGTCGGAGGTGGAGTTCTTGACCCCGCAGCCGATGACGCGCTTGTTGTTCTCCTTCAGCTTGCTGGCAAGGGGCGAGAAGTCGCTGTCGCCGGAGACGAGGACGAAGGTGTCTATGTGGCTCTTGGAGTAGCACATGTCAATGGCGTCGGTGACCATGCGGATATCGGCGCTGTTCTTCCCGCTGGCCTTCGAGCCGGGGATATCCACCATCTCGACACCGTGGCGGTGGAGTTCGGGCACGGCGTCGCGGTAGTGCTTCCAGTCGCAGTAGGCCCGCTTGAACACGACGCGGCCCTTCTCGAGCAGGCGGCGGAGCACGAGGTCAACCTGGAACGGCCCCTTGTTCATCTCGCGCACGCCGATGGCCAGGTTCTCGAAGTCCACGAACACCGCGATGAGCGGTTCGTCCGCCATGGTTGATTCCTCTGCTTGGGCCCTCGATCCAGCATCGCCGGAAGGCAATTCCACTGCCAGCACAATACTCCGCGGCGTCGCCGCTGTCAATCCCAGTTCGCTCGACACACGCGCAGCAGGGGCGCTTGCGGGCCGGCCGCCAGCGCAATATAATCCCCGGCAGTGCCCGTTACCCCCACGCCAAAGGAGGGCCACGCATGCGGCGCCTGCTCATCCTCGCGTGCTGCCTCGCGCAAGGCTTCGCCTCGGGCGGTGAAGAGCCGTTCGACTACTTCGCCAATTCGTGGAACGTGATCGGGCTGAAGGACTACCGCAGCGGCACCCGCGTCACGCCCGCGAACGAGCTGCTCGTGGCCAACAAGGCCAAGGTCACGATCCGCTTCGGGCGGGACCTCAAGCCCCTGAGCCGCGAGCAGACGAAGACGCTCCTGGACGGCTGGCTGCCCATCATCCTGCTCACCGCTCGCGACGGCGACGTGCGTTACGATTTCACCATGTGGGCCACCCCCCTCCCCTCCGTGAAGGACTGGCAGAAGGCGTTCGACTGGCCGACCGAGGGGGAGAATCTCCTCAACTGGATCGCGGTCAAGGCGTCCAACACGGGCGCCGCCCAAGCCGAGGCGAAGCTGAAGGTGGACCATCGGGTGCCCGAATCATTCGCCTGGCCGCTCGCCCCGGGCCAGAGCGCCGAGGCAATCCTCACAGTCCCTTTCGTCCCTTTGGTCCCTGAGGTCCCTTCTGCCGGCCCTGCGGCCACCAAAGAGGCGGCTGAGCTGTGGCTCCAGCGCACGGCGGAGTTCTGGCGCGGCCTCGTCCTCAAGGCGGCGCGGATCACCGTGCCGTGCAAGAAGGCGACGGAGGCGCTGCTCGCCGCCCACGTCTGCCAGCTCATCGCCAACGACCACGGCGAGTTGCACGGCGGCGAGGGCTTCTACGACGAGTTCTACATCCGGGACGGCGCCTATCAGCTCATGGAGCTTGAGGAGGCGGGGCTCGCCGACGCCGCGGCCAGGGCCGTCGCCGTCTACCTCAAGAAGCAGCGCCCCGACGGGCGCTTCGAGTCGCAGAGCAACCAGTTCGACGCCAATGGCCAGGCCGTCTGGGTCCTCTGGCAATACGCCAAGATCACGGGCGACCGCGACTGGCTGGAGAAAGCATATCCCCAGATGCGTAAGGCCACCGACTGGATCAAGAATGCCAGAAAGCAGGCTCCGGCCGATTCGCCGTTCGCCGGCCTGCTCCCCGCCGCGCCCGCCGACGGCGAGAGCCTCTGGGACGGCAAACACCACATCCTCGGCTACGACTTCTGGAACCTGCGGGCGCTGCTGTGCACCGCCGACGCCGCGCGCGTTCTGGGAAGGGACGCAGAGTTCGCTGATCTGCGCGACCAGGCGAAGGATTACCGAGCCGTGATAGACGACGCCTGGGGGCGCACGCGCCTGCCGCATTTCCCGCCGAGCTGGGAGAAGGCGGGCACCCATTGGGGCAACACCGAGACGCTGTGGCCGACGGAGATTTTCGAGCGCGACGACCCGCGAGTCACCGCGTCGCTCAAGCACGTGCGGGAGGACTTCGGCGGCGGCTTCGTCGAGGGCACCATTCAATGGCTGGGCAGGCCGGGCGCCATCCACCCGTACATGTCGGCCTACACGACCATGGCCTCGCTGGTGCGCGGCGAGGACGAGAAGGTGGTCGAGGAGTTCTACTGGCAGCTCCTGCACTCGACGGCCGCCCACGCGTTCCCCGAGGGCATCTACTACAAGCGCCGCTATGCCTGGAGCGAGACGATTCCGCACGTCACCGGCGCGGCCAACTACGCCCTGATGCTCCGCCACATGCTCCTCCACGAGCGGGGGGACGAGCTGCACCTGCTCCTCGCCGTGCCCGACTGGTGGCTGGGCGAGGGCAAGGAAATCCGCGTCGAACGCGCCCCCACACATTTCGGCCCGATGAGTCTCACCGTTGCCGGCAAGGCCAACGGCGTGGAACTCTCGCTCGACCCGCCCAAGCGCAATCCGCCGAAGCGCATCGTCCTGCACCTCCCCAAGTCGCGGCCGCTGCTGAACAAGGCCGAAGGCGTCGAGGTCGTGGCCCGCGCCGACCAGTCGAAGCGTTGGGACTTCCCGACCGTCGTCAAGCTCTACCAGGAGACGAAGCCGCAGGTCAAGCCGATCCCCGGCCTCGTCAAGCTCCCGCTCGCCGAGAAGCTGAAGCCCGAGCAGTGCCTGTCGCTCGACCTCTCCAAGCTCGCCAACACCGACCCCTTCGCCGCCCCGTTCGGCGTGCCGAACCCTGGCAAGTTCCTCTTCACCGGCCTGCGCGTCGGCGAGCAAGCCATCGGAGGCGTGCCGTTCCAGCTCATTGACCCCGGGAAGAACCAGGGCAAGGGCCTCGTCGTCCTCCACAGCCCGAGGGCGCCGGCCAACATCCCGTGGCCGAAGCAGGTCGAGATTCCCGTGAAGCAGCAGGGCAAGCGCCTCTTCTTCCTCGGCAACGTCACGGGCTGGCAGCCCGACGACGAGGGCGCGGGCGACTGGGGGGCCGTGGCCGAATACGTCGTCCACTACGCCGACGGCCAGACGCAGACGGTGCCTCTCATCAGTGGTCGGACGGCGGACGACTGGGCCTCCCCGCCCGTCGCCACCGAGGCCCACTGCGGCCTCAAGGGCGAGCCCTGGCACCTCAACGTCCTCGGCGTGCCCCTTCGCCCCGTCGCCGTCGAGAAGATCATCTTCCGCGACCTCGGCACTCCCGCCGCGCCGCTGCTGGCCGCGGTCACTCTTGAGCGCTGAGCCGCGCCGGCGGCAGCGGGGTTGTGGCAACGACTTGACATTCCGAGCCACGGCACCTATGATTCAGCTATGAACCCGCCTCAGCTTGACGAGATCATCCGGCGCATCGTCGAGGTCGCCCAGCCTCAGCGCATCATCCTCTTCGGCTCCGCCGCCAGCGGCACGATGGGGCCGGACAGCGACATTGACCTCCTCGTCGTCAAGGAAGGCCCCGTCCACCGCCGCCACCTGGCGCAGGAGATCTACATGCGTCTCGCCGGGGTCAGACAGCCCGTGGACATCGTGGTGGCCACACCAGAAGACTTGGAACGCTACGGCAGGAGCCCGGGTCTCGTTTACCGTTGGGCACTGACCGAAGGGAGAGACGTCTATGCCGCCGCTCCAGCGCTTCGAACCGGATGATCCGCGGGAGTGGCTCAGCCGGGCGCGCAGCAACCTCCTCCGCGCCCGGACCAGCAGAGGCATCGAGGGTCTATACCTCGAGGACATCTGCTTCGACGCCCAGCAGGCCGCAGAAAAGGCCATCAAGGCCGTCCTGGTTTGGCGTCGCGTGGACTTCCCGAAGACCCACGATCTCGGCGTCCTCCTCACCTTGGTCCGCGACGAGCACATCCCCTTGCCCGACGAGCTCGCGCAAGCGCGCCGGCTCAGCGAGTACGCGGTCTCCACACGCTATCCCAGCCGCGGTGAGCCCGCGTCCGAGGAGGACTGCGACTCTGCCATCCGGTGTGCCGAAGCCGTGCTCCGCTGGGCCACCGACCTCATCACACCGCCACCGAGTGCGAAAGACTGACTCTGCTCCGGGAAGGGGGCAGGCGCCTCAACGTCTCCGGCGGCCTCGGCACCCCCGCCGCGCCGGTGCTGGCCGCGGTCACTCTCGAGAGGTGAGGCCGGTTGCATGTGGCTCGCCGCGGGCTGGCTGCGGGCTACGGCTGCTCGCCATCGTGGCCAGGCGGCTCGGCCGCTTCGTCGCCGCCGGCCCGGGTGTGGCCCCGAATGGCCGCAGTCTCGGCGAAGGCGGAGAGGAGGAGCGCGGGGAGGATGATCATCCAATAGGCGTGGACGCGCTCGGTGACCAGTGCGCCCATGTTGGCCAGGGTGTACTGCCCCGCGGCGGTGAGCTTGCGCGCCATGCCGATGCCCATGCCGACGGAGATCCAGAAGCTCGGCAACTCCAGGGCCAGCACCAGCAGGCCGCAACGCCCGACCCAGCGCGGCACGTGGCTCGGCTCGCGCGGGGCGAGCACCGAGGCGAGCGGCCGATCGTCGCCAGGCACGGCGATTTCCCCTCCCTTCAGCATCACCACCCCAATGTTCACCCCGGTCAGGAACGCCACGACCGCGGGAACGACGACGAGCACGCCGGAGAGCATGTAGAGGAAGATGGCCGACGCGTTGAAGAGAAAGATGACGAGGAAGACGCGGACGGCGCGCAGCTCCGGCCCGATGAGCCGCAGCACGAGCCGCAGGACGGCGAGCGGGAAGTCCATCAGGGCGCGGTAGTCGTGGCGGACCACCGGGCCGGCCGTGGCCAGCCCCGCCACGAAGAGCAGGGCCGCCGCCACGCCCAGCCACATGTGGTCGAGCAACAGGTGCAGGGAGGCACCGAACGACGGCATGCGTGGCCCCAAGCCCCAGGGGAAACTGCCCTCCGTCGGCCCACATCGTAGCACAGGCCAGATCCCCGATCAACCCGGGCCGCTTGATCCTGTGCTGTGCCGCCAGTATACTCGCGAGCCAGGATGGCAACCGCACTCGAACAGCCCGTGACGGTCGTCAAAGGCGTCGGCCCCACGGTCGCGGACCGGCTGGCGCGCCTGGGCATAGCGACGGTGCGCGACCTGCTGTGGCACTTCCCGCGCGCCCACCAGGACCGCTCGCAGCTCAAGACCATCGCGCAACTCCCCCTCGGCCAGCACGAGGCATTCACCGGCCGCGTGCGCGACGTGCGGACGAGCTGGTGGCGCGGCCGCGGGGGAGTGCTGACGGCGATCATCGAGGACGCGACGGGGCAGATCGCGGCGCTCTGGTTCGGCATGCCCTATCTCCAGAAGCAGCTCAAGCCGGGCACGCAGGTCGTGCTCTGGGGCAAGGTGACGATGGGGAAACGCCTCTGCGTGCTGTCGCCCGAGTTCGAGCTGGTGAGCGAGGACGAGCCGCTGACCGCGCAACGCATCGTGCCCATCTACCCCGCCACGGCAGGCGTCGGGCAGAAGCGGCTCCGCCGCATCCTCCGCGGGGCGCTCGACGCCTTCCGCGCGGAGGCGCCCGAGCTGTTCCCCGAGGCGTTCCGCGAGACGCGTCGCCTGATCCCGATCGGCGACGCCCTCGAGCAGATCCACTTCCCCGAGAAGCTGGCAGCCGTGGCGCTGGCCCGCCGACGGCTGGCCTACGAGGAGTTCTTCGTCCTCGAGGCCGCGGTGGCGATCCGCAAGCGCGCCCTCCCGCACGGCGTGAAGGGCATCGCGTTCGACATCTCGCCCAAGGTGGACCAGCGGATTCGCCGCCGCTTCCCCTTCCGTCTCACGACGGCCCAGGAACGTGTCATCGCCGAGATCGCGGCCGACATGGCCGCGCCCCGCCCGATGAACCGCTTGCTCCAGGGCGACGTGGGGTCGGGCAAGACCGTCGTCGCCGCCTACGCGATGCTCGCCGCCATCGCGGGCAGGCACCAGGCGGCGCTCATGGCCCCCACCGAAATCCTCGCCGAGCAGCACTACCGCACCCTCAGCTCGCTGCTCAAGGGCAGCCGCGTGCGCACCATGCTCCTCCTCGGCGGAGCGCCCGCCGCCGAGCGACGCGCCCGCCTGGCCGCCATCCGCGAGGGCGCGGTGGACCTCGTGGTCGGCACCCACGCCCTGATCCAGCACGACGTGGAGTTCGCCCGCCTCGGCCTCGCCGTGGTGGACGAGCAGCACAAGTTCGGCGTCCTCCAGCGCGCCACGCTCCGCTGGAAGGGCACGCGGCCCGACGTGTTGGTGATGACGGCCACGCCCATCCCCCGCTCGCTGGCGCTCACGGTGTTCGGCGACCTCGATCTCTCGACCCTCGACGAGCTGCCGCCCGGCCGCCAGCCCATCACGACCACCGTCGTGCCCCCGACGCGGCGCAGCGACGCCTGGCAACTCGTCCGCCGCGAGCTGGCCGCCGGCCGCCAGGCCTACGTCGTCTACCCCCTCGTCGAGGAGTCGGCAACCTCGGACCTCAAGGCGGCCACCGAGATGGTCAGCCATCTTCAGCGCGACATCTTCCCCAGCCACCGCGTCGGCCTCCTCCACGGCCAGATGAAGGCCGACGAGAAGCACGAGCGAATGGCCGCCTTCCGCTCGGGCGAGACCCACGTGCTCGTGTGCACCACCGTCGTCGAGGTGGGGCTCGACGTGCCGAACGCGACCGTGATGGCCATCGAGCACGCCGAGCACTACGGCCTGTGCCAGCTCCACCAGCTTCGCGGTCGCATCGGGCGCGGCGAGTATCGCTCCCACTGCCTCCTGATGGTGGACGAGGCGGACGCCTCCGACAAGCTGGCCATCCTGGCAGAAACCAGCGACGGCTTCCGCATCGCCGAGGAGGACCTCAAGCGCCGCGGCCCGGGCGAGTTCCTCGGCACCCGCCAGCACGGCCTGCCCCCGCTCGCCATCGGCGACTTCACCGAGGACATCCGTCTGCTGATGGAGGCCCGCCACGACGCCTTCGCCCTCGTCGAGTCCGACCCCGCCCTCTCCAAGCCCAGCCATCGTCCCCTCAGGCGAGCCGTCCACGCCCGCCACGGCCCGGCCCTCGAGCTCGCCTCGGTCGGCTAGGCGAGGCGCGGTGTGACTGGCGGCACGCTATCGCTGCGGGAGGCGCCGTCGGATGCTCAGGCGCTCAACTGATCACTCCCCTCCCCCTGGGGTTGATCATCTGTGCGGTGGCCCACCCTCTTGCGGGCACAGGACTTGGTACCGCTCCACGGAGGAAGGCGCGCAATGGTCAGGCGGGATTTCTTCGGGGTTCGTCCCGCAGGGACGCCAGGACGTAGCCGGCGGCTTCAGCCGCCGGAACGCCGGCGGCTCCCAACTCTCAGCCCCGCAAGGGGCGGCAGAAGCTGCACCGGGAAGCCTTCCTGCCGTCCCTTCGGGACTGGGCCTATTCTCGCACCCGAGTCCGGCGGCTGAAGCCGCCGGCTACGTCCTCACGTGCCTTCGGCACGAAGGCCGCAGAGCGTGGTTCCTGTACACTTTTCTCTGTGGAGCAGTACTCAGGAACTATCTCGGAACCCACTCGGGTTGCGTTGCCTCCGCCCGCGCGGGCTATTCGGCGCGCGCGGGGGGCGTGGTGGAGACCTGCACGGCCCTCACGAGGCCGCGGGCCTCGGCGTCGAGGAGCTCGAGGTGGAAGCCCCAGTCGGTGGTGGCCTGGTCCACCTTCAGGAGCACCTCGTTCCAGCCGGCCCGAAGCTCGGCAGGCACGCTGTGCTGGCGCGGCTGGGAGCTGCGGACCTCGCCGTGGTCGAGGAGGGGCTTGCGGTTGAGCCAGAGCTTCACCCCGTCGTCGCTGCCGACTTCGAGCGAGACCGGCTGGGCCTTCGGGCTTCGCACCCAGCAGACGGCGTAGGCGACGACGTGCTCGTTGGGCTTGAAGAGCTTCGCGAGGTCCACGAAGTCGGCGCCGGAGCTGTGGAAGCGCCAGCGCGCGGTGCCGCCGATGACCGCGTAGTCGCGGTCGAGCGCCACGGGGTCGGTCTCGGGCGGGTAGGGCTTGGCGTGGCCGGCTCCCTTGGGGTTGGGGAAGGGGCCGACGACTCGCCAGGCGCGGAGAAACGACGGCTCGGCGGTGCCGAACTGGCGGCGGAAGGCGATGCGGGTGGCCCGGGGCAGGGCGCTCGCCTCCATCAGGGTTTCCATTGCGGCGAGCGGCGCCGGCTCGCCGCCCTCCTGGGCGTAGTCGAGCAGGGTCTTGAGGAGCGACAGGTTCTGGGGATGGTCGGGGAGGACGCTGAGGAACCAGCGCATGCGGTCGAGGCTGCTTCGGCCGAGGCAGGAGGTCACGTCGCGCAGCACGCCGAAGAAGCGCCACGCGGCCCCGGTCGGCCCCAGCCGGGGGATGTGCTGCTGCAGCGCGAGGTGCATGCGAGCCGCGTCGAAGGCGATGTGCTGGGTGACGGGCTGGCGGAGGTAGAGGACGCCGTGTGCCTCGTGGCCCTCGCCCGGGGGCTGGGTGTGGGCCTTCTTGCCGGTCTTGACGGGCTGCTCGACCCACTGCCAGTCGTTGCGCGACGAGCCCTGGGGCATCTCGTCCTCGATGAGGAGGTGCTCGCGGCCGCCGGTGAGGATGGCCGTGTGGTCCCACACCACGCGTCCGCCGCCCACCTGCTCGAAGAGGAAGCCGCGGAGGGGCCAGGCGGCGTAGGGGGTCCAGGCGAGAGGGACACGCAGCTCGTGCCACTGGCCGGGCCTGGGGAGCGGCCCCATGTAGCGCCCCTCGATGCTGGGCTGGCCCCAGAGCAGGCGATAGGGATCGCCACGGGCCTGAAGGCTGAGGGCCACGGTGCGCGGGGGCTTGGCGGGGTCGAGGTAGACCCACTGCGAGAGGACAGCGCCCGTGGCGGGCGGAATGAGGTGTTCGTAGACGGGGGCCTCGAAGCCGACGACGTGGTAGTGGACGGTGTCGGTCGGGCCGCCGGGGTTGGCGTCGGTGTGGGCCTTTGCGCCGCTCTTGCGCGGCTCGGCGACCCAGGCCCACTGGCCGGCGACCTCGCGGGCCTTGGGCGGCTCGTCGTCGAGGAACACGCGCTCGCCGCCCTCGTAGACCAGGGCGCAGCGGTCCCACACGACGCGCCCGCCGCCGTGTTGCGCGAAGGAGATGCCGCACAACGGCTTGTCCTGGAGGTCAATCCACACGAGGGGGATGCGCAGCTCCTGCCAGCCGTCGGCCTGGGGCACGGGGCCGGCGTGCTGGTGCGAAGGGGTGCCGGGCTCGCCCATCTCGTGCCACGGGTCCACGCCCCACGCCACGCGGTGGTCCCAGCCGCCTCGCTCCCTGCCGTCGTGGAACTCCACCATGAGGCCGGCCGGGAGCTTCTTGGGGTCGGTGTGGAGCCAGAGCGAGAGATGGCTCTTCACAAGGCGCGCGTAGCGGGCGCGGACGGGCTGGGCGACCCCGACCTCCTGGGCGATGCGGAGGACCTCGGCGCTCGGGTCGGCGTCGAGCCCGCCGCGGAGCGCGCGGTCGAGGGCCAGGAGCGCTCGCTCGGCCGGCAAGCCGTTCGGGTGCCGCTTGAGGTACTCGCGGTAGAGGCCGGCAAGCCCGGCCGAGGGCCGACGGCGCGCCCGCAGCTCACAGGAGTCCTGGAAGAACTCCCAGGCCTCCTCGAGCTCGGGCAGCTCGTGGGCGAGGGCGAGGCCCGCCTCCTCGCCCTCGAAGGTGAGGGGATGCAGGTAAACGGTCTCGTGGAACTCGGGCAGCACGGTCGGCCCCCACCAGGGGTTGCCCCAGGTGAGGACTCGCTCGGGCTGGCGGCCAGGGACGGTCCGCCAGGCGGCGACGGAGATGCGGAGCCGCCGCCAGCGGTCGCCGCTGTCCATGCGGACGAGTCCCTTGAGGGGCAGCGCCAGCTCGTAGATCATCAACTGGCGACCCAGGTCGTGGCGCACGGCGCCGCGGGCGTCGTCGGGCAGGCGGGCGTCGGGCGCCCAGGCGGCGCGGCTGCGGTCGTCGGCGCCGAGGGTGAAGCGGCGCGTGTGGTCGCCCGCGGTGAGGGCGACCTCGAGCCAGTCGCCGTCGCTGTAGGCGCCGGCGCCGCGGCGGGCGCCCGCCGCGGCCGCGGCGTGGGCGAGGGCGAGGTAGAGCTGCCCGCCGTCGTGGGCGACGTAGAGCGAGCCGGGGGGCGCACCCTGTCCCCCGAGCGCGATGGCCTGCCGCGGGTGCCAATCGTCGAGCCAGCCGTCTATGACAGGCGTCCTGCCAACGTGGTGGCCCACGTGCACGGGCTTCTCGGGCGCGGGCGCGGGCGCGGGCGCCGGCGCGAGGGCGATCAGGCCGTCGGCGTCGGTGAGGAAGAGCATCCCGCCGCCCCAGGCCACCTGGGTCTGCTGCTGCGCCTGATCGCGCCAGTCGCGGCGGACAATGAAGCGCCAGTACGGCACGTCGTCGAGCAGTTGGCTCGCGAGGTGGCGGCCCGTGGCACGCTCGAAGGCGTCCACCTGCACGCGGTAGGGCACCATTGCGGAGTCGTAGGGGCCGCGCTCGATGCCGGACACGACGAGCACGGCGTCGCCGTGCTCGGCATAGTCGAGGACGCGGGCGCGGCGATGGGGCGGGAGGACGAGCCGCAGCTCGGCCACCTCCTTGCGGCCCGGGAGGTCCACGATGCGAATGCTCTGGTCGTGCACCTCGAAGAGCGTGTTGCCGCGGATGACGCCCGGCCGCGACCGGCGCAGCTCGTACGACGGGTTGCCGACCTGGAGGATCCAGACGGTGTGGCGGAACAGCGGGTAGTCCTCGTACTGGTGGATCTGGATCCACTGCTCGGACTTCTGGAGCCGTCGGCGGGTGCGCGTGCGGCGCAGCGCGCGCTGGGCCTGGGCGTTCAGGTCGCGGAGACTCACGCTGTGCCGCACGTGGGGCGAGCCGTCCAGGGCGAAGTCCCAGGCCACGCGGTCCTGATCCACGTAGAAGCCGAAGCCTTCGGCGACGTCGAACAGGAACGGCCACTCGCGCCCCTTGGGCAGGAAGCGGCGGACGGCGCTCACCCGCCCGTCGGCCGGCGCGCACACCACGTCGAAGTGCCCGCCGCCGTGCCGGTGCTCGAGCGAGGCCAGGAGGTGGATGCTCGTGCCGTCCCAGCCGATCCCGTGGAAGTAGCTGCCATGGCCCGCGCCCAGCTCGCGGAACTCGCGGTGCCACAGGAGCCGTCCAGTCGCCGTGTCGAGGACGCCGGTGGCCTTTCCCCGCGCGCTCTCGGTGAACTCGCCAAGCACCAGCCACGGCGGGGCGTCCTGCCACTGACGGATGCGGAACGGCACGTCCGTGTGCCAGCGGAGCCGGCCCGTCGCGGTGTCGAGGGCCGCGACCGACCTCTCGTAGATGAGCAGGAGCGAGCTGTCGGTCCAGGCCATGGCCTGGAATCCGGGCTGTAGCGCGCGCTGCCACTCGATGCCGCCCTGCGCGGTCGCGCGCACGCACTCGAGCACGCCCTGCGACACGAGGAACAGCTTCCCCTCCAGCTTCGCCTCGGGGGGCGGCGTCCAGAGGGTCGGGTTCGGCCTGGCGAGCTTCCAGGCGCGGGTGAGGGGAAGGCGGACGGGTGGCTGGACCGCCGGCGCCTGGGGGCTCAGGGGCTTGCCGACGGGCTCGTCATCGGAGCCGACGCTCTCCGCCGTGACGCCGAGCAGCGCGCGCCCCCGCACGGCGAAGGCGGCCGTCGGCCCGGCAGCGCCCCAGTCGGCGGAGTCGGCCAGCCGCCCCGTCGCGGCATCGAGGCGTTGGAGGCCCGACCCCGAGGCGACGACGAGGCCCGTGCCCAGGAGGCACGGGCCGCCGCGAATCCCCTCGGGAAAGTGGCGGCGCCACCGGGCGCGCCCGGTCGCCACGTCGAGCCCGGCCAGCACCTGGCGGTCGGCCGCCACGAGCAGCCCGTCGAGCAGGCCCACCGCTTCGTCGGAGGGGGCGAAGGGGTTCTCCCAGACCAGCTTCCCCGTCGCGCGCTCCAGGGCGAACGCCCCCGACGCATCGCGGGGCAGGAAGACCACGCGGTCGCCGTGGATTACCGGGGCCGCGCCCTGCCGCCGCACGATGCTGGGAACGTTCCAGCGCGGGGTCAGGCGCGCGTAGTTGGCCGCCCACTCGACCTGCCCGTCGCGCGCGTCGCACCGCGCCACGAAGCCCAGATTCGTCTGGCAGTACACGGCGCCCTCGGCCACGGTCACCGCGTTCCCGTAGTGCGCGAGGTCGAACTGGTACTCGCGGTAGTTCGACATCTGGCCGGGGATGAGCGTGACGTTCTGGGAGGCGAGCTCGCGCCGCCAGACGACGGCCCCAGTCGCGGCATCGAGGCACACGAGGCTGACGCTGGACACCGGGAGGATGCCGGTGTAGCCGCCGCGGAGGGCGAGGACGTACAGCCGCCCCTCCGCAGCCGTCGGGTCGCTGATGGGCCACAGGTTGCCCCACGCGGGGTCGCCGGCGGTGGACCAGAGCATCTCGCCAGTGCGCAGGTCGAACGCTGCCACGTCGGTGAGAAACCGCCGCGTCTCCTCCAGCCCCCACCGCGTGTGGACCCGCTGGCCGGCGATCGCGGGCTGGAACGGGCCGGGGAGGACGACGATCTGGGAATCGGAGACCTCGAGCCTGCCGTGCTTGCCCTTCAAGTCGGTGCGCGTGCGGACCCACAGCGGCCGCCGCGGGTCGTCGCCGAAGAAGGCGAGCACCTCCGGCCCCGCCACCAGCACCCCCGCGGGGCAGGCGAGGGGCCGCGTGAGCCGCGGCCACACCTCCTCGGCCAGCTCGGACGGAAGCTGGTCACCGACCAGCTCCGGCTGCCACGGCCCCACGGGCGGCAGGCGCAGCACCTGCCGAGCCAGCCCGCTCAGGGCCACGTCGCCCTCCGCGGCGCCGGGAGGCGTCCCCTTCAGGCGCTCGACAATCGCCCTCCCCTGCTCTCTTCCCCCGAGCCAGGGATACGCGCCGTCGGCCGCGGGGGCTTCGGCCCCGGAGCCCATCGCCAGCCACACGCCTACCTGGGCCTGCGAGCGGAGCGCGGGGTCAGCGGCGTGCGCCAGCACGTCCTGGAAGGCCCGCAGGGCCAGGCCCGCGTGCCCCTGGCGCAACGCGTCCTCGCCATAGCCGAGGAGCAGCCGCTGCGCGGTGAGCGCCCAAGGGAGCCGGCGGCAGGCGCTCAGCACCATCGCCGGTTGGGGAGTCCGAGACCCGGAGCCAGGAATCCGCAAGCGGCGCGCCTCGGCCTCCTGGGCTGCACGCAGGGGCTCGAGCGCCGCGGGCGGCTGGGCCAGCAGGTGCCGGTCCAGTTGCGCCCACAGGCAGGCGTGGCGCACATCCTTCCACGGCAGGAGGTTCCCTCCCCCCGCATCGTCGCGGTACACCTGGGCGATCCGGTCGGCCACGTCGCCGGGGGGGCTGGAGCGAATGGCGTCCCACCGCGTCTCCAGGCCGAAGTGCCCGGCATAGCTGGGCGGATTGGCAGGGGGGTGGGCAAGGATCTGGTGGATGCGCTCGCGAGCCCTCGAGTGCCGCTCGGAGCGGCCGAAGAGGTCCTGGAAGCGCGACAGGGCCTCCGCCTCGCGCCCCGCGGCGAAGTACTGCTCGCCCTCCTCCTGCTGCCACCAGTCATCGCGCCCGGTGTGGACCTCGAGGGCGTCGAGCGCCTCGGCCGCCTCGAGGAGCCGCTCCTGCGCGCGCCGCAGCACCGCGAGCGCCCGCCAGGCGGCCACGACGGCGACGTGCCCGTCGGCCAGGCTGCCCGAGCGGTTCAGCGCCACCAGCCGCAGCGCGGCGTACTCCACCCAGGCGGGCCACTCCTCGATCGCGCCCGGCCCCTCACCGCTTTCGACGAGAATCCGGTGCAGGGCCGCGGCCACCAGGTCCACCTGGCCAGGCGTCTCCCCCACCAGGCGCTGGAGGGCGTAGTTCCCGTGTCCCGGCAGGCCGCAGGCGTAGTAGTTGCCCGCCATCTCCTTCAGCGCGTCGAGCCGCCTCGTGCCCTCGTTGGGGTAGCGGGCGATCAAGGCGTCCAGCATCGCCGCCACACGCGTCCGCAGCAGCAGCCCCCGCTCCTCGTCGCTCGCGGCGACCTTGCGCACCTCGGCCTCCCAGCGCGCCAGGTTCGACTTGTAGGTCGAGTCCCAGTTCTCCTTCCACTCGATCCGCGCGGCGGGGTCGTCGCCGTAGGCGTCGAACGGCCTGGGGCCGCACAGCCCGGCGACGGGGCCACCCGAGGCCAGGCCCGTCAGAAGGGCGGAGACGACTGCGAGACCCTGCACGATGCGTTGCATACGCCGCGGCTTCCCGTCACCTCGCCTGGGACACACGTGCAGGCACAATGGCAGGTGGTGCAGACAACGAGGCTCGAACCCGGAACCTTCGAAGCTCCCACCAGCATACCCCAGTCGAGCGCGGCATGCAAGCCCGAAGCGACCCGCCGCCGCCCAGAAACAGGGCCTCTTGGTGGCACAGGCATCTTGCCTGTGGACGCGGGGCCTCTCCCGACCCCATCTCCACCATCTCGACCATCTCGACCATCTTCACCACCTGCTGGCTCGCCCCGCTTCAGATGATCACTAGATGATCAACTCCCCTCCCCCTGGGTTTGATCATCTAGTGAACCCACACGGCGTTTGCATAAGCGCTTGCCGCATCGCGTCTTATGGCGTTCGGAGCCAGGCGCTCAACCGCCCACTACATGATCAACACACTCCCGTCCCAACGGTTCGCCTCGAGTACGGCCACAACTGCGGTAACACAGCCAAGGGTGCCAACCAAGGGTGCCACATCCCCCCTCCCCAGGGTTGGCACCCTTGGCACCCTGAGCCGGCGCCAGACGCCGCATGCGACATCATAACCATATACACACCTGTGCGTTACGCTCACACGTCCCTGCGGCCGACCGGCGTTCCGAGTTAGAGTGCCAAGTCAGAGTGCCAACTCCCCCCCTCTGGGTTTGGCACTCTAACTCGCATTTCTCACCAGCTCTGGCCTGCCGCGAACGGAAACATCTTGTCATTCCGAGCGAAGCGCAGCGAAGTCGAGGAACCTTTCAAGGCAGGAAACCAACGCGACGAAGGACACTCCGTTCGCTGGAGCCAACTCCCCTGAAAGGTGCTTCGGCAGGCTCAGCATGACAAGGGGGGCGTGGGTCACTTCTCGTGGGGCAAGCTGGGGAGAAGTGCGGGCCAACTGGTGACGGTTGCGCAACCCGCCTCGGCCTCCGGCATGGGAGGGCGAGGCTCCGGCCGAGCCGCGCGGACAGCGGACCTGCGGCGCCACAACTGGGGCCAGACTCGTTCCCCTCCCCACAGCCCCGCCACCCCGAAAACCCCCTTGACTTCCCCTCCCGAAAACCCCATCTTGAGACCCGTTGCGGGCGCTCCGCCTCGACGGCCCCCCTCAGGCCCTTTCCAAAACGCTGCAAGTCTCGATGTTGCCTGGCAGGTCCCTCGTCGCTTCGCTCCTCGGGATGGCAGGGAAGGTAGCGTTATAGTGCTAGCACTACAACGCTACTTTCCCCCGCGCCGAAGGATGCAACTCCTTATTGGCACAGGAGATAAGCTGAAAGAAGGTGTCATTCTGAGCGGAGCCGGCCTCCCGGCGGGCGGAGCGAAGAATCTCTCTGCGCTTTGAACCTTTGGCACAGGGCTAGCCTCCGTGCCCGGACGCAAGCCAAGAGAGATTCTTCGACTTCGGCCGCCAAGAGGCGGCCTTCGCTCAGAATGACGGGCGGTTGAGGTCGCTTTCATCGAAAGTAGCGTTGTAGTGCTAAAGATGTGATACCCACCCCCCGGGGCATCGGGAGCGTGCAGAGGGCGTACGGTGGCTCAGCGGCGGCGGCGGCGCAGGACTGCCAGCGCGCCGAGGGCGAGGAGGGTCACCGTGCCAGGCTCGGGAATCTGCGACGACTCAGTGTGTATCCCCCAGCCCACGGCGAAGAAGGAGGACCCGACGCCGTCGGCGTGTATCAGCTTGTTGGTCGTGTCCACGCCCGTGGTGACCTCCGACCACTGCTGGGTGTGGACGGCCTCGAACACGTCCAGGTCCGCTTCGCCGAATCCTGCAAGGAGACCCAGATACCCGGCCATGATGTCGTCGTAGCGGATGGTGATGTCCGCTGACTCGAAGGACAAGCCGACGGCAGGCTCGACGCTCCATACGCCCAAGATGATCCCCGCTGTGCCGGGGGGCAGGTCGGTGTGGTTCGGCGCCAGCAGCGAGATGTCCACTTGCCCGCCTGCGGTAACGCCATTGAACGTGATGCTCATGCTGTTCACGAGGTCGATCTGCGGGTCGTCGGGGGCCTCGCCCCAGTTGTAGGTGCCGTCAACGGGCACGACGAGCGGCAGGAGCTTGAGACGGCCGCCGTTCACGGCGTACCAGCCGTTCCTCTGGCCAACCTGGTTATCCGTCAAGTTGGCCATGCCATTGAAGCCTGAGAGGTCGAGGGTCTGGCCGCTGCCATCGCCATCGGCGGTGACGCGGCCGCTGCTGTCGAGCTCCCCGCCAAGGTCGAATACTCCGTAGCCTTCCACACGGCCCGTCGGGGCCACGAACATGTCCGCAGGGTCGCCGGCCGAGCTTAGGCGTGCCCCCTCAATGCCCCAGGCCCCGTAGCACCACAGCTTGTCCCTGATGACTGGGCCGCCGATGTCAACGCCGTATTGCACCAGCCGGCATATGGCGCCATCCTCCACCTGTATCTGGTCAGCCTGGAGTACGCCGCCTCTGAGCTCGAACGTCTCCCGGCTGTTGGCACTGATCAGCACATCGGTTGCGCGCACGTCGGCGCCGCTGCGGAGAACGTGGGTGCCCTCGCCGCCGAGGCCGGTGCCCACCTGGAGCACGTTCACGATCAGCGAGCCCCCGCTCTGGTCGATCCGCCCCGTGCCGCGGTCGCCGACTATCGCCGTTTCTGCGGACAGGCCGCCGCCCATGTTGAGAATGCCGACATCGCCGGGCAGGAGGCCGAGCCTGAGGATGCGACAGACCTCGTCGTTCGACGGAGCGATCTCGACAATCGCGGGGGTCTGGTAGAAGCTGCCGATGTTGGCGTCGTCCGTGCCGTCTGGCTCCTTGTCGGAAGTCCAGTTGAGGGCGTTGGACCAGTCGGTGTCGCCGCCGCCCCCGTCCCAGTAGAGTTCGGTGGCGTACGCGGTCGTCGTCGCGAGAGCCAAGCTGGCCAGCGCGATCTGCAGGCTCAGGCGGGGACGGGTCGCCCGCCTGTCCCCCGCGCGGGGCCTGTGGGCGGGAGCAGAACCATTCTGCGCAGTGCCGGATACGTCGGTGAGATCGGATCCCATCGTCCTGTGTCCTCCATAGGAGGCCTGCCAGCAGCGAGGAGGGGCCAAGGCAGTTCCCCGCCCCAAGGCGTGGCACGATTATAGAGGGCAGCGCCAAGCCTGTCAAGGAAAAGCAGAAGAGGCCAGCGGCGCGCCTTTAGGAGTTGACTTGGGGGCGGCTGCCGCTAGAATGAAGATGCTGCCAATGAGAAGTCAGGAGGCGGACTCGAAAGGAGGCAACGGCATGCGAGGTGTGCTGCGCGTGCGGATGGATGCGGTGGCGGCGGCCAAGGAGGAGCTGGCGGAGACGTATCGCTTGCTCGGCGGCAGGGCGCTGACGAGCGCGCTGGTCGCAGCCGAGGTGCCGGCCACCTGTCACCCGCTGTCGGCGGAGAACAAGCTGGTCGTCGCGCCCGGCCTGCTGTCGGGCACCGCGGCGCCGTGCAGCGGCCGCATCTCGATCGGGGCGAAGAGCCCCCTGACCGGCACGATCAAGGAGTCGAACGCCGGCGGCGTCGCGGCGCAGGCGATGGGCCGCCTGGGCCTCGCGGCCATCGTGGTCGAGGGCAAGCCGAAGAGCGATACGCCCCATCTGCTGTTCGTTGACAAGGACGGCGCCCGCCTCTCCGAGGCCCCCGAGCTGAGGGGGTTGGGGAACTACGATACCGTGAAGGCGCTCCACGAGCGCTTTGGGCCAAAGGTCGCCTGCATCACGATCGGGATGGCCGGCGAGATGCGTCTGGCCGCCGCCAGCGTGGCGATCACGGACACCGATGGCCGTCCGACCCGCCACTGCGGCCGCGGCGGCCTGGGCGCCGTGATGGGCTCGAAGGGCATCAAGGCCATCGTGCTCGACACAGGGGGCCTGCCGCGTCCCGCCAGCGCGCAGCCCGAGGCGTTCGCCGCCGCCGCCAAGCGGTTTGCGAAGCACCTCGCCGCCCATCCGGTCACGGGGCAAACGCTCCCGATGTATGGCACGAATGCGCTGGCGAACGTCATCAACTCGGCGGGCGCCTACCCGACGCGGAACTTCTCGGCCGGCACGTTCGAGGGCGTCGAGGCCATCAGCGGCGAGACCGAGCGCGAGAACATTCTCGCCCGCAAGGGCAATCCCCGCCATCCCTGCCACCCCGGCTGCACCATTGGCTGCTCGAGCATCTACCCCGACAAGGACGGCAATTTCCTCTCGAAGGGGCCGGAGTACGAAACCGTGTGGGCGCACGGCGCGAACTGCGGGATCGCCGACCTGGACGCCATCGCCCACATGGACCGTGCGGACGACGATATCGGCCTCGACACGATCGAGATGGGCGCGGCCATCGCCGTGGCGATGGAGGGCGGCCTGCTGCCGTTCGGCGACGCCGATGGGGCGCTGCGCCTGCTCGAGGAGGTCCGCGCGGGCACGCCGCTCGGGCGCATCCTCGGCTCGGGCGCCGCGGTCGCGGGCAAGTGCTTCGGCGTCAGCCGCATCCCGTGCGTGAAGGGCCAGGCGATGCCCGCCTACGACCCGCGGGCGGTCAAGGGCATCGGCGTCACCTACGCCACCAGCACGATGGGCGCCGACCACACGGCCGGCTACGCCATCGCGCAAAACGTCCTGGGCGTCGGCGGCTCCGTGAACCCGCTGAAGCCCGAGGGCCAGGCGGCCCTCAGCGCCGCGCTCCAGCAGGCCACCGCGGCCATTGACAGCACGGGGCTGTGCCTCTTCATCGCCTTCTGCGTGCTCGACGTGCCCGACGCGGGGCAGGCGGTGGTGGACATGCTGAACGCCCACTGCGGCACGACGTGGTCGCCCGACGACTACGTGGGGATTCTGGGCAAGGCCACGCTCCGCGCGGAGCGCGACTTCAACTGCCGCGCCGGCTTCACCGCCGCCGCCGACCGCCTCCCCGACTACATGAAGTCCGAGGCCCTGCCCCCGCACAACACCGTCTTCGATGTCTCCGATGAGGACCTGGATGGCGTGCATGCCGGACTCTGATGACGATAGTGGGCGGGGCGTCGCTGCCCCGCGTTCCGACGCCTCGATCACCGTGCAGGTCATGCTGCGCTCGATCCTGGGCAAGTACCGCCCGGACCCGAAGGACCGGACGCCGTTCGCTCGTCAACTGCCCGCCGGGAGCACGGTGAGGGACCTGTTGGCCGCGCTCGGCGTGCCCGAGCGGGTGGCGAAGCTGGTGTTCGTGGACCACGTGCGTTGCGACGCCAGCGTCGTCCTCGGCGCCGGCGCGCACGTGGACGTCTTCCCCCCCATCGCAGGGGGCTGACAGGGCCGGCAAGGCGTGTGGGCGCTCTCGCCGCCGCGCACGCGGCACAGCGCGAAGACGCCCGCCCTACCACGCCAATGTCCGCCCCGTCCGCCTCTTCGGCGCCCTCCTCCGCGTACGCAGGGCTGGAGTCTCCACGGCCGAGGTTGCGGAGCAGGGATTGACAGGCATCGCCGTCCCCCGCTATGATGACAGGCCCGGGCCGGGGGCCGACCGTCCCAACCCAGAGGAGTGGGCCAATGCTGGAGAAGCTCGACCTGTCGCGCAAGGTGTCGAAGGCGGACTACAAGAAGGCGAAGGATGGCCTCGATCTGCGGCTGGCGGCCCTCCAGCGCAAGGTCAAGGACCTCAAGATCCCCGTCATCATTCTCTTCGAGGGCTGGGACGCAGCGGGCAAAGGCACGCTCATCAACGAGCTCATCCTGCCCCTCGACCCCCGCGGCTTCAACGTCTACAGCACCCTCCCGCCCACGGAAGAGGAGTCCCTGCACCCCTTCCTGTGGCGCTTCTGGCCCCGCACGCCCGCGCGGGGCCGAATCGCCATCTTCGACCGAAGCTGGTACCGCCGCGTCCTCGGCGAGCGCGTGGACGGCCGTGTCAAGGGCCGGGCCCTCCAGCAGGCATACGAGGACATCACGTCGTTCGAGCGCCTGCTGGCCAATGGCGGGAACGTGATCATAAAGTTCTTCCTCCACATCTCGAGGAAGGAGCAGAAGCGGCGCTTCGAGAAGCTCGAGGGCAACCCTGCTACCGCCTGGCGCGTCACCAAGGCGGACTGGCGCGACCACAAGCGTTACGACAAGCACCTCGCCGCCGCCGAGGACATGCTGGCGGGGACCGACGCCGATTTCGCGCCCTGGACCGTGGTCGAATCCCACAACCAGCGCTTCGCCACGCTGAAGATCTTCGAGACGGTGGTCGAGGCTCTCGAGCGCAGGGTCGCTGCCGCGGCCCCCGCGCCCAAGGTCAAGGCCGCGCCGGCCCCTGCCGCTCCTGCGCCCGCCCTGCCGGAGGCCCTCAAGGCATCCATCCTCGACGGCGTGGACATGTCGCCCGCGCTCGACCAGGACGCCTACCGCAAGCGCCTGAAGAAGGCACAGGCACGCGTCCGCGAGCTCGAATACGAGATCTACAGGCGCCGCGTCGGCGTCGTCCTCGCCTTCGAGGGGTGGGACGCGGCTGGCAAGGGCGGCAACATCCGACGCCTCACCCAGAACCTCGACCCCCGCGGCTACACCGTCATCCCCATCGCCGCGCCCAACGACATCGAGAAGGCCCACCACTATCTCTGGCGCTTCTGGACCGAGATGCCCAAGGCCGGCCACATCGCCATCTTCGACCGCTCCTGGTACGGCCGCGTCCTGGTCGAGCGGGTCGAAGGCTTCTGCGCCGAGGGCGAATGGAAGCGCGCCTACCGCGAGATCAACGACATGGAGCACCACCTCGCCAACTCCGGCGTCGTCGTCCGCAAGTTCTGGCTCCAGATCACCAAGGAGGAACAGCTCCGCCGATTCAAGGAGCGCCAGCGCCTCGCCTACAAGCGGTGGAAGATCACCGAAGAGGACTGGCGGAACCGCGAGAAATGGGACCTCTACAAGGCCGCCGTCGAGGAAATGCTCTTCCGCACCAGCACCCCTTACGCCCCTTGGATCATCGTCGAGGCCAACTGCAAATGGTATGCCCGCATCAAGGTCCTCGACACCGTCATCGAGGGCATTGAGGACCGCCTGAAGGCCTGACGGGGAGCCTGGCCACCCAACCTGCCGGGGGAGAGTTGCCCCCGTTCTGGAGCCCGGCCTTGGGCTGCTGAGCTCCGAAGGAGCGTACTATGATAGCCCAGGGCAACGCCCTGGGAGATGGCGTTTGGCCTCCGTTGAGCCCTGAAAGGGCGTACTAGCGGCGCGGCCATAGTACGCCCCTTCAGGGCTACGCATGGGCCCGCGCCAATGCCCAGGGCGTTGCCCTGGGCTATCATAGTACGCCCCGTAGGGGCTGCAAAGCGCCAGCGCCGAGATTGCGCGCTGTAGACCAGGGCCGAGGCGAGCCGTTGACTTCGCGGCCCGCCGGCGCTACAATCCGCGCCGCACGAGACCCACGCGGGTCGCTTCGCTCGCAGCGTTTCGATGTGGCTCCGCGTGAGGCACTCTCCGCCCGCCAGGAGGGACAGAGCGCGTGGCCAAGCATCCCGCCAAGTGCCCCAAGTGCGGCAGGCGACTCGAATACGAGTCGGCCGTGGACGAGAAGATCGTCTGCCCCACCTGCCAGGTGCTCCTGAGCGTGCCGGGCAAGGTGAGGCCGTCCGACAAGGTTGACCCCCTCCTCGGCCAGACCCTCGGCGAGTTCGAGATCGTCGCCACCATCGGCCACGGCGGCATGGGCGCCGTCTACAAGGGACGCCAGGC
>DATKZY010000015.1:0-29231 GCA_035527715.1 Planctomycetota bacterium | reverse complement strand
GTTTCCCGTGCGCCAGATCTCGTGGTAGAGCTTCGGCGTGCCGTTCGTCGTCGCGCAGCCGACCCAGACCGGCGTCGGCCACGGCTCCCAGGCACCGTTGACCGTGAGCCTGCGGAGGAACCACCTGTGGATGTAGGACGTTGGGCCGGTCGTCTCGTAGTTCAGGACGAACTCGTACCAGTCGCCGCTCGTGAGCACGTTGTGCGCGGCCGCACCGGCGGGCTTGCTCGTCACGTAGACGCCTTTCCACGGGCCGGCCGGCTCCGGTGGCGGCACCCCGGCACCCGAGCTCGTCATAGGGGCTTGCACCGCGGCCGGGTTACCGTGCCGCGAACAGCCGTGCGCGAGGAAGCCCGATGACGTGAGGACCCAATCCATCCGGGTCTTGTTCCCCTCCGGAAAGAGGAAGATGAGCTTGAGCGTCCCCGACTCGCCGGGTGTGCGCGTCTTCGCGGTGAAGCCGGCAGGGTCGGTTCCCCGGAAGAGAAACGTCGCTCGAGCCCACACGCGCGCCGAGGGTTTGAAGGACCTGCGGTCCTCGATCGTCGTCGCCGTGCCCGCTGGCGTGCGATACCGAACCACTTGCCCGAACGTCCCGTGCGGGTCCGGGAAGATCCCCAACACCGACGGGTTCGATGGGACCGCGCTCGAGCCGATCGAGAACCTGCCGTTCTTGGTGAGGTTGGCCCAGCCGTTGTCCGGTGTGCCGGCGGCGACCAGGCCCTGCCACGACTCGCCGGCGAGGAGCTCGGCGCCGAGGCGCGCGGGATCGTAGCCGGCGGGCAAAGTCGCCCGTGCCGGCGGAGGCGCCGCCTTTGCGGGGCTCTCCTGCTTCTCCGCGGCGCACGCAACGAACGCCCATGTCGAAGCCAGCATCACGATTGCCACGCTCGCTAAACCGTGGTTGGGGTCAGACCTCAATTTTCAATTTTCCTTCTGTGGGCCGGCGCGGAGGCGCTGCTTGAGGGCGTGGGCGGTGGCCTCGATGTCGCCGCTGGCCAGGACGGCGGAACTGACGGCGATGCGGTCGCAGCCGGCGGCGGCCAACTCCGCCACGTTGTCGAGGGCGATGCCGCCGATGGCGAAGACGGGGATGCGGACGGCTTTGGCGACCTTGGCGACCCGCGCCGGGCCGATGACCTCGCGGTCGGGCTTGGTGGGGCTGGGGAAGACGGCGCCGCAGCCGAGGTAGTCGGCGCCCTCGGCTTCGGCCTGCTGGGCCAGCGCGACGGTGTTGGCGGTGCCGCCGATGAGCCTCTCGGGGCCGAGGAGGCGTCGGGCGGCTCGGATGGGCAGGTCGTCGGCGCCCAGGTGCACGCCATCGGCGTCGGCGAGGAGGGCGATGTCGGGGCGGTCGTTGATGATCAGCAACGCGTCGTGTTCGCGGGTGGCCTCGCGCAGCTCGCGGGCGAGGGCGAGGAGTTGTGGACCGGGCGCGTGCTTGTGGCGGAGCTGAAGGATGTCGGCCCCGCCGCGGAGCGCGGCGCGGCCGGCGGCGACGAGGTCAATCTCCTGGCCCTCGACGGGGGCGACGAGGACGTAGAGCTGGGCCTGGACGAGGCGGCCGCGCGGCAGCTTGAAGAGCTGAAGCTCGAGTTCGTAGGCGGCGTAGCGGATGGCCTGGATGCCGCGTGCGGCGTCGGGGCGGACGGTCTTGCCGTACTCCTCGAGGCAGCGGAGGGCCTCTTCGAGGCGCTTGAGGGCGGCCTTCGCCACGTCGGCGACCGAGGTGCGCCGCATCTCCGGCTCCGTGGAGAGGCCGGTCCCCACGTCGCCGGAGGTGTCGCGGGCAGCGAGGAGTGCTTCGTGGGGCACGCCGAAGGCGTCGAGCCGCTCGCGGAGTTGGTGGCGCAGGGTCTTCAACGCCTCGGCGAGGCGGGCGGAGTCGAGGGCGAAGCGCGCGTAGTCCTCGGCCACGCGGAGGGCCTCGCGCGCCCGATTCGCGTTCGCGTCCAGGATTCTCAGCGTCGCAGGCTCAGGCATGGCGAGGATGGTAGCAGAACGGCGTGGGACGTGCAAGAGCGTGGCGGGGCGGCCCGTGCTTGATTCGGGGTCGGGCCTGTGGTAAGATGCCGCCGGGGAGAGAGGGCAGACCCCGTGGCGAGAGGAGGCGATGGCTGTGTCGCCGACACCTGAACTGCGGCGCCAGCGCGACGAGCAGGAGCGAGTGGCCGGGACGGTGCTGCGCTTCCTGCGCGCCCGCGCGCGGCTCGACGAGATGGTCGCCAAGGGGGCCAATGCCGGCGGCATCCCGTTCGCCGAGATCGACGCGTTCGTCGAGAGTCAGCTCTTCGAGCTCAAGGAGGAGTGCCACTGGCTCTTCCGCAGCCAGGAGCGCGGCGAGGCGATCGAGGCGAGCACGGCTGTGCTCTTCGACATCCTGGTCGGCTCGCTGTTCCACCAGTTCATGAAGACCAAGGAAAACGCCTACCAGGTGGAGCGGTACGCCCCCAAGTACGCCGCCCTGCGCAAGTCGCTCCAACTGCCCGACGCGCCGCGGCAGGTCGAGACGTTTCTCAAGGAGGGCGAGCGCATCATCGCCCGCTCGCGCCGCATGTTCCAGCGCGAGTTCGCCTACGCCCTCGAGCTGTTCAGCGAGGCGACCATCGTCCTCCGACACGTCCTCGTCGAGAACCGCGACAACCCACTCGTCGTCCGCATGCTGCTCGACAACGAGAGGCTGCTCGACGCGGTCTACGGCCCCGGCTCCCTCGAGAAGCTCTTCGGCGAGATGTACGACGGCTCCCCCGTCAGGGGCTACGTGACCGCGGCCGGCAGCTTGTACGAGGGCGGCTGGTTCGAGCGCGCCCGCGATCTGTGCAAGCAGGCCCGCAAGCTGGACCCCCGGAACCGGCAGGCCACACACCTCCTCAGCAAGCTCAACGCCGCCGCTCACGCGCACCTGAGTTGACGCAGCACCCGCCTCACCACGCGGCAGGTCACGCCGCTCGCGGCCCCGGGCGAGCGACGGGCCCTCAGGCCTTTCCCACCGGGCTGAGCCGGGTGCGCAGGCCGACGTCGAAGAGCGCGCTGCAACTCGGGCAGATGAGCCACACGGCGACCTCGCCCGTCGTCCCCCCGGCCTTGTCCGGCGCGGGCCTGCGGAAGCTGATGTGGAAGCCGTTCTCGTATCCGCACTGCGGGCAGGTGTGCTGCCAGGCCTCGACGCGCAGAGCCCTCGGATCAGCCACTTGAGTTCTCCTCGCTAGCTCCTGCTGAGGACAGGCTTTCCCTTCTGAGTCCACCCTAGCAAACGGCGGGCCAAGAGGTCGGCGCGTTGTAAGTGCTTGGCAGACTTGTGGTAACAGCTCTCCGCTCCTGGGATAGTTGACGTTTTGGTGCAGGGGCCAACGAATAGGGCCGGCCGCCTCGCGGCGGCCGGCCCCTGGAGCATCACGGCGTGGTGCTTGCGGGCTAGTCGAAGAGTTGCGAAGCCAGGGCCGCGAACTCCTGCTCCAAGGCCAGTCGTCGTTCCGGCGAGAGGCCCGGCCCGCCCAGCAGGCGGACGATCTCCAGCAGCCGCGCGGCCTGGGCGTAAAGCTGCCTCGCCTCGGCGCGCGTCAGGGCGTCGCTGTCAACCAGCCTCACGATGGCGGGGCGAAGCCGATGCTCCTCGTCGTGCTTGACCGCGAAGATCGCCTCGCTCGCGGCATTGAGGGCCGCGTGGAGCCCCTTCCGCTCGGCGACCGTCAGCACCCCGTCGCTCTTCATCGCCCGCTCCATCTGGCGGATTTTCGCCTCCATCGAGATCAACTCGCCCGCCTCCTCGGCTGTCAGCGCGCCCGAGGCGATCCCCTGGGCGATGCGCAGGTGCTGGCTCCACTGTCGCCGGTTCACCCCGGGGTCCCACACCTTCCAGGCCGGGGCGGGGCCGCCCGCGCCCTGCAAGTCGTTGCTCTCCTTGGCGATACGGCGGCTGGCCGCGTCCTGCGCCGCCTCCAGCTTCAGCCGTTCGGCGGGCGTCACCACCCCGTCGGACGCGAAGTCCCTGGCCATCTCGTGGATGCGCAACTGCTCCTGACGCAGCCGCGCCGTCTCCGCGGGCGTGAGCGAATGGTCCCGGATGCCGTCTCGGATGCGGTCGCGCTGCCGCGCCTCGCGCGCCTTGCCCCGCGGCGGCCTCGGCACCGCCGCGCTCGCCACGGCAGCCACCGCCATTGCCACCACCGCAGCCAACGTCCGCGTCCTCATCGCCATCTCCTTTCCTGCCCGAAGGCTCCTGGGTTCCATTCTCAACGCCTCGCTTCGCCTCTGTCGGGAGATGAGCAACCCGTGTGCCGGTCCCTGCCCGCTTTCAGCCGGATTCCATAAGTGCCGCATGGAAGGCAACTTGCGGGAGATTGTGATGGGCCGGCCTCTCGTCATCTCGCACGAAGTGTGTTGGATTGCCATACACGCGTCCACACTGCGGGGCAGGACGCCTCGCCCTGCGGGCAACAGATGTTCTGACCGCCTCTTGCAATTCATGTGCTCTGGGCTATACTGCTGGCGTTCGCGTGCGATGTGTCCATCACGGTGCATGGAAGGAGAGCAGGCGATGAGGAGGCGGGATTTCCTGGGCGCCTCGTGTGCGGCGGGCGTGGTTGCGGCGGGCGGCGCGGCCGCGGGCGCGGAGGCGCCGGCCGGGGCGGCGAAAGAGTTCCTGGAACTGAGGCTCTATCACTACGAGCCCGGCGCGATGCGCAAGCGGCTCGACGACTTCCTGGCACTCGCCGTCCCCGCGTGGAACCGGCTCGGCATCCAGCCGGTCGGCGCGTTCGCGATGACGGACGAGAAGACCCCGGGCATCTTCGTGCTCCTGCCGCACAAGACGGCGGATTCGGCCGTGACGAGCGAGCAGCGGCTGCTGGCCGACGCCGAGTTCGCGAAGGCGGCGGCGGCGTTCCTCGACCCGCCGAAGGCCGAGCCGACGTTCAAGCGGGTCGAGACCTGGCTGATGCTCGCCTTCGACGGCGTGCCGAAGGTCGAAGTGCCGACGAAGAAGGAGACGCGCGTCTTCCAGCTCCGCACCTACGAGAGCCACAGCGCCGCCAAGGCCCTCAAGAAGATCGAAATGTTCAACGCCGGGGGCGAGATTGACCTCTTCCGCCGCGTGGCCATGCCCCCGGTCTTCTTCGGCCAGACCCTCTACGGCTCGAAGATGCCGAACCTCACCTACATGCTCGGCTTCGACGACGAGGCGGCGCAGAAGGCCGCCTGGGCCAGGTTCCTCGCCCACCCCGACTGGAACAAACTGAAGAATGACCCGCAGTACAAGGACACCGTCTCGACCATTACCAACCTGATCCTCGAGCCAACCGCGTACTCGCAGATCTGACGGCGTGCTCGCGAGGCGAGACTGGGCGAACCCAGGCAGGGAGTCGTGGCACGGCTGGCTTGCCCAGCCGTGTCCTGGGCGCCGGTGGCTGGAGGCGCACGGCTGGGCAAGCCAGCCGTGCCACGTGGGAGGATGGGGGGAGAAAGGCAAAGCTGTGCTCGACCTCGCGGAACACGTGCGGCACGTGGCAATGGAGGCGGGGGCCGACCTGGTGGGCTTCGCGCCCATCTCGCGGTTCGACGGCGCGCCGCCCGAGCTGCACCCGCGGACGATTTTCCCGCAGGCCCACAGCGTCATCGCCATCGCGGTGCGGCAGTTGCGCGGAGCGCTCAAGGCCGCCGAGGAAGGCACCTACTGGCAGGCCTACAACTGCGATTCCTACTGGTACCTCAACGAGATCATCGCCCCCAGGATCCTGCGCCGCATCGTGCTCTTCCTCGAGGAGCGCGGCTGCACCAGTGTGCCCGTGCACAACCCGTTCCACCCGCACACGGGCCGCCAGACGCGCGCCGACCAGCCGAAGGGCCCCGACGGCGTGGTGTCGCTCCGCGTCGTCGGCGTGGCGGCCGGGCTGGGCGAGCTGGGCCACTCGAAGGTGCTCCTCACCCCGCAGTTCGGCCCCCGGCAGCGCGTCTTCGCCGTCCTTACCGATGCCGAGCTGACGCCGACGCCGCTCTTTCGCGGGAAGATCTGCGACGGCTGCCTGAGCTGCGTGAAGGCGTGCCAGGCATGCGCCATCGGCCCGAAGCGCGACGTGACCCTCACGATTGACGGCCGCGAGTTCGCCCACGCGCCGTTCGACGCCAAAGCGTGCGGGCGCGTGCACCGCGGCGACGACCCGCGCTTCTCGCCCTTCTGGAACGGCACGGAGAAGGAGGGCGAGGCGCCCAGCTACAGCCGCTTCCTGCTCGACCGCTTTCGCCACCTCTCGATCTGCGTCGGCCGCGGCTGCCTGCGCGCCTGCCTCGACCACCTCGAAAAAACCGGCCGCATCGAGTCCTACTTCAAGACCCCGCTCATCGAGCGCGAGCGCTGGACGCTCGATGAGCCGCCACCCAAGCCGGCCGCCGGTGGCGACCATGCGTGAAAGTGGAAAAAGACACCCGCTGTCTTTTTTAGCCCATCCCAGCCCTTGGAGACACAAAGTATGGCCTATAATGGGCTTATGGATTTGAGCAGTCGCGGAAGCCGAAAAAGACACCCGCTGTCTTTTTTGCTGTCTTTCTTGCCGCTCGGCCTCCTGGCGTGCGGCGTGACCGCCGTGGAGGCAGGGACTATGACGCTGCAACGCCAGGCGAAAGACACCCTCACCGCCGTGGAACTCAACCACGGCGACACGCTACGGTTCACACTGCGCAACGGCCAGACCAGAACACTGCTGTTGGAGCAAACGGCTGCAAAGGTACTGGTGACCAATCTCAAGGAACTCAAGAAGGCGCGGGGCGGCGGGGGCACGCTCCTGCACTTCACGGCCCGCGTGCGCGTGGACGGCCAGCCGATGACGATGGAGCGCTACGTCGGCTCGCAGGAGTCGTTCTACGAGCCCTACGTGGTCAACGGCATGCGGGTGTGGTTCGACGCCGTGGCCGACCTCTTCGACTTCGTCACCGAGAAGCACGGCGAGTGCAAGCCGGCGAAGCAGGCACGCTTCGCCGTCCAGGACGCCACGCTGCCCATCTGCCCCCAGGAAATCCAGCCCTGGTATCCGAACGACAAGCAGTTCATCGCCATCCGCGACTGCTATAGCGGCGACGACTGCTGGCTCGGCGCCTACCAGGGCGCCGACGCCCACGGCGGCCTCGACGTCAACATGCGCAAGGGCACGCCCCACTGGGCGCCGATTGACTTCGACGACCAGTGGTACTTCAACTCCCTCGCGGCGGGCCACAACAACAATCGCTGGCGCGCGACGCGGAAGTGGCCCGACGGCTCGACCTGGACCCTTCAGTCGCACCACCTCCTCAAGCTGCTGGTGCCCGAGCACACGCCGCTGAAGGCGGGCACGCACTATGCCGAGGCCGCGGGCGTGCACGTCGGCTCCCACGAGCACTCGCACTTCGTCTTCAAGGTCACCGAGGGCGACGAGTCGATCTTGCTCGACCCTTGGATCGTCTTCTGGCAGATCTTCGAGAACCAGAAGCGCAAGGCCGGCGCACTGCGAGCGGCGATGGCCCCGCTTGCCCCGGCGCGGACGGGTCAGGCCGTGCCGTTCCGTCGCATCGGCGCCGAGGGGCGGAGCTTCTGGACGTTTGGCGACGGCGCCAGCTCGCCCGAGGACAACCCCGCTCACACCTTCCTCACACCCGGGCTCTATCCCGTCACTCTGACGGTGGACAACGGCAAGGAGCGCGCGGCGTTCACCCAGCACATCACGGTGGATGGCGAAGCGGTGGCGGCGCCCGCCCCGGCCCGCGTGGCGCCCGACGAGCCGAGATTCCGCCCGCGGCCGGTCCACGCGATGGATGTCTACGGCTGGCCCGTCCCCCCGATTCCGCTCACCGGCAAGCGTCCTGCCCAAGCGACTCGGCCCCGCCCTCAGCCAACGAGGGACGTGACCCTGACGACGCGCGATCCCGGCTTCTGGTGCACGCCGTACTTCTGGGTGTGCCCCGGCTATCACACCTGGCCGAAAGGGCACAGTGGCCTGGTGCTGACGAATGGGGCAAGAGCGGCTGCGGGCGAGTTCGCCCGCTTCACGCCCGACCTGGCGGCCGGCCGCTACGAGGTGTCGCTCAGCCCAAAGACGGCGTTCGACAAGGGGGCCGCCTTCCTCGTCCGCGTCCGCCACGCTCAGGGCGACGGGACGGTTCGCGTCGAGCCGGCCCGCTCCCGCGTCGTTGGCACCTTCGCGTTCGACGAGGGCGCCGACGGCTTCGTGGAGATCCTGGCGAAGGACTCCGTCGGCCAGGTGCTGGTGGACGCCGTGGCATTCAAGCGGATCAACTGAGGTGCCCGAGGGCGAGGAGGGCGTAGAAGGTGTACTCGGCGTCGGGCGCCTCGTCGAGCCAGAGGCCGAGGTAGCCGCCCGCGTCGGTGCGCAGGCCCTCGACGAATCGGGTGCACGACTGCACGAGGTCGCGCGAGTGCCGGGTGAGGCCGGCGAGGGCGTGGAGGGCCGTAGCGGTCGAGAGCAGGTCGGGGAAGGGTGCCGTCGCAGTTACGAAGAAGCCGCCATCGGCCGCGGCGCGGGCGACGAGGAAGCCCGCCGCCGCCTTGTCCGCCGTCCCGGTCATGTGCTTGGCGACGCTCACGGCGGCGGCGGTGGCCGGCGTGGTGCTGGAGAGCAGGGCGCGCTCGTTGGCGTAGCCCCCGTCGTCGCGTCGCAGCGCGGCCAGGCACCGGAGGATGGCCCCCTTGTCCATCTCCTCGGCCCCGAGGTCCTCGAGCGCGCCGAGGGCGAGGAAGCAGCCGTATGCCGTGCCGTGCTCCGCGCCGGGCGAGGGGGCGTACCCGGCGTCGGCCGAGCGATGGCCCTCGATGCGGCGGATCAACGCCGCGCGGAGATCGCGGCCCGACTCGCCCGCGTCGGCCCACGAGCGCGCCAGGCAGGCGAGGTGGACGAAGTCGAGGCCCTCGCCGTCGCCGAACGAGGCCAGGTAGCCGCGAAGCGGGTCGGGGTCGGGCGGCTCGCCCAGGGCGACAAGCCCCTCGACGGCGAAGACGGCGTAGTAGAGGTCGCTCTGGTCGCCGCGCCCTCGGAAGCCGCCGTCGGGGTTCTGCTGTGCTCGGAGGAAGGCGGCGACGGCCCCGCGGGACTCGCCGAGGAGCCTGGGCGCCCGGCTGGCGGCCTCGAGCATGGCGTGGCGGAGGGTCATTCAGACCTTCGTCCCGATCTCGTTGAAGATCTTGCAGATCACGCGGCGGAGCAGGCCCTTGAGGCTGGCGTTCCCGACCGGGCGCAGCGAGCGCACCGCCTCGTCGCGGTAGGACTCCAGCATCTCGCGGGCGGCTTCTTCCACGCCCAGGGCCTTCAGCACCGAGCGCAGCTCGGGCAGGCGGCGGCTCACCTGCGATGGGACGCGCCAGAGGGCGTCCAACAGGTCCCGGGCCGGCCCCGTCGCGCGCTCGTGGGCGATGGCGAGGAGGATGGACGGCCCGAGGAAATCGTGCCTGGGCGGCGGGGCCTCGCCGCACAAGTCGTCCATGTCGTCGCGGATCTGGTAGGCGATGCCGAGGGCGTTGCTGCACTCGCGCAGCACCTGCCACACGCCGTCGCTGACGCCGGCATACAGGGCGCCGAGCTGGAGGGCGACCTCGAAGGCGGGAGCCGTCTTCTGCCGGAAGATGCCGAGCACCTGCTCGGTCGTGAGGGGGTTGGGGTCGCGTGCCCAGGCCAGTTCCTGGCCCTGGCCGATGCACAGGCTGCGGTGGCCTGCGGCGGCGGCGCGGAGCATGGCCGCCTTCTGCGCGTCGGTCGCCTCGCACTCGGCGATGAGGCGATAGCCCTCGCCGAGCAGGAGATCGCCCACATTGAGGGCGATGGCGATGCCGTGGGCCTTGTGCAACGTGTCCTCGCCGTAGCGCTGCGGATCGTCGTCCTCGATGTCGTCGTGGACGAGCGACGCCTTGTGGAAGCACTCGACCGCGATGGCGATCTTGCGGAAGTCGGGCGGCGTCGGGGCCTCGGGCTCGTCGCGGCGGGCCTCGTAGGCGCACAGGGCGAGGAAGGGGCGCCACCGCTTGCCCGAGCGGCCCAGCCACTCGCGGGCCAGCCGCTCCGTCTGCGTGCGGGCCGGGCCCAGGACGGCGTCGAGCGCGTCGGGCCCGAACCAGGCCTCGACCTCGGCACGCAGGGCGTCGAGGTCCAGCCGCCGCGTGCGGTCCGCTCGCGTGAGCTGAATCGTGTCCCACACCCAATCCAGGTCCACGCTCGTGTAGGCGCAGCCATCGTTGAGCAGGGGGATCGCGACCCCCGGCACGGCCGCGGCCTCGGTGTAGGGGAAGATGCGTTCGAGGCCGGCGAGGCAGCCGACGCCGATGACGGCCTCGATCTTGCCCGATTCGATGAGCGACATCACGACCGTGGTGCCCTCGGCGACGAGGACGACGTAGCCGAGGCGCTCGGCCTCGGTCTGCAGCTCGTGGATGACGCAGCGGCCGCAGTGGTGGCACAGCAGGCCGAACTCGTCAATCTCGGCCTCGCAGTGCTCCTTGTCGCGCAGGCACTGGGGCAGGAGCAGGAGGCGGCGCTCGAACGGGATGCCGGCCAGGGCCTCGCTCCAGGCGGCGTTGTTGACGAGGACGGTCACGAAGTCGCGGAACCGCGGCTCGCTCTCGGCCAGCTCGAGCACGTGGTCGGCGTGGGCCTTCAGCTCGTCGAGGGGCAGCGGCGGCACGAGGCGCCGGGCGGCGACGTAGCGGCGCGCGGCGCGGAGCACCCGCTCGCGCTCCGCCTTCGTCGCCGGAATGCCGTCGAGCGGGGGCCGCGCCCACGGGGCGGCAACGGCGTCGTGCGTGATGGTCTGGGGTTCCGCCAAACCTTCCGCTCCTTTACCCTTCAGCAGGGGATGAATGGATGAGTGGATGGGTGTCAGACAATCATCCAATCATCCACTCATCCATTCATCCCCTCTGGGAAATCTGTTCCCGCACCCGAGCAAAGTTCCGCCGCCAGGCCCGCGTCTCGGCGCGGCCGAGGAGCTGCATGAACGCGCGCTTGAGCCACGACACGCCGCCGGCGCGCTGGTTGTCCCAGTAGAGCCGGGGCACCGACTTGAAGTTGATCTCGTAACACGTGGTGTAGAGGTCGAGGTGCTCGGGCGTCATGGCGGCCAGGGTGAACGGCTCGCCGCTGCCCTCGCGCACCGGCTCGTGGAAGACGGGGAAGGTGACGCATCGCTCGGTGGCGAGGCGCTTCACGAGGCGGAGCGTCCGCGTCGCGTCGTCGGGCGTTTCGCCGGGCAGCCCCAGGATCAGGCTGAAGACGGGGAAGAAGCCGTTGCGGGCCAGGCGGCCGCCGGCGTCGGCCACGGCGTCCTCCCAGTCGTCGGGCGCGATGTGGCCGAGCTTGCCGGGGCTGTTGGCCTTCACGAGATGGCCGTTGGCGCTCTCGACGCCGAGGTTGAGCCACAGGTAGTCGCTGCGGGCCTCCCAGGTCAGCAGGCGGCGGATCTCCTGGAGCTGCGCGTCGTCGAGCTGGAGGACGGATGAGACGTTGGCGTGGTCAATCTGCATGAACCTCAGGCCTCGCACGCGACGCATCTCGGCGAGAAGCCCGCGGAGCTTCTCGAAGTCCACCTTGTGCCCCGTCGCGCCGTAGCGCAGGAAGTCCTCGCTGCCGCTGACGACGGAGCGCACCCCATTGTCCACATTTGTGGCGAGGTCTGCAACGATGGTTTCGGGCGGCAGGTGGCCCATGCGCTGGAAGGCCATCGTGCAGAAGCTGCACCCGTTGCCGCAGCCGCGCGAGAGCTCGACGACGCCGAGCAGCGACGCGCCCGTGATGGGGCGGATGCGCTCGACGCACGGCTCGGCCTCGGCCACGTGCGCGGGCGCCGCCTTGCCGTTCACCAGGTCCATCACGAGGTCGGGGCCGGCGTTCTCGAAGTAGCCCTCGAACAAGGCGTCAATGCCCTGGGCCTCGTCGGGGTGCTGCACGTATTGCCAGGTGCCGGCCCCGCCGGCGAGGATGCGGAAGCCGTGCTTCGCCTTCGCCGCGCGGAGCTGCGCCATCATTCGAGCAGTCCAGTGCCGCGTGTACAGCTCGCCGCTCCAGAAGCTCGATGTGGTGGTGTTGCTCATCCCGCGGCCGAGCGGGTCACTCGAGGTGACGCCGACCACCTTGACCCACGGGCCGAGGAGTCGCGGCAGGGCCTCGGGTGTGGTGACGGCCACGTCGTCGCGCGTGAGCGGCGTGTGGGCGAGGAGGGCCGACTCGACGCGGCGGAGGCCGACGGGCGCCGTTCTCGCCCGGCCCTGCGCGTCGGTGGCCACGCGGGGCGCCACGAGCAGGCGCATCGCCAGCTCGGGCACCTTGGTGGTCTGCATCGTGGCGAACACGCCCTCGAAGAGCACCTTGTAGTCGGCGCTCAGCGTGCGATCGGCCACGAGCACCACGGCCGGGCGAAGTTGCTTCGCATCACTTGCCATCGCGCATAGGTGTCAAATCTTTATTTTTGAATTATTCCTGGTCGGCTGTGAATAATTCAAGAATAAAGATCTGACACCCGACACTCCTACTTCTCGCCCCGGGCTGCCCGCAGCTTGGCCTGGATGTCGGGGAGGGAGAGGGTCTTGAGGACCTCGGGCGGGATGCCCAGTTCCTTCTCGAGCTGTTCCGTCATGCAGGGGCAGAGCTTGGCGGCGTCGCCTTCGGTCACGGGCGGCTCGGCGGCCGCAACTCGGGCGCGCTCGCTGCGCCGGCGGAGCGCGGTGTAGACGTCGCCGCGTCCGAGGCGCTTCGGGTCCACGCGCACCTCGCGGCCGGCCAGGTGCTCGGCGGTCACCTCGTCGCCGTTGATGGGGCTGGTCTTGTGCTTGGGGAAGATGATGGCGACCTGGGGGCAGATGCGCGCGCAGGCCGGGCAATTGGTCTTGCAGTTCGCGGGGTTCTTCACCTCGACGTTGCCCTCGGCGTCGAGGGCGTAGACGCCGAAGAGGCAGAAGTTCAGGCACTGCTGGCAGCCGGTGCAGCGGGAGCGGTCAATGACGGGGAACCAGGGCACCCAGTGGCCGGGCTTGGGTGAGGGGCCGGGGGGCTCGTGTGCAGCGTCCGGCTCATTACGGACTTCGCGAACTCCGTAATGACCCGCAACGCGCGTGACGATGGCCTGCGGCTCTTCGGCTCGCAAGTTCAGGATGCTGACCCCTGTCTCCGGCAGCGGGGCGCCGGCGTAGGCGAAGAGCCAGCGGACGGCTCGCGGGTAGCAGGCGATGACGACGACGTCGCCGCTCCCGGCGATGGCTCTGAGCGCAGGGTCGCGGCGGGCCGCCAGCTCGCACAGGTCGGGCACGGCCTCGAAGTCCACGCCCGCCGCGCGCAGGCGCTCGATCACCTGGGCCTTCGTGTCCGTGGGGATGATCTCGGCGTACGCACAGCCGCAGTAGAGGACGCGAGCGGGACCAGGCATCAGGAGTGCTCCCTTTCGAGCGGGGCGAGGCCCGGGGCGCCGCCCGCCACGAACCTCCTCGGCAAGCCGGTATTATACAGGAATCCGGCGAGTGCCGAAACCCCTACCGGCGCGGACCTTCAGGCGAGGGGGACAGGCGTTCGTCGAGGCCCGTCACCCATCGGGCTCTGGCGATCAGCCGGTGGATGACCCGGCTGTGCTTCTCGAGGGTCTCGACCCAACGCGCCAGGCAAATCATCCCGTCCATGGTGATCTGGTACGACTTCTTCGCAGGGCCTGAGTCGGAGGGGCCCCACCCCGAGACGACCAGGTCGCGTCCCTCCATGGTCCGAAGGGCGCGATAGACCCCCGTCGGGTCCGGCTTGTGGCCCTCGATCTCCGCAATGCGTTGGACGATCTTGTAGCCGTGCAGTTCCCCGCGCGCGAGGATGGTGAGGATGGCGGGCTGGATCAGCCGGTCGAGGCTCACGCCCGCGCAGGGACAGTTGTCCAGCTCCTCGAGGCTTGATGCTCGCCTGGGCGACAATGCTTTCTCCTCCGCCCGCTGGGCCGAAATGGCTTGCCACGATTCTTGGTCAATGTGGGCGGGGCCTCCGTGCCCCGCGCGGGGCAGAGACGCCCCGCCCACAGAGCTGCCTCTCAACAGGTGCTCCCGCTTCGACCGGGAATCGTGGCAAGCCATTCAGCCCCGCGGGCCGGCGGCCTCGGGCGGAACGAGCGCGCCGTCCTTCAGGTAAAGCACGCGGTCCGCCGCGTCCAGCGGAAACGCACCGTGGGTGGCGACCACGAGCGCGGCGCCCCGCTCCTTCACGGGCGAGGCGAGGAGGCGGATGATCTCCTGTGCCGATTCCGGATCCACGTCGCCCGTAGGCTCATCGGCGAGGAGGAGGGCCGGCTCGTTGGCCAGCGCTCTGGCGATGGCCACAAGCTGCTGCTGGCCCACGCTGAGCTCCGCGGGCAGCCTCTCCATTCTATCGCCAAGCCCGAGTTCGCTCAAGAGCGCCTTCGCCCTTTCGCGGCGGCGGGCCGCAGGCGTGCCCGTGTGCAGCAGGGCGGCCTCGACGTTCTCCCGCGCGGTCCACGACGGCAGCAGGTTGTGGCTCTGGAACACGATGCCGATCTGCGTGCGGCGGAGCTGTGCGAGTTCCTCGTTGGAGAGGGCCTCCATGTTGCGGCCGCCCAGGGCCACCGTGCCCGCCGTCGGCCGGTCCAGGCCGCCCAGGAGCGCCAGGAGGGTGGACTTCCCGGCGCCCGTGCGTCCCGTGATCACCACGGTTTCGCCCCGGGCCACCGACAGGTTGACGCCGTCGAGCACGCGAATCTCGCGCTCGCGCAGCGTGAAGGTCTTCCGCAGGTCCGTGCATTGCAGCAGGATGCCATCGCTCGGCATGGTGGCTTCTCCTTCAGATGGACCTGAGAGCTTCGGCGGGCCGCTGACGCGCGGCGCGAAGAGCGGGGATTGCCCCCGCGACCACGCCGCCCAGAAGCGCCAGCAGGACGCCTGCGAACATCACCACCGGCGACAGCGCGACCCGCGCCGCGCCCTCCACGCCGCTGAGTGCCCCGACGGGGGCCAGCCCCAGGAACGCCGCGGCCAGGGCGCACCCCAGCAGGCCCCCGAGGGCCGCCTGGAGCACCGACTCTGCGAGGAGCTGCGACACGATGTTCCCATCCGTCCAGCCGATCGCCTTGAGAATGCCGATCTCCCTGCGGCGCTCGAGGACCGCGGCGAGCTGCGACTTCAGCGACAGCGCCACGGCGGCAACGGCCACGATGATCGTGAGGAGCCAGGCCGCCCCCTCGTTCATCCCCATCACCTGCGCCGCCGGCCGGTAGCAGGCATAGCTCGAGACCACGAGGCCAGGATGGAGCCGCCTCACGGCACGAATGGCCTCGTCCTGCACCTTCGCGCTCGCCACCTCGACCAGAAGCACGTTCGCCTCGCCGCGCAGCGGGGTCGCCCCGAGCCGCCGGTTGATGGCCTCCTCCGCGTCCCTGAAGGGCATGTAGATGTCCGCCTTCGCGGGGCGGATGCCAGGGTTGACCACCCCCACCACGGGGAACGTGGCGCCGGCAATGGCCACGCGGTCCCCTGGCCCCGCGTGCCGCAGCCTTGCGTAGGCCTCCTCCAGCAGCACCACCCCCTGCTCCTCGGGCCGTGGGAACCGGCCGCTCACAATGTCCGTCGCCGCGCAGCAAGTGGTGCCGACCGCGGTGGTGTTCCGCGGGTCGAACCCCCCGACCGTGAACGAGTGGCCGTCGCCGGGGTCCTTGAAGCGGAAGCACAGGTACGGCGAGGCATCCGCCACGGCGGGGAGCTGCTTCACCTTGCCCGCCAGGTCCACGGGCACCAGGTGGGTGCTCACGCCGCAGGCGACGAAGCCTTCGCCCTTCTCCTCGGGTGTCTTCACCGAGCACTCGGCGCACGCAGGCAGGACGGCCGGGGCGAACGCGACGAAGTGGGTCCCCGTGCTGTCCAGGACGCGGGCCGCCGCCTGCGTTGAGAACCGAAGGGCAGTGATCACGACCACCGCGGTCGCCACAGCCAGCAGGTACCCCAGGACGTTAGCGGCGGTGCGCCCCCTTCGCCGCCGCAGCTCGCGCCACGCACAATCCCACACGTCGCCCATAGCCCGACCCTTTCAGGAACAGGGACGCCGGAGTAGTAGACTCCATCTACTAGCGGAATTGTACATTTCCCCGTCTGGCTGTCAAGTTGGCGATGGGGTGGGGGCGAAGCCGGTCGCGGAACCTGGCGGGACTGCCCGGGGCTCAGTCGCGTGGGGCCTTGCCCTCCGGGCCGGCGCGGTGGTTCATCTCGACCTCTTTCGGGGCGAGCGCGCGGGCGTAGATGGCGACGAGGCGGAACTCGCCCCGCCACGGCCGGTCGTTCGTCAGCTCGTTGCCCAGGGCCAGGCGGAAGCCGGCGTCCCAGTTGCTCAGGTCGCCCGGGATGGTGCTGCTGCCCGCGACTTCGCCGTTGATGTAGATCGCGGCTTTGCCGTCGGCGGCGCGGGCGTAGACGACGTGCGACAGGCGGGCCGCCACGCCGCCCTGCGTCGCCAGCGCGGGATTCATCCCGTTGTCGCCGGTGCGCGTGGTGCGGAGCCGCACCTGGTAGCTGTCGCCCTCCTGGCCGAGGGTGAAGTTGCGCTTGTAGGGATCGGCCGAAAGCGACACGATGCGCGCGGGGCCATTCTGGGTGGTGTTGGCGGGCTCGATCCACGCCTCGATGGTGATCTCACTGGACTTGCGGCAGGCTTCGATGAGCTTCGCGGGCGGCTCGGCCGACTCGGCGATCCCACCCGATTCGAACGTCAGGCTGCGGGGGGCCAACTTGCCGCCGCGCACGCGGAGACCCAGCGCTTCGGCTTTGCCCTCGTCGAAGGTGTAGAGGGCCACCAGCCCCTCCGTGGCGCGGCGCGTGGGGCCGGGGGGCGGGGTCGGGCGAGGGGGCTCCACGACCTTGGGCTTCGGGGGCTCGGGCGACGAGGCGCCCGGGGCGACGGAGAAGACGGCGAGATTCCCATCGCGGTCCTTGCAGCACAGCACGCCATCGGCCAGCGTCACGTGGGGATAGCAGGTGCCGGGCACCACGCGGTCGAGGCGGGCCAGCTCGCGGTACTCGTCGGCCAGCGCGTCGAGCAGCGCGAGCTTGCGGCTGCCGAAGACGATGAGCTTCCCGTCGGCCGCCGTGACCAGGCACGAGCCGTTCGTGAAGTCGCCGCCGCGCCACTTCAGCTTGCCCGTCGCCAGGTCCACGCACTGCACGGGCTGTTTGATAAGGAACACGCGGTCGCGGAAGACCACGGGGCTGCTCGACACGCCGTGGGTCTTCGACGTCCAGACCTCGCGCAGTCCGCCAGCCGTGGCCTCGTAGAGCGTCGAGGCCGAATGGTTGTACTCGGACGTGATGAGCACGCGGTTGCCGGCGACGGCTGGCGTGGAGATGTTGCAGGCGAACTCGGTGTGCCAGGGCGTCGTTGCGACGGTCTTGCCCTCGTGGCCTGCGTCGAGGCGCATCACCACGAGGTGCTGAAGCGTGAGGAGGGCGAGGCACGGCACGTCGCCGACCTTCATCTCGACCGGCGTGCCCGTGTGGCCGGCGGGGCCGTGGAACTCGGATGCCCAGCGGCGCTCGCCCGTCTTCTTGTCGAAGGCCATCACCGTGCCGCCCGGCGCGCCGACCTCGACGACCAGCCGCTCGCCGCGCACGAGCGGAGCCGTGGGATAGCCGAAGTCGCGGCGCCCGCCGCCGACGTTCGGGCGCTGCGGGGCCTTGTACTTGTCGTAGAGGTTCAGTGCCCAGACCAGCTTGCCCTCTTGAGCCGTGTCCCAGGAGCGCAGATCGCCATCCAGGCTGAGCGTGTAGAGCAGCCCCGTCGCGGCGTCGAAGGAGGGGGTGGACGACGGGCCGCTGTACTCGCCCTGGTCGCCCGTGGCGTGGCGGCCGTAGCGCGGGGAGCGATACGACTGCTTCCACAGCTCGTGGCCGCTGTGGGCATCGAGGCAGCGGAGGGTATCGGTGTCGCTCGCCCAGCCCATCACGTAGAGCCTGCCGCCGACGAGGATGGGCGAGGAACAGCCCTTGCCGACGCTGGCGGTCCACAGCCTCTTCGGCGGCCAGCCGGCGGGCCAGCCCGAACCCTCGGGGACCACGCCGTCGCGGCTCGGGCCGCGCCAGTGAGGCCAGTCGGCACCGAGGGTCGGCGCCCCGAGAGCCAGGGCGAGCGCCAAGCCCCCGGCGATGCGACGTTCGTTGCGCATTGACGCCCCTCTTGTGGTCCCCCCATACGGATTATACCGGAGGGTCGGATCGCGCCAAAGCGTGATTCGCGCCTGTGCGGGCCGCGCGAAGCAGAACGCCCTCCCGCAGCCCGAGGGTCTGTGGGAGGGCGTTCGGGTCGTTGGGCAACGGGTTCCTGGTGGTGTCGCGTCGCGAGCGGCTATTTCTTTGTCGCCTCGCGGATCTGCTTGTCCAGCTCGGCCATCTGCGTGCGGAGCGCCTCGCGCTCCTTCGCCAGCGCAGCGGCGTCCTTGTCGGCGCCGAGGAGTTCCGCCACCTTGCTCATGAGCGCCTCGCGCGCGTCGTCGCGAGGCTTGCGGGCCGCCTTGATGGCGTCGCTGCTCATGGCCTCCTGGACGGCCTTCGCGGCGGCGGCGACCTTGTCGCGCGCGGCCTTGAGGTCCGCGTCGTCGCTGGCCTCGACGGTTCGGCGCAGGGCGCTGAGCTTCTTCTGGGCCTCGGCCTCGGCGGTGCGGAGGTCGGCGCGGCCCTTTCGGGCGGCCTCGATGCGCTCCGCGATCCTCTTGGCCTCGGGCATGGCGTCTTTCTTCGCCTTGCGGGCGTCCTCGTAGGCCTTGCGGGCCTTCTCGCGGGCGTCCTTGTCGGCGGCCTGGTAGAAGGCGGCGCGGAGCTGCGCGAGCTCGGGGTCCTTGTCGAGCTGGACGTTGATGGGGGAGGCCGTGTGGTCGAGCTCCAGGCGCGCCAGGGCCTCCTGGAACGCGCAATCTGCCGCCCGGTCGGCCATGCCGGCGATGTCGGCCAGGATGGCCTTGGCCTCCGCGTTCGCGGCCACCTTGTCCTGGACTGCCTTGAGGTAGTCGGCGTGGGCGTCGGCGTGCGCCTTCAGGGCGGCGGCGTAGGCCGCGTCGCCCTTGCGGGCCGCGTCGTACGCCTTGTCGGCGGCGGCCTCGGCGTCGCGGAGCTTGGCGACATCGGGCGCCGCGGTGATCTTCGCGCGGATCTCCTCGATCTTCGTGCGCAGCGCGCGCTCTTTCTCGCGCAGGTCCTGGGCCTGCTTCTTCAGGGCATCGAGGTCCGCCGCCTCGCCTGCCCACAACGCTCCTGCCAGGCACAGCAGCCCCGCCACAACCGTACGCATGCACGTTCTCCTTTCGGTGCCACGGGACTTCCATCGCCCGGCGCCCGACGCGCCGGCGGAAAGACACGATACGTGATCGGGGCACGCCCTGCAAGTCGAGCCGCGGCTAGCCCGGCATGCCGCCGAGCGACAGCTCCTCGGCCAGGAGGCAGCGGGCGAAGTGGCCGGGCTCGACCTCGCGCAGCTCGGGCACCTGCTGGCCGCACTCGGGCCGCGCGTAGCGGCAGCGGGGGTGGAAGTGGCAGCCGCTGGGCGGGTTGCTGGGGTCGGCCACCTCGCCGGTGAGCAGCACCCGCTCGGGGCGGTGCCCAGGCTCGGGCACGGGCACGGCCGAGAGCAGGGCCTCGGTGTAGGGGTGCTTCGGGGCGGCGAACAGGCGGTCAACCGCCGCCAGCTCGACCAGGCGCCCGACGTACATCACGGCCACGCGGTCGCAGATGTGGCGCACGACGCCCAGGTTGTGGGCGATGAACAGATACGTCAGCCCCAGCCGCTCCTGAAGCTCGGCGAGGAGGTTGAGGACCTGGGCCTGGACCGAGACGTCGAGGGCCGACACCGGCTCGTCGGCCACGATGAGCTTGGGGTGGAGTGCGAGGGCGCGGGCGATGCCGATGCGTTGCCGCTGTCCGCCGCTGAAGGCGTGGGGGTAGCGCCGCAGGTGCTGCGGCTTCAGGCCGACCTGTTCGAGCAGCTCGCGCACCCGGTCCTCCCGCTCGCGCCGCCTCCGCATGCCGTGGACCAGGAGCGGCTCGCCGATGATGTCGAGCACCGTCATCCGCGGGTTGAGGGACGAATAGGGGTCCTGGAAGATCATCTGCATGTGGCGGCGCAGCTCCTTGAGCTGGGCGGGCCGCACGCCCCGAACGTCCACCGCCTTCTCCCCGAGGCGGAAGAGCACCTGGCCGCTGGTCGGCTCGATGGCGCGCAGGATGCAGCGGCCGACGGTGGTCTTGCCCGAGCCGCTCTCGCCCACGAGGCCGAGGCACTCGCCCTCCCGAATCTCGAAGCTCACGCCGTCCACCGCCCGCACGCGGCCGACCACCTTGCGGAACGCGCCGCCGAGGATGGGGAAGTGCTTCTTGAGGTCGCGGACGGCCAGTAGCGGCGGGGGAAGAGAAGCCATAAGAATCTCACCACAGAGGGCACAGAGGACACAGAGGAAGACACTGAGAAGAGGGACATTGGGGTTCAGGAGACGAGCGGTTGATGCCCTCCTTGAGGATCGGGACGTTGACGTTCACGTCGTGGGCGGTCAACAGTAGAAGAGAAGCCATAAGAGGTCCACCACAGAGGGCACAGAGGGCACAGAGAAGAGAGAAGCACAGAGGGGCATTTGGGTCAGAGAACCAAACGCCGGATCCCATCCTTGAGCACGGTGACGTTGAAGTTGACAAGAAGCCCCACTCTCACGCCCGACAGGCGCAGGTAGGTCAGCAACTGGGCCTCGTGGATTGGGGCGAGCGAATCCACGGCCTTCATCTCCACGAGAACGCGGCCGTCCACAAGCAGATCCGCGCGGTATCCGCACTCCAGTCGTGTGTTCTTGTAGACCACCGGAAGCGGCTTCTGGGCCTCGAACGCAACGCCTCGAAGGTGCAACTCGTGACAGGTGCAGACCTCGTAGGCTGATTCCAGGAGCCCAGGTCCGATGTGCTTGTGTACCTCGATCATCGCCCCGATGATCTTCTCCGTCAGATCGCGTTCCGGGTAGTCTTGTGTTCTCTCCATCTCAGATTCCCTTCTCGTTTCCCGTCTTCTCTGTGTCCTCAGTGTCCTCTGTGGTGAGACTCTTCTCTTCGCTTCGCGCGAAGCACGCGACGAGGTGTCCGGGCCGGGCCTCGCGGAGGGGCGGCGGCTCGCCCTGGTCGCAGACGCCGCATCGGGTCTCATCACAGCGCGGGTGGAAGGGGCAGCCTGGGACACGCTCGAACGGGTCGGGCACCGCGCCGGCGATGACCTGGAGCCGGGCCTTTCGCCGCGTGCCGCGGCCAGGGATCGAGCGCAGGAGGGCGCGAGTGTAGGGGTGCTGCGGGTCGGCGTAGATGGCCTCGGTGGGGGCCTGCTCGACGATGCGGCCCCAATACATCACGGCGACCTCTCGGGCCATTTCGGCCACGACGCCCAGGTCGTGGGTGATGAGGAGGATGGACATCCCCAGCTCGGCCTGGAGGCGGCGCATGAGGTCGAGGATTTGCGCCTGAATCGTCACGTCGAGGGCGGTGGTCGGCTCGTCGGCGATGAGGAGCGAGGGGCGGCACGACAGGGCCATCGCGATCATCGCCCGCTGCCGCATCCCGCCGCTCATCTCGTGCGGGTACTGGCGATAGCGGCGGTCGGGGTCGGGGATGCCGACGTGGCGGAGCACTTCGACCACCTGCTCGCGGGCCTCGGCGCCGCGCTTGGGCGTGTGGAGCGTGATGGCCTCCAGGATTTGGTTGCCGACGGTGTGGACGGGGCTGAGCGAGGTCATCGGCTCCTGGAAGACCATCGAGATCTCCTTGCCGCGAATCCTGCGGATCGCCTCGCCATCGGCCTTCAGGTCGGTGAGCGCCACGTCGCCGTCGGGCCGGTGCAGGGCGATTCGCCCCGCGACGATGCGGCCTGGGGGCGAGATGAGGCGCAGAATGGCGAGGGCGGTGACGCTCTTCCCGCAGCCGCTCTCGCCCACGAGGCCCAGCGTCGTGCCCCGAGGCACCACCAGGTTCACCCCCTCCACCGCGCGCACCGTCCCCTCATCCAGGAAGAAATGCACCTTCAGGTCAGCGATGGTCAGCAGGGGTTTCTGAGGTTCGTTCATATTCCCAAGCCTTGTTCACCACGGAGACACGGAGGACACGGAGAAGAAGGAACCAGACAAGAGGGCAATTGGGTTCAAAGCACAAGCCGCCGGATGCCGTCCTTGAGCACGGGCACGTTGAAGTTGACGAGCAAGCCGACCCGCACGCGAGCCAGCCGCATGTAGGTGAGCAACTGGGCCTCGTGGATGGGCACCAACTCCTCCACGGCCTTGATCTCGACAATCACTCGGCCAGCCACAAGGAGGTCGAGTCGATAGCCGCAATCCAGCTTTACCCCCCTTGTACTCCAACGGCAGCGGCTTCTGGACATCGCAGGGGATCTGGCGGATCTCGAGTTCGCGACACACGCACGTCTCATAGGCCGATTCGAGCAGCCCAGGGCCCAAGAGCTTGTGCACCTCGATCATGGCCCCGATGATCTCCTCCGTCAAGCCGACCTCGTACAATTCCTCTTTCTTACCCATTCACAGGCTCCTGTCTCTTCTCCGTGCTCTCCGTGTCTCCGTGGTGAGATTCTACCTCGCGTACGGGTCGGCGGCGTCGCGGAGGCCGTCGCCGACGAAGTTGAAGGCCAGAACCGTCACGATCACGAAGGCCACGGGAGTGAGAAGCCAGGGGTGGAGAGCGACCGCCTGGACGTTTTGCGCTTCCTTCAGCAGCACGCCCCAACTGGTGATGGGCGGACGCAGACCGAGGCCGAGAAAGCTCAGCGCCGTCTCGCCCAGGATCATCCCGGGCACCGCGAGGGTGAGGCTGACGATGATGTGGCTCATAAACGACGGCAGCAGGTGCCGCCATAGCACCCGCCACTGGCTCGCGCCGCACAGGCGGGCCGCCGTGGCGAAATCCTCCTCGCGGAGCGACAGAATCTTCCCCCGCACCTGGCGGGCGAGCCCCGTCCAGCCGAGGAACGACAGGACGATGGTGATGCCGAGGTAGACCTTGAGCGGCGACCAGTGGGCGGGCAGCGCGGCCGAGAGCGCCATCCAGAGCGGAATCGAGGGGAACGAGCGCAGGACCTCGATGACGCGCTGAATCGTGTTGTCCACCCACCCTCCGAAATAGCCCGACACGCCGCCGATTGTCAGCCCCAATACAAAACTCATCGCCACGCCGATCAGCCCGATGGTGAGCGAGATGCGCGAGCCGTAGAGGATGCGGGAGAACAGGTCGCGCCCCAGCGAATCGGTGCCGAGCAGGTACAGCGTGCCGCCGCCCTCGACGCCGAAGAGGTGAATATCGGTCTCGAACAGCCCCCAGAAGCGGTATTTCGGGCCGCGGACGAAGAAGCGAATCGGGTGCTGCTGCGTGCGGTCCTCCACGTAGAGCTTCCGCAGCGTCTCCGGGTGGCGCTTGCACGCCAGGCCGTAGACGAAGGGGCGCAGGTGGAAGCCGTCGTCGCCGAAGAAGCGCACGCGCTGCGGCGGCGCGTAGGCGTTCGGCACATCCTGGTGCTCGAGCGTGTAGGGCGCCAGGAACTCGCAGAAGGCGGCGACGAAGTAGAGGTTGAGGATGATCAGCGCCGCGACGACCGCGAGCTTGTGCTTGCGGAACTTCCACCACATCAGCTTCCACTGCGAGGCCGTGGAAACCTGCTCGCCGACTGCGACCTCGCCTGCCGAAGGCCCCTCAGGGACGTCTGCGAGATGTTCTTCGACTTCGAAGGCCATTCACTCGCTCCGCTTCTCGTAGCGAATGCGCGGGTCGAGCCACAGCAACAAGAGGTCGGAGATCAGCGTCCCGACCACCGTGAGAAAGCTCAGCATCATCACCATCGAGCCGGCGAGAAACATGTCCTGATTCATCAGCGCCTGGAGGAGCCGCGGCCCGGTCGTGGGCAGGCCGAGGACGACGGCGGTGATCGTGGCCCCCGACACGATGGCGGGGAGCAGCCAGCCAATGGTGCTCACGATCGGGTTGATGGCCACGCGGACCGGGTACTTGAGGAGGAGCTTCAGGCGGCCGACGCCCTTCGCCCGCGCCGTGAGCACGTATTGCTTCCGAAGCTCGTCGAGCAGGTTGCCGCGCATGATGCGGATCAGGCCGGCCGTGCCCTCCATGCCCACGATGAGGACGGGGATCCACAGGTGCTTCAACAGGTCCCACACCCGGGCGAGCGACCAGGCGGCGCCCTGGAACTCGGGCGAGAACAGCCCGCCGGCGCTCACGCCGAAGACGCTGTAGCCGACGTACATGAAGATGAGCGCGAGCAGGAAGCCCGGCGTCGCCAGCCCGATGAAGCCGAGGAACGTGAAGGCATAGTCGGCCACCGAGTACTGCCGGACGGCCGAGTAGATGCCGATGGGGATGGCGATCGCCCAGGTGAAAAGCAGCGTGACGATCGAGATGACCACGGTGAGCAGCAGCCGCTCGCCGATGAGGGTGGCGACCGGGCGGCTCTCCTCGAACGACATGCCCAGGTCGCCGCGGAGGATCATGCCCTCCATCCACCTGAAGTACTGCACGTAGGCCGGCTGGTCGAGCGAGTACTGCTTGCGGAGCGCCGCCACCTGCGCCTCGTCCACCGTCTCGCCCGTCTCCTGGAGCGCCGCGATGTAGCTGGTCAGGTAGTCGCCGGGCGGGAGCTGGATGATCGCGAACGTGATGATCGAGATCGCGAGAAGCGTCGGAACGATCCAGAGCACGCGGCGGAGAATCAAGGCGAGCATATTCAGCGCCCCTCCATCGCGTAGCATTCGGGCGCCGTGTTGCCTGGCGAACGGAAGATCCAGCCGTAGACGGCGATCTCGGGGACATTGCGAAAGCGGTCCTGGGCGAGGACGAGCGAGGGCACCTCGCCGATGGTGCCGATGACCCAGAGGTTCTTGCGGTTCAGCTCGATGATCTCGGCGAAGAGGCGGCGATGCTCCGCCTCGTCGGGCGTCTGCTGGATGGCGCGGTAGAGGTCGATGCAGCGGCGCAGGTCGCCCGCCGGCTCGACGCCCGCCTTGCCGCCGGACGTGAACCAGCGGGCGTAGCCGATGGCGTGGACGGATTCGGTCGAGAACGGCAGGAACCAGCGGGGGTCAATCAGCGGCACCAGCTCGTCGGCGGGCCACCACACGCCCACGTGGTGGAGGAGGGCGGCCTTGCGGGTGTAGTAGAGCTGGCGGGCGGTGATCTTCAGCTCGGTCTTCACGCCGACCGCCGTCCAGTCGCGGGCCACCATCTCGAGCATCTTCGCGTTGCCGGTCATCGAGGTGGTCTCGATGAAGATCGAGAGGGGCGCCCCGTCGGGGCGGAGGCGCACGCCGTCGGCGTCGCGCGCCGAGAGGCCCATCGCGTCGAGCAGCGCGCTGGCGCGGGCGGGGTCGTGCTCGATGTGGGCGCGCTCGTACTCGGGCGAGTAGTAGGGCGAGGCGGCGGGCGGGCAGAGCTGGCGCGGCTTGCCGATGCCGAAGTAGCAGACCTCGTTGATGGCATCGCGGTCGATCGCGTGGGACAGCGCGATGCGGAAGCGCGGGTCGCCGAAGAGTTCCCGAAGCACGGGGTCGGTCTTCTGGTTCAGGTTGAGCGCGAGTTGCATGACGCTGCCGCCGGCGTTGACCCAGTGGAGGACGCGGTAGCCGCCCCTCTTGCGGTTTTCCATGAAGAGGGGGTAGTTGGCGAAGTCCATGTGGCGGCTCTGCATGCCCATCTCGCCGTTGATGGCCTTGAGGTTGATGGTCTCGACGTCGAAGATGCCGAAGGTCACGCGGTCGAGGTAGGGGAGCTGGCGGCCGTCGGGGTCCACCTTCCAGTAGTAGGGGTTGCGCTGGAAGACGACGGGGAGTGCGGCGGGGTCCTGGATGAGCCAGGCCCAGAGGCGGGGGCACTGGGGGTTGCGCCAGCCGCGCCGCTCGCCGAAGAGCTGGTACCAGAAGTGGAAGCCCATGGCCTTCGCCTTGGCCTCCAGCTCTTCCTTCGGCACGTAGCGGGGGTGGAATTGCCTGAGGTAGTGGGCGGGATAGCCGAGGAGGGTGTAGCTGAGGCCCGAGGCCATCTGCTGGAGGAAGAGGCCGTGCGGCTCCTTGAAGCGGAAGCGGACCGTGTGGCCGTCGAGCTTCTCGAGCTTCGCCAGCTCGCCGCCGCGGCGGAAGTCGATCGGCGCCACAGGAGTCAGCTCTGGATTCTGAAGCACATCGTTGAACCAGAACAGAAGATCGTCGGCGGAGAAGGGCGCGCCGTCCGACCAGCGCACGCCGCGTCGGAGCCAGAAGGTGTAGGCGCGGCCGCCGTCGGCGACCTCCCAGCGCGTCGCCAGGTTCGGCAGGATTCTCCTGCCCATTGCGTCCCAGCGCACGAGCCCCTCGTAGGCGATGCGGGCCTCGTAGACCCCCGTGTCGTTGGTGTCGGTGGCGAAGCGCGCCCAGGTGCCGCCGTAGGGGCCGCGCTGCTCGGGCGGCACGATGACCAGCGGGTCCTCGGGCAGCCGCTCGGCCACCGGCGGGAGCGCGCCGGCCTTGACCCGTTCGGCCAGCATCGGGGCCTCCTGGAAGCCGCGCCCGCGCTCGCCCGCCCATTCCGCCACCGAGTGCACCGCCTTCGGCTCCGAGGGGTTCCGCTCGGGCACCGCGAGGCCCTGGACCGACTCCAGCGGCGTGGTGCCCGCGCCGGACAGCGCCCATGTGGCGCGCGCGAGCAACCCCACGACCACGAAGAGCCCGAGCGATACGGCCAGGAAGCAGCCCAGGATGACCAGCGTGCGCTTCATCTCTCGACCTCACAAGAACGATGACGCAATCTACCGGCCTGCCGCCTCGATTGCAAGCCGCGATGTGGTATAATGCGGCGAAGCCGACAGTGGAGGCTTGTCCGTGACACGGCTGCGCTCCCTCCTCGCATTCGCTTACGCCGTTCTGGCTGCCTCGTGCCTCCTCGCCGCCGAGAAGGGCGGGGGGCAGGTGGTGGTCACCCTGAAGAGCGGGGCGAAGATCACGGCCCGCCTCGTCGCCGAGGACGAGACGTCGATCACCATCTCCCGCGGCGGCGGCACCATCCAGTTCCCCCGCTCGGTCGTCGAGCGGGTCGAGGCGCTCGACGGGGCGAAGCCCGGCCCCACGCACCCGCCGTCGAAGACCTCGCCCACGGAACGCCCCGAGGCCGAGCGGCCCGCAGCCCCCGGCCAATGGTCCGAGGCCGAGGACCAGAAGGCCGAGGAGTGCCTGACCCGCTACTTCACGGCGAAGGACGACGCGGGCCGCAAGGCGGCGTTCGCGGAGCTGGAGAAGACCCGCCTCGACCGCCGCGTCGAGGACCTCGAGCGCATGCGCGAGCTGGCCGCGGGCCGCAAGGGCCTGCTCAAGCACCTGCCCGTGCCCTGGCGCAAGGGCGCCGACCGCGGCTGGTTCAACCTCGCCCTGCCGCCCGACTACACGCCGGCCAAGGCCTGGCCCCTCGTCCTCGCCCTCCACGGCATGCCGTCCGACGGCGATAACCTGGTGACCTGGTACGCCAATTACTTCCCGCCGCGCGGCTACATCGTGCTGTTCCCGACGACGATTCAGCGGTCGAGCTTCTGGCCCGCGCCGAACGAGAAGCTGGAGGTGCTGCGGCTCCTGCGCTACATCTCGCGGGCCTATCGCCTCGACTCCAGGCGCATCTACAGCACCGGCGCCTCGGGCGGCGGCATCGGCACCTGGCACTGGCTGGTGACCCTGCCCGAGCTGTTCGCCGGCGGCATCTCGCTCTCCGCCGCCGGCACGATCTTCGACAAGCGGCTCGAGAAGCTCAAGGGCATCCCCTTCTACGTCCATCACGGCACCGCCGACCCCATCTCGATCGAGTCGGTCAAGCGCTCGGTCGAGGCGGCCCGCCGCTGCGGGGCGACCATCGAGTTCTACGCTTCCGAGGGCACGGGCCACACGCCGCCGCAGAGGGACTGGCATCGCGCCTTCGAGTGGCTGGTCAAGGTGCCGCCGAAGAAGGCGTCGCCGCGCCACCTCCTGGAGTCGCCCGAGGGCTCGCTCCCCGTCGGCTACCCCCGCGACCTGCCCTTCGCCGTGGCGCCCGAGCCCGCGGCGCTGGCCAAGCTCTACGCCAGCTACAAGGGCAAGGTGGCCACCTGGCAGTTCCCCTCGCAACTGCCCGCCGCCGACCTCGTGGCGGGCCTGGCCGCCCTCGCCAGGGTCGTGGACCCCGCGTGCGACCTGGCGGGCGTGCGACGCGAGGTCAAGCGTCTCGCCGACGCGGTCCGCAAGAAGGCGAAGCCCGACGCGTCGCCGCCCGACCTCCTCTACGCCCTCAACGAGACCTTCTTCCAGACCGAGGGCTTCGCACGCGACGGCGCGGACCCGACGGGCGACAGCCCCGAGGGCCACGCCATCCACCGCGTGCTGAAGGACCGCAAGGGTAGCGTGTTCACCCTCACGGGCCTCTACGTGGCCGTCGCCGCCGAGCTGGGGCTGCCCGTTTGCCCCGTCGTCACCCCCTACCACGCCTTCGCCCGCTACGACGACGGGAAGGAGACGGTGAACGTGGAGGCGACCGAGCTGGGCGGCGAGTTCGACGACGCCATCTACACCACGGGCTATGGCCTCCGCGCGCTCCCGTCGGCGGCCACATTGAAGTCGAAGGGCGCGGCGCAGCTCCTCGCCGCCGAGGTGGCCGCCCTGGGCTCGATGGCGCGCAAGGGCGGAAGCCCCGACAAGGCGGCGGCCGCCACCGCGCTCGCCCTGGGCCTCGACCCCACGTGCTTCGACGCCCTCCTGCTCGAGGCGCTGGCGGCAAGGGACGACAAGCAACCGAAGGAGGCGTTCCAGGCCCTCCGACGCGCGGTCGAGGCCTGGCCCGACTATGCGGCCCCGCGCCTCCTCCAGGGCGAACTGCTCCAGGAGGGCGGCTCGGACAGGCAGGCGGTGGATGCCTACGCGAAGGGCATTGCCGCACGGCTGAAGCCCTACGGCGCCGCCGCGGGCCTCAACGCCGAGTTCTACTACCGCACTGCCGCCATCTACGCCCCGCTCGCCCGCCAGGCCATCCAGGCCCAGAGGGCGGCGGCTGTCACTTACCTGAACAAGTTCAACGAAGCCATCCTCGGCGCGCTCAAGAACAACCCCTACCACCCCGGCGCCCGGAAGCTCCTGGAAGAGATGGGCGGGAGCGTCCGCTAGGCCGGGCTCGAGCATGGCCCCCGGTTCTGGTAACCACCTCCTTTCCCGTCTTCTCGTGCTCGTCGTCGTCC
>DATKZY010000014.1:0-64928 GCA_035527715.1 Planctomycetota bacterium | reverse complement strand
CACTACAACGCTACTTTCCCCTGCGCCGAAGGATGCAACTCCTTATTGGCACAGGAGATAAGCTGAAAGAAGGTGTCATTCTGAGCGGAGCCGGCCTCCCGGCGGGCGGAGCGAAGAATCTCTCTGCGCTTTGAACCTTTGTCACAGGGCTAGTCTCCGTGCCCGGACGCAAGCCAAGAGAGATTCTTCGACTTCGACCGCCAAGAGGCGGCCTTCGCTCAGAATGACGGTCGGTTGAGGTCGCTTTCATCGAAAGTAGCGTTGTAGTGTTAGAGCGTCCAAAAGAATGAAGGGATGGGAGGGCGAAGCTCCTGCTGAGCCGAGGGTTTCGGGCAATCCGGGCGGCTCGGCGGGAGCCTCGCCCTCCCGGCTTGGCGTCACAGGTTCATTCTCTTAGACGCTCTTAGAGGCGATTTGGGGCCTCCGGCGCCGGCGAGAGAGCTTCGGAGCCGGTGTTCGCAAGCGCCGTGGGATAGTACACTTATGTTCCCAGGGCGCCTCTCGCCGGGGCTTGAAGGTACCAGGAGCCCAATGGCCCCCTCCGGACGCGTTGTACGCGATCCTACGCAGTTTTCCTGAGCGAAGTTGTAAGCCGTTGGCACGCATGCGCTTAGCAGGGTCATATAACGGTACACTCCGGGCTGTCAGCACCGATCGAGGTGGGGCGAAACGGCCCGGGAGGAGGCGCCGCCAATGAGTGCCACCCGTGCATCCTCGGGTTGGCATCCATTGCGGGGGCGGGCGCCGAAGAAACGACATTCTCACATTCTGTAGAATGTGAGAATGTCGGGGATGCCCTGACCCGCTGCCGATCTGTATCACTTCCCTGGGGGGCGGGGTGATACAGATCGGCCAGAACGCCGAGGAGCTGGTGCTTGAGGGCCTGTCGGCGTACGTGCCTGGCGCATCGGGAGATCCACCGCGCTGTCAGCGGGCGTCGCGGCCCGCGGGCAGAAGTCCCCGCGTCCTTTGGAGTTGCGGCGGCAGGACGGCTGAGGGTCACACCCGCCAGGAGGCCGAAGTGCTGCCCCCACCCGCGGTCAGGGCGAGGCCGCGCTGTTGCTGACGCATTGGGGGGGCAAGGGCTCGACGCGCAGGAGACGGGTGAGGGCCACGGCCAGCTCGCATTCGCCCGAGGAGACGAGCAGAATCTTCTGCCGGCCGCCCGAGAGCATCCAGGCGCGGGCCGCCAGGGTTGCGTTGCCGACCTGTTCGGGCCGCAGGCTGTGGCGGCGGCTGTGGTCCAGGAGCGTGGCCTCCCAGAGCTTGCGGTCGGCCACCAGGCGCGTGCCTGCCTTGGGTGGTTTGGCAGGGGGAGCCGCCAGGTCGGCGTCCAGGAGCCGCGGCGGGTCGGCGCTCCCCACGATGTTGAGGAGCCGGAGCGCGAGCTTGACGCCATCGCGGGACAGGCCGGCGAGATACTGGCGGCGCGCGGCTCGTGCCGCAGCCGGGTCGGCGGCGCAGGATGCCGCGGCGACCCTTCGCATGGCGCTGTAGACCTTGATTCGGTCGGGGACGGGCAGGGGGGATTGCTGGATCGCCTGGCGGAACGCCTGTTCCGCCTCGGGGGAGAGGGGCGGGCCGTCTGGCGAGGCCGGGTCGGCGGCTTGCGCTGCTGTGGCCGCCTCCCGCTCGGCGAGGCCCGCGAGGGCGGCCTGGATGGCCTCGCGGCGGGCGACGGCCACGATCACGCCGGCCCGGGCCGCGGCGGCGGCGCGCGCGATCACCGCCTCGTCCAGCGGGTCGGCCATGGCGAGCACGACCTCGCTTTCGATGCAGACGACGGGCACAACGCAGTGCTCGCGCAGGAACTCCAGTGGCAGCAGTTGGCGGAGGCCGGGGTCGAGGGCCTCGGCCTGGAGGTCAATGTAGGGCACGCCGAGGTGGTGGGCGAGTGCCCAGCACACTTGGTCCTCGGTGCAGATGCGCAGCTCGATCAGGGTCTCCCCGAGGCGCTTGCCGGTCGTGGCCTGAGCCGCGAGGGCCGCGGCCAATTGCTGTTCGTTGATGAGCAAAGCATCGAGGAGGACTTCGCCGAGGCGGCGACGCCCGGCGGGCGGCTTAGGCGGCCTCACGGGCGGCGGCAGGGGCGCCCGTTCCTGGGGCTTCAGGATGGCATCGAGCGCCCTGCGGATGGATTCGCCCCGGGCGACGGTCCGCTGCACGTGGCAGCCCAACGTGTCGGCGACCTCGCGGGCCGCCTCGGTGTCCGTCGGGTCCGCCATCGCCAGGGTCACTACGTCGCCGAGCTGGAGGAGGGGGATCACGCCGTGCTGGTACAGGAGCGCGGGTCGCAGGCGCCGCGCGAGCCCTGCGTCCAGGATGCCAGGTGAGACTTCGATGTAGGGCAGCCGCAGGTGCCTGGCCAGCGCCCAGTTCACCTGGTCCTGGGTGAGCACCCCGTCCCGGACCAGTGCCTCCCCCAGGCGGCAGCCGAGGGCCTTCTGGCGCGCCACGGCTTCCTCGATCTGGGATGGGGTGACCAACCCGGCGGCGACCAGCACGTCGCCCAGCCGCCACGGCACGCTGCTGTTGTCCACGCTCGCCGCTCCACAGGCGGTCCGCTGGGGGCCCGGCTCTGTCTCCGAGCGGGGAGCGCCCGGGCTCGGCGTTCCCTTGAGAGCTTACACCGAGTCCGGTACGAAGTCCAGAAACGTCACTTCTGCTGCTCGGCGATCACCTTCTCGATGAAGGCGATTGCGTCGGCGACGGTTTGGACGGCCAGGGCCTCGTCCTGGTCCATCTCGATGCCGAATTCCTCCTCGAAGGCGGCGACGAGCTCGATGCTCTGAATGGACTCGGCGCCGAGGTCGCGGACGAAGTGGGCCTCCGGCTTCACGTCGGCGAGGTCCACTTTCAGCAGCCTGGCCGTGACCTTGCTGACCCGTTCCGCCACGTCGCTCATGAATGTCTCCTCACTCTGCAACCCCCGATCGCGCACCCCGAACCGGGGTCCGCTAGTCGTTCAGCCCGCGCTCGCGTGCGAGCATTTTGCGGGAGCGGCGGACCAACTCGTCGCGCTCGGGCTTGGTGAGCTTCAGGGCGGCCTCGAGCAAGGCCGCCTCCGCGTCGCTCAGGACCCGCTTGCGCCGGCTCATCGCCTTCCGGGCCGTGTCCAGGGTGTTCCGGAAGGCGATGTTGTACGCCTTGTTGTCCATGAACATCACGAAGGACGGGATGAACTTGGGCGTGACGCCGCCGCTGGCCATGACGTTGCACATGACGCCGACGACGGTGCCGGTGTTCAGGATCGTGCCGATGCTGGTCTTTGTGTGGTCGCCGATGAAGCTGCCGACCTTGGTGTCGCCCGTGTCCACCAGCTCGCCCTTGAGGTACACCTGGACGGTCGAGTAGTCGTTCTTGAGGTCGCTGTTGGTCGTGAGGGCGCCGAGGTTGACCCACTCGCACACGTAGGCGTGGCCGAGGAAGCCGTCGTGGTACTTGTTGGAGTAGCCGTGGATGATGGACTCCTCGACCTCGCCGCCGACTCGGCAGACGGGTCCGATGGAGCAGCCCTCGCGGATCTTGCCGCCGACGATGATCGAGCCGCGGCCGATGTAGCACGGCCCCTCGATGCGCGAGTGGGGGTGGACCACCGCCCCCTCGTCCACGGTCACCGGGCCGCCCTTGGTGTCTATGCACACGAAGGGGTGCACCTCGGCCGTGGGGGCGATGTAGACCTGTTTCTTGCTGCCCCACACGGTGGCGTGGTCGGAGAAGGTGCCCACGATGCCCGCCTTGCCCGCGGCCTTGAAATCGGCCACGATGGCGGCCGGGTTGTGGTGGATGAGCTCCCACATGTATGAGAGGAGGATGCCCTCGACCTCGCGGGTGGGGGCGGCGGCCCCGAGCGCGGCGAGGAGCTCGGCGGGGGAGTTCGCCGCGGCGGCCTCGGCGGCGGCCCGGCCGACGCGTGCGCCGACGACGGCGCCGTTGCACACCAGCGCCTCATCGGCGCCTTCGGCGGGGAGCTGCGAGGCGTCGAGGAGGAGCAGGCGGCCGTTGACCAGCAGCAGGTCATCGCCCTGGAGGCTGGCAGGGTCGTTCACGGGCGCGCCCAGCCGCTCGCGCAGCACGGGGGCCAGGGCCTCGCGGGCGAAGTAGGCGACGGGCGCGTCGGGGGCCACGCGCCGGAGCTTCTCGGCCAGCGTCGTCGCGCCGCACCGCAGCTCGAAGATCGCCCGCAGATACGTCAGCGGGTAGAAATTGTCGAACGTCTCGTCCTCGTAGATGATGAGCCGCATGGCCTGTGTGGCCTCCGTGACTAATGTTGGGGGATGTTTGGATGGGTGGATGATTGGATGGTTGTCAGAGCATCCGCCGACTCATCCGTTCACCCATCCATTCATCCACTCATCCATTCATCCCTTCCCGGCAACTGCCAGCGTGTCCCTGGCGATCAGGAGCTCCTCGTTCGTGGGCACGACCAGGACGCGGATGCGCGAGGTCGGCTTGCTGATGAGGGCGGCCGAGGCGCCCGTTCCGCGGGCGCCCGCCTCGTTGGCGGCGGCGTCCAGCTCGATGCCCAGGCCTTCGAGGCCGCTGAGGGCCTGGCGGCGGATGAAACCGCTGTTCTCGCCGATGCCGCCCGTGAACACGATGGCGTCGGCCCGCCCCAGCACGGCCAGGTACGCTCCGACGTACTTGCGGATGCGGTAGCAGAAGACGTCGAGCGCCAGCCGCGCGCGCTCGTTGGTGGGGCTGGCCTCGATGACGGCGCGGCAGTCGTTGCTGAGGCCCGAGAGGCCCAGCAGCCCGCTCTTCTTGTTCAGCAGCGCGTCAATCTGCTCGAGGGGCATCTTCTCGTGGCGGGCCAGGTGGAAGATGATGGCCGGGTCAATGTCGCCGCTGCGCGTGCCCATCACCAGCCCCTCGAGCGGCGTGAGGCCCATCGAGGTGTCCACCGAACAGCCGTTGGCCACCGCGGCCATGCTGCACCCGTTGCCCAGGTGGCAGGTGATGGCGTTGAAGCGTTCGAGAGGAATGCCCAGGAACTGCGCCGCGCGGGCGGTGACGAAGCGGTGCGACGTGCCGTGGAAGCCGTAGCGGCGGATGCGGCCCCTCTCGTACAGCTCGTAGGGCAGGGCGTAGACGAAGCTGTGCTTCGGCATCGTCTGGTGGAACGCCGTGTCGAACACCCCCACGTGCGGCTTGCCCGGGAACGCCTTGGCCGCGCAGCGGATGCCCGCCAGGTTGGGCGGGTTGTGGAGCGGCGCGAGGGCGGAATACTCCTCCAGCGTCGCGATGACCGCGTCGTCAATGAGAGTGGACTGCACGAACGTCTCGCCGCCGTGGACGACGCGGTGGCCGATGGCATCAATGTCGTCGGCCGACTGAAGCACGCCGGTGGCGGGGTCCATCAGTGCCTTGCGGATGTGGTCGAATGCCTGCTCGTAGTCGGGGATGGCCGCCTCGTAGCGGACCTCGTGCCCCCGCGCGGCATGCTTGACGACGGAGCCCCCCTCGCCGATCTTCTCCACGATCCCCTTCGCCAGCAGGCGCTCGTCCGCCATGTCGAAGAGCTGGTACTTCACCGATGAGGAGCCGCAGTTGATGACCAGAATGTTCATTGTGCCTCTGCCAGATGGGACGGGTCGGACGGATGGAGCCGCTCGCTCAGTGGCGGCCCTGGGCCAGCACGCCGATGAAGGCGGCCACGGTCACAATGTCGTCCGCCGTGGCCCCGCGCGAAAGGTCTGAGACCGGCCTGGCAAAGCCCTGGAGCAGCGGCCCGTAGGCCCTCGCCCGCGCCTGGTACTGCGTGAGCTTGTACGCGATGTTCGCCGAATCCAGGTCCGGGAAGATCAGCACGTTGGCCCGGCCCGCAAGGCGGCTGTCCGGGCACTTGTACTTGGCTACGCGCGGCACCAGGGCGGCATCCACCTGGAGCTCGCCGTCAATCGCCAGGTCGGGCGCCTTCTCCCGCGCCAGTCGTGCTGCCTGCACGACGCGCTCAATGCGGGGATGCACCGCGCTGCCCCTGGTCGAGCAGGAGAGCAGCGCGACCCGCGGGGTGACCCCCAGCGTCTGCTGCGCCGTGCGGGCCGACGTCACCGCGATGTCGGCCAACTGCTCCGGCGTCGGGTCCACGTTCACGCTCGCGTCGGCGTAGACCAGCACCCGCTCCTCTGCCGGCCAGGAGTCGGGGAGGACCATGACGAAGATGCTGGAGGCGACGGAGACTCCGGGCGCCAGGCCGATGGCGAGGCCGCCGGCCTCGATGACGCGGGCGCTGGGGCAGGTGGCGCCGGCGACCATGCCGTCGGCGCCGCCCGTGCTGACGATCATGGCGCCAAACAGCAGGTTGCGGCGAAGCACGCGATGGGCGGTCGCATCGTCCACGTTGGGCCGCCGCTCGGTGTAGGCGTGGGCGTAGCGGTCGAGGGCGAGCTGCTCCGCCGGGTTGCGGAGCTCCACGCCGTCGAGGGCCAGCCCCGCCTGCTGTGCGGCGGCGCGCAACTCGTCGGCGAAGCCGAGGACGATGGGCTCGCAGATCCCCTCGCGCGCGCAAGCCGCTGCCGCCTCGAGGATCCGCAGGTCGCTGCCTTCAGGAAAGACGATGCGCTTCGGCGTTTCGCGGGCGAGCGCCCGGAAGCGCTCGGCAACGTCCATTTCCATGGCCGGCCCGTCCAGTGGGCATGCGGGGAGGCGTTTCGCCGCGCCGGCTCACCGCCGGAACTTCAGCGTCAGCCGCGACCCCGCGTCCTCGGTGATCACAAACGTCACGTCGGGATGGAGCTGGAGGGCGCTCGCGGGGCACTTGACCGACACGGGGCCCTCGAGCGCCGCGGCCACGGCAGCCGCCTTCCCAGGCCCCGTGGCCAGCATAATGATCTTCTCGGACTCCAGGATCGTGCCGATGCCCATCGTGATGGCGCGCTTCGGCACGTCCTCGATGTTGGCGAACATGCGGGAGTTCGCCTCGATCGTGTCGTCCGTCAGGTCCACGGCACGCGTCCGCGAGGCGAGCGACGAGCCGGGCTCGTTGAATCCGATGTGGCCGTTCCGCCCGATCCCGAGCACCTGGCAGTCCATCCCCCCCACATCCTCGATCATCGCCTCATACACCATGCAGTGCGTCTCCACGTCGTCCGACATCCCGTCGGGCACGTGGGTGTTGGCCTTCACGATGTTCACGTGGTTGAACAGCTCGTGGTCCATGAAGTACCGATAGCTCTGGTCGTGCGTCGCCGGGAGGTTGAGGTACTCGTCCAGGTTGAAGGTCACGGTCGTCGAGAAATCCATGTCCTCCTCCTTGTGGAGGCGGATGAGTTCGCGGTAGAGCGGCTTCGGGGTGTCTCCCGTGGCGAGGCCCACCACGTAGTGCGGCTTCGCGCGCATCCCCTCGGCCACGATGGCCCCTGCTTCCTTCCCCATGTCCTCGAGCGACTTGACGACCACGACTCTCATGCCTGTCTCCTCCGGGCACCGTTTGGGACACACCCTCGCACAGCCGGCTGCGGCAGAATCTCTATTATCCAGAAAGCCTATCCCCAGTCAAGGTCCACTTTGGCCTCGCACGGCCTTGACCGGATCGGCCCGCGGGTGTAGACTCCGCAACGAGAACGGCGCCGTTCCGACGTGAGAGTCCACTCAGGGCAAGGCCATGAAGGCGATCGTCTATGGCGGGCCAGGGCACTTCGACCTCCGCGAGGTGCCCGACCCGCGCCCAGAGCCATGCGGGCTGCTCGGCCGCGTGGACTGCTGCGGCATCTGCGGCACCGACTACAAGCTCTTCTTCACCGAGAATCCGCGCTTCCCCCCTGGCTCCATCCTCGGCCACGAGTTCGTCGCCACGGTGGTCGAGGTCCCGCCCGACGCGAAGGGCTTCCAGGCGGGCGACCGTGTGACGATGGCCACGACCGTGCCCTGCGGCGCCTGCACCCTGTGCGAGCACGGCCTGCCGAATCTGTGCCCGAAGGCGAACTGCGTGGGCGCCGCCTACCAGGGGGCATTCGCCGAGCGGATCCCCATCGCCGCCCACGCCATCCGAATGGGCAACGTGCTGAGAGTGCCCGAAACGCTCTCCAGCCGTGCCGCGGCGCTCACGGAGCCGCTCAGTTGCGTGATCAACGCCCAGGAGATTGCCCGGGTAGGGCAGGGGATGAGCGTGGCCGTCGTCGGCGCGGGGCCGCTGGGCTGCATGCACATCCAGGTCGCCCGCGCCCGCGGCGCCGCGCAGGTCATCGCCGTCCAGCGCTCGAAGGCCCGCTGCGAGCTGGCCGCGCGGTTCGACGTGGACGCGGTCATCTGCTCGGAGGAGGAGGATGTGGTTGCCCGCGTCAAGGCGCTAACGGACGGGCGCGGCGCCGACCGCGTGATCGTGTGCGCCCCCGACCGCGCGGCGCAGGAGCAATCGGTCCACCTCGCCGCGAAGGGCGGCGTCGTGAGCCTCTTCGCCAGCCTGCCCAAGGGCGCATCCGGCATCACGCTCGACAGCCGCGTCGTCCACTACGGCCAGATCTCGGTCGTCGGCTGCTCCGACTCCACCGCCGCCCAGGGCCGCGAGGCCCTCCGCCTCCTCGAGCGCGGCGCCGTGGATGCGGGCAAGCTCATCACCCACGAGGTCCCCCTCGACCGCATCCTCGACGGCATCGAGATCATGAAGCAGAAGGTCGGTCTGAAGGTTCTCGTGCGTGTTGGCGAGCCCTGATCTAGCCCTCTGGAGACAAGCGTTGAGCACTCGGAAACCTGCCCCCTTGGCCTTCAAGCCCGACCTGGAGGAGGCAGACAGGCGGTTCCAGGCGTTCTACGCGGGCGACATCATTGACCGCCCGCTCGTGGCCGTGACCGCCCGGCGCGAGGGCTTCCCGCCCGCGCAGGGACGGAGCTACAGGCAGCATGTCTTCGGCGACCTCGACGACGTCGTCTCCACGGCCCTCGCCAACGCGGAGGGCACGTTCTGGGGCGGCGAGGCCATCCCCGCCTTCTTCGCCAGCTTCGGCCCCGACGAAGTCGCCGTCTTCTGCGGCGCCGAGCTGCGCTGGAGCAACGAGTCGCCCGAGACCAACTGGTCCGTCCCCTGCGTTGACGACTGGGAGGCGGCCCTGCCCCTCCGCCTCCAGGAGGGCCACCCGCTCTGGCAGCGGCTCCTGGCGCTCTATCGCCGCGGCGCCGAGGGCATGGCGGGCAAGATGCTCCTCACCATGCCCGACCTGCACACCAACATGGACCTCCTGGCCGCCCTCCGCGGCCCGCAGCGCCTCTGCCTCGACTGCATCGAGCAGCCCGAGGTGGTTGACCGCGCGATGGCCGACGCCCGCGCCATCTTCCCTGTCCTCTGGGACGCCTGCCGCGACGCGGGACGCATGGACGAACGCGGCTACGTCCACGGCTTCTATTCGATGGAGGGCGCGACGTGTCTCCAGTGCGACTTCTGCTGCATGATCGGCCCCGCCATGTTCCGCCGCTGGGTGCTGCCCGCCCTTGAGGAAGAGGCGGCGATTGCCAAGCACGCGCTGTACCACTGGGACGGCCCCGGCGCCGTCGTCCACACCGACGACCTGTGCGCCAGCCGCGGCCTTCACACCCTCTCGTATGTGCCCGGCGCGGGCCACGGCGGCCACATCCACCACCTCGACCTCCTCAAGCGGGTCCAGCGGGGCGGCAAAGCCGTGCAGGCCTGGGGCACGCCCGACGAGTTGAAGGCCATGCACCGCGAGCTGCGCCCCGACAAGGTCTTCTACGGCACCTCCACGAAAACCCAGTCCGAGGCCGAACAGCTCCTCGAATGGTTTGTCAGGAACACGTAACCGCTCGCAGGAAAGGAGAGGCCATGAGGGCGCTTGCATTCTCCCTTCTCCTCCTCTGCTGCGTGGGCGCAGCGGCCGCCCAGGACGCGGCGGAACTCGAGCTGGACCACCAGATGTCCACCGAGTTCGAGACGCCCCACACGAAGTGGGCCAAGCCCTACGCCCGCGGCAGGCTCCGCGTGCTGATGTTCTGCAACGGCCGCGGCACCACGCCCCGCGAGGGCGTCGAGCTGAAGCAACGCTTCGACGTGGACGTGGATGCGGTCTTCTGGGCGCAGATCGTGGACAGTAACAAGCAGGGCTGGCACGGCGGCGACCTGGGCGTCGCCCGCATGCTCCGCCTCGCCGAGAAGCCCTACGATTGCTATCTCTTCCTCGGCATCCCGCCGACCAATCTCTCCAGCGAGATGCAATACAAAGTCCTCAAGGCCGTCACCGACGGCGCGGGCATCGTGCTGGTGGGCGCCAGCGACACGCGGGTCCTGAAGCCAGCGAATCGCGTCAAGGACCCGCCGCAGTTTCCCGAGGACCCCAAGGCCGTCGCGGCATACCAGGTGGGGAAGGGCAGGGGCGTGCAGCTTGCGAAGCCGCCCGACATCCCCTATGAGGTCGGGTGGCAGAGTCGTTACGAGTCCTGGCAGGAGCGGCTCGGGCGAGCCATCCTCTGGGCGGCGGGCAAGGAGCCGCAGGTCGAGTTGCAGCCCCGATTTGCGCTCGCCGAGTTCGAGCGAAGCAAGCTGCCGCAGAAGGCCATCGGGTTCGCCTGGCGCAATCCCCAGCGCGCCGAGCTGACGATCGAGTGCCGCCTGAGGAGGCAGGATGGGGCCATCGTGCCTCTGGAGGGGGCCAAGACCGCGGAGGCCGAAGGGGAGATCCTCAGAGACCTTCCGAAGCTCCGGGCCGACGACTACCATCTCGACGTCATCGCCCGCGGCGCCAAGGGGATCGAGGGCTGGGCAACGCGGCCCTTCACCATCGCCGCAGGCCGCCGCGTGACGGCCGTCAACCTGGAGTGCCCCTTCGGCGAGATCGGCGAGCGGATCATCGGAACCGTCCAACTGGCCGGCGCGGCGCAGGCGGGCGACCGCCTGCTCGTGCGCCTGCGCGACCGCCGCGACCGCATTCTGAAGCAGGCGGAACTGCCCGCCAAGGAGGGCGCGAAGTTCGACTTCCCCATCGAGCCGTGGCTGCCGATGCTCGTGCGCGTCGAGGCCGCGCTTGCGGACAAAGGCGGCGAGGTGGCCAGCGCCCACGCCTGGTTCAACGTCGTGAAGCGGAACCGAGGGCAGTTCAACTTCCTCATCTGGGACGTGCCGACCGGCTCGCTCGCGCCCTACGCCGAGGAGAGCCTGGCGCGGCTGGGCGCGACGCTTCAGCTCAAGGGCGGCACGCCGCCCCGCATCGTCGCTGCCCACGACATCGCCTGGGTGCCCTACACGACCCGCATCCTGGAGAGCCACGATGACAAGGGCGTGATGAAGCCGTTCTGCTGGAACGACGAGGCGAAGGTCGCCGCACACGTCCAGGCCCTCGCCGACAAGTACCGCGGCTCCCGCCAGCACGGCGTCTTCGTCTACTCGCTCGGCGACGAGAACCACGTGCGCGGCTCGTGCACGAGCCCCCACTGCCTCAAGGCATTCCGCCGGTACCTGGCGAAGGAATACGGCGCGATTGATGCGCTCAACGCCTCGTGGGGCAGCACCTGCAAGAGCTTCGACGAGGTCGAGCTCCTCACGCCCGACGACAACACCGGCGCGGAGGCGAGGCGGCAGAAGAACTACCCCCGCTGGTTCGACCGCGAGGCGTTCCGCTCGTGGAACTACGTGCAGTTCTGCAAGCGCTTCGCCGCCGCCTACCGGGCGATTGACCCGCAGTCGCGCACGGGGTTCGAGGGCGCGGGCCGCTTCGCCGCGGGCGACGACCTCGACCTCTTCGCCCGCGAGCTGGAGTTCTGGTCGCCCTATCCCGGCACGGCGGACGAGGTGCTCCGCTCGATTGCCCCGCGCGACTTCCCGCGGGCCAACTGGATGGGCTACACGAAGGACGCCCCGTCGCTCCTCGCGAAATACTGGCGCATGGTCACGCGCGGCTGCGACAGCGTGTGGTGGTGGCGGTGGGACTGCATCGGGCGGTTCCACGGCTGGCTCGCGCCGCACCTGGGGCCGTGGCCGGTGACGAAGGAGATCGTCGAGGACACGCAAATCGTCCGCGACGGCCTCGGCGACCTGCTCCTGCACTCGGAGAGGCAGGACGACGGCATCGCCATCCTCTTCTCCCACCCCTCGTGCTACGCGGCTCAGCTCGACGGCAGCTACGACGGCGTCGAGCAGAACCACATCGCCTGGCACCGCGCCATTCGCGACCTGGGGCTGAACTTCTCCTATGTCACCGACCGCCAGCTCCGCCTCGGCGAGTTCGACGCGAAGCGGTTCAAGGTGCTCATCCTCTCGCGTGCCGAGGCGATTGGCCCGAAGGAGGCCGCGGCCATCGGGGCATTCGCCCGGGGCGGCGGCGCCGTCATCGCCGACGTGCGGCCCGGCCTCTACGACGGCCACTGCAAGCCCCTTGAGCAAGGCTGCCTCGACAAGCTCTTCGGCATCCGCCGCACGGGGCGCGGCCCGGCCGTCAAGGGCAGGGCCGAGGTGAAGCTTGAGGGCTTCGAGTTCAGCTTCGAGGCCGCCTGCGACCTCGGCGCGGAGCCAGCGGCCCGAGTGGACGTTGGTGGCCACTGCGGCGAGAAGCCGCTGATGATCGTGCACAAGGGGAGAGAGGTCGGCAAGGGCCAGGTCCTGCTGATGAACTTCCCAATGGTCGCGTATCCCTCATTCTACAAGACTGACGGGAACGAGGCCGCCGCGGGCCTGCTGGCCGAAGTCTTCCGCATCGTCGGCGCGAAGCCGGCGGTCGCCCTGAAGACGAAAGGGCAGCGCACCCGTAACCTCGAGACGCTCCGCTGGCGCAACGGTGATCTTGAGATCGTCGCCCTCTGGCGCGAGAAGGGCGAGGACGAGGGTGTGCAGGTCGAGCTTGCCGAGCCGCGCTTCGTCTACGACCTCCGCCTCAAGAAGGCCCTGGGGCAGCAGAAGGCGTTCGCCACGCGCGTCCTCGCGTCGCGGGCGACATTCCTCGTCCTCGCGCCCGGGGAACTGCCTCGCGTGAAGGCGTCGCTCGGCAAGGCCGAGGTCGCACAGGGCGAGCTTGCCCGCTTGCGGCTCGAAGTGCCCGGCGCCGCGGGCCTCCACGCCCTTCGCCTGCGGGCCGCGACCCCCGACGGCAAGCCAGCCGAATGGCTCGACCAGGTCATTCTCGTGGGCAAGGAGCCGAAGGAAGTAACGCTGCCCATCGCCTTCAACGATCCGCCAGGCAAGTGGGAGATTCGCCTGATTGACCTCTTCACCGACCAGGCCGAGGCCGTGCCCCTCACCGTGAAGGAGGCCACCCGATGAAACGCACGCTCCTCCTCATCCCGTTGAGCCTCTTGGCGGCGACCATGACGCTCGTTGCTGACGAGTATCCCATCAAGGTCTATCCTTGCCCGCGCCTGGACGCGGCGCCAACGATTGATGGGACGTTGAAGGACGCGTGCTGGGCCAAGGCGCCGCTGGTCAGCGGCTTCACGCTCTACAACAAGCCGAAGCTGATGGACGTGCAGACCTCGTTCCGCGCCGCCTACGACGATCAGCACCTCTACCTTGGCGTCCACTGCGACGAGCCGAACGCGGCGAAGCTCACCCCGACCGCCGCGGGGCGCGACTCCAGCGGCTGCTTCCGCGGCGAGACCATCGAGGTCTTCGTTGACCCGAGGCACAGCCACAGCGACTACTATCAGTTCGCCGTCAACCTCGCAGGCTCCTTCTTCGACGGCCACAGGAACGACCCGTCGTGGAACAGCACGACGAAGTTGGCCACGAGGGCGGTCGAGAAGGGCTGGGAGCTGGAGATGGCCATCCCGTGGAAGGAGATCGGCATCGAGGGTCCGAAGCCGGGGATGGTCGTCGGGCTCAACGTCTGCCGCGACCGCTACGCGGGCGGCAGCCGCGAGTGGTCGAACTGGTCGCAGACGATGGCGAACTTCCACGACCCCGCCCGCTTCGGTCACCTGTTGCTCTCGCCGACCGAGGAGATGCTGGGCAAGCTGGCCGCCGAGGTCCGCAAGGGCGACCGCCGCGGCCCCATCCTCGTCTTCACCGAGGCCGGCGAGGCGGGCCGCGCCTATCTGGCCATGGCCCGCGAGGCGCTCAAGGCGCTGGACGCCCAGATTGCGGCCCTCGCGGCTGGCGCGGCCAACGAGTTGTCTGAGGATTTCCGCAAGGAGATCGCCGACCGCCTCGACGTGGTCCGCACCCAGGCCGAGCCCTTCCGTGCCCGCCTGCGCGACGCGAAGACCCTCGACGCTGCCGAGTGGACTCGCCTGGGCATCAAGCTCACCCAGTTGTCGGCGGCCCTCCGCGAACTCGTCTGGGACGCCCGCCTCGCCGCGCTGCTGAAGACCATCTGAGTGAATCAGTTCAGGCTCCGTCGCCGTCACTTGCACAAGCCTGTGCCCAGGGCTAGAATGGGACGCGGGTGCGGGTAAGTTGACTGGGAGCCTGTCTGGCAGCGAGTGCTGAGAAGGAGATGGAGCATGGCAAAGGTGATCAGTCGCCGCAGCTTGCTGAAGAGGACGGCCGCTCTGGCCGGCGCCGCCGTGGGCTCGCGGGTCTTTGGCCCGCCGCTCATCTGGTCGGGAGAAGCGCCGAACTCGAAGCTCGGCTGCGCCGTGATCGGCTGCGGCGGACGCGGCATGACCAGCCACCTGCCCGAGGCCGTCAAGGAGCGACTGGTCGCGCTCGTGGACGTGGATGAGAAGCAGTTCGCCAAGTGCACGAAGTTCATCGAATCCAAGTTCAAGGCCCTCAAGCTCCCAAGCTTCAAGACCTACACCGATTACCGCAAGATGTTCGACGAGTGCGGGAAGGACATTGACGCGGTGTTCGTGGCCACGCCGAACCACCACCACGCGCTGCCGGCGATGATCGCAATGAAGCTGGGCAAGGGCGCCTACGTCGAGAAGCCCATGTGCCACACCATCCAGGAAGCGCGGGCAATGGCGAAGATGGCCGAAGAGACGAAGGCGCCCACCCAGATGGGCAACCAGGGCCACTGCGCCGAAGGCTATCGGCGCTTCTGCGAGTACATCTGGGCCGGAGCCATCGGCAACGTCACCGAGGTCCACTGCTGGTCCGATCGCGCCAACGGCGGCACCGGCCCCCGGCCGCCCAAGCTCCCCGTGCCCGAGGGCATGCACTGGGACGAGTGGATCGGCCCCGCGCCCTACCGCGACTTCCACAAGGACCTCCACCCCCACGAGTGGCACAACTGGTACGACTTCGGCAACGGCTCGCTGGGCAACATGGCGTGCCACGTGATGGACGGCGCGGTCTGGGCGCTCAAGCTCCAGTGGCCGACCAGCGTCACCCTCGAGATGGTCCTCGGCGGCACCGATGAGTACTACCCCATCGGCGACCGCATCTGCTACGACTTCCCCGCCCGCGGCGACATGCCGCCCGTGAAGGTCTACTGGTGGGACGGCAGGCGCCCCAACAAGGGCGGCCAGAACCGCCCGCCCATCGCCGAGGAGCTGGAGAAGAAGTACGAGCGGAAGTTCGGCGGCAACGGCACGATCTACATCGGCGACAAGGGCGTCATGCACACCGACTGCTACGGCGGCGGCCCCCGCATCCTGCCCGAGGAGAAGCACAAGGCATTCCCAGCGCCCCCGCAGACCCTGCCGCGGAACAAAGGCTCGTTCAACGACTTCCTCGACGCCTGCCGCAAGGGCAAGCCCACCACCGCCTCGAAGTTCGAGGTCGCCACGGCCCTCACCGAAATCGTCCTCCTCGGCAACCTCGCCCAGAAGGCCGGCCTCGACAAGAAAGTCGAGTGGGACGGCCCGAACATGAAATGCACCAACATCCCCGAGGTCAACAAACTCGTCGAAATCCCCAGCCGCAAGGGGTGGACCATCTGACATCGCCTGCTGCCGCGCCCCTGAACATTTCCCTCACTCCTGCCGCCCTCATACGGCGGGAGCGACGCGCTCGGCGGGAGTCGTCTCTCCGACCCCCGCATTGGAACGACCGCCACGGCTCGATGACATGCGTTGCCACAAGCCGAGCCCATAGCACCTAGCCGCCATCGTGGACGCCCTGAGGCCAAAGTGTAGAATGTAGATCTGACCCCTTGGGACCCCTTGGGCTCTCAACTATCCGCCGCCCTCCGCGAGCTGGTCTGGGACGCCCGCCTGGCCGCATTGTTGAAGGCGATCTGACACTGCCATTCGCGCTGGGCGCCGCTTCCCTTGGCATCACGCGGCGAGGCAATGGCTTGACGGAGGCATTGCATTGTGACATGGTAGGGACTCAGGACGATGTGTGAGGAACGGCGATGGTGACCTGCGCCAAGTGCGGCAGCGAGTTGGACCCGGAGACGACACGCGCGGCATCAATCTCCGGTAGCGTCATGGGGGACGAGTACACCGATTGCTTCTTCCTCTGCCCGGATTGCCAAGTCTACACGGTGGTGAACTACCACGAGCCTTTTCTGGGAGAGGAGACGTCCAGCAGCCGAGGGCCAGTGTCCAAAGAGGAGGGCGATGCGAAGGTCGAACTCATCAAGCGGTGCGCCGAGCCTTGGGACAAGAAGTGCCGCTGCGACGCGCACTGCGAGTACTTCGGCGGCTGGCTGGACTGAGCCTCGCCGCGTCCCGCCTCTGGGCGGACGAATGCAGGAGAAGACCGCCTGAAGGCGGGACTCCCAACGAGTTGACACTTTGGGCAACAGGCCCTGAAGATTCCAGCCCAGAGCCCTGTTTTGACTCGCGCCCCCCTGGGGGGCGAAAGGGCGCGAGTCAAAATGGGACGCAGCGGAGGGCTTCTCGCAGGGAAGACGTGACGAACAGAAGCGCATACATGCTATGGAGTTAGGTCGGCGAGCGTCGGGCGTGTTGCGAGCGGTGCTCTGCTGTCTTGACTCGCGCCCCCCCTGGGGGGGCGAAAGGGCGCGAGTCAAAATGGGCGCGGCGGGGGGCTACTCGTCCTTTTCGTGGAGGCGGCGGACGAGGGCTTTGTAGCGCGGCTCGTCGCGCAGGTTGTCGAGGTCGGGGTCCTTCTCCATCCAGCCGACGTCGCGGTAGCCGGCCTCGATGCAGCGTTCGAGGGCGTCGAGGGCCTCCTCGAGCTTCTTCATCCGCGAGTAGGTGCAAGCGACATTGTAGAGGGCGATTGAGTTCTTTGGCTCCAGCTCCAGGGCCTTCTTGTACTGTTCGAGGGCTTTGTCGTACTCGGAGCGTTCGAGGTGGGAGTTGCCGAGGTGGATTCGGACCGCGACGGTGTAGGGGTTCAGGCCATCGGTCTTGACGCCTGCCTCGAGGAGTGCGGCGAGGCCCTCGTCGCCCAGGAGCACGAGGGCGCGCGCGGCAGCCTGGCGCACGGCGTTGCTGGGGTCGGTGGCCAGGACGCGTTTCAGGGTGGGCACCGAGTCGCTGAGGCCGACCATGGCGAGGTCGCGGCAGACCATCTCGCGGTCGCCGATGGGGCGCCGCTCGAAGGCGTGCATCAGGTCGCCGATGCGGGCGGCGAGCTTCGGGCCGATCTGCCAGTGGATGCGGTGCAGCGCGGTCGCGGCGCGCAGGCGGACCTCTGCGTCGGGGTGCTTCTCGGCCTTCTGGAGGGCGGGGACGGCCTTCTCGCCGAGGGCCACGAGGGCCTCGAACGCCTCGTCGCGGGCCGCGCACGACGTATCGCCCAGGCGCTCGATGAGCTTCGCAGGGCTCTGCTCGCGCGCCTTCTCGCCGGCGCCAGCCAGCAGCGGCGCGAGGAGCCAGGCGGCACACCGGAGGCATCGGGCGATGCGGGGCACACTAGTCCTTTCCGCGTCCCTGTCGGGCGCGCCACCAGGTCTGCCAGCGGTCGGGGTCGAAGCCCAGGTCCTCGCGGGCGATCCGGCGCAAGAGGTCCATGATCTCCACGCCGGCCGCCTCGTCGCAGGCGGCGAGGCCGCGGAGGAGAGGGGCCAGAGCATCCTTGCCCACGTTCAGGAGCACCTCGCGCGCGTGAGCGACGTCGCGCGCGTCGCCACTCGACAGGGTGCGAACGAGTGCATCGAGGTCGGTAGGCTCCAGTGGCCGCGGCCTGGGGCGGAGGCCCTGGCCCGGGATCTCCGCCATGAGCGTGATGCCGTCCCCAGCGGCGCGAGGCTTCGGCGCGGACGACTCGGCCTGGAGCCGCTCGAGGAGGCTGCGTGCCCGCCAGGCCACCTCGGGGTCTGGTCCCGCGGCGGCGGCCTCGAGGGCTGGGCGGGCCGCCTCGCCGAGCCGGGCGAGACGCTGCGAGGCCGTCTGCCGCTCGCTCCACGAGGGGTGGCAGAGCTGGGCGACGAGTTGCTCGATGGCCTCCGGGGTCGGGGGCGCCTGGTCCTTGCGCGCCGCCTCGGCGCGCAGGGCGGCGAGGCGTTCGCGTGCGGCCGCGGCCCAGCGGCTCGTCGGGAAGCGCTCGATGACCTCGGCGTAGAGCTCGCGAGCGGCGTCCGCCCCCCCCTTCTGGGCGCGGGCCCGCGCGGCCGAGGTGTAGAGGGTGCGGGCGGCGTCGGACTCGATGGGCTCGAGCGTGATGTCGAGGAGCGAGAGGGCGTAGGCGGCGCGCCAGCGGACCTCCGGGTCGTGGCTTCGGCGTGCCTCGCGGAGGGCGGGCCGCGCGGCGTCGCCGAGGGCGATGAGGTCGCGCATAGCCTTCTCGCGGTCCTGCCAGCCCTCGGAGGCGAGCCTGGCGACCAGAGCCGGGATCTCCCCTGGGTTGGCCGCCTGCGTCGGCCTCCCCTTCGGGGGCGCCTGCGTGGCCGGACCCTCGACCGGCACTGCCACGGCCGTTGTGGCGGCCAGCAGTGGCACGAGGAAGCCAAAGGGTCCGGTGTGCCGCATGAGCACGCGCTGCCTCCAAGTCCTCCGCGCCCATTCTAATGCACAAGGAGACGGGATGTCAATACGGGTGCGTGTAATCTCCTACGGTCAAGGGTGCAACGTGAACGCCCTTAGGGCGTGGCGGAGTACAGCCCACGGTGCAGCGAAGCGGAACCGTGGGTTTGCGTCCGAGAAGAAGACCCAGCCCCCGAAGGGGGCGGCGGAGCTCTCCAGCCGCTTGAGGCTCCGCCGCCCCTTCGGGGGCTGGGCCACGGGAGGTCGTCAACCCACGGCTCCCCGAGCATCGCCGTGGGCTTCAGTCCCTCGCCTCCTTCGGAGGCTGAAAACGCGAACGCCTGGCCCGTAGGAGATTACACGCACCCTTTGCCCCATCCCGACTTGCGAGCGACTGGCGTTTGTGGTCCAATAGGGGTGCGTTGCCTGTTGGGTCTTGTCCCACACTTGAGGAGACGGCTATGCGGCGAGTGTGCGTGGTGGCGATGGTGGGTCTGGTCGCGGCGTTCCTGGTGAGCTGCGGCGAGGGCGGTGGCGGCGCGAACTACTCGTCGCCCAAGGCGACGTACGAGACGATGTGGGCCGCCGCCAAGGCGGGCAACAAGGACGCCATGATGGCGTGCTTCTCGGACGCCTGCCGCAAGAACATGGCCGAATTCGAGAAGCTCTTCGCCGACATGCCCAAGGAGATGAAGGAGGGCAAGGGGACCCCCAGCGACGACATGATCTCCACGGCCAAGACGGCCAAGCTCGAGCTCGGCGCCGAGAAGATTGACGGCGATAAGGCGACCCTCGAGGTCACCATGGCCGGCGACAAGGAAACCATGGACTTCATCAAGGAAGGCGGCGCCTGGAAGGTGCATATCAAGGATCTCGCCGAGCTGGACATCGAGGAGATGAAGAAGGCCATGGAGATAATGAAGAACCTCCCGAAGGGGATGATGGAGGGTCTCCAGAAGGGCCTTGAGAACCTGAAGTAGCCCCGTCCGCCGAGGCCGTCGGGCCGGGGGCCCGGCCAATGAGCACACGGTTCCGATTGAGCGCGTTGTTCCTCGTGCCCGCTGTCGCCTCATGGGCGGCGGCGGGCACGGCCATTGTTGTGGACCCCCGCCCCTTCCCCTCCGTCGAGGCCGCGGCGGGCGGCGAGGCGAAGGTGAACTGGCTCGACGCCGACCTGTCGGACGACGCAGCCTGTACGCAAGCCTTTGCCGCTCTTGAACTTCAGCACTATCTCCGCAAGATGAGCGGCCGCGCCGACGACTTCCCCGTCCTCGCCGACCCGAAGGCGGCGGAGGGCGACCTGATCGTCGTCGGAGCAGCGGCCGGGAAGGCCGACCCGAAGCTTGGCCCCGAAGGCTATCGGGTCACGAGCCGCCTGGCCGACGGGCGACGCGTCACGACCATCGAAGGCGGGGGACGCGTCGGCACGCTGTACGGCGCCTACGGCCTGCTGTATCTCCTTGGCTGTCGGTGGTTTGCACCTGGCGAGGTCCACGAGGAGATCCCGAGCGTCAAGCTGGATCGCCTGCCCGACCTCGACGTGACAGCGAAGCCGAGCTTCGTGACCCGCGGCTTCCACGCCTGGGAGGACCGCGGGAGCCGCGACTTCCTGCTGTGGATGGCCCGCAACCGCCTGAACTACTGGTGTGTCGAGCAGGCCGACCGCCCGCTCCTCCACAAGCTGGGCATCAGGATGGCCGCGGCGGCCCACACCGCCCAATCCCTCTTCCTAAATCCCACATCCGCATATCCTTACGCCCATTCCAAGCACAAGGGCAACGAGGGCAGGCCCGCCGACCCCTACCCCGTCGGCGACCAGTTCCAGGGCGACGCCGACAAGGATGGGCGGCTCACCTGCTTCGAGGCCCACCCCGAATGGTTCGCCCTCGAAGGCGGCAAACGCGTCCCAGGCATCCGCAACGAGTTCGGCACGAACTTCTGCTCGTCCAATCCCCATGCCACCACTGAGTTTATGACGAACTTCGTCCAGGCCATCGCCGAGGGCCGCTACCGCGACGCCCAGGTCATCCGCTTCTGGACCCTCGACGGCGGGAAGTGGTGCCAGTGCGACGCCTGCAAGGCACTGGGCATACCCACCGACCGTAACCTCTTGCTGGTCAATCGCTTACGCCAGGAGGTCACGAAGGCAACGGCAGCGGGCAAGATCAACCGCCCCATCGCCATGGAATTCCTCGCCTACCACGATGTCCTCCAGCCGCCCACGAAGCCGCTGCCCGCCGACTTCGACTACGAGACCTGCTACGCAACCTTTTACCCCATCGTGAGATGCTACGTCCACCGCTTCGACGACCCCGCCTGCCCCACCAACGCGCGCTACGCCAAACAACTCCACGGCTGGGCCGCCGACCCCGCCCGGCACTTCAAGGGCCAGCTCTGCATCGGCGAGTACTACAACGTCAGCGGCTATAAGTGCTTGCCAATCTGCTACATGCACACGATGGCCAACGACATCCCGCACTACTACAAGGTCGGCGCCCGACGCTTTCACTACATGCACGTCACCACGGCCAACTGGGGCAACAAGGCCCTCACCAACTACCAGATGGCCCGACAGCTCTGGGACGTAACTACAGACTGCGACAAGCTTTGGGCCGACTACTTCGCCCGCCGCTACGGCCCCGCCGCGGCCACGATGCGGCGCTTCTACGAATCCCTCGAACAAATGCTCTGCAACGTCAGCCAGCTCAAGTACGGCCTCGCCGGCCGCCTGAACGGCGGCGCGAAGGACCTCTTCCCCAACTCCCACCTGCGCTTACGTCGAGAGCCGGGCGTGACGTGCGACGGCCCGACCCTCGAGGAAATCGCCGCCGCCGCGAAGAGTTGCCGGGAGCTCATCACCGAGGCCGCCGCCGGCGCCGACCTCCCCGACCGCATCAAGGCCCGCATCGCAGAGGACGAGCAGCTCTACACTTACGGCGAGCGAACCGTCCTCTACTACTGGCACTGTGCCCTCGCCTTCGCGGCCGCCCGCGCGGGCAAGCCCGACGCCGCCCGTCCCCACCTCGCTGAGGCCACCCGTCTCGCCGACCTCCTCCGCGCCGACACCGCGTCCACCAGGCACTCCTCGTCGCACGCGAACGATGCGAACGCCCTCACCGCCAGCCGCGCTGCCGGCGCCCTCGCCCACATCCGGAAGCTCCTCGGCCCGTCCCGCTGACGCTGCCCTTGGCTGGCCCCTCGACCACCCTCATCGGCCTCGAAGGGCGGCGAGTCGGGGCGATCGCCGCCGAATTCGTCCTAGGCGCTCACCCCCTATGGCGCGCAGGTGAGCGCCTAGAGCGCCTAGCCGGCAGACCCGCATCAGTGGCCGCATGCAAGTGGTTGTAGTAACACGAGTTACGAGTTGTTGAGGCGCCCCAATGCCCGCTCTCGCTAGGCGCTCACCTTCTTGCTCGGGGGCGCGACTACGGCGTTGCGGCGTCTGGAAAAGCAGACTGGCACAGCCGGGGGCGGCTGTGCCAGTGGGAGGATGTGAGGCGTTGTGAGAAGGGCGGCTTACTTCTCCTTGGTTATCTTGTAGGCCTGGCCCTCGACGACGAGGATGATCGGCTCGTTCCTGGCGAGGTAGATGCCGATGGTCGGGTGCTTCTTCAGGAGGGCGAAGTACTCGTCGCTGAAGGGCTTGACCTCGATGAGCTTGGCCTTGTGCGTCGCCTCGTCGTAGAGGCTGTCCACCAGGTAGCCGTCGGCCTTGCGGTAGAACGTCTTGTCGCCGATGCTCACGATGGTCGCGGCGGCGGCCCTGTCGAGGTCGAGGCTCTTCGCCTCGTCGTCGCCGAAGCCGATGCGGTGTCCGCCTCCTGTCGCGCCGGGCGCGGGGGCGGCGGCGCCGCTCTGGCCCTTGCGGAGTTCGACGGAGCGTTCGACGGCGCCGCGTCCGTCGCGCGGCGCGTTGGCCCAGCCCTCGCCGGCCTCGCGGAGGCGCTGGGCGAGCTGAGGCCGCGCCGAGTCTTCCACGACGAGGAACGAGGTGTAGGGCGTGACGATGCCGTACTGCTTGCCGAGCTTCACGATCTCGTCCTCAAGTTCCTTGTTCTTGCCGCGCAGGCGGATTTCGTCGAGGAGGTAGGAGACCTTGCGGACGGCCCACAGGCGCGGCAGGAAGCCATTGTCGGCGGTCTCGGCGAAGGTGGTCTCGTAGACGAATTCCTGCGGCTTGCCGCCCACGGTGCCCGAGAGCTTGATGGCCTTTGCCCCGCCGCCCTGGAAGCGGCCGAGGAGCATTAGCTGCGTGCCCCTGAAGAGATCGGGCAACGCCTTCGGATACACGTCGAGGGTCTTCAAGCCGGGGATGTCGAGCTTGAGGTCGGAGAGGACGGGGTTGGCGACCTTCTGGTAGAAGTTGGAGACCTTGACCTCGATGTTCTCCTTGGGCGTCACGTAGTCGGAGGTGGCGCGGTTGTCGCCGGCCAGGCGGTCGAGAAGCTCGGTGTTCACGTCGTAGCCGACGCCGAAGGCGAAGAGGCGTGCCTTCTCGGCGTTGGCGGCGCCGATGGCCTTGAGGATGGACTCGGTGTTCGTCTCGCCGATGGTGGGGAGGCCATCAGTGAGGAAGACGACCATCGGCAGGCCCTTCGCGCCCTTGATGGTCTTGAGGGCGAGGGTGAGGGCGTCGTGGATGGCCGTGCCGCCGCGGGCCTCGATCTTGTCAATGAACTCCTGGGCGGCCTTCACGTTCTCCTTCGAGGCGGGCAGCAGCGTGTCGCGGAAGCTGCTCGGCTCGGTCGCGAAGGTGATGAGGCCGAACGTGTCCTCGGCCTTCAGGCTGTTCACGCAGTAGCGGAGGGCGCCCTTGGCCTGGTCAATCTTCTCGCCGGCCATCGAGCCTGAGGTGTCGAGCACGAAGAGGATGCTCTTCGGCTGGGCCTCGGTGGCCTTTTCCTCGACGCTCGGGGTCACGGAGAGCAGGAAATAGCCGTCCTCCGCGGCCGGCTTGTGGGTGATGACGGAGACGCCCACGTCCTTCTTCGACGTGCTGAAGTAGAGCTTGAAGTCGCGTTCGGGGTCAATCTTCGAGCCCTCGAAGCCGAGCGTCGCCTCGTTGTCGCCCGCGCGCTTCACGTCCACCTGGTGCGTGGGGCAGTAAACGGTCTTCAGGCCGTCGGGCTGCTCGACCTTGACGCGGAGAGCGACGGAGCCGATGGTGCCGGCCTCGGGCTTGGCCGAGCGGAAGGGGTAGGTGAACTCGTAGAGCCCGCCCTCGGCCTTCAGTGCCAGCGAGTAGTTCAGCTTCACCTTGGTCTCGGAATTGGGGTTCATCGGGTAGACCCGGCACTTGAGCATCTTGGTGCCGACGAACTCGAGGAGCCCGGGGTCCTTCATCTGGCGGACGATCCCCTCGTAGATGCCGCGGGCCTTGTCGGCGTCGAGCAGCTCGCCCTTCACCATCTTCCCATTGATCTCCATCTCGAAGTTGTCCACCGAGGCGTTGGCCTCGAGGGGGAAGAAGTACGTGCCTTCCATCACATAGGGATTGGGGTTGTAGAAGACCGCGTTGACCGACACCTGGGCGAGCTGGCCCTTGATGACGATTTCGGCCGTGTGCGAGCGGGTTTCGAGCGGGTTGCGCACGCGCATGGGCCGCGTGATGGGCATGGGGGACGGCATGATGCGGCAGGCCATCGCCAACTGAGCCATAAGTCCAAGAACCACAACTACTAGCATCAGCCCACCGACGATCCTGGTCACCTTCATCTCGCGGTCTCCTTGAAGAGGGGTGGCCGACAGTGCCTCAACCTGCCTTATTGGACGCTGCGAGGGGGCGCATGGTTCCCAGCCCCAGCGCGGCGAGGGCCGCCGCGAGCGTGATGGCGACCAGCACCAACGCCAGCGACTGCCCGATGACAGGCACGAGCAGTGCGCCCGTGAGCAGTGCGCCGATGCCCGAGCCTGCCAAATCGGCAGCGTAGACCCAGCCCCCAGCCCGCCCAAACCCTTGCTGCCGAAGCGCTTGCACCAGCGGCGGAAACGTCGCCCCATCCAGGAACCCCGCCCCGAGCACCAGGCACAGGAACCCTGCGTAGACGAGCGGCGACGCCCCTGCCTCCGACAACTCACCCAGCGCGAGGGGCAGGAGCAGGCAATAGGCCACCATCGCCCCGACGATGGCCATCAGGATGCGCGCCCGCGTCTCCCAACATCTCCCCGCCCTGGCGCCGAGTGCCAGGCCCACCATGAACGCCGCGACGAGCAGCCCCACCTCGGCGTAGGCGTAGCCGTAAGTGTTTTGGAACGCATAGATTAGGATGATCTCTGAGGCCATCCCGAAGAGGCCGGTCGCTGCGGCCACTACGAGAAGGCCATAGCCCCCTGCGCCGCGGGCCGCCCCACCGCGGCGTCGCGCGAGCACGAACAACAGCAGCCCCGGCGTCAGGACGAGCGCGGGTAGCACCAGCCCGTGGGCGAAGCGGAAGCTCAGCGCTGCGCGGAACAGGGCGTTCGTGCCGCCACGAGTCCCTGGATCCTGCGCCTCGGTGCTCGCCGAGACAATCTGGTTCCAGACCTGCAAGGCGAGCTGGTAGGTAATCGGGCGGGCGTCGGTGTTGAGCGGGGCCTTGATGCCTTCCAGCGTGAGCCGAAGCGAGTCGGTCTGGCTTGCCGTGATCAGGTTCTCAAAGAGGGCGGTGGCGTAAGTCAAGCGTTCATTGGGAGATACAACATCCAGTGGGATGCCCCGCCTCGCGATCCGGCGCCCCAGGACGGCTGGGTCGAGCGAGACGGTCCCTGGCTTGGCGGCGGCGGTGAACGTGTGGCTCTCGCCGGGCGCCACGAGCACCTCGGGGAACACGGCCTGGAGGGTGCGGAGGAGGGAAGCGGATAGCTGGCCGACCGTTTCGCCGGCGTAAGTGGCTGCCGCGGTTACACTTGTGATGAGCACGCCCTGCTCGGACATGGCCGCCCGCGCCTCGCGGAAGAACTCCACCGTGTAGAAGCGATTGACGAAAGCCGAAAGCGGGTCGGGGAGGCAGAGAAGGATCACGTCGTAGCCCGCGCCCGCATGTTGCTTGATGAATCGGCGCGCGTCGGCAAAGTGGACCCGCAGTCGTTCGTCGAGGACAGGTGGCCCCGAGGAACCGCGGGCCGAGCCGGGAAACGACGGGTCCAGTTCGAGAAGAAACATCGGCGGGCCCGAGAAGCGGATGGCCAGCTCGATGAGAGATGGGTCCAGCTCGAGAACGTCAAGATGCTTCAAGCCGTGGAGCAGCAATGCGTCGGGGAGTCGGCCAAGAGCGCGCCCGACGAGCAACACCCGCTCGGGTGCGGGATGCTGCGCGAGGGCAACCAACGCTCGGTTACGCTCGTCGGTGATGTTCGGGTTGGCGGGTTCGAGGGTCTCCACGAGGCCACCGTCCACATAAAACGAATATTGCTCTTCGCTTGGGTGCTCGAGGACCGCGAGTTGGCCGTAACGCGAGTCCTGCGTGGCACAGAGCTTGAAGCCCGGGTAGAGGGCCGCCCAGCGGCGCGCGTGCAGGCGGCCATCGAGTCCGCTCGCCGCTACGGCAACGGTTGCCGCAAGGCCGATGACGACGCCCGTCGGCATCCAGCGGCGTCCGCCCGCCGCGAGCACGAGGAGGCAGAGGCCCGCCGTGAGGGCCGGACCGAGGGTCACGGGGTCCACCAGCCCCACGAGCGCGAAGGTGAAGAGGAGGCCGCCCGCCACCGCGCCCCACGCGTCGGCCTGGTAGAGGCGGGCGAAATCCTCGGCGCGGAGCGCGTGGAGTGCGAGCACGAACTCCAGGCCGCTCACGAAGGCGACCGGCCCCGTGGCGAGGATGGCCGTGGCGACGGCTTCCAGAAAGGTCAGCTCCGCCGCTCCGCCCCAGGCCGCCGAGCGATGGCGGGCGATGGCGATCTGCCCAATGAGGAGCAGGCCGTTGAGCGCGAACAGCGCCGCCGCGCTCGCCCACGCCCTCGCGGGCCACCGGGCGCCCAGACGCCGGCCCTCGCATCGGGCGAAGAGGCCCGCGACGACGCTGCCCAAGGCAGTCCACAGCAGCCCCGCGGCCAGCACGACGCCGAAGAGGACCTCCGTGCCCCGACAGGTCGCCAGCATCTCGCGGAACATCACGATCTGCGCGACCTGCGAGAACAGGCCAATGGCCACGACAAGGGTGGCTACAGCGCGGAAGGGAACGGTGTTCGGGGTAAGAGGGAGAGAAGGCTCGGCGTCGTTCATTGGTCGTCATGCCCAGATGCCGGGGAGGGCGGTGCGGCAGAAGGGGCAGCGGCCGGCACGAAGGTCGTTCTTAAGGACTTTGAAGCCGAGGCGGCGGATGACGGGCTTCCCGCAGCGCGGGCAGCAGGTGTGGTTGCCGTCGTGGGGCGCGAGGTTGGAGATGTAGACGAATCGCAGGCCCGCGCTCCGCCCGATCTTCATCGCCTTCTCGAGCGTGGCCTGGGGCGTCTGCGGGCGGTTGAGCATCTTGAACTTGGGCGTGAAGCGCTCGAGGTGCCACGGGGTGTCCGGTCCCAGGTTGGCCTTGACCCAGCGGGCGATGTCGGCCAGCTCCCTGTCGGAGTCGTTGAGGGCGGGGACGATGAGGGTGGCGACCTCGAGCCACCTGCCCGCCTTCCTGATCTGCTGGCAGGAGTCGAGGACGGGCCGGAACGAGCGTGCGCCGATGCAGGTCTGGTAGAAGTCGTCGGTGAAGCCCTTGATCGTCACCGTCACGCCGTCGAGCACTTCGAGGAAGTCGGCCAGCGGCTTCGGCTGGATGTAGCCGTTCGAGCACAGGAACACGCGAAGGCCGAGCTTGCGCGCCGCGGCGGCGAGGCGTTTGTTGAACTCGATGTGGGTCGTGCCCTCGGTGTAGGTGAAGGTGAGGGACTTGATGTCCTTGTCGCGTGCGAGGCCGAGGGCCTCGGCCTGGTCGAACCTGAGGTTCCGCGTGTCGCGGGGGCATTCCTGCGAGAACTGCCAGTTCTGGCAGTACTGGCAGCGGAGGTTGCACCCCGCGTGGGCGACCGAGAGGGTGCTCTCGCCGGGGAGCACGTGGTTCAGCGGGTTCTTCTCGATGGGGTCCACGTTGAGCACGCAGGGCTGGCCGACGCCGTGGGTCATGAGCCTGCCGCGCAGGTTGGTGCGGACGCGGCAGCGGCCCATCTCGCCGGGCTTCAGGATCTCGTGGTGGGGGCAGAGGCCGCAGGTGACTGAGCCGTCGGGGTTCCTCACGTAGTACTCGGCCTCGGCGGGCGGGAGGACCACGCCGCGGTCGGGAGGCATGGCGGCGTGGGCGAGCGCCGGGGCGACCTCCAGCGCGATTCCGAGCCTGGCCATTTCCGCAAGGAAGTCTCGGCGATTCATAGGGGCTGCCACCTATCCCGATGCGACGTATGGGACCTATGGGTCGTATGGGGCGTTGCGTTCACTCGGCCTTCGTCGTGCTCAGGCGCTTGAGGTAGCTGGCGTAGACGCGCGAGGCGCCGGGGATAAGGAGGAAGAAGGTGGCCTTATGCGGCCCCTCGCCCGGCGCGGGGACGATGGCCTGCTTGACGGCCTTCGACAGGGCGTCCTTCTCCATCTCGAACTCGACGTCGGAGCATTTGCGCGCGCGGTCGAGGGCCTTGGCCACGGCGTCGCGGGCGACGGCCTTGCGGGCCGCGTCGGCCCCAGGGCTGACCGCGGCAGTGAAGAAGTCCACGTGGCCCAGGATGCCCTCGCGCATCATCGGCCAGAAGGCGTCGGAGCAGGCCCGCACGCGGCGGAGGAGGTCGAGCGCCTTCTCGGGGGCCTCGGCCTGGCCCGCGCGCACGGGGTCGCTGAGGCTCTGCGGCGGCACGAGGCAGCAGGCGAAGCCGCCCAGGATCGCCCTCTGTGGCTCCGTGAGGACCTCCTCGACCTGGGGCGAGAGCTGGAGGAGCTTCCAGAGGCCCCGCTTGCCGTAGATGCCTTCCATGTGCGCGAGGTCCATGAGCCTCTTCGTGCCTGGGCCGGGGCTCATCGGCTGGCCCTGGGCCGAGGCCGGGGCCATGTGGCAACTCACGCAGTCGGTGTTGATGGCCGCGGGCACGCTGCGGAGCGTCGAGCGGATGGCCTTGCTCTCGGTCGCGCGGCTCAGGGTCACGCGGTCCTCGAGTTCCTTCGGGATGGGCTCACCCTTGAGCAGCAGCGGGCGCAGCTCGAGCCAGGCCGTGCGGACGCCGTCGAGCTCGGGCGGCATGGCCGCGCGGAGCGACGGCGGCTCGGGCGCCACGGCCTCCATCTGCCGGGCGAGGGCCATCAGCCTCGCTGCCTGTTCCTTCGTAAGGTTCAGGCCATTGACCACGTTGATGTTCGAGATGTGCAGGAACAGGTAGCCCATCTCGCGCAGGCTCGCATCCCAGTTCACCTGAGCCGCGAGGCTGGATGCGGCAACCGCAAGGGTCAGACAGCCCGAGAGAAGTGCGCGTGCCATTGTAGTGCTCCTCAGCTTCGGCCTCCCTTGTTCTGTCATACAGGGGAGTCGGGTGGGGAGTTTCGCAGGGGGTTCATGCCTTCAGCACGATAGCGTTCTTCAGCTTGCTGGCCGCGCGCTCGAAGGACACAAGGCGGCGTTCCAGGCGCTCGTACTGCGCGTGGATCAGCCGGTCCACGAAGCCAGGCTTCCTGGTACCGCTGAGCGATGCCCGCAGGGCCTCGACAGAGCAACCGCCCGGCTCCGGCGCCACAGCCCCCGATTCGAACATGTCGAGCAGGCTGCGCAACGCCTCCTGCTTGGGAACGCCGTATTGGGTGTGAAGCGCGTAGTATGCCTCCGTGACCACGAGGTCCGACACCACGGGCACCTTCCCTGCCTCGTGTGCCTCCTGAAGCAGAGCAACCGCTCGCCACGCCTGGGTGGGTGGCTCGCCCGTGAGCAGACGAACCACGACCGTCGTGTCAAGCCCCTGGTCGTTTGCGAGGTTAGATCGTGCCACGTTTCTTGGCCTTCTCGATGCTCTTGCGGATGGCATCCATGCTGTGGCACTTGCCGCGAGCGTACCGGCGAAGCGAACCGAACCACTTGGGCACGGAGGGCTTCTCAGGGCGCAGCACCCAAACCAACTCACCGTCCACGACGCGCCTGTCCAGCGCCACCTTGTCGCCCGGGCTCAGCCGCATCTCCTCGCACACCGCCCGCGGGAAGGTGGCCTGCCGCTTCGCGGTCATCCGAATGCTTGCCATAGGGGCCTCCTTGGCACCATTGCCTTACTGTGGTCATTGTATAGTAAGGCGGCCGGATTGTCAAGATGGCGAAGCTACCAGTACCGCTTTTCCTCGACCCAGTTGTGCCACATTCTGCCGAGGGTGATGCCCTGTTCGAGGAGGGGGTCCTGGGCGAGGCCGTTCCTGGCCATCATCGCGGCGACCCAGTCCTCGAGCTGGCGGTCGAGGCCATCGGCGATGTCGGGGCGATCCTCCGCCAGGTTGCGGAACTCGTCGGGGTCGGCGGCGAGGTCGTAGAGCTCGCGGGGCGGCAGGCCATGGAGGTCGGGCTCGGGGCCGCGCTTCTTGATGAGCTTCCAGCGGTCGGTGCGGATGGCCCACTTGGCCTGCCAGGTGCATTCCTCGGAGACCAGCACGTTGGGCCGCACCGGGTCATTGCTCGCCCCGGAGATGAGCGGCACGAGGCTCTTGCCCTCCATCTTCTCGGGCACCGGGCACCCGCAGGCGTCGAGGAGGGTCGGCGCGAGGTCGGCGTGGACGACGAGGTGGGGCACGCGACGGCCGGCCGGCGCCCTGCCGGGCCAGCGGACGATGAGCGGCACGTGCAGGTTCGGGTCGTAGAGGCCGTGGTGGTCGAAGAAGATCCCGTGGCGATACATCATCTCGCCGTGGTCGGAGAAGAGGACGACGAGCGTGTCGTCGGCGATGCCCGCGTCGTCGAGGGCGCCGAGCAGCGGGGCGATGCCGCACTCGTCCACGTAGCGGATCTCGGCGTCGTAGAGGGCCGCGACGTAGTCGGCGTCGGTGATCGTCTTGCCCCCGCAGAGCTTGTCGAACCAGCTCTTCCGCCACCAGTCGCCGAACACCTGGTTCCAGATGGGGGCCATCGAGGTTTTCGCGGGGTCGCACGGGTCGCCCTGGTAGAACAGGCCGCGATAGCGCTCGGGCGGCAGGTAGGGGGTGTGGGGGTCCCAGTAGTGGACGAAGAGGAGGAACCGCTCGTCCGCGTGCTGGCGGAGCCACGGGACTGCCCGCTCGTTCACCGCCTCGCACGACTGGCTCTGGAAGTACTTCCAGCGGAAGCTGGGGTCGATGAGGAACTCGTAGCCGCGGGCGAACCACGGCTGCATGCGGTGGAGGTTGCTCACGGCGGCGGTCGTGTAGTCGGCGGCCTGGAGGCCGTGGGTGAAGAACGGGGCGTCCTTGGCCAGTTGCCGCGTGCCGCCGTGGGTGACGATGCCGTGGGTGATCGAGAACTGCCCCGTGTAGAGGCTGGTGTAGGAGGGTTGGGTGGGCACCTGGGCGCACAGCATGTTCTCGAAGAGCACGCCCTCTGCCGCGAGGCGGTCGAGGCTCGGACTCGTCGCGCGTCCGTAGCCGTAGCAGCCCATGTGCCTCGCGCTCAAGGTGTCAATGGAGATCAACAGGACGTTCATGCTTCGCTCCTGAGCCAGGGGGTCTCCGGCGCGACTATTCTGCCGGGTCACCCGCCCCCTGTCAACGTCGGCGCCCGCACGGGATGCCAACTCCCTCTCGCGGGGGATGGCATCCTGTGGCGCTACAGATGACCGCTCATGGGCGCCACAGAAATGTGGCGCAAGCCATAAGCGCTTGCACACAATACCCTTACAGGTCGAACGGCGGCACTTATGCCTCGATTGTCGGAAGCTGACTTCGCATAGGCGGACGCTGCCCATCCCCGTCACCGGAGATGCCATGCCCCAGTTCCGCCCGCAGCCCAAGGCCGTAAGTGGCGGCCACAGTGATACTTATGTCTTGCGCGGCGCGTGGGAAGCTGGTTTCCGGCTCGGCTGGGCGCGCCAATGGCACGGTTCTTGCTCTACCAGAAGATCACCTGGGACGCAATTGGCGACCCGGAAGCGGCCCCTCAAACCGCGTGGCATCGAGAGTGAAAACTCAGGAGGCGGACAAGGCATCGGCGCTGCATCGGCTCTCACGTGATGGCGCCGGGGCGAGGGGCCACACTTGATAATCTCGGGGGCGACTGGCTGAACGCCAGCGTCTCGTCCAGCTGCCGAGGCGGAATGGGAGTTCGCGGATATCCCCCCCGCCGCCCGCGAGCTAGCCGCCACGGCAGTTTGGACGGGCTGTCTCGCGCACCGTTTCCTTGGCCGATGCGATGTCCAGCAACGTCGCAGAAGCCCTTCAGAGTGCCGCCAGTCGCCCCCGCCCTTTTTCCCCACCTGTCTCCCCCAGCCATTCGCTCACGCAGGCGCTCTCGCGGTCGGTGAGACCGTAGAGCGTGCACGCGCGCTGGTCGAGCGCGCGGCGCGCCTGGCGCACCTCGGTCTCGCGGCCGGCCATTGCCAGGGTCTCGATGCGGTGGACGAGCGACGCAAGCTCTCCCGCACCGCGGGCGAGCGGCAGCGCCTGGAGGTGCGACACCTTGACCTGTGGAAACGCCCGCTGCCCGCTGTCGGGGTGGCAGCCTCGGTGGTAGAACGCCAGGAGCGAGCTGTTGAGCAGGCTGAGGAGCGCCGCGTCGTCGAGGCCGGGAACCCCATAGCAGGCCAGCACGCTGTTGCGGAACCAAGTGGGCTCGACGTGACGCGCCGCGATGGGGCGGCTCGCCGTCTGGCGGACCAGGATACGGGCTCCCAGATAGGCGTCGGGGCGCCCGATGCGGAAGTAGCGGCCTGGGGCCGGCTCGGCCCGCACGTCGAGCCAGCGGCGGGCCTCGGCCAGCCGGAAGGGCTGGATGCAGCGCCCCTCGCGCACGGGTTCCAGGCCGGGGCCGGGGGCGTCGCGGAGCAGCAGCTCCGCGCTGTTGCCCGTGTGGACGCCTGGGTCGCGGAACGTGCCCGGGGGCGCAGGGGGATGGCGACGCATCTTCTCCAGAATCGCCCCCGCCAAGCGAGGATGGATGAATGGATGGGCGGATGGGTGGATGGGTGTTCGGACATTCGCCCGCTCATCCACTTCTCCGTCCATCCCTCGTTCGCTGCCTGATGTGCGGCGAAGGTAGATGACCGCGGCAGGCTGCACGACGCTCTGGAAGCAGTCCTCGCCGAGAAGCTCGGGCGGCGGCTCGAAGCGGCAGGTGGCGAGGGCCGCTCGCCGCGCGGCCTCGTAGCCGGCCAGATGGCACACTTGGTGCGGCAGCACGAGCGCGGCGCGCCCGCCGGGGCGCAGGAGGCGCGCGGCCAACTCGAGGAAGGCCCCGTGAGTCGTCGGCCAGCCGCGGAACGACGCGAAGCGCCGGGCGAGGACCCGGCGGCGGGATGCGTCCAGCGCGGCCGCCTGCCGCCCGGAGTACGAGATCCACGGCGGATTCGTGAGAACCGCATCGAAGGCTCCGACGCCCAGCAGGACGGCCGGGTCGCCCAGCAGGCTGTCGCCGACGACGATGTTGCAGCGCAGCTCATCCCGCGAGCAGCCCGCGGCCTCGGCGAGCGCCCTGCGCGCCAGGTCAACCGCGCGCGGGTCCACATCCACCCCATAGAGGCACCGGGCGGCGACCAGTCGGCGGAAGCGCGGCTCGTCGCCCGCGAGGAGGTCGAGCGCGGCCACCAGGAAGCGGCCGCTGCCCACGGCCGGGTCGAGCACACGCAGGCCCAGAACGTCCTGCGGCGCAAGCCCCTGGCACAGCGGGCCGAGGGCGGCGCGGACCATGCGCGCGACGAGCGCGTGCGGCGTGTAGTGCGCGGCAAGATCGCGCGCCTGGCTCTGGACGGCTGCCTCGAGCTCGGCAAGGGCAAGGGAGGGGGCCATCGGGCCGTGACGGCCTCTCGTCGGGGAGCGTTCGGCGGAGCGGGGAGGGGCGATGCCCGAGCGGCTGAGCGGGCACCCAATACCCATAGAGTAGCGTGCGGCGCCCCGTAAGTCAACTGCTCTTCCGCGCAGGAGGGAGAATTCCACAGTTGTACAAGTGTGGAATTCTCGTCAGGGCGCGCGTGGGGGTCGCCGAATCCCGTGTTTCTCGGCATGGCGACTGCAGGAGTCCACCCGTTGCCCCGGGGCGGAAGCAACGCGGCGGGGGCCCCGCCTCTTCGCTCTTGCGCGGCAGGTCGCCGTGGCTATACTGTGAGTCATATGGGAGGAGCACAGTGGCGTCGGCCGATGTACGGTGCCTTGGCGTCAAGGAGGACACGGCATGCCAGAGCAGGTGGCGACGAAGTGGGACAGGAACCGCGAGCGGCGGATGCGGTGGTGGCACGACGCGCGGTTCGGGATGTTCGTGCACTGGGGCCTCTACGCGCAGCTCGGGCGGCACGAGTGGGTGATGAACCGCGAACGCATCCCGCTGGCCGACTACGAGAAGCTGGCCGACACGTGGAAGCCCAAGCCCCGCCCGGCCCGCGAATGGGCCGCCCTCGCCAGGAAGGCGGGGATGAAGTACATGGTCATGACGACCAAGCACCACGAGGGCTTCTGCCTGTGGGACACGAAGCAGACCGACTACAACGCGGCGAAACGCGGCCCGGGCCGCGACCTCGTGCGCGAATACGTCGAGGCCTGCCGCCTGTTCGGCCTCCGCATCGGCTTCTACTACTCGCTGATGGACTGGCATCACCCCGACGGCGCCCGCTGCGCGAAGGACGAGGCGGCCCGCCGCCGATTCCTCGACTTCTCCCAGGGCTGCGTGCGCGAGCTGTGCTCGAACTACGGGAAGATTGACATCCTGTGGTACGACGTCTCGTGGCCGCTGAGGTCCCCAGAGCTGTGGGAGAGCGCGAAGATGACGGCCACGGCCCGCGAGCTTCAGCCGAACATCCTCGTGAACAACCGCGCCCAGCTCCCCGAGGACTTCGGCACGCCCGAGGAGCACGTGCAGCACGCCGAGAAGGGCCGCGCCTGGGAGGCCTGCATGACCTTCAATGGCTCGTGGGGCCACATGCCGTGCGCCGTGGACTGGCGGTCCGTCCGCGAGGTGCTCGGCCTGCTCCAGAACTGCGCCTCGGGCCAGGGCAACCTGCTGCTCAACATCGGCCCGAAGCCCGATGGCTCGGTGCCCGACGAGGCCGTGCCGCGCCTCAACGCGGTCGGCAAGTGGCTGAAGGCGAACGGCGAAGCCGTCTACGGCAGGACGGACCGCACGGGCGGGCACCTCGAGTGGATGCCGTGCGGCCAGTGGACGCTGAAGGGGAAGACCGCCTACTTCTGGTGCCGCAACTGGCCGGGCAAGGAGCTGGCTCTGGGCGGCTTCAAGACGCGGCTCGCCAAGGCGTCGCACCTTGTCGGCGGCAAGCGCATCGCCTTCGAGCAGACCTCGAATCGCATCGTCCTGAAGGGCCTGCCCAAGGCGAGCCCCGACAAGGTGGCCGGCATCACCGTCCTCAGGCTGGAGTTCGCCTCGAGGCCCAAACAGGTCCTCGGCGCGGGCTGCGTGGTGCTGTGACCGCCGCGGAACTGCGTAGAGCATGGCCCCCAATCCTGGCGGGGTCTCCCTGAAGCTCCAGTCTGGGTATCCCTTGGCCTCAAGATGCTCACTCTCCTGCCCCAAAGCGGCCTGAACATCTTGCCACGGGCTCACCGTCACGGAGTCTGACGAGCCACATGTGCTTATCACAACTCAGCTTATGGCAATGCCTCTCTTGCTGGCGCTGAGCCATTTCAAGATGTTCACCTCCCGTGTTGCGCGGTGAACATCTTGAACACCTTGAGCGCCAGGACTGGGGGCCAGACTCAACTGCGAATGCCCGCTTGACAGAGGGGCTTCGTTGATGTACGTTATTACGTACGTTTAGGAGATGAGCACATGCCAAGCGTCACGGCCACCGAGGCCCGGAGACGGCTCTATAGCCTGCTCGACGACGTGTCGGAATCTCACGAGCCGGTCCAGATCGCCGGCAAGCGGCACTCGGCAGTGCTTGTCTCCGAGGAGGACTGGCGCGCGATTCAGGAGACGCTCTATCTCGTCTCTATCCCGGGGATGAGGGAGTCGATCATCAAGGGCCTCAGGACGCCGGTCGAGAAGTGCGACGAGGAGCCCGGCTGGTGAGCTGGCGCCTCGTGTACACCCGGCAGGCGAAGCGCGACGCGAGGAAGGTTGCGCGGTCCGGCCTCCGCCCCCAAGCCGAGCGGCTGCTGGAGACCCTGCGAGAGAATCCCTATCAGACCCCTCCGCCGTATGAGAAGCTGGTCGGCGATCTGGCCGGAGCCTGTTCCCGCCGCATCAACATCCAGCATCGCCTGGTGTACCAGGTGCTGGATGACCTCCGAACGGTGAAGATCATCCGGATGTGGACTCACTACGAGTGAGGTGGGAGCACCTCACGCGGTGTGGTGGAGCGCTCGGGCGCCGATGTCGGTGCGGTAGTGGGCGCCGTCGAAGCGGATGAGCTTCACGGCCTCGTAGGCGCGGGCGATGGCGCCGCGGATGTCGTCGCCCAGGGCCGTGACGCCGAGGACGCGGCCGCCGGCGGTGACCACCTTGCCGTCCTTGAGCGCCGTGCCGGCGTGGAAGACGGTCACGTCGTCGAGGGCGGCGGCGGCGTCGAGGCCCTGGATGACCTTGCCCTTCTCGTAGCGGCCGGGGTAGCCGCCCGAGGCCATGACCACGCACACGGCGGGACGGGGGTCCCAGACGAGCTCGGCCTTCTGGAGGTTGCCTTCGGCGATGGCGGCGAGCACGGGCACGAGGTCGCCCTGGAGGCGGGCCAGGATGGGCTGAGTCTCGGGGTCGCCGAAGCGGACGTTGAATTCGAGGACCTTTGGCCCGTCGTCGGTCATCATGACGCCGGCGTAGACGACGCCCTTGTAGCGGCGGTCTTCGGCGTTCATGGCGTGGACGATGGGGATGAGGATTTCGCGCTCGATGCGCGCGGCCTGGTCGTCGGTGATGACGGGGGCGGGCGAGTAGGCGCCCATGCCGCCGGTGTTCGGCCCCTCGTCGTTGTCGCAGATGCGCTTGTGGTCCTGCGAGGAGGGGAGTGGGACGATGGTCCGCCCGTCGGTGAGGGCGAGGATGGATGCCTCCTCGCCGAAGAGGCACGCCTCGACGACGATGCGGTTCCCCGCGTTGCCGAAGAGGCGCTCCTTCATGATTTGGGCGATGGCGTCCAGCGCCGCCTCGCGGGTCTGGCAGACCATGACGCCCTTGCCGGCGGCCAACCCGTCGGCCTTGATGACGAGGGGCAGCGGGGCATTGCGCACGTGTTCCTCGGCCGCGTCCACGGTCTCGAACACGTCGTAGTGTGCGGTGGGGATGGCGTGCTTGCGGAGGATGTGCTTGGCGAAGACCTTGGAGCCCTCGAGCTCGGCGGCGCGCTGGCTGGGGCCGAAGATGGGCAGGCCGCTGGCCTCGAAGCGGTCGGCAATGCCTGCCACCAGCGGGGCCTCGGGGCCGACGACGGTGAGGCCGATCTGCTCGCGGCGCGCGAACTTCAGGAGCGCCTGCACCTCGGTGGCCGGGAGGTCCACGCACTCGGCCACGCCGGCGATGCCGGCGTTGCCGGGCGCGCAGTAGAGCTTCTCGACCTTGGGCGACTGGGCGATCTTCCAGGCCAGCGCGTGCTCGCGCCCGCCGCTGCCAATGATCAGAACCTTCATCGAGGCATCTCCTGTGAGCCATAAGTCAACGGTGACATATAGCAGGTCCCGGCTGAGAAGGCAAGCGTGACGCGTGACGCGTGACGCGTGACCTGGAACCATCCCTCCTGGCTTTGTCACGCGTCACGGGTCACGCGTCAGGGCATGAGCAAGCTCTCGTATCGAACCAAAGATGTAATCGGGCACATCCCTCGTCGTGGCTAGCTCCTCGCGCTTCGTCTCGCCGGAGAGCACGAGGATCGAGGTGAGGCCGGCTCGTCGGCCCATGCGGATGTCGGTGTAGAGGCGGTCGCCGACGATCGCCGCGTCGCGCGGGCGATAGCCTGGCCCGAGCTTGCGGAGGGCCATGGCGACCATCCGGCAACTCGGCTTGCCGACGACCACGGGGCGGATGCCAGTGGCCTGGACGAGCAGCGCGGCCATCGCGCCGCAGTCGGGCACCGGGCCGCGCTCGGTCGGGCACACCTTGTCGGGATGGGTCGCCACGAAGGCGGCGCCGCCCCGCAGCAAGTGGCAGGCGCGCTCGAGCTTCGCATAGGTCAGCGTCGTGTCGAAGCCGAGCACCACGGCGTCCACGGCCTCCTCCGCCAGGGTGAAGCCGGCTCGGCGGAACTCGCGCTTGAGGCTGGGCGTGCCGACGACGTAGAGCCGGCGATGCGACGTGCGGGTCGCGAGGTAGAACGCGGTGGCCTCGCCCGAGGTGATGATGCGGTCGGCGCTCACGTCGAGCCCCATGCCCGCCAGCTTGTCGCGGTAGAGGAAGCGGTCTTTGGACGAGTTGTTCGTGAAGAAGAGATAGGGAATGCCGCGGCGATCGAGCAGGCGGAAGAAGCCCCTGGCCCCCGGCAACAGCCGCGTGCCGAGGTAGACCGTGCCGTCCATGTCCATGAGAAATGCGCGGATTGAGGACGGGGGGCGTTTCATTAGCTTGTGTTGCGCGATCCAATCATCAATATCCAACATCCAATGATCAATGACCAAGTAAGAGGGGAGAGGCGGCCCTGCCTTCTCATTCGCTGGTCATTGGTCATTGGGTGTTGGATATTGGACATTGGACTTTGGCCGCTCAGGACCACGGGGTGGCCTTGTAGCGCCGCATCACGATGTTGTCAATCATCGCCACGCCATCGAGCGAGGCGAGGAAGACGACGGTGTCGGCGACCTCCTCGGGCTTCATCAGGTCGGCGCGGTCGCCGAAGCTGGGGTTCAGCCCCGCCATCTCGGTGTCCACGCCGCCCGGGCAGATGCAGTGGACGCGGACGCCGGTGTTGCGGGTCTCGAGGGCGAGGACCTTGGCGAAGCCGAGGAGGGCGTGCTTCGAGGCGCAGTAGCCGCTTTGGTCCACGTAGCCCTTGACCGAGGAACTGGAGGCGATGTTGATGATCCAGCCACGCCCGCGCTCGATCATCGAGGGGAGGACGGCCTGGGTGCACAGCAGCGGGCCGAGGAGATTCACGTCGAGCATCGCCTGCCAGTCCTCGACCTTGGCCTCGAGGACGGGCGCGAAGCGGGCGATGCCCGCGTTGTTCACCAGAATGTCAATCGGCCCGAGCTCGGCGACGGCCGTCTCGACCATGCGGCGCACGTCGTCGGGCTTCCGCACGTCGGCGATGACCCCCACGGATCCCGTCGTCGCGTGCTGGGCGATGAGGAGGCTCGTTTCGTCCATGTGGTCGTGCGAGCGGCCGGCGAAGGCGACCCTGGCCCCCTCGCGTGCCAGGGCGATGGCCGTGGCGCGCCCGATGCCGCGGCTGCCGCCGGTGACCAGTGCCACTTTGCCTTCGAGCTTCATCGCGGCCCCTTTCGCTCGCAACGCCTGGCCTGATTATAGCGGCTGGGTCATGCGCGATCAAGGAGGGCGAGACAAGGGGGTTTGACACCCCCGGCGCGCGGCACTATAATGGCCCCCGGCGGGGCAGATCACCGCGAGAACGTGGGGAGTGGCCCACATGGGAATGCATCTCCGGGTGCGGCGCGGGCCGAGCGTCGGAGCCGTGTTCGAGCTGCGGCCGGGCGCCAACACCATCGGCCGCTTGCAGGGGAACTCGATCCTGCTGGCCGACGACAAGGTGTCGGGCGCCCACGCGCGGATTGACGTGCGCGGGCCCGTGGCCACGCTGACCGACCTGGGCAGCACGAACGGCACGCTGCTCAACGATGTGCTGCTCAGCGCCCCCGTGGCCCTGCGGCCCGGCGACACGGTGCAGGCGGGCAACACGACGCTGGTCTACGACGAGGGGGAGAAGCTGGCCGACGAGCATCCCACGACGAGCGTGCGCGTCGTGGTGGAGGACGACGAGGCCGTCGCCCCGCGCCCCGTGGCCTGGTCGCCCGAGGAGACGACTCAGCTCCCGCCGCCGACGGCGCAGGACCTCGAGGCCGGCGACCTGCGGCGTCTCTACGGCATCCTCTCCGCCCTCTACCGCGTCACCGGCGTCGTCGGCCGCTCCACCACCCCCGAGGGCCTCTTCAGCAACGTGCTCGAAGTGGTGTTCGACATCCTGCCGGCCGACCACGGCAGCGTGCTCCTGGCCGGCCCGGACGGCGCGACGCCTCAGCCCGTGGCGGGCCGGTGCCGCGCCGCGCGCGAGCAGACGATTCGCGTGAGCGAGACGATCGTGCGCGACGTCGTGGCCAGCGGCCGCGGCGTGCTGAGCCGCGACGCCGCGGAGGACGAGCGCTTCCGCCGCGTGGCCAGCATCCAGCTCTACGGCATTCGCTCGGCCATGTGCGTCCCCATCCGCTCCCCGCGCCAGGTCTTCGGCGTCATCTACCTCGACACCCACGCCGTGGCCCGCCACTTCACGGAGCGGGACCTCGAGCTGCTGACGGCGGTGGGGAGCGAGGTGGGACTGGCGGTCGAGAACCTCCGCCTCATCCAGAAGAACCTGGAGGCCGAGCGCCTCGCCGCCATCGGCCAGGCCGTGGCCGGCCTCTCCCACTACATCAAGAACATCCTTCAGAGCATGGAGGCCGCACGGTTCCTCATCCCCCTGGCCATCGAGGAGAAGGACCAGGCCGACTTGCGCGAGGCCTGGACCGCTCTCGACCACAGTATCCAGCTCATCTCCGAGCTGGCGCTCAACATGCTCAGCTACTCGAAGCGCGCCGGCCCCCAATACGAGCCCTGCGACCCCAACGCCCTGGTGCGGCAGGTGGCGGACCTGGTGGCCCAGCGTGCGGCAGAGCACGGCGCCAGCGTGACTCTGGACCTGGACCCTGCCCTGCCGAAGGCGCTCCTCGACCGGGGCGCCGTGCACTGCTCGCTGCTCAACCTGTTGACCAACGCCATAGACGCAGCCGACCAGGGCGCGGTCCGCGTTGCCACGCGCCGGGCAGCGGGTCCGCGCGGCCTCGAGATTGCCGTCAGCGACAGCGGCCCCGGCATCTCCCCCGAGCTGCACGAGCGGATCTTCCAGGCATTCTTCACCACCAAGGGCTCGAAGGGGACGGGGCTCGGCCTCGCGGTGTCCAGGAAGCTCATCGAGGAGCTCGGCGGCCGCATCGCCGTGGAGTCGGCCCCGGGGCGCGGCGCCACCTTCACCATCTCCCTGCCGGCCGAGCCGGCGATCGAGCCCACGGGATGACGACACGGGGCGGCGGGATGCATCGAGCATGACTGGCAAGACCGTTGGCGAGTTCCGCATCGAGGCCCAGGTGAGCTCCGGGGGCATGGGCACGGTCTACCGCGCGACCCACGCGCAGACCGGCCAGCTCGCCGCCGTCAAGGTCCTCCAGCATGCCCTCGCCGCCGACCGCTCGTTTCTCCAGCGCTTTCGGCGCGAGGTCATCGCCCTCCAGAAGGTGCAGCACCCCAACGTCGTCCGCATCTACGACGTTGGCTGCGAGGGCGACGTGCACTACTACGTGATGGAGTACCTCGACAAGTCGCTCACCGACGTGATGCGTGCCGGGCCGGTGGAGTTGTGCCGAGCCGTGCAGGTCGCCAGCCAGGTGGCCCGCGGCCTGGCGGCGGTGCACGCGGCCGGGATCCGCCACCGCGACGTGAAGCCGAGCAACATCCTGTTCGACGCGGAGGGGACCGCGAAGGTCGCCGACTTCGGCATCGCCAAGTTCAGCGACGCCACGCGCGTCACCCAGACCGGCGTCATCGTCGGCACCCCCACCTACATGGCCCCCGAGCAGGTGGACGACACGAACGTGGGGGCGCGGGCCGACATTTATTCGCTGGGCGTGGTGCTCTACGAGATGGTCGTCGGGCGCCCTCCGTTCGACGGCAGCACGACGCTCGACATCCTGCGCAAGCACCGCTACACGCTGCCGGAGTCGCCCAAGAGCTTCAAGCCCGAGGTGCCCGGCGCCCTGGCGCACCTCATCCTGGGCATGCTGGCCAAGAACCCCAGCAAACGCCCCGACACGATGGCCATGGTGGCCGACGCCCTCGAGCACATCGCGGAGAACATGGCCAGCGGCGGCGTGGGGCCGAGCCGCGCGGCGAGCGGCCGCGTGCTCACGCCCGCCGAGCAGACCGAGCGCTACGAGCGCTCCGCCGCGGTCGCCGCCCGTTGGGGCAAACGCCTCGCCGCGCTCGCCGCCGCGGCGCTCCTGGGCTATCTCGGCTACCGCCTCGTCGCCTACTGGCGTCTCACCGCGGCCGACTACTGGCGCGCGGCCCAGGCCCTCGAGGCCACCGACCAGGCTCAGGCCGCCGAGGAATACGACGCGCTGATCCGCCGCTTCCCCGACGCCCCGGAGGCCACAGTCGCCCGCGGGCGTGTGCGGGCCCTCCAGGAGGAGCAGCGCCGACGCTACGCCAAGGGCAGAAGCCCCGGCATCGCGCCCAGCGACAAGGCCGCCTCGCTCCGGGCCGAGACCGCGTATATCCACTACTGTCGCGCCGAACGGGCGGCCAGGGAGGGCGACATCGCGCACGCCCGCCAGATCTACCTCTGGGTCCGCGCCGCGTTCGCCGATACCCCCTGGGGCGCGCGCGCCGACCAGCGGCTCCACGACCTCGACGCCAGCGCGCCCAAGCAGCCCGATGCCCCGCCCGGCAAGGGCGCCGGCGAGCCGAAAGCGGAAGAGGCCCCGCCGCCTCCGAAGGCCGAGACCCCCGAGGCACCCAAGTGACGAGTCCCCTTACTGAGACACCCAGTTCGGAGCGCGCCCCCGTGAGCCATGGCACCCCTGTCCCCCGCCCCGTCCTCGAGCGCATCGTGCTCTATCTGCGGCAGCTCGAGCGCTTCGGCCGCGAGGGGCTCGAGACCGTGTCGTCGGCCGAGATCGGCGAGGCCGTGGGCGCCACGGCCGCCCAGGTGCGCAAGGACCTCTCCCGCTTCGGCCAGCTCGGCCAGCGCGGCCTCGGCTACGACGTGCGTGGCCTCGACCGCACCCTGCGCTCGCTCCTGTCGCTCGACCGCGAGTGGCGGGCCGCCCTCGTGGGCGCCGGCAACATCGGCCGCGCGCTGTGCACCTACCGCCCCTTCCGCGAGCGCGGCTTCCACATCGTCGCCCTCTTCGACAACGACCCGCACAAGGAAGGCTGCACCTGGGCGCGGCTCAAAGTGCTGCCCATGAACCAGTTGCGGCGCACCGTGCGCGAGCTCCGCATCGAGCTCGGCGTCATCACCGTGCCCCCCGAGGCCGCTCAGCACGTCGCCGACCAGCTCGTCGCCGCGGGCGTCGCCGGCCTCCTCAACTTCGCCCCCACCCGCGTCGTCGTGCCCGAAAGCATCCCCGTCCGCTCCGCCGACCTCGCGGTGGATATCGAGCTGCTCGCCTTCCTCGTCGCCGACCGCGGCCGGGCGCGCCGGCCCTGACGTCTTGCGTCTGGGTTTGTTTCGGACTTGCCCATGCCCCCCGCCTTCGCCAAGGTCGCCCTCAACCTGCCCGCCGGCGATGCCTTCGACTACGCCGTGCCGCCCGACCTCCGTGCGCGTCTCCGCCCGGGCCTGCGCGTCCGCGTCCCGTTCCGCAACCGCCAGCTTGTCGGCTACTGCGTGCGCCTGCTCGACGCGCCGACCATTGACCCCGCCCGTCTCAAGCCCATCGCGGCCATCGTGGACGACGAGCCGCTGGTGGACGACGCGATGCTGGAGCTGACCCGCTGGGTGGCCGACTACTACGGCTGCGCCTGGGGCGAGGCCCTCGAGGCCGCGCTCCCCGCCGGCGTCCGCCGCCGGGCCACCTCCCGCACCATCGCCATCGTCGAGCCCGTGCTCCAGGGCGCCGAGCTTCGGGCCGCCATTGCCGGCCTCCCCGCGCGGCTGCGCAAGCGGGCCGCCGTTCTCGAAACCCTCGCCTCCTGCCCCACCGAGGAGCTCACGCCCCACCAGCTCGCCCAGCTCGCCGGCTGCTCCGTCGCCACGGTGAACGCCGCGCGCCACGCGGGCGTCGTCCGCTTCCGGGCCAAGGTCGTCACCGAGCACCCCGTGGACGACGTGGCGCCCGAGACGCCGTCCGACATCGAGCTCACCGACGAGCAGCAGCGCGCCCTCGCCGTCCTCCGCGAGCGCCGCCCCGAAGGCTTCGCCGTCGTCCTCCTCCACGGCGTCACGGGGAGCGGGAAGACCGAGGTCTACCTCCGCGTCATCGCCGACGTGGTGGCCGAGGGCAAGCAGGCCCTCGTGCTCGTGCCCGAGATCTCGCTGACGCCGCAGACCATTCGCCGCTTCAAGGCCCGCTTCGCGCGCATCGCCGTCCTCCACAGCCACCTCACGCCCGGCCAGCGCTACGAGCAGTGGCTCGCCATCCACCACGGCCGGGCCGACGTCGCCATCGGGCCCCGCTCCGCCGTCTTCGCCCCCCTCCACCGCCTCGGCATCGTCGTGGTGGACGAGGAGCACGAGAACACGTTCAAGCAGGAGGAGCCGGCCCCCCGCTACCACGCGCGCGACGTGGCGGTGCTCCGCGCCCAGCGGGCGGGCGCCCTCGTCGTCCTCGGCTCGGCCACGCCCTCGCTCGAGAGCTTCCACAACGCCCGCAGGGGCAAGTACGGCTACGTGCTCCTCGCCCACCGGGTCCTCGGCCTCCGCATGCCGCCCGTCGAGGTCGTGGATATGACCGACGAGATCAGCGAGAGGAAGCGCTGGTGCTTTCTCTCGCGGCGCCTCGACGCCCTCATGCGCCAGGCGCTGGAGGCCGGCGGCCAGGTGATGCTGTTCCTCAACCGCCGCGGCTTCTCCACGCTGGTGTTCTGCCCGCGGTGCCAGCACGCCCTCACGTGCCCCAAGTGCCACGTCCCCGTCGTCTACCATCGCCGCCGCGACGTCGCCCTGTGCCACTACTGCGGCGAGCACCAGCCCGCCACGGGCATCTGCCCGGCCTGCAAGGCGGCCCGGATGCTCCACTTCGGCGTCGGCACCGAGCGGGTCGAGGACGAGATCGCCCGCAAGTTCCCCGCCTACCCCCTTGCCCGCATGGACAGCGATACCACCCGCGGCCGCGCGGCCCACCAGCAGCTCCTCGACCGCTTCCGCTCGGGCGAGGCCCGCATCCTCATCGGCACCCAGATGATTGCGAAGGGGCTGGACTTCCCGCACGTCACCCTCGTCGGCGTCATCTCGGCCGACACCGCTCTCTATCTCCCCGACTTCCGGGCGACCGAACGCACCTACCAGCTCGTCGAGCAGGTCGCCGGGCGGGCCGGGCGCGGCCTGCGCGGCGGATGCGTCGTCGTCCAGACCACCAACCCCCACCACCTCAGCATCGTCGCCGCCGCGCAGCACGACTACCGCCTCTTCGCCGACACCGAGCTCGACCTGCGCCGCGAGCTGGGCTACCCCCCCTTTGGCCACCTCCTCCGCGTCGTCGTCTCCGCCCCGCGCCGCGACGAGGCCGAGCGCCGCTGCGGCGAGCTGGCCGCTCGCCTCGACGCCCTGTCTGGAGCCGCCCCCCTCGAGACCCTCGGCCCTGCCGAATGCCCCCTGGCCAACCTCCAGGGCAAGGCCCGCTGGCAACTCCTCGTCAAGGCCCCCGACCGCAGGACCATCCGCACCGTCACCCACGCCCTCCGTCCCTACGCCGGCGCCGCGGGCAAGGCCGTCGTCACCCTCGACGTGGATCCCATCTCGATGCTGTGAGCCACCGCGCCGCGCCGGCCCATCGCGTGTTGAAGACAACGGGGCGAGACGCTACAATCATCCGCCCGATGATCAGGAGTGTGTGTGCATGGCAAACTGGGCGCGCGTGGCGAGGACGCCTGCGACGATTCTCTGCGTGCTCGGGCTGCTGCTGATCGCGGCGATGGCCCGGCCGCTCCTGTCCTATCCCAGGCGGGTCAAGGCTCTGGCCGCCCCCGACGGCACGCGCGTGACCCTCGAGATCACCCACGAGGTAAGCTGCTTCGAGTGCCTCACCCTCGGCCTCGCGTCGGGCTCCTACGATGGCTATGGGCTCACCGTGCGGCTGGCAAGGCCCGATGGCACCCGGCACGTCGTCGAAGCCTTGTCCGACTACCTGCGCAGCGAGACCGAGGCCCGCCCCGAGCTGGTGGACCTCACCGACGACGGCCGCCTGGTCCTCTCCGCCCCGGGCGGCCGCGCCACGGTGGACCTCGCCACAGGCGAGGTGCTCGAGGACCAGTAGCCGGCGGCCAGGGCCCTCGGCCTCACTCCTTGGCTGGCGAATGCACCTTCAGCAGGTCGGCGCTGAGGACCGAGGGGCACCAGTGCTTCTCGATGTACTCGACGACGAGCTCCGTGCCGCGCTCGTGGGGCACGTGGGGCGGGCGCTTCGGGTTGTACATGGTGTCCGTCAGGTCGCGCACGAGCACGCACGGCACGCCCCACCGCGTCATCTGCTTGATGGCGAACGAGCGGTGGAGCACGCACATGTTGGTGTGCACGCCGAAGATGATGAGGGTCTTGACGCCGAGCTGCTGAAGCAGGTTGTAGACCTCGCCCCCCTTGTCGGTCACCGCGTCGGGCTCGGCCACCTCGATGGCCGGGTGCTCGCGCGTCCAGGGCCTGTGCACGCGGCAGGGCGGGTCCTCGGTGCAGCCCTGGTCGCTGGCGTCCACCGGCAGGGGCGGGTCGGGCAGCTTCTTCGGCGCGGGCGGCGCCACCTTGGGCGCGGCCTGCGCCCGCTTGCGCTGCGGAGTGTCGGCGTAGAACTTCATCGTGTCGCTCGGGGCGTGGATGATCTGCACCCCCTTCGAGCGGAGGAACGTGACGACCTCGGCCATGCGGGGGAGCATCCTGGCGAGGCGCTCGTTGGCCCCCTTGCACCAGTGCACGTCCCACACGTCGCACAGCAGCAGCGCCGTCTCGGCGACGCGGAGGTCCCTCGGCGCGACCACCTCCTTCCACTGGCCGCTGCCCGCGGGCTCCTCGACGCGGGACCGCAGGTTGAGTCGGAGCACGTCCTGCTTCTGAGCCATCTTCGCTTCTCCTGCCCAGGCCGTGGCCAGGGCTCCGCAAAGGCACGCCACCGTCGTCCATGTCCGGCTCACGACGGGCCTCCTGAACAACGCAGGTTGTGATTCGTCCGCCACCCGATATAATACGGGGGCGCATCCCGCGCTGCAAGGAGGTGACGAGCATGAGCCTGCTGGCCATCCTGGGCCTGGTGACGGCCATCGCCGCCGCCGAAGAGTGGAAGGCGCCGCCCATCGCGCTGCCAAAGGATCTGAAGCATCCCGTCGTCGCGGCCACGCCCGACGAGTTGGGCCGCCTGCGCGCCGCACTCAAGGCCACGGGGCCGGCGCACGACGCCGTCGCGCGCGTGGTGAAGCAGGCCGACGATGCGCTCGGCAAGCCCGTCAAGTTCCCGCCGCGCGGCGGACAGCACAACCAGTGGTACCAGTGCGACAAGTGTCAGCTCGCCCTCAAGACGATTGACGACACTCACCACGAGTGCCCCCGCTGCAAGACCGTTTACTCGGGCGAGCCGTACGACGACGTGGTCTACGAGCGGCAGCACTACGCGAACATCCGCAACGCCTCCAGCGCCGCCTGGGCCTACGCCCTCACGGGCGAGCGACGCTACGCGGAGTTCGCCGCCAAAGTGCTCCTCGGCTACGCCGAGCGCTACCTCAAGTACCCCTATCACGCCAACACGCGCAGCAACCTGGCCTGGAAGATCGTCTCGGGCGGCCACCTCTTCGAGCAGACCCTCAACGAGGCCGCCAGCATGGCCTCCGACATCGCGCCCGCCTGCGACCTCATCTGGGACGCGCTCTCCGAGGCCGACCGCGAGGCCATCCGCGACGGCCTGCTCGTGCCCATGCTCAAGAACATGGACAAGCACAAGGGTGGGAAAGGCAACTGGCAGACGTGGCACAACGCGGGGATGATCGCGGGCGGAGCCGTGCTCGGCGACGTGGCCTGGGTCGAGAAGGCCATCGCCCAGCCCCACAACGGCTTCGTCGAGCAGATGAAGGTCTCCGTCTCCGACGAGGGGATGTGGTACGAGAACAGTTGGGGCTACCACTTCTACACCCTCCACGCGATGACGCTCATCGCCGAGTACGCCCGGCGGCTGGGCATTGACCTGTGGAGCCATCCGACGCTGAAGAAGATGTACACCCTGGCCGTCCACTACACGATGTCCGACGGCTCGCTGCCGCGCTTCGGCGACGACGTGCACGCGTCGGCCCGCGGCTCCGCGTGGCTGATGGAGTACGCCTACGCCGCGACGAAGGACCCCGAGCTTCTCCCGCTCCTGCCGCCGTCGCCCTACTGGCAGTCGGTGCTGCTCGGGCGCGACACGAGCGTGACGGCTGACCTGCCCACGCTCACGAGCAGGGTCTTCCGCAGCGCGGGCCACGCCATCCTGCGCACCAAGGGCGAGGCCGGCCTCACCGCCGCCTTCACCTTCGGGCCGTATGGCGGCTTCCACGGCCACCTCGACAAGCTCAGCTTCGTCTTCTTCGGCCACAAGGAGGAGCTGGGCGTGGACCCCGGCCGCGCCGCCTCCCAGGCATATCGCCTGCCGATCCACCGCAACTGGTACAAGCCCACGCTCGGCCACAACGCCGTCCTCGTGGACAAGCTTCCGCAACGGCCGGCCAGCGGGAAGCTGGAGCTGTTCGCCGCCAACGACGAGTATGCCGCCGCGGCCGCCAGTTGCGACACCGCTTATCCCGGCGTCAAGCACAAGCGCCTCCTCGTCATGACGCCCAGCTACCTCCTCGTCCTCGACCAGTTGAGCTCCGACAAGCCTCGCCGCTTCGACTGGGTCTACCACAACCGCGGCACGGGCGTTCAGTGCGACGTGGCAACCGAGCCGGGCAAAGCCCCCGACAAGTTCGTCGGCATGGAATACGTCCAGAACATCAAGGCCGGCTCCACCGACGGCCCCATCCGCATCCAGTTCGCGGGCAAGGCCGTCACGACCCAGCTCACGATGGCCGCGGCCCCCAAGACTGAGGTGTTGATCGGCGACGGCCCGTGCGCCTCGATCCTCGACCGCGTGCCCCTCGTCATGGTCACACGCCAGGGCACCGAGGCCACCTTCGCCGCTGTGCTGGAGCCAGTGCTCAGCAACGGGAAGCCAGCGGTCAATGCCGCCGAAGTGGCTGGCACCACCATCACGGTCCGCAGGGGGGACTCGACCGATGAGGTCACCCTCTCAGCGGCGAACGAACTCACGGTGAGGAGTGGAGGGAAAGCAGTCCTCACGTGGTCAAGATGATCAAGATGATCACGCGCGCAACACGGGGGGTGATCACCTTGGCCAGCGGCGGGCCTGCCAGGGGGCGTTGACATAAGCATATATCTGGAAAGGACATGTCACATCGCGTCCCCCGGCATCTGACCCCGAGTCAAGATGATCACGCCCTCCGGAGCGGGGGAAGGTGATCATCTTGACGAGACAAGGAGAACTCAATGGCAGCGTCGGAGCCGGTTCGGTTCGCATTCGTCGGCTGCGGCAACATCGCGGGGCCGTATGCCGACTCGATGAAGAAGCACCCCGACAAGCTGGAGATCGTGGGGGCCTTCGACCTCAACGCCGAGGCGGCCAAGGGATTCGTCGCCAAGTACGGCGGCACGCAGTACGCCAGCCTCGACGACTTGATCGCTGACGAGCGGGTCGAGGCGGGCCTCAACCTCACCGTCCACCTCGCCCACCCCGAGGTCACGCAACGGCTGCTGCGCGGCGGCAAACACGTCCACAGCGAGAAGCCCCTCGCCGCCACCCGCGAGGATGGCCGCGCCTGCGTGGACCTCGCGGCCCAGAAGGGCCTGCTCCTGGGCTGTTCCCCCTTCGTCATCCTCGGCGAGGCCCAGCAGACGCTCAAGAAGGTGGTGGCCGACGGCCTTGTGGGCGAGGTGAAAGAGGTCTACGCCGAGATGAACTGGAGCCGCATCGAGTCCTGGCACCCCGCGCCTGCCCCCTTCTATGGCCGAGGGGCGGGGCCGCTGTTCGATGTTGGGTGCTACCCCTTGAGCGTGCTCATCCAGATCTTCGGCTCGGTGAGCGCCGTGCGCGCGATGGGGGGCGTCCGACTGCCCGAACGCACCATCGTCTCGGGGCCGAATGCGGGAAAAACCTTCACCGCGACGAATCCCGACCACACGTGCGTGCTGATGGAGTTCGCCGGCGGCGCCCACGGGCGGCTCACGGCCAGCTTCTTCGGCGTCAAGAGCGCCCAGACAGGCATCGAGGTCCACGGCACGGCCGGCTCCCTGCGGCTCGATTCCGTGGTGGGCTTCAACGCGAAGCTCGACGTGTGCAAGGCGGGCGAGCGGGAGTGGAAGCCCGTGCCGCTCCTGGGCGAGCCCTTCCCAGGCGTCGAGTGGGCGCGCGGGCCGCTCGACCTCGCGGCGGGCATTCGCGAGGGCAAGCACCTGACTTGCCCTGGCGAGGCGGCCTATCACGTCCTCGACATAACTCTAGCAGCGCTGGAGGCTTCGGAATCGGGCCAGACCGTGCCAGTGGCCTCCCGCTTCGCCTCAAGGTGACCAACGGGTCACGAGGGGTGCCTGGGAAACGAATGCTTGCAGGGGGGGGCGCCGGCCCGAGCGGAGAGTGGCAAGAATGGCTGACCGAGACACATCCACGCGCACCAGGGCCCTTCGCTTCGCCCTCTGGTCGGTCGTCTTCGCAGCGGGCGAACTGCTGTGGCTGGCGCGTGTGCTGTCGCCCGACCTTCGCTCGGCCACCATCTACGCGCTGATCCTGTCGTCCAATCTCTTCTATCTGTATAACCTCATATATCACATCAGCTTACGGCCTCGATGGGTGCAGGCGGCCTACGTCGGCTGGTATGTCGCCCTGTTCGCCCTTTTCGTGGCCGTGGCGCCTTCGGACCGGTGGGTGTTCGGCGGCACGCACCGCCTGTTGCTCTTCGGGCTTTTCCTGCTGCTCACGAGCAGCCTTTTTCACATGCCCACGGCCTTCGGCTTCATGGTGGTGCTCCTCGTGGCCTACCTGGTGTTCCCGTTCTTTGCCGAGGCCACGCTGGTACTCCTGACCATCTTCTATCTCATTGTCCTGGCAGAAGTTAGGGCGGCACGGGAGACGCGGAGCTACCTTGTCCTCACCTGCTTCGTCCTGGGCTTCGTGCTGCTCCTGGCGGTGCTGTTCCCCCTTGTGAACCTCGGGGCGAGCCGGTCGCCACAGGACCTGCGGACCGCTCTCCTCGGCTCCGACGCCGCGGCGGAGGGCACCCGCGCGGCCATGTGGATGAGCATCCAAACTGCCACCGTTACTACACTTGTGGTGCTGGCGCTCGGCGTGCCGATGGCCTATTTCCTGGTGCGAAGCGATTTCCCAGGCCGCCGCGTGCTCGACGCGCTCGTGGACCTGCCGATCATCCTGCCCCCGCCGGTCGTGGGCATCGCCATCGCGCAACTCGTCGGCAAGGAGCAGCCCCTGGGAGCCTGGCTCAACGGCAACTTCGGAATCGTGCTCGACAACGACTGGAAGGGGATCGTCCTTGCCCAGACCTTCATCAGTTGCCCCTTCCTCATCCGCTCGGCGATGGCCGCCTTCCAGGCCGTGGATCCGCGGCTGGAAAACGTGTCGCGGACACTCGGCGCCGGCCCGCTCGGCACGTTCTTCCGCGTGACGCTGCCGCTCGCCTGGCGCGGCATCTTCATGGGCTGCATCCTCACCTGGGGGCGGGCGATCAGCGACTTCAGCGCCGTCACCGTCGTCGCCCAGCACCCCGAGACCATGCCCGTCCGCATCTACAAGCAGTTCATTGAGGCGGGCGAGAAGGGGCAGCACACGACCCTCGCCATCCTGATGATTCTCCTGTGCGTCGTGGTGTTCGCGGTGCTGCACCTGGTGGCCTCGCGGACGGTTTGGCGGAACGTGCGCACTATCTGGAGCCGCGCCGGTGATTCGAGTCGTCGGCCTGAGTAAGCGCTTTGGCGCCTTCCAGTTGCGGGGCGTGAGCTTCGAGCTGGCCCCCGGCGACTACGCCGTGCTCCTCGGCCCCACCGGCTGCGGGAAGACCGTGCTGCTCGAGACCATCGTGGGCGTCAACCGCCCCGATGCCGGCGAGGTGTGGGTGGACGGGCAGGACGTGACCCGCTGGCCGCCCGAGCAGCGCGGCATCGGTTTCGTCTACCAGCGCTCGATGCTGTTCCCGAACCTGTCGGTCCGGGCGAACATCGCCTACGGCCTCCGCTACCACGGCGTGCCGCGTGCCGAGCGGGGCCGCCGAGTCGAGCGGGTCGCGGAGCTGCTGGCGATTGGGGGGCTGCTCGGCCGCGACATCGCCGCGCTCTCGGGCGGCGAGATGCAGAAGGTCGCACTCGCCCGCGCGCTCGCCATCGAGCCCCGGGTGCTGCTGTTCGACGAGCCGCTGGCCGCGCTCGACCCGCCCGCCAAGGAGGCGTTGTGCGGCGAACTCGCCGCGCTCCACCGCCAGCTCGGCATGACCATCCTCCACGTGACCCACGACCAGGACGAGGCGCGCGTGCTGGGCAAGACGATCGGCGTGCTGCGCGACGGACGCCTCCTCCAGTTCGGCCCGAAGGCCGACGTGTTCGACCGCCCCAACTCGGCCTTCGTCGCCCGATTCGTGGGCACGGAGAACGTCTTCGCAGGCCAGGCCACGGCCGAGGGCGGCCTCGCCCGCATCGAGTTGGGCTGCGGAAGCGTGGCGGCGAACACGCCCCTGACCGGCCGCGTGGGCCTGTGCGTGCGGCCCGAACTGATCTCCATCGCCCCCCAGGCGTTGGCGGCAGACGGCACAAATCGTGTCGAGGGCAAGGTGGAGGCGGTGTCGGACCGCGGCGCGCTCGTCCGCTACCAGGTGGCGACGGCCAGGGAGCGCTTCGTGGTGCTTCAGGCCAAGCGCGACTATGCGGCCTCGGCCCTCGCCGTCGGCCAGGCCGTCGCCCTCGGCTTCGAGCCCGACGCCGTGCATGTTTTCCCGTGGGAAGGTGATCAAAACGGCGGCGGTGTGCAGAATCCAATAGGACCTATGGGACGCATGGGACCGATGGGACCCGCATCCAGCCCTTCCGCGCGCCGCGCCCGGCCTCACCCGTCCCATCTGTCCTATCGGTCCCATATGTCCCATTCTTCTCTTGAGCGGCGCTGCGCGCCAACCCTCCGAGCGAGGCGCTAATGGAACTCCCCTTCGGCTGGGAAGGCGACCGGCTGGTGATACGCAAGGTGATCGAACGCGCCTTGCTGCCGCTGGGGAATACGGCCCTCGACCTCACGCCGTTCCTGATGATGGCCGGCCTGTCGGTCGTGGCCGCCTTCCTGATGCGCTGGAAGTTCCCCCATCGCCAGTGGGCGAGGCGGCTGGTGCAGACGATCTCCGCCGTCGCGCTTATCATGGGCGTCCACCCCTGCGCGTGCATGAGCCGCGACATCATCCTGGGGGCGAACGCGATGGGGCGGGACGACCTCGGGGCGTTCAAGTACCTGATCGTCTTCGCCACGGTCGCGGCATTTACCATGCTCTTCGGGCGGATCTTCTGCGGATGGCTCTGCCCGCTCGGCTTCGCGCAGGAACTCCTCGGCAAGCTCACCTCCTGGGCGCGGGGCCACAAGGAGAAGCCGGCCTTCATCTACCTCAAGTACGGCATGGGCGTGGTCTTCCTCGGCGTGCTCTTCTACAGCTCCTACAAGACGAAGCCCGCGACCTTCTCGTTCATCGAGCACGCGATGGTCTTCTACACGATCGGCCTGTCGCTCATCGCGCTCACGGTGCTCACGGACCACTCGAAGGACTGGTTTTTCAAGAGCCGTGTCCGCTACGCGATCCTCATCTCGATCTTCGCGGTGTTCATCTACGGGGTCTACGCGAACGGGCCGTTCTGCGTCTTCTTCACGGCCTACGTCGAGTGGGCGTCGCTCATCTCGTGCTTCGGCGTGCTGCTCCTCTCGATCGTGCTGATGAACGCCTGGTGCCGCTACATGTGCCCCGAGGGGGCGATGCTGGGACTGCTGGCCAACCACGCCGCCTGGCAGATCAACCGCAACGACCGCTGCCAACGCGACGGCTGCTGCGAGCCCGTGTGCCCGGTGGACTGCATTGTCATGGGCATCCGCGACCGCAGGACGTGTCTCTACTGCATGAAGTGTGTGGACGCCTGTCCCCACGGCGCACTCGAGATCGTGAACGAGCTGAGGCCCGGCAAGAAGCAGACCGTTCCATTCATCCCGAGGCCGACCAAGTACTTCTAACGGGGATGAATGGATGGTTGGATGAATGGATGGCTGGATGACATCTGCAATCTGCAATCTGAAATCTGCAATCCTGGCCCTTTGCCTCTCGACCTGTCTTGGCGCCGAAGTGGTGGACTGGCCGATGTTCGGCTTCGGACCGCAGCGGCAGGGCGTCAGCCCCACGCGCTTTGCGTCGGCGACCCTGGAGCACCAGTGGTCCACGGCGACGCCGAGGGCGCTCTACACCTACGTCGAGGGCACACCCTACTGGTCGAGCCCGTGCCTGGCCACGGTGGAGGGCCAGCCGCGCGTGTTCCTCGGCTGCTACGACAACACGGTCTACGCCTTCGACGGCGCGACGGGGGAGGATGCCTGGCAGTTCATCACGGGCGGTGCCGTAGGCGCCACCCCCGTCTACGCCATCATCGGCGGGCACCCCATGCTCTTCGTGGCGTCGAGCGACCGCTCGATCTACGCCTTCGACCCCAGATCCGGCGTGCCCGACACGAAGCGCAAGCTCTGGCAGGTCGAGACCCTCGCCTGGAAGGGCACGGTGAACCCCGCCCGAATGGCCAATCCCCTGCTGGCCGAGATTGACGGCAAGCCCGTGCTCGTGTGCGGCGTGTGGAACAACAACCGCAGCGGCACGGAGAACGTCCAGCGCGGCGAGGTCCTCGCCCTCGAGCCGGCCACGGGAAAAGAACTCTGGCGCCGGGAGATCGGGACGAGCGCCGTCGGCACGCCCTGCCTCGGCACGGTGAAGGGCGAGCCGGCGCTCTTCGTGCCCTACGAGCCGGGCGCCGTCTTTGCCCTCTCCGTCCGCACCGGCGAGGACCTGTGGCCGAAGCCCTGCTCGAGCGGCGACGAGATCCACAGCGGCATCTCGGTCGGCGTCGTCAATGGCCGCCAGCTCCTCTTCCTGGGCGGACGCACGGCCTGGGCCTACGGCGTGGACGCCGAGACGGGCCAGCAGGTTTGGGCCAGCCCCATCAACACGTGGGTGGACAGCACGCCGGCCTTCGCGGTGATTGACGGGCGGCCGACCGTGTTCGTCGGCAGCTACAACTACTTCGTCTTCGCCCTCGACGCGGCGACGGGCAAGGAGGTGTGGCGCTACCGCACGCGCGGCATTGTCCAGGGCTCGCCCGCCGTCGCCACGATGGGCGGCGAGCCGGTCGTGTGCGTCAACTCGCTCGACGACCACGTCTACGTCGTCGCCGCGCGCGACGGCCGCTTCCTCTTCCGCTACGACCTCGGCCAGTTTTCCTGGAGCCACTATCAGAAGGGCAAGACCATCTGGGCGTCGTGCGTCGTCGGCATGCTGGCGGGCAAGCCGATGCTCGTCGCCCCCTCCTACAGCGGCGTCGTCCACGCCTTCGCCGTCGGGACGCGCGACGACAACGCCGGCCCGCCCCGCGACAGCTTCTGGGACGCCTTGGGCGAGGCCTACACCATTCCCGTCGTCCTCCTCGTCGTCGCCGTCCTCGTCTTCACCCTCACGCGGTTGGTGAGGGCCCGCCGCGCAACAGGGCCGCCGGACCACACGATTGATGGCCCGCAGAAAAGCGGTTGACAAGAGACGTCCAGACGTCTATATTGTGTGGCATGAAGGCCAGACAGCCCCGCTACGCGCCCGGCCGAGTGCGGGATGCGATCCTCCAGGTCGTCTCCCTCTCATCACAACCGCTCCCTGTCAGCGAGATTGGCGAGCGCGTGAGCCAGGTGATTGGCCCGACGCCGACCTCGTCGGTTCGCTCGTACCTGCGACTGAATACGCCCGACCTGTTCGTGCGCGAGGCTCGGGGCCTCTACCAGGTGAGGCGACCGGTGATGCCCGGGGTCCAACGGGAATTCGCCGCGGCCCGGGAGTGGCGAGAGCCCGTCACAGTCGGCCAGGCCAGGCTCTTCCACGCCGACTGCTTCGACTGGCTCCGCGAGCAGCAGGATGGCAGCTTCCAGGCCGTAGTCACCGATCCTCCCTACGGGCTGCACGAGTACACCCCCGAACAGCAGGAGAAGCTCAGGAACGGCAAGGGCGGGGTGTGGCGGATTCCGCCCTCGTTCGACGGCAGCGTGCGGTCCCCCCTCCCGCGGTTCACAACGCTGACCGACACGCAACTGGAGGAGTTGCGCGGCTTCTTCTTCGTCTGGGCGCGGCTGCTGCTGCCGAAGCTCGTGCCCGGGGCACACGTCGTCGTGGCCTCGAACCCCTTGCTGTCGTACCTCGTGTCGGGGTCATTGGCCCAGGCGGGGCTCGAGCGGCGGGGCGAGATCATCCGCCTCGTCATGACCCTGCGTGGCGGGGACCGCCCGAAGGCCGCTCACGAGGAGTTCCGGGAGGTGAGTGTCATGCCCCGCTCGATGTGGGAGCCGTGGCTGGTCTTCCGCAAGCCGGTCGAGGGAAGGGTCCAGGACAACCTGCGGAAGTGGAAGACCGGCGGCTTCCGCCGCCCCTCGCCCGAGCGGCCATTTGGGGACGTGATTCGCTCGGCGCCGACCCGCAAGGAGGAACGGGAACTGGCTCCTCACCCGAGCTTGAAGCCCCAGGCATTCCTGCGACAGGTCGTGCGGGCCGTTCTGCCGCTCGGGGAAGGCGTGGTGCTGGACCCCTTTGCGGGCGCCGGCTCAACCCTCGCGGCCGCCGAGGCCGTGGGGTATGCCAGCGTGGGTGTCGAGAAGGACGAGCACTACTTCGACATGGCGTGCGACGCCATACCGAAGCTGGCGCGCTTCAGGCTCAGGGGCGAATCTCAGAGCAGGTAAACCCAGTTCTCCCTGATCTTCTTGATCCCGTCCTTGTGAAGCGTCGCGGTGCGCGTTCCAAGCTCCCCACGCGGGTTCTTGCGGAAGTCCTCCACCGTGACCTCACCCAGATAGACCTCTGTGAATGCCATCGGCCTGCGGTCGCACGCCGGCTCCGTCTGTGTGTCCACATCGTAGACGAACACGCACATCCACTGGTCTCTCGCGCCGTGGGTGTCCACGGCCCCGCCGGACTTCCTGGTCGTCTTGACCTCGATGCCGTCACTGCCAGCCTTCACCGAATTGCCGGGGTAGATGCCTTGGACGATCAGGTCCGGGTGGCCATTGAAGTAGAGGTTCTCTGTGAGCACCCGAGAGTGCTTCGCGAGACTTGCGGTCAACATGTCCGACAGGACGCCCGACATGATCGCAGGCCGCAGCATGTCGTCGAGCCTTCGCAGGCCCTTCTCGGCCAGCCGCGAGTTCACGTCATAGAAGAAGTCGTACACGTCCTGCATGGCCATCTGGAAGTCCTGGAGGCGCAACTCGTAGGGCAGGGATGCGCCCTGGTTGAACTTCCCTATGTCCACCACGTTGCGGGTGATCGCCATGCCTGTCGCCTCTCCGGTCCGCGCACGGGTTGCACCGGCTGGCGTCCGAGGGGCAGATATGCCGCACCTGCCGATCGCCGAGGTCCTGCTCTCCCACTGGATGCAGAGCATACCCCGGGCCTGCCGCCGTGTCAACCCCTGGTGTAAGAGGGCCTCCTGATGCGAAACCGGACCCGCGCCGCGTCAGTGTGGGCAGTGTGTGGCCCCACCGGGCCTACGCCCTGGAAGGCCCTGGGCTCGAGGGCGAGTTCCTGCCGGTTGGCGCCCCGTACCTGGTCGACGGCCGCGGGCCTGCACCGGTTCAGGCGCCCCCGAGCAGCCTCGTGGCGTTGCCCCACAGGAGCGCGGCCTCGCGCTCGGCCCCAAGGCCAAGGCTCAAGACACGATCCACCGCGGCCTTCTGGCTCGACCAGGGCGAGTCGGTGCCGAAGAGCAGATACTCCTTCGGGTGGCCCAGGAGGATCTCGCGGGCCTCGTTGTCGCTCATGAACTCCATCGAGTACGAGATCTCCATGTAGATGGGCCGGCCGAGCAGGTGCCGCCGCGTCTCGGCCCAGTCCTGCCATCCGCCCATGTGCGACGTGACGAGGCGGAGCCGCGGGAAGCGGTCGAGCAGCCGCAGGACGCGCACGGCGTCGCACTTGCGGATGCGGGGGAAGGCGGTGTCGAAGCCCGTGTGGCTCAGGTGGAGGAGGCCGCTCTTCTGGAGCCGCTCGTAGACGGGCACGAGCCGCGGGTCGTCCATCTCGAAGCCCTGGTAGTAGGGATGCAGCTTGATGCCCTTCAGCCCCGCCTCGCGGACCGCATCAATCCGCTCGAGGGCCTCGGGGTCGAACGGGTGGAACGACGGGAAGGGCACGATGCGGTCGGACGCGATGGTCGTGCACCACTTGAGGATCGAGGGGAACTGCTCGGGCTTCGTGGCGATGCAGGCGACGACCGACGTCTCGATGCCCGCCTCGTCCATCGAGCGCTGCAGCGCCCCGACCGTGCCGTCGAGCACGGCCTTGGCGTTGCCCGGCTGGGCCTCGAGGGTCGAGATCGCCTTCGCGGCCAACCCGTCGGGGAACGCATGCGTGTGGAAGTCAACGACTCTCGGTTGCATTGGTCGCATGCTTCTCCTTCCGCGGGACGAGCACTCTACCACGCTCCTTGCCCTGATGCAAACGTGGCCCAACCGGCATATCGCTGCGAGATGAGAGTGCGACAGTGAGGTTCGTACGGCTGGAGAGCATTCCACAGTTGTACAACTGTGGAATGCTGGTCCCGCCACGCAGGGCGCGTCCTACGCCGAGTGCTGTGGGGGTCACTCCGCCTGAGCGCCCCGGGCGAGGGTGTGCTACGCTCGGTTCCTGCTGCACATCGGCGAATCGCGGAGGCCTGCGGTTGACAGGCGTTGGGGCGGGGGGTAGAATTCCACAGTTGTACAACTGTGGAATCCTTGTTGCGAGGCGGCTGCATGGATGAACTCATCGTGCGCGTGTTGCGGACCGTGGCCTGTGTTCCCAGGCTCCGCATCCTGTCGCGCCTTGGCGGGGGCGAGGAGTTGACGCTGAGCCGCCTTGCCGGCGCCTTGCACCTTCGGCGCGACTTGGTGTGTACGCATCTCGCACGCCTCAGCGCTGTGGGACTTGTCCGGCGGCGCCGCTCCGGGCGCCGGTGCTTTTGCATCGCCGGCTCGCCCTACGGGCCGGGCACTGTGAGCGGCCAAGTAGCCTCGTGGCTCGGCGATGCCCTGCGGTCCCAGGGCGCGTTGCCGCACCAGGCCCACCCGCCAGAACGCCGCGGAAAGCACGCCACTGATGGTCTACAGCCGATCTACGGCACTCTCATGGATGCGGCCACTGCCTTTACTCACCCGCGTCGCATCCAGATCCTGCGACGGCTGGCCTCGCCGAGGCCGGCATTCACCAGGGAGTTCACTCGCGAACTCCGGATGTCAGCTCCCGCGCTGAACCGACACTTGGCCAAGCTGATCCGCCGGGGCTACGTCAGCGCCGAGGGGGCGCGGGGGCACCTGTCCTACCGGCTCGCGCCTACGGCCAAGACGCCGCAGCACGCGCAGTTGCTGGAGATCGTGCAGGAACACTGGGGCGAGCAGGCACCCTCTGCCTGACCGCAATTGGTCAGGCACGTTCGTGCGGGGGGAGAGGATTCCACAGTTGTACAACTGTGGAATCCTCCTGCTGCCCAGAGGGCCAGGGGCGGTTACCTGTAAGGCCCTCCCATGGCATGGCCCTGGTAGGGGCGCGAACGCTCCGCGTGCGGCGGCGCGTTCGCTGCGTTGAACAACGCGCCCGCGGGCCGTATAATGCCCTGTGCATTCGCGTTGCCGTAAGCAGCCTCTTCGAGGAGGAATTGCCGTGGTCCCGCGCTGTGGTCTGCCAGCCATCGCCATGGCTCTCACAATCGCCTCGGCCAGCGCCCACGCGGCCGAGAAGCCGCCCGTCGGCGTCGTGAGCCACGTGAAGGTGCTCTCGGACAAGGTGGAGGACGTCGCCAGCCTCGAGGCCTGGAAGAAGTCGTTCATCAACGACGGCATGACCGACCGCGACAAGGCGCTGGCCGCGTGGGAATCGGTCGTGCGCTTCCAACACCAGGACAGTCCGCCCGTCGAGTTCCTCCAGCTCGAGAACGCGGTGCTCGACGCGATCAAGATGTTCAACGTCTACGGCTACTCGATGTGCGGCAATGCGGCGTCCCACGTGCAGTCGCTCGCCCGCGCGGCCGGCCTCGAAGCCCGGGGCTGGACGATTCAGGCCCACGTCGTGCCCGAAGTCTCCTGGGGCGGCAAGTGGCACCTGCTCGACGCCTCGCTCATCAACTACTTCCCGAAGCCCGACGGCGACCTGGCGAGCGTCGAGGAGATCATGGCCGCCATCAAGCAGTGGTATGAGAAGACCCCCGGCTTCAAGGGCGACGACGCGAAGCTCCGCAAGTTCCACGCCGAGAACGGCTGGACCGGCTGGAAGCGCGGCCCGGCGCTCCTGGCCGCCTGCCCCTTCTACGGCGGCGACGGCTGGCTCCCCGCCCGCACCCACGGCTGGTACTCGACGATGCAGGAGTACGACGGCTCGACCCTCTTCACCTACGAGTGCGGCTACTCGGTCGGCTACCAGGTGAACGTGCAGCTCCGCCCCGGCGAGCGCCTCACCCGCAACTGGTCGCACAAGGGCCTGCACGTGAACATGGACGGCGGCGGCGGCGCCCCCGGCTGCCTTGAGATGAAGCCGGGCGAGCGGTTCATGGTCTACACGCCGCGCTACGGCGATCTGGCGAACGGCCGCGTGGGCAACGGCACGCTCGAGTACGCGCCGCCGCTGGCCGACGGCTCGCTCCGCCTTGCCGCGCTGGCCTGCGAGAACCTCGATTTCAAGGGCGAACGCAAGGGCGGCCCGGCCCTCTTCGTGAAAGACGCCGCGCAGCCGGCCACGCTCGTCCTGCGGATGCCGTCGAGCTACGTCTACCTCGGCGGCGAGATGGCATTCAAGGCCGCGGTGGGGGAGGGGGGCGAGGTCGCCGTCGCCTTCTCCGACAACAACGGCCTCGACTGGAAGGAACTCGCCAAGGTCACGGCCTCGGGCGACCAGAAGCTCGACCTCAAGCCCCACGTCTTCCGCCGCTACGACTACCGCCTGAAGTTCGCTCTCAAGGGCGCGGGCACCGGCCTCGACGCCTTGCGCATCGCCCACGACATCCAGCATTCGCAGCGGCCGCTCCCCGCGCTCGACCGCGGCGAGAACACCATCACCTTCAGTGCCGAGCCGCCCGAGGGCACCATCACCGTCGAAGGCTCCACCGACCCCAAGAACAAGGGCAAGCAGGTCTTCTACACGGACTTCCACCCCGAGCGGAAGAACATCAAGGACGACCTGCTCGTGCTCTCGGCCCCGACGGGCGAGGTGACGTTCCCCATCGAGACGCCGGGCGATATGACCCGCCTGCGCGTGGGCATCTACTATCGCGCCCGCGACCCGAAGGATGCCTGGGACATCGCGGCGTCGTTCGACGGCGGCAAGGCGTGGCGTCCCATCGGCCGCTGCGAGGGGCCGACGCGCAACAACGGCAAATACTTCGTCCTCCCCAACGTCCCCGCAGGCGCCCGCTCGGCCCTCGTGCGCTTCACGGGCGCCCAGCGCACCGTGGCGATGATCTACCAGACGCGCATTGACGCCGACTACCTGGAACCGCACGGCGGCTTCCGACCCGTGAAGGTGACTTACACGTGGGAGGAAGGCGGCGCCGGGAAGCGCGACGTTCACGTGGCCGAGAAGCCAACGGAGACCTACACGATCTTCTGCGCGTCGAAGCCAACGATGAAGAGCCTGGTCGTCGAACTCGCGGAATAGGGGCAAGCCATGGGCATCAGCATCGGCCTCGTCGGCGTGGGCTCGTTCGGCTCGGGCTTCGTGCGGCTGTTCCGCGACCATCCGCTCGTCGAGCGCTTCGCCCTGTGCGACGTGAACCCCGAGCGGCTGCGCGCCGTAGCGGAACGCCACCAGGTGGCCGAGACCTACGCCAGCCTCGACGCCATCCTGCGGAGCGACCTCCAGGCCGTCGCGCTCTTCACCCAGCACTGGCTCCACGCCCCGCAGGCCATCCAGGCGATGGAGGCGGGCAAACACGTCTACTCCGCCGTCCCTGTCATCACCCTCAGCGATGGCGACGCGATGCTCGACTGGTGCGACAAGCTGGTGGGGGCCGTCCGCCGCACGGGCCTGCACTACATGCTCGGCGAAACGTCCTACTATCATCCCGAGGCCATGTACTGCCGCCGCCGCGCTGCCGAGGGGGCGTTTGGCCGCTTCGTCTACGCCGAGGGCGAGTACCTCCACGACGTGGACTCGCCCGGCTGCAACCTCCGCGACGTCGCGCGCAATCGCTGGGGCAAGGACTGGGACCCCTCGAAGAGCGGCGGCGTGCCCATGCACTACCCGAGCCACTCGATCGGCGGGCCGCTGTCGGTGATGCGGACGCGGATGACCCGGGTCGCCGCCTTCGGCTACGTGCATCCCGGCGACGACTGGTTCCGCCCCGACACCGCGAGCGGCAACGTGCTGAGCAACGAGACGGCCCTGTTCCAGTGCGCCAACGGCGCGGCGGTGCGGATCTGCGAGCACCGGCGGATCGGCCACCGCGGCCGCGAGGGCTTCCAGCTCTGGGGCACCGACGGCTGCTTCGTCGAGGGCCATGCCGGCGGCGCCCACTGGATGACGAAGCAGGGCGCGACGCCGCTCCGCGTCCAGGAGATGCGCGACCCGCTGCCGCCCGACATCTGGGCGGCCTGGCGCCGCGGCGCGGCGTCCGACGAAGGGGTCTACGGCGGCCATCGCGGCTCGCACGCGTATCTCGTGCACGAGTTCGTGGATGCTCTGGCCCACGGCCGCCGCCCGGCGGTTCACGCCTGGGAGGCGGTGCGCTACTTTGCCCCGGGCATCATGGCCCACAAGTCGGCGCTCCGCGATGGCGAGTTGCTCGACATCCCCGATTGGGGCGACCCGGATGCCTGACGAGCGGCCGTATGCCCAGCTCCAGATGGTCTGGCCCGAGCGGCTGCTGGCCTCGCCGCCGCGGGCCGTCGTGCCGCCGGGCTACGTGATGCGGCAGCTCGGCGCGGCCGATGCCGACGCCTATCTCGCGCTCATGGCCAAGGCGGGGTTCAAGAGCTGGGACCACGAGCAGATCGAGAAGGTCCTGCCCTTCGTGCTCCCCGGCGGCTGGTTCCTGGTCGAGCACACGCCGACTGGGCGGCTCGTGGCGACGGCGATGGCGCGGCACCGCCCCGTCGAGGGGCACCCCGGCGGCGGCGAGCTGTCCTGGGTCGCCGCCGACCCGGCCCACGCGCGCAAGGGCCTGGGGATGGCCGTGTGCGCCGCGGTGATCGCACGGTTCCTCGAGGCCGGCTACCGCCGCATCTACCTGCTGACCGACGACTGGCGCCTCCCCGCCATTCGCCTCTACCTCCAGCTCGGCTTCGAGCCCTTCCTCGCCCGCGACGACATGGCGGACCGCTGGGCGGCGGTCCTCAAGCAACTCGGGGAATCTGCAAAGGGGAATCGGTGAGCTTCGTTCCGATGGCCGACTTGATGTCCGACGCGCTGCGGCGCGGCTATGCCGTGCCCTCCTTCTGCATCTGGAACGCGGAGACGGCGGACACCGTGCTCCGCGTGGCCCAGCGGTGCCGGGCACCCGTCATCCTGATGACCGGGCCGGGCGAACTGCTCCTGTCGTATGGCGCCCTGGCCGACACCGCCCGCGTCCTGGCCGCCCGCTACGACGTGCCGGCCGCGCTCCACCTCGATCACGGCAACACGATGGAGGCGGTGGAGGCCTGCCTGGCTGCCGGCTTCACTTCGGTGATGCTCGACTACTCGACCCGGCCGTTCGACGAGAATGTCGCCGCCCTGAAACAGGTCGCCGCGCTGGCCCGCCCGCGCGGCGTCACGGTCGAGGGCGAGATCGGCGCCGTCGGCCGCGTCGACGAGGTGACGGGCGAAGGCAAGGGCCACACCGCACTCACCGACCCAGGCGAGGCGCGGGCATACGTCGAGGCCACGGGCGTGGACTGCCTGGCCGTCTCGTTCGGCAACCTGCACGGGAACTACAAGCTGCCGCCGAAGTTCGACTTCGAGCTGTTGGCGAAGCTGCGCGACGCGGCGGGCGTGCCCCTCGTCCTCCACGGCGGCAGCGGCACCCCGCCCGACGACCTGCGGCGGGCCATTGAGCTCGGGATCGCCAAGGTCAACGTTGCCAGCGAGTTGAACAAGGTGCTTCGCGAGGTGCTCGTGAAGCGCTGGACCGCTGGCGAGAGGCTCTGGGTTCCCTCGGCGCTCCACGAGGCGATGGCCGCCTTCGGCGCCGCCGTCGAGAAATGGATCGGCCTCACCGCCGCCGCGGGCAAAGCCTGAGCATGCGGCTCCGGCTGCCTCATCCCCACGGGCGAGAAACGACTCCGGGAGTCTTTTCCCCAAACATAAGCGCTTGTCTCCGCGTATCATGCAACTCAAGAAACGACTCCGGGAGTCTTTTTCTGCCCGGACTGGATGGACGATGTGGACATGATGGACGAGATGGACACGGTCAAGAGCCAGCGCTGAGGCAATGACCTATCCCAGGGGCGTCCATCCTGCGCGTCGCGCATTTTTCTGCGAAGACCCTTGACAAAGCAATGCGGTATGGTATACTAATGGCGTGGGCAGCAGTACACTTTCCCCTGCTGTCCAAAGGGTGCGCCGGCGGAACGGCTCGCCCAACGGCTGCCACGGACGGTAGCCGCTGCATACCAACCCGATCTCCGCAAATCCCGACATGTCAGCGGATTATGGCTGTGGCCGCGCGGCCCGCGCGCGCTGGCCCTCGGCCAAAGGGGGTGCCTATCGAAGCACACGGGCGGACTCCTGTGAAAGGTCCGCCCGGCGTATCGCAAGACTGCCTGGCACACCGCCCCACAGATAGGGGGCAAGAGGCCCCGCGGCCGCGGTCTCATCAGTCCCGAAGGGACTGAAGGGGGTTGCCGGCGGCTTCAGCCGCCGGATCAGGGTCCGCCTGGCGTATCGCAACAGTGCCTGGCGCACCGCCCCACAGATAGGGGGCAAGAGGCCCCGGGGCCGCGGTCTCGTCAGTCCCGAAGGGACTGAAGGGGGTTGCCGGCGGCTTCAGCCGCCGGATCA
>DATKZY010000013.1:0-23959 GCA_035527715.1 Planctomycetota bacterium | reverse complement strand
TTTGGCCCGCGCCGCGGCGCGATGGGGCCTTGGCGTGGCCATAATCCGCTGATAGTTCAGGATTTGCGGAATCGGGTTGGCATGCAGCGACCGTCGTCCGTGACAGCCGTTGGGCGTGCCGTTCCGCCGGCACACCCTTTGAGCGAGGATGCGGGAAGCACCGTCGCCCACACCATCAGTATATCACATTACGCACCGAAGTCAAGTGGAATTGAAAACTTTTTTTGCGGATGCGGGGCACAGGCCGCACATGGGAGAGTTGTGCACATCTGGATGCGGCTTGGGAGGCCGACCGCGGCGCGATAACGCGTCCCTAAGGCATTCCATAGCAATGAGTTGCAGGTTCGGGGGCGCGCGTCTTCTGGTTCGGCATGCGGGTTGCTCTGTAGGTTCACTGTCCTGGATGGAGGCGACAGGAGACAGGGATGAGGCTCGACGAGTTGGCAGGCCGGCTGGGGGCGCGGGTTCTGACGCCCGAGGTTGACCTTGCGCGCCCCGTCGAGGGCGTGTACGCGGGCGACAGGATGAGCGACCTGCTGAACCACGCTGGGGCGACGACGCTGGTGGTGACGAACCTCGCGACGCCGCAACTCATGCGCGCGGCAACGCTTATGGATGCCTCCGGGATTTGCCTCCTGAACGGCGTGGTGCCCGAGCCGGCGCTGCTGGCGGCCGCCTCGGCCGGCGGCACGGCAGTCGTGGTGTCGCCGTTCGGGATGTTCGAGACGTGTGGACGCCTCTATCAGTGCCTGAGCGGTGGGCGGCGGGCGACCCCGCAATGAGCAACATGGCCATGTACCGAATCGCTGGCGGTGACTTCGAGCGCGCGGGGGCCGCCTCGAGCGGCCTCAAGGACATGCTCAAGAAGGTCGGCGTGGAGCCGGCCGCTCTCCGCCGCGCCATGATCGCCGCTTACGAGGCCGAGACCAACGTCGTCATCCACGCCCACCGGGGCGAGATGCGGGTGACCCTCGGGGACGGGGTGCTCGACGTGGAGGTGGTGGACGAGGGCCCCGGCATTCCCGACATCGAGCTGGCGATGAAGGAGGGCTACTCGACGGCCCCTCCCCCGGCCCGCGAGCTGGGGTTCGGCGCGGGCATGGGGCTGCCCAACATCAAGCGGAACAGCGACCGCTTCCAGATCCACTCCACCGTGGGGCAAGGCACCCGGCTGCGGTTCACCATCTGCTTCGCGCCGCAGGCGGCGGCAGGCCGTCGCGAGGGCTCGCTGCGGGTGGTCGCGGGGCAGTGCACGGGGTGCCTTCGGTGCCTGTCGGTGTGCCCGACCGAGGCGTTGCGCATTCGCGGGGCGCGACTCGCGGCCCGCAAGGCCGAGCCGCAGGTGCTCGAGCACCTGTGCATCGAGTGCGGCGCGTGCATCGCCGCGTGCGCGGCGGGGGCACTGGCCCCCAGAGGCGTCGAGGAGGCCTTCGAGGGCCTCGCGGGCGCGCCTCTCGTGGTGCCGGCGGCGTTCCTGGTGCAGTTCGGCCCCCGCGTGTCGGCCGCGGCCGCCCTGGCGGCTCTGGCCAGGCTGGGCTTCGACACCGTGGCGGTGACGGCGGGCTGGGAGCAGGCGCTGCGCGACGCCGTGCTGGCGCTCGCCCGCGAGCAGGGGTGCCGCTGGCCGGTGCTCTCGCCCGCGTGCCCGGCCGTGGTGAGCCTCGTGGAGATGCGGTTTCCGTCGTTGATCGGCCACCTTGCCCTCTTTGTCTCGCCCGTGGAGGCCGCGTTGCGGAGCGCAGCGGGCCGGGGCGCTGCGGTTGTGGCGGGGTGTCCCGCGCAATGCAGCGTGCTCGGTGCCTCGCGCGAGCGGCCCCGCGCGCTGCTGGCGCCGCGTCGGCTGGCGCTGGCGGTCGCGCGGGCGGCCGCTGAAGGGGGCGAGGTGAGCCATCGCGGGCCGGGCCAGGCGCCCCCCGACCGCTCCGAGGTCGGGGGGCTCCTGCGCGTCACCGGCCTGCGCCGGGTGATGGCGGTGCTGGAGAAGGCCGAGAACGGGCTGCTCGCCGACGTGCCGGCGCTGGAGCTCTGGGCCTGCGACGAGGCCTGCTTCGGCTCGCCGCTGCTGGGCGAGGGGCCCGCCGTCGCGCGCTGGCGCTGGGAGCGATGCGGCGGCACGGCGGGCGTGACCAGCCGGGAGCGCGACGTCGCGGCGGGGGCCATCCCGCGCGAGAAGCCGTTCGCCGCGCGCAGGGGCCTGCGCCTCGACGACGACATGGCCCGGGCGATCGCGAAGCTGGCCGAGCTGGATCGCCTGGTGCGGGAGTTGCCTGGGCGGAATTGCGGGCTGTGTGGGGCGCCGAGCTGCCGCGCCCTGGCCGAGGACATCGTGTTGGGCCGCGCCGAGCGGTCGGCGTGCCTGCTGGGCGGTTGGCGGGACGGGGACGTGCCGCCGCCGCGCCGCGGCGAGGAGGTGCCAAGGTGAAGCTGAGCGAGCTCGTGGACCGGTTGCGCCTGACGAACCTCACGCCCGAGATTTCCCTCGAGGGGCGCGAGGTGGTCGGGGGCCACGTGTCGGACCTCTTGAGCGACGTGCTGGCAAACGCGCCGCGTCAGGGCGTGCTGGTGACGATCCAGGTGCACCTGAACGTGCTGGCCGTGGCCGTGCACGCCGGGCTGTCGGCGGTGGTCTTCGCGGCGGGCCGGGTGCCCGAGGCGCCGATGCGGGCGCGGGCCGTGGAGGAGCAGATGCCGCTGCTGGCCTCCTCGGCCTCGGCATTCGACGTCGTGGGCCAGCTCTACGCCCTGGGGATCAGGGGACGCTCCGCGTGAGCCGATGGGCAGCGGACCTGCACGTGCACACGGCTCTGTCGCCGTGTGCCGAGGCTGAGATGACGCCGCCGGCCATCGTGGCGGCGGCGCGCGAGAAGGGGCTGGCGATGATCGCCATCTGCGACCACAACAGCGCGGGCAACGTCGCCGCCGTGCAGGCGGCCGCGGGCCGGGGCCTGGCGGTGATCGCCGGCATCGAGATCACCACGGCCGAGGAGGTGCACGTGCTCGGCCTGTTCCCAGGGGCCTGGGCGGCCCGCGCGGCGGGCGAGGCGGTGCGGGCCACGCTGCCCGACGCCACGGCTGCCGCCGCGGCGCGCTTCGGCCCGGCCCGGGTGCTGGACGCCGCGGGCCGCCTCGTCGGCCACGACGGCAAGCTGCTGTCGGGCGCATCCGCCCTGGACCTCAACGCGGCGATCGCGCTGATCCATCAGCGGAACGGCCTGGCCATCGCCGCCCACGTGGACCGCCCGGCGTTCAGCGTGCTCGGGCAGTTGGGCGGGATTCCCAGGGAGGCGCGGTTCGACGGCATCGAGGTTTCCGCCGCTGGGGTGGCCGCGGGCCGGGGCGCCCGGCTCGCCGGCCTCGGGCTGCCCCTGGTGTGCGGCTCGGACGGCCATTCGCTCGGCGAGGTCGGTGCGGGCCGCACCCTCCTCGACGCGCGCGAGCCGTCCTTCGGCGAGCTGTCCCTGGCCCTCCGCGGCCTGGGCGGCAGAGGGTGCGTTTGTGCGTGACCTGTCGCTGCACATCCTGGACCTGATCGAGAACTCCATCCGGGTGGACGCGACCATTGTCGCCGTGACGGTGGTCGAGGACCCGGCGAGCGATACGCTGCGGATCGTGGTGGAGGACAACGGGCCCGGGCTGAGCGTGCCGCCCGAGACGGCGCTCGACCCCTTCTACACGACGAAGCGGGGGAAGCGGACGGGGCTGGGCCTCAGCCTCATCCACGGCGCGGCGCAGCGGGCCGGCGGCGGCGTGGAGCTGAGCCGCTCGCCCCTCGGCGGGCTCGCCGTCGCGGCCACGATGCGCCTCACCCACGTGGACCGCAGCCCCCTGGGCGACCTGGCCGCGACCTTCTCGTCGGTCGTGTGCACGAACCCCGAGGTGGACCTCTGGTGCCGCTTCATCCGCCGCCGCGCGGCCCAGGACGGCGACTGCGAGTGCGTGGTGCGGTCGTCGGACGTGGAGAAGGAGCTGCCGGCCCGCGAGCGCTGCGGGCTGGCCGTGGCCCGGCGCCTCGCCGAGAAGGTGCGGGAGGGACTGGCCACCGTGGAGATTGCGGTGTAGAGCATGACGCGTGATGCGTGACGCGTGACAAGAAAGGAGAGCAGGGAATGTCGGACGCAAAGGCGAGCAGTGCCGTGGAGGACCGGGTGACGGAGCAGGTGCTCTACGACCAGCTCGACGAGGTGCTCGACCGGCACCGCGAGACCCGCGGGGCGCTGATCCCCGTGCTCCAGTCGGCTCAGGACCTCTTCGGCTACCTGCCGGAGCCGGCGCTCAAGCGCATCAGCCTGCGCATGGGCAAGTCGTTCAGCGAGGTCGCGGGCGTCGTGGGCTTCTACTCGTTCTTCTCCACGGCCCCGCGCGGCCGCCACCTGGTCCGCGTGTGCATGGGCACCGCCTGCTACGTGCGCGGCGCGAAGCAGGTCCTCGAGGCCATCAAGGACAACCTGCGGATCGACGTGGGCGAGACGACCCCCGACCGCGCGTTCTCGCTGGGCGTGGCCCGGTGCTTCGGCGCCTGCGGCCTGGCCCCGGCCATGATGGTTGACAACGAGGTGCACCAGCGGGTGAAGGCGAACAAGGTCAAAGACATCCTCGACCAGGTGCGGCTCCACGATGCCACGTCGAGGCCCGTCCCGAGCACTGCCGAAGGAAAGGGAGACTGAGCCGTGGAGAAGAGAATCACGAGTCCGGCCGACCTGAAGGCCCTGCGGGACGCGGCGCAGGCGAACGTGGACCTGCGCACACGCAAGGGCGAGACCCACGTCGTCGTGCACATGGGCACGTGCGGCATCGCGGCCGGCGCCCGCGACGTGCTCGCGCAGATCGTGGGCGAGCTGGCCGAGGCCGGGGCCAGACACATCACCGTCAAGCAGACCGGCTGCCTCGGCTTCTGCGACCAGGAGCCGATGATGACCATCACCGACAAGGCGGGCAAGGAGTTCCGCTACGGCAAGCTCGACCGCCACAAGGTCCACGAAATCCTCCAGGAGCACGTGCTGGCCGGCCGCCCGGTCATCGAGCACATCATCACCTACTGAGGAGAAGAGGGATGAGTGGATGGATGGATGAATGGAGGGATGAAAGAGGAGGGGATGGCGGAGAACGGACGGGAGAGTCCTGCATCCATCCAATCATCCAATCATCCAATCATCCCCCTGCCCCGAAAGGAGAGCGTTAGCGTATGGACACGACGAGATGTCACGTGCTGGTGTGCACCGGCGCGGGCTGCGTGGCCTCGGGGGCCAACGAGGTCCGCGACGCGTTCCGGGCCGAGGTGGAGCGGCGCGGCCTGGCCAAGGAGTGCACGGTGGTCGAGACGGGGTGCCTCGGCCCCTGCGCCGTCGGCCCCGTCGCCGTCATCTACCCCGACGGCGTGTTCTACCAGGGCCTGGAGCCCGGGGACGCCGCCGAGGTGGTCGAGGAGCACCTGCTGAAGGGGCGCGTCGTGGACCGCCTGGTTCACAAGGAGCCGGCGAAGGAGGAGCCGATCCGCGCGCTCGGCGACATCCCCTTCTTCGGCAAGCAGGTGAAGATCGTGCTGCGCAACTGCGGCGTGATTGACCCGCTGAACATCGAGGAGTTCATCGCCCGCGACGGCTACCAGGCCCTGGCCAAGGTGCTCACGAGCATGACGCCCGACGAGGTGATCGTGCAGATGAAGCAGTCGGGCCTCCGGGGGCGCGGCGGCGCCGGCTTCCCCACCTGGCTCAAGTGGAGCCTGTGCCGCAAGGCCCAGGGCGACCCGAAGTTCATCCTCTGCAACGGCGACGAGGGCGACCCGGGCGCCTTCATGGACCGCAGCGTCCTCGAGGGCGACCCGCACAGCGTCCTCGAGGGCATGGCCATCGGGGCCTACGCCATCGGCGCGTCCCAGGGCTACGCCTACATCCGCGCCGAGTACCCGCTCGCCGTCGAGCGCTTCGGGTTCGCCCTCGAGCGCGCGCGCGAGTACGGCCTCCTCGGCCAGAACATCATGGGCACAGGCTTCCGCTTCGACCTCGAAATTCGCAAGGGCTCGGGCGCCTTCGTGTGCGGCGAGGAAACCGCCCTGATGACCTCGATCGAGGGCAAGCGCGGCGAGCCCAGGCCCCGGCCCCCCTTCCCCGCCAACAAGGGCCTCTGGGGCAAGCCCAGCGTGCTCAACAACGTCGAGACGTTCGCCAACGTGCCCGCCATCCTTCTCAAGGGCCCCGAGTGGTACGCCTCGTTCGGCACCAAGCTCTCGAAGGGCACCAAGGTCTTCGCCCTGGCCGGCGCGGTGAGCAACACGGGCCTCGTCGAGGTGCCCATCGGCACGCCGCTGGGCGAGATCATCTACGACATCGGCGGCGGGGTGCCCGGGGGCAAGCACTTCAAGGCCGCGCAGATCGGCGGGCCCTCCGGCGGCTGCATCCCGCGCCAGCACCTCAATGTGCCCGTGGACTACGAGAGCCTGACGCAATTGGGCGCCATCATGGGCTCGGGCGGCCTCATCGTGATGGACGAGGATAGCTGCATGGTGGACGTGGCGCGGTTCTTCCTGGACTTCGTGCAGGAGGAGTCGTGCGGCAAGTGCGCCCCGTGCCGCGTGGGCACCAAGCGCATGCTCGAGATCCTCGACCGCATCTGCAACGGCAAGGGCGTCGAGGGCGACGTCGAGCGCCTCGTGGACCTGGGCAAGAAGATCAAGGACACGGCGCTGTGCGGCCTGGGCCAAACGGCGCCCAACCCCGTGCTCTCGACGATCCGGTACTTCCGCGACGAGTACGACGCGCACATCCGCGAGAAGCACTGCCCCGCCGGCGTGTGCCCCGGCCTCGTGCGCGCCCCCTGCCAGAACGCCTGCCCGGCGCGGGTGGACGTGCCGGGGTTCGTGTCGCTCATCGGCGAGAAGCGCTACGCCGAGGCCCTGCGGCTGCACCGCGAGCGCAACCCCTTCGCCAGCGTGTGCGCCCGCGTGTGCTTCCACACCTGCGAGGAGAAGTGCCGCCGCAACTCCCTCGACGAGCCGCTCTCGGTCCGCTTCCTCAAGCGGTTCATGGTCGAGCAGGAAGTCACGGTGCAGCTCCCCGAGGTGCGCGACAGCGAGGGGAACGCGAAGCGGAAGGTCGCGATCATCGGGGCGGGGCCGGCCGGGCTGTCGTGCGCCTACTTCCTGGCGCGCCTGGGCTACCGGCCGCGCGTGTTCGAGGCCGAGCCGCGCCCGGGCGGCATGCTCGTGCAGGCCATCCCCGCCTACCGCCTGCCGCGCGAGGAGCTCGCCCGCGAGGTGCGCATGATCGAGCGCATGGGCGTGGAGATCGAGACCGGCGCCCGGCTGGGCAAGGACATCACGCTGCCCGGCCTGCGCAGCGACGGCTACGAGGCCCTGTTCCTGGGCATCGGCGCCCCGAACGGCGTGCGCCTGGGCATCCCGGGCGAAGAGGCCGGCGGCGTCTACGACGCCATCCGCTGGCTGCGCGACTACAACATCCGCGGCTCCGTGCCCGTCGGGCGCAACGTGGCGGTCATCGGCGGCGGCAACGCCGCGGTGGACGCGGCGCGCACGGCCGTGCGCCTGGGCGCCCGCACGGTGACCATCGTCTACCGCCGCACCCGCGCCGAGATGCCCGCCTACACCGAAGAGGTCGAGGGCGCCGAGCAGGAGGGCGTGCGCCTCGAATGCCTGGCCGCCCCCGTCGAGATCGCCAGCGAGGACGGCCACGTGGTCGGCGTGAAGTGCCGCTCGATGACCCTGGGCGCCTTCGACCGCTCGGGGCGCCGCTCGCCCACCGCACGCGGCGACGGCACCTACATCGTCAAGGCCGACCAGGTCATCGCCGCCATCGGCCAGTCGCTCGACCCGGGCGAGATCGTGGACGGCATTCCGCTGAAGCTCAACGACCTGGGCTTCATCGAGGCGAACGCCGTGACCGGCCGCACCTCGGTCGAGTGGATCTTCGCGGGCGGCGACGCCGTGACCGGGCCCAGCTCGGTCGTGACCGCCATCGCCGCCGGCGAGAAGGCCGCGGTGGGCATGGACGCGTTCGTCAGCGGCGAGGCCCACCCCTTCTGGCGGAAGGACAAGACGGTCGATACCTTCTTCGACCCCGATGCCGAGCCCGTGGACTACCTGCGCGCCCGCATCCGCCGCGTGCCCGTGGACAAGCGGCGCAACAACTTCCGCGAGGTCGAGCGCCCCTGGCCCGAGAACATCGCCATCCGCGAGGCACGACGCTGCCTGCGGTGCGACTTCCGGCGCGAGTGAACCTCAACACCCGAAGGGGATGAATGGATGAATGGATGAATGGATGGATGCAGGAGACCGACGAGTGTCTGACAATCATCCATTCATCCAACCATTCAACCATCCCGTCCTGAAAGGAGCCAACCGCTTATGCCTACACTGACGATTGACAACATCCCCGTCGATGTGAGCAACGGGGCGACGATCCTGGATGCGGCCAGGAAGGTCGGCATCCGCATCCCCACCCTGTGCTACCTCGAAGGCGTGCAGGCCATCGGCGCCTGCCGCGTGTGCCTGGTCGAGGTCGAGGGGGCCAAGACCCTCATCGCCTCGTGCGTCATGCCCGTCGCCGACGGCATGAAGGTGCAGACGAACACCCGCCGCGTCCGCGACGCGCGCCGCATGGTCGTCGAGCTCATCCTCTCCGACCACGAGGGCGACTGCCAGACCTGCGACCGCAACGACGACTGCGAGCTCCAGGCCGTCGCCCGCGAGCTCGGCATCCGCCACGTCACCTACGAGGGCGAGAAGGGCAAGCGGCCCACCGACGACAGCACCCCGGCCCTCGTGCGCGACATGGCCAAGTGCATCGCCTGCCGCCGCTGCGTCACCGTGTGCGGCGAGACCCAGGGCGTCGCAGCCCTCTTCCCGCAGAACCGCGGCTTCAACACCCTCATCGGCCCCGCCTTCGGAGCCAAGCTGGCCGACATCGTGTGCGTGCAGTGCGGCCAGTGCGCCGCCGTGTGCCCGGTCGGCGCCATCGGCGAGCGCGACCAGATTGACGAGGTCTGGGCCGCCCTCGACGACCCGGCCAAGCACGTCGTCGTCCAGACCGCGCCCGCCATCCGCGCCGCTCTCGGCGAGTGCTTCGGCTACAAGCCCGGCACCCTCGTCACCGGCAGGATGGTCTCCGCCCTCCGACGCCTGGGCTTCGACGGCGTGTTCGACACCAACTTCACCGCCGACCTCACGATCATCGAGGAAGGCACCGAGCTGCTGGTGCGCCTCAAGAAGGCGCTGGTGGACAAGGAGCCCGTCGCCCTGCCCCAGTTCACGAGCTGCTCGCCCGGCTGGATCAAGTACTGCGAGCACTTCTACCCCGAGCTCCTGCCCAACCTCTCCACCGCCAAGTCGCCGCAGCAGATGTTCGGCGCCGTGGCGAAGACCTATTACGCCCAGAAGATCGGCAAACGGCCCGAGGACATCGTGGTCGTCTCCATCATGCCCTGCACCGCCAAGAAGTTCGAGGCCCAGCGGCCCGAGATGAACGACAGCGGGGTGCGCGACGTGGACATTGTGTTGACGACGCGCGAGCTTGGCCGTATGATCAAGCAGGCGGGCATCGACTTCACGTCGCTGCCCGACGACACGATGGACGCGCCGCTGGGCCTCTCGTCGGGCGCCGCCGACATCTTCGCCAACACCGGCGGCGTCATGGAGGCCGCCCTGCGCACGGTCTACGAGATCGTCACGGGCGAGCCGCTGCCCTTCAAGAACCTCCACGTCAAGCCTATCGCCGGCCTCGAGGGCGTCAAGGAGGCCGAGCTCACCATCCCCAAGGCCGTGCCCGACTGGAAGTTCCTCGAAGGCGTCACGGTGCGCGTGGCTGTGGCCCACGGCCTCGGCAACGCGCGCAAGGTGATCGAGCGGATCAAGAGCGGCGAGGGGCAGTACCACTTCGTGGAGGTGATGACCTGCCCCGGCGGCTGCATCGGCGGCGGCGGCCAGCCGCGGATGACGACCGACGCGGTGCGCAAGGCGCGCATCTCGGCCATCTACAAGGAGGACGAGGGGAAGAAGCTGCGCAAGTCGCACGACAACCCCGAAGTCAAGCAAATCTACGACGAGTTCCTCGTCAAGCCCCTCGGCGAGAAGTCGCACCATTTGCTCCACACCCACTACGAGGCCAGGGAGAAGGTGTAGGCGACATGACTGCTCCGCGAACACGAATCTGGCCCCCGGCCAGGAGAACGGCTGAATGCCCATGACTGCTCCGCTCATTCTGATCATCGACGACGACACGGACTTTCTGGCCACGACGCACGACGTCATCCAGGCCGCCGGCTACCGCGTGGTAACCGTCTCGAACCCATCGGATGCCCTCGAGGCGATGGCCAGGGAGAAGCCGCAGGTGGTCGTCACCGACCTGATGATGAGCGCCCTCGACTCCGGCTTCTCGCTGGCGCGGCAGGTCAAGCAGGACCCCCGCTTGTGCGACGTGCCCGTGATCGTGGTCACCGCCGTGTCCTCGCGGCTGGGGTTCGACTTCACCCCGCGCCAGCTCAGCGACCTGGTGGCCATGCACGCCGACGCCTTCATCGAGAAACCCTTCTCCCCCAGCGACCTGCTGGCGAAGATTGAGGACCTGCTCCGCCGTCAGGCCGGGGAGAAGGCCAGGTGACCGGCGCGAACGCGCCGGCCCCGCTCCAGGCAACGGCGGCGTTCGCAGGGACCACCCACCCGTCGCACGACGGAACGAGGCGCACCGGCGGTGGCGCAGACATGGACCGAAGCGGAATCCTCAACTGGCTGCGGGAGGACGACGAGGAGCGCCTGGCGAAGCTCTGGGCGACGGCCGACGCCGTGCGCCGCGAGCACGTGGGCGACGCCGTCCACCTCCGCGGCCTCGTCGAAATCTCCAACCACTGCGTCCGCTCCTGCGCCTACTGTGGCCTGCGGGCGCCCCACCGCGCCCTTCCGCGCTACCGCATGACCCGCGACGAGATCCTCGCCTGCGCCCGCCAGGCCGTCGAGCTGGGCTTCGGCACCGTCGTCCTCCAGGCCGGCGAGGACTACGGCCTCGGTCGCGAGTGGGTGGCCGGCCTCGTCCGCTCCATCAAGGCGGACACCCCGCTGGCCGTCACCTTGAGCCTCGGCGAGCGGCCCGACGCCGACCTCGCCGCCTGGCGCGCCGCCGGCGCCGACCGCTATCTCCTCCGCTTCGAGACCTCGAAACGCGCGCTCTACGACCGCATCCACCCGCCGCTGCACGGCCGCCCGTCCGACCGCATTGCCATGCTCGGGCGGCTCCGCGAGCTCGGCTACGAGACCGGCGGCGGCGTGATGATCGGCCTCCCAGGCCAGACCCATGACGATCTGGCCGGCGACATCCTGCTCTTCCGCGACCTGGACCTCGACATGATCGGCGTCGGCCCCTATCTCCCTCACCCCGCCACGCCACTTGCTGGCACAGGCTTCCAGCCTGTGCAGGATCAGGTGCCCAACACCGAGCGGATGACCTACAAGGTACTGGCACTCACCCGGCTCGCCTGCCCCTGGGCCAACATCCCCAGCACCACGGCGCTGGCCACGCTGAACCGCGAGAGCGGCCGCGAGCTGGGCCTGGCCCGCGGCGCCAACGTCGTGATGCCCAACCTCACGCCGCCGCAGTACCGCGCCCTCTACGAGATCTACCCCGCCAAGGCCTGCCTCTTCGAGGCGGCGCGCGAGACGCACGACGCCCTGAGGCAACGCATCCTTGCCATGGGCCGGCAGCTCGGCATAGGCCGCGGCGACTCCCTGAGAAAACGCCACGTGGCGCCGCTCGCACGTGGAGAAAGCCGAGGTGTCCCATGTGCGCCACTCTCACCGACACGCCCGTGAAGGAGGGCGTGGACTTCATTGACGACGCGGCTCTGACGAGCCTGCTCGAGGCCGGCCCGCCTGACCCTGCCCGCGTGCGCGACATCATCGCCAAGGGCCTGGCCAAGCAGGCGCTGAGCGTCGAGGAGACGGCCACGCTCGTGCGCGCCGACGACCCCGCGCTCGTCGAGGAGATCTTCGAGGCGGCCCGCGAGCTGAAGCGCACCGTCTACGGCAACCGCATCGTGCTCTTCGCGCCCCTCTACATCGGCAACTACTGTGTCAACGACTGCGCCTACTGCGGCTTCCACCGCTCGAACCTCGACGCCGTGCGCCGCACGCTCAGCGAGGCCGAGATTCGCCAGCAGGTCGAGGCCCTGGAAGACCACGGCCACAAGCGCCTCATCCTCGTCTTCGGCGAGCACCCGCGCTACAGCCCCCAGTTCGTCGCCGACACCGTGCGCCACGTCTACAGCATCCGCAAGGGCCACGGCTCCATCCGCCGCGTGAACATCAACGCCGCGCCCCTCGACCACGAGGGCTTCCGCACCGTGAAGGCCGCCGGCATCGGCACCTACCAGATCTTCCAGGAAACCTACCACCACGACACCTACGCCCGCGTGCACCCCAAGGGTACACTGAAGGGCCACTACCTGTGGCGCCTCAACGGCCTCAGCCGCGCCTTCGAGGCCGGCTGCGACGACGTGGGCATCGGCGCACTCTTCGGCCTCTACGACTGGCGCTTCGAGGTCCTCGGCCTCGTCGCTCACGCCCTCCACCTCCAGAAGACCTACAACGTCGGACCCCACACCATCAGCTTCCCGCGCCTGCGGCCCGCCTCGGGCGTCCACCTGAAGACCGGCTACGAGGTGAGCGATGCCGACTTCAAGCGCCTCATCGCCATCCTGCGCCTCTCGGTGCCCTACACGGGCATGATCCTCACCGCCCGCGAGCCCGCGGCGCTCCGCCGCGAGGTCATGGCCTTCGGCGTCTCGCAGATCGACGCCGGCAGCCGTATCGAGATCGCGGGCTACACCGAGGTCGGCGCGTCCCAGGAGCGCGACCGCGAGCAGTTCGAGCTGGGCGACATCCGCCCGCTCGACGCCGTGATGCGCGAGCTGCTCGACGACCGCTACGTGCCCAGCTTCTGCACCGCCTGCTACCGCCTCGGCCGCACGGGCGAGCACTTCATGGAGTTCGCCATCCCCGGCTTCATCAAGCGCTTCTGCACCCCCAACGCGCTTTCCACGCTGACGGAGTATCTGGTAGACTATGCTTCGCCAGAGACCCGTGCGGCGGGCGAGAAGCGTGTCGCCGAAGAGCTGGCCCAGCTCCCCGACGGGCCGATGAAGCACCAGCTCCTCGAGCGACTCGAGCGCATCAAGACCTCCGACGACCGCGACCTGTATTTCTAGGATGTGTGACCCGTGACGCGTGACGCGTGAGAAGAAGCGGACCCCCTTCTTCCGGTTTCATCACGCGTCACGCGTCACGCGTCAGGGCAGCGCCTTGAGCAAGTCACAATACCGCAAGGAATCCGATCTTCTCGGCGAGCGGGAGGTGCCCGCTGATGCCCTGTGGGGCATCCACACCCTCCGCGCGGTCGAGAACTTCCCCCTCGCAGGCCGACCCGTCCACCCCGAGCTGATCCACGCCTACGGCACGGTGAAACTCGCGTGCGCCCGCACGAGCCGCTCGCTCGGCACGTGGCGCAGCGATGAGGCCAAGGCCGATGCCATCGAGGCCGCCTGCCAGGAGATGGCCGCGGGCTCGCTCGACAAGCACATCGTCGTGGACGCCCTCCAGGGCGGCGCCGGCACCTCGACGAACATGAACGTCAACGAGGTGCTGGCCAACCGCGCGCTCCAGCTCCTTGGCGAGCCGCTGGGCAACTACAAGCGCGTCTCCCCCCTCGACGACGTCAACCTCCACCAGTCCACCAACGACACCTATCCCACGGCGCTCAAGCTCGCGGCCATACGCCTCGTGCGCGCGCTCGAAGACAAGGTGGTCCCGCTCCAGGAGGCGTTCCAGGCCAAGGAGAAGGAATTCGCCCACGTCGTGAAGGTGGGGCGCACGGAGCTCCAGGACGCCGTGCTCACGACCCTCGGCCGCGAGATGAGCGCCTACGCCGAAGCCTTCAACCGCGACCGCTGGCGCATCTACAAGTGCGAGGAACGCCTCCGCGTGGTCAACCTCGGCGGCACCGCCATCGGCACAGGGCTCGCCGCCCCGCGGCAATACATCTTCCGCGTGGTGGACGTGTTGCGTGAGCTGACCGGCGTCGGCTTCGCCCGCGCCGAAAACCTCGTCGAGGCCACGCAGAACGCCGATGTCTTTGTCGAGGTCTCGGGCATTCTCAAGGCCTGTGCCGTATCGCTCCTGAAGGTCTCGACCGATCTGCGGCTGCTCTCCAGCGGCCCCGAGGCGGGCCTCGGCGAGATTCGCCTGCCCCAGCGCCAGGCCGGCTCCTCCATCATGCCCGGCAAGGTCAACCCCGTCATTCCCGAAGCTGTGAGCCAGGCGGCCATGCTCGTGATGTCCAACGACCAGGCCATTGCCTTCGCCGCCGCCTCCGGCAACCTGGAGCTGAACGCCTTCGTCCCCCTCATCGCCCACTGTCTGCTCGAAAGCCTCGACCTGTTGGCCCGGTCGTGCGACATCCTGCGGCGCCTCTGCGTCGAGGGCATCGTGGCCGACGAGAAGCGCTGCCGCGCCCACATTGACGACTCGACCGCCACCGCCACTGCGCTCCTGACTTGTCTCAGCTACGAAGCCGTCTGCCGCCTCGTCAAGACCGCCGCCGAATCCGGCCAGAGCGTCAAGCAGTGCGCCATCGAACTCGGCCTCCTCACCGAGGCGCAGTTCGACGAAATGGTCAGCCCCGAGGCCGTCTGCCGCCTCGGCACCCCGCCAGTGAAGAAGGACAGCCTGTAGGCGGGGCGTCTCTGCCCCGCGAGAACCAGAACCATGGAACGCACACCAAAAGGCTTGCGGCTGCACATCGGCCTCTTCGGCCGGCGGAACGTCGGCAAGTCGAGCCTCCTCAACGCCATCACGCGCCAGCAGGTCTCCATCGTCTCGGACGTGGCGGGGACGACGACCGACCCGGTGGAGAAGCCGATGGAACTGTTGCCCCTCGGCCCCGTGCTGTTCATTGACACGGCGGGGATTGACGACGAGGGGGCGCTGGGCGAGATGCGCGTCGCTCGCACCCGCAAGGTCTTCGACCGCACGGACCTGGGCGTCGTCATCGCCGAGCCAGGCGTCTGGGGCTTCTTCGAGCAGCAGATACTCGACGAGTTGCGCAGCCGCAAATGCCCCGTCATCGTGGTCTTCAACAAGAGCGACCTCGGCGAGCCCGATGCCGCCCTCGTCGAGCGCCTGAAAAAGGAGAAGGTGCGCACCGTCCGCACTGTTTGTAGTGCGGCCTTCAGGCCGTATCCTGGAGAGCTACGGGCTGAAGCCCGCACTACGAACGATGGCATCCTCGACTTCCGCCAGGCGCTCCTCGACGCGGCGCCCGCCGACTTCCTGAACAACCCCGCCATCCTCGCCGACCTCGTGGGGCCGGGGGAAATGGCAGTGCTCGTCGTGCCCGTGGACAAGGAGGCGCCGAAGGGCCGCCTCATCGTGCCCCAGGTGCAGGCCATCCGCGACCTGATTGACGGCGACGCCTTCGCCCTGGTCGTCAAAGAACGGGAACTGCGCGAGGCCCTCGACCGCCTGAAGCGCCCGCCGAAGCTCGTCGTCACCGATTCGCAGGCATTCCTCAAGGTCGTGGCCGACACGCCCCGCGAGATTCCCCTCACCAGCTTCTCCATCCTCTTCGCCCGCTACAAGGGCGACCTGAACGAGATGGTGCGGGGCGCCCTCGCCTGCGAGACGCTGCGCCCCGGCGACCGCATTCTCGTCGCCGAGGCCTGCTCGCACCACCCGATTGCCGAGGACATCGGCCGCGTGAAGATCCCTCGCTGGCTCACCCAGCTTGTCGGCGGCAAGCTGCACTTCGACACCCTTCAGGGCCACGACTTCCCCGACGACCTGGCGTCGTACAAGCTTGTCATTCACTGCGGCGCGTGCATGCTCAACCGCCGCGAGATGCTCACCCGCATCCTGCGTTGCCGGCAGGCCGGCGTGCCCATCTCGAACTACGGCCTCGTCGTCGCCTACTCGCTGGGCATCTTCGAGCGCGCCCTCGAGCCGTTCCCCGCCGCGCTTGAGGTCTATCGCGAAGCCCTCGCCGCCAACGTGTAGCCTTCGCGCTCCCCCTCGCATGTGCTATACTGTCCCTCAGTTGCGTGGAGCAAACGGTATGAAAGCAGCGAAACGCGTTCTCGCCCTGCAAATGGCGGCCCTTCTCGCGATTGCCTCGGTGGCAGGGGCAGGGGAGGGCGCCGAGCCACAAGCGGCCATCAGCCAGTACGGGATCACGTGGACCTTTGCCGAGCCGGCACGCGTCGGCCGCTATGTGACCGGCGACTGGTGGGTCGTGGGGCCGGTGACGGTGCAGGGCGTGACGCCCGCGCCTGCCGAGAGACGCAACGGCTCGGTCGTGAATCCCCCCGCAGGCAAACGCCAGGGCTATGACGACCGGATCAACGGCTACGACGCCGCGCTCCGCGCCGCGTTCCCGCTTACGCTCAAGCCCGGCCAGTCGCTCGTCACCACGGCGAGCGTGGAGAAAGTCGGCGACAAGACGCCCGACACGGTGCCCGGCCAATACTGCCGCGGGCCGCTGCGGACCGCTGCCGCGCTGACCTGCGTCGCCGCGCCGCCCGCCGCCGATGCCTTCCGCCCGGCCTACGTGGGCGACAAGAAGCCGGCCTTCGCCGCGAGCCAGCTTCGCCGCGACCTGCTCCCGCGCCTCCAGCCCGTGGGGCAGCTCCCCGACCTCAAGCGCTACGAGCGCTATCTCGAGCGAATCTGGCTCGACCACCTCTACGAATGGCCCAACCGCATGATGCACCCGCTCGAGAACATGCCCGACTACGGCCGCGAAATCACCAACATCGTCTCGACCGCCTCCCTCCTGCTCCTGCTCGACGACCCGGCCAAGGAGCGCGAGACACTTCTCCTGCGCTTCGTGCAACTGGGCATTGACTACTATGGCGTCACGCAGTCTGACGCCGACCTGTGGCGGGCCAACGGCGGCCACAACTCGGGCCGCAAGATGCCCATCCTCTTCGCCGGCGTCCTCCTCGGACACGAGGGCATGAGGCACGTCAAGGCCGCGTTCGCCGAAGACCAGCAGACCTACTTCGGCGCCGGCTATCGCGGCCAGAAGGCGCTCTGGACGATTGACACCACCGAGGCCCGCCGCCACGAGCACCTGCCGCCCGACAAGTGGGCCGGCCCGCCCTTCAAGGGCGACAACGATGGCTGGAAGTCTGAAGGCTACCGCCGCCTCAACGGCCCCACCTGGGTCGGCCAGGCCCTGGCCGCACGCCTCCTCGGCGCCAAGGCCGACTGGGGCCACGACGCCTTCTTCGACTACGTGGACCGCTGGGTGGCCGAGGCGGCCGACGGCTCGGTTGACCGCAAGACCATGAAGCCCACCGGCTACCAACCCTTCTACGGTGGCGAGGGCGGCTTCACCGAAGCTATGTGGAGAGCCTATCGCCCGAAGGCCGACGAGATCGGCGCCAGCGTCCATGCCCGCTCGCAGAAGCGAACCCCATGACCACCATCCAATTCCTCGACTACCTCGGCACGTTGGCGTTCGCGGTCTCGGGCGCGCTCAAGGGTGTGCGGAAGGAGATGGATGTCTTCGGCGTGGCCGTGCTGGCGACGGTGACGGCGATCGGGGGCGGCACGATTCGCGACACGCTGCTGGGCGAGAAAGTCTTCTGGCTCCACAACTCCGTCTACGTGCCCCTGGCCGTGGTGGCGGCGATTGCCGTGTTCGTGCTCTATCGCTGGGTGCAGAAGACCCATCGGGAGTTGCTCATCTTCGACGCGATCGGGCTCGGCGTCTTCACCGCCATCGGCGCCGTGAAGGCGTGGGACGCCGGCACCGGCCTCGTGGGCGTCGTGACGATGGGCTGCCTCACCGGCGTGGGCGGCGGCATCATCCGCGACGTGTTGGCGGGCGACGTGCCGGCCGTCCTCCGCGAGGAGGTCTATGCCTCGGCCACGATTGCGGGCGCGTTCCTCTTCTGGGTCCTGATGCGTGCCGAGACGGGGCCGGGCGTGGCCGTGTGGGCCGCTGCGGCCCTCACGCTCCTCATCCGCCTCGCCAGCATCGCCCTCCGCTGGCGCCTCCCGCGGCGAGTCGTGGACGAGCGCGAGCCGTGAGGTCGGGCTATCGCTTGAAGCCGACGTTCTCGTAGCCGGTCTGCTTGAGGAGGTCGAGGGCGTGCATGACCCAGGCATGGACCGCGTCGTCGCTGGGGGCCACGACGATGCGGATCTTCGTTGCCCCGGGGATCCGGGCGTAGTCGCGCAGGTAGGCCTCAGCCGCGTCCCAACTGCGCATCGGCGCGTGGTCAATGAGCACGCGAGGGCTGGGGGCGGCCGCCGTGCCGCCCCTGTGAATCTCCACCCATAGCTCGGGGTCGGGAGGCTGCCTCTCCTCCGGCGGGCGCGGCGGCCCCGCGGCGCGGAGGCGGGCCTCGAGCTGGCGGTCCTCCTGCCGGAACTGCATGCCGACCATGAAGAACAGCACCAGCAGGAACACGCAGTCAATGAGCGGCGTCATGTTCATGTCGGACAGCTTGACGCGGGAGCCGGCCTGGGGGCGGAGAAGGCTCATCGGAGGTCCTCCTGGGCGTCGGCCTGGTCGTCGGGGGGGCGGGCGCCGAAGGCCAGGCGCCAGACCTTGATGCGGCGGTCGGCGCAGAGGTTGAGGATGGCGCGGATGTGGCGGAACTCGACCCGCTCGTCGGCCTTCAGCACCACGGCGAGGTCCGGGTTGTTGTAGCGGAGCCAGCGCAAGTCGTCCCCGAGGCGCTGGAGGGTCACCTTCTCGCCGTTCCAGTAGATTGCGCCGTCCGCCGCGAGCTTCACGGTATAGGGGTCGGCCGGGATCTCGGTGCTCGCGCGAATCCTGGGGAGCTGGACCTCGATGGCGTCGTACTGGCGGGTGAGCTCGCTGACGACCATGAAGAAGGTCAGGAGCAGGAACACGCAGTCAATCATGGGCGTCATGTTCAGCCGCGTCGTCTGCACTCGCTTGCCGGGGTGGATGAGCATCGGCGTGCCCTCCTGAGCGAAGGTTCAGCGACAGGGCCTAAGCCATTGCCATGTGGGCTCTTATGTCGGTCGGATTCTCCTGACAGATGCAGAAGTCCCAACCCAAGTATACCCTGAGAACTCGGCGTGTCAAGCGGCCCGCGCGCGGCGATCATGGCCCACGAGGCCCTCTCCCCTCCGGGGCGGGGAGCCGACGCGCTCAAGATGATCAAGATGATCACGCGCGCGCAAGGGGGGGTGATCATCTTGGGGGGGCGGGGAGAGCAGGGGGCTGGTTGCCATAAGCCATGTGGCAGCCAGCACATGTGACGCTCAACGGCCCGCCGCACATAGGTTGGGAAGATGATCAGGCTCCTTCGCGAGGGGGGTGGGTGATCATCTTGACCGCCGCGGCCGCCCGTGCGCCCGGCGACGCGGTACTGCCCGTCCGGCAAGCTCCACCCGCACCCGCCCCATCCGCGGGGCGGATGGGGCGACCTCTCCCTGGAAGGGAGAGGGGTCCCGAACCCCCCTCCCTCTCAGGGAGGGGGCAGGGGGAGGGTCGGCGCTCCAGAGGGGCGGCTACTTCCTCGCCGCCAGGTAGCCCCAGAGGTAGGCGTTGGCGGCCATGGGCTGCTGGACGGTGAATTCGCAGACCGAGGGATACCAGAAGACGTCCCAGTAGGCCTCTGCCGTGGGCCACTGGGCGACGGCGGGGAAGGCGAAGCGGGCGACGTTCTTCTGGCCCCAATCGCCCTTCGCGCGCTCGACCTCCTGCGGGCCGAAGATGGTGAGGCCAGGGGGCGGCGGCTGGTGGGTGACCCGCGAGTCAATGTGGAGGGGGTGCTGGGGCCACTTGTGGCCCAGGCCCGTGGTGTAGCACAGGTTCAGCGGGTTCGCCCCGCCGCCGAACTGGGCGGCGAGGACGAGGGCTCGCAGGTACTTCGGCTCGCCCGTGAGGGCGTGGGCGCGGACGACGCTCTCGGCCTCGGGCACGACCGGCGCGCCCCAGCCGAAGGGGCGCCAGGCGCTTTTCATCCAGCGGAAGCCCGACTTCGTCTGTGAATCGAGGCGTTCCGCGGCCTCGCGCAGGATGGCCGCGCGGGCGTTCGCCTTCACCTGGGCGTCCACGCCCGGCCGGTCGGTGCGGGCGTAGACCCAGGCGGCGTCGCGCTGGTCGTGGCTCTGCCATTTCCACACGTCGGCCTTGGGGTCTTTGAAGAAGGTCGTGGCGAGGAAGAGCTCGTGCCACTGCGGGTCGCCGGTGAGGCGGAACAGCTCGATGGCGGCGAGGTTGCGGCTGTCGCGGACCTCAATCGGGAACTGCTTGTCGCCTGCCGCTTTCAACTGTCCCTCGGCCCACTGCATCGCCCGCAGGGCGCTGTCGCGGTAGACCTTGGCCAGGTCGGGCTTGAGCTTCTCCAGGCAGAGGGCGGCGCGCGCGGCGACGCCGGCGTAGACGTAGCTCGACCAGGGGCAGGGGGCATAGGCCATGACGGTGAGCGATTCCTGCCAGCTCCCCTCGCCGTGGCGCGGGTGCTCCTCGCTCTCGATGCCGCCGCGGATGCCGCCCTCGGGCGTCTGCATGCGGCGGTAGCAATCGAGGCCGAAGAGCGCCTCGTTCACGACGTCGGGCAGGCCGTTGCCCGATTCGGGGATGTTGAGCGGAAGGCCCGCGAAGGCGCCGGGGAACAGCTCGGCCAGCTCGAGGAGCAGGCGCGACACGACGAGGTGCTGGATGCGGCGGTCCCAGTCGCCGGCGTCCATGTAGCCGCCCCAGGCGTTGGCCACGAGCTGGTCGGTGCGGCCCTTGTTGAGGTTGCCGAAGTTGCCGTCGTCCTTGCGGTTCAGCCCGTTGCCGGAGTCCATCAGGCCGCAGTTCGAGTGAACCACCTTCAGGCCATCGTCGGGGTGGAAGGCGCGGGGGCGCTTGAAGGTCGTGTGCGGCGGGCCGAGGGGGATGCCGCTGCGCTGGTGGTAGAAGCCCCGGGCCGAGACGGTGAACGCCTTCCGCCAGGCGTCGTCGGCGATGGCGAAGGGATACGAGCAGCCCACGCCCTCGACGGCCACGCGATAGGTGCCGGGCGTCTTGAGCGGCGAGAAGTCCATCTCGTAGACGGGCACGCCGCTGTAGTTGCGCTTGTAGGCGTCCTCGGGGTCGGTCGCGGCCTTCGAGAGGGCCACCTTGCCCTGGAACACGCTCTTGTCGTTGGCGTCGAGCACGTCGAAGCGGAGGCCCTCCTTGTAGGTCACGCCGCCGCCCGAGCCCATCCAGCACGAGAGGAAGGCGACCTTGGCCGGGTCGTCGGGGCGGAAGCCGAGGTGGGAGACGTGGACGGCCTCGCTGCGGAGCCTGGCGGGTTCCCACGTGAGGCCGGTGGCGATGAGGTGTCCACCGCGGAAGCAGATGAGATACTCGCGTCCGCGGGCACCGCGAGCTGGCGAGAGGTCGAGCGGCTTGGGCAGGCGGAGGTAGAGCGTGTGCTCCATCGGCGCGTCCATCTGCCAGGGCCCGACGCGGGCGAAGTCGCTCGGCTTGCTCTTGCGGTGGACGGCGACGGGCGCGGTCCCGTCGCCCGCGTAGTTGGGGTCGTCGGGGCAGATGATGCCGTAGCTGGCAGGTGCATCGGCCCAGGCCGTATCCAGCTTCGCCCCCACCACGCGGTCGGGCGTGTAGAGCAGCTTCTCGTCCTTGCCCACGAGCGCGCCGAGGAACTTCCCGCCCCGGTGGACCCAGCGCTGGTGGGACGTGCGGTCCACCTTGTCGTTGGGCTGGGGCTGATAGGGCACCTGACGCCCGTAGTCCGCCCGGCCCGCCTGGACGATGACCTCGATGGTGTCGGGCGCGACCATACCGACGTGCACGACCTCGGGCACCTCGGCGGCGACGGCGCTGACGGCGAGCGCCAAGGCAAGCAGCGGGGTATGCCTCATCGGTCTCGCTCCTCTCTTGACAACTTCGACATGCCCGGATACCCTATAGCCTGGAAGTCAGGATAGCAAGAGATGGTGGACACCGCAAAACAGATTGCGTACTGGCGGGACGGTGCCGAGGAGGCGCTGGGCGCTGCCCGCGACCTGGCCGAGAAGCACAGGTGGGGGTTCTGCCTTTTCCTGGCCCATCTGGCCTTGGAGAAGCTGCTGAAAGCTCATGTGTGCAAGCAGATGCAGGACTTGGCCCCGCGAACCCACAACCTTCTCTACCTCGCCCGACTCGCCGACTTGAGCTTGACGCCTGAACAGGAGAACACGCTTGCGGACATGAACGGGTTCTGTCGCGAGGGGCGGTACCCCGACGAAGAGGCCCGGCCACTGAGCGCGGCGACAGCGGGGCGCCATCTCCCGCGCGTCGAGGAGCTGCACGAATGGTTGCTCCAGACATTGTGACCAGCGTTCGCCACTACCTGAGTGCCTTGGCCAAGGAGGGCATCGCAGCAACGTTCGCGGTCCTCTTCGGGTCCCAAGCCAAAGGAACGGCCGACAAGTGGAGCGACATTGACCTGATTGTGGTGTCCCCGCGCTTCGATGGGCTGAAGCGTGAAGGCGACGTGACTCGCCTCTGGCGCCTCACAGCACGCACCGACTGCCGCATCGAGCCCGTCCCCTGCGGCGAGCGGGAGTGGGTCGAGGACGACTCGCGCGCCATCATCGAGATCGCCCGCCGCGAGGGTGTGGTCATCACCCCCAATTAATGCAGGAACAGCCGCACGCCGGAGTGGACCATGGCCATTCCGTACTGGTCGGCCGCGGCGGTGACGAGGTCGTCGCGGGCCGAGCCGCCCGGCTGCATGACATACTGCACGTGGGTGCGGCTCAGGCGGTCAATCGAGTCGCGGAACGGGAAGAAGGCGTCGGACGAGCAGACGATGCCGTCGAAGCGGGCGACCCACGCCTCGCGCTCCTCGCGGCTCAGTGGCTCGGGAGCCGTGTCGAGCTGGCCGAGGAGCCAGCGCTTCTCGGCGTCCGCGAGCTCGTCCCACAGCAGATAGGCATCCACGACATTCGTCTTCTCGGGCCGGCCGAGGCCCTTCTTGAACTTCAGGCCGAGCACGCGCGGGTGCTGCTGGAGCAGCCACTTGTCGGCCTTCGCGCACGCCAGGCGCGTGCAGTGGACGCGCGACTGCTGCCCCGCTCCCATGCCGATGACCTGCCCGTCGTAGGCCAGGCCCACGGAGTTCGATTGCGTGTACTTCAGGGCCACGCTGCACACGAGGAGCGAGAGGGCCGCGTCCTCGGGGATGTCCTTCTTCTGCGACACGACGTTCTTCAGCAGGTCGCGGGTGATTTTCGCCGTGTTGCGGGTCTGCTCGAGGCGGAAGCCGAAGGCGTCGCGGTGCTCCAGCTCGGGCGGCTCGTAGGCGGGGTGAATCTCGACGGCGAGATAGCGGCCGCCCTGTTTCCCCTTGAGGATCTCGAGGGCCTCGGGCTCGTAGCCGGGGGCGATGAGGCCGTCGGAGACCTCGCGGGCGATGAGCTTGGCGAGCGACACGTCCACCACGTCGCTCACCGCAGCGATGTCGCCGAAGGAGCAGAGGCGGTCGGCCCCCCGCGCCCGCGCATAGGCCGTGGCCACGGGCGACAGCTCCTCGGTCTCGGGGATGAACTGCGAGACGCGGAAGCCCTCGTCGAGCGGCCTGGCGATGGCCGCGCCGGCGGGACTCACGTGCTTGAACGACGCGGCGCCGGGCCGCCCCGTCGCCTGCCGCAGCTCGCGCGCGAGCTGCCACGCGCCCAGCAGGTCGAGCAGGTTGATGTAGCCCGGCGTGCCGTTGTGGATCTTCAGCGGCGACGGCTCCTGCTCGACGACGAGGCGCGCGAACTTCTGGTGCGGGTTCAGCCCGTACTTCAGCTTGATCTCCACCGAACGGCCTCCAGGGAGTAGCCACGAATCCCACGAATCCACACGAATGAGATAATCGCAGAAAAGCAGGAAGGCGTCAAGCGGGTCGGGTTCGTAGTGCGGGCTTCAGGCCGTAGAGGGATACGGGCTGAAGCCCG
>DATKZY010000012.1:0-9665 GCA_035527715.1 Planctomycetota bacterium | reverse complement strand
GCACCTTGCGCCCCACGCGCACCGAGCGCACCAGGCGCCAGTACCTATGCGTCTTCCCGTTCTTTCGCACCGTCGTGTGCCGCAGATACATGGCGGGAGGCATCCTTCCGCCACATATTGTCCACGACGGCGCTGGCCATTGCAAGAGGGTAGGTTGGCACTACAGGGCCTTTTTGCACACGCCCCTCAAGACTGCCAAGCACTTACGACCGAAAAAACCTGAAACCGCAGCCAAAATCGTCCCGGCTGCGGAAGTTGGGCTAGTTTCGCCTTCCGTAGTTCGGGGCGGACAGGATTCCACACTTGTACAAGTGTGGAATTCTTCTGTCCAGGCCCCGCGGGCAGGCCGGAGGCCCCCGTTCGCACGATGCGGGTCGCGCGGGCACGAGCCTCGGATGCCCGGCGCACAGACAGCCGCCTCAGCCGCCCGTGCGAGTTTCGCCTTCCGTAGATCGGGGCGAGCAGGATTCCACACTTGTACAAGTGTGGAATTCTTCTGTCCAGGCCCCGCGGGCAGGCCGGAGGCCCCCGTTCGCACGATGCGGGTCGCGCGGGACGGAGCGTCGGAAGCACAGCGCCCAGATCGCGGCGTCAACCGCCCAACTGCCGCAGGGCCTCGGCGGCGCTGGCCAGCAGGGCGCTCCTTCGGGCGGGGTCGTCGAGCCGGGCCACGTCGCGCTGGAGCTGGACGACGAGTCGCCGGAAGTCGTCCCGCGTCCCCTTGCCGTCGCCGCCGACGCCCGTGCCCATCGCGCCCTGGGTGCGGAGGGCGTCGAGCCGGACCAGCTTCAGCGCGTCCTCGTGCCGTCCCTCGCGCCGCAGCGTCTCGCAGAGCCAGTAAAGCGTGTCCCAGTGCTCGGGCTTGTCCCGGGCATAGAGGGACAAGTCCTCGAAGAGGATCGTGCGGGCCGCCTCGTACTTCGAGCTCGCGGCGAGCTCGAGGTAGCAGCGGGGCAGCCAGCGACGGGCCGCGAGGTGCAGGGCCTCGCGGGCGACTCGCTCCTGCCTGCCGTCGCGCGCGAGGGCGGCGAGACGGGTCTGGTGGACGGCTTCGGCGACACGATGGACTTCCTCGAGAAGCGGGAGGGCGTCGCGCCAGTTGCCGAGGCGGCAGTGCGCGATGCCGAGGGCAGATTCGGCCAGCAGCAGGTCAATGGCGGGCCGCTGCTCCGGCTGGCGGTTGTAGGCTTCGCCGAGTGGGACGCCGGAGCGGCTCAGCGGCCCGAAGGCGTCGCGGAGGGCCTTGTGGAGCTCGACGGCCTTCGGCCCGAGGTTGGCGATCTGGCGGTAGTCGGCGCTCTTCGGCTCGTGGGGGCGCTCGAGGAGCTGGGAGAGCACGCGGCGATAGATGCCGATGGGCTGGTCGGGCGCGACCTGCACAAGCTGGACGTAGCACGCGAGCCCCCGGTCGCGCGCCGCGGCGGCCTGTTTGCCCAAGTCGGCCTTCGCGGCTGGGTCGGGCGCGGTCTTCGCCGCCTCGTCGAGCCGCGCCGCAAGCCTGTCGCAGGCATTCGCCGCCAGCCAGCAGGCGTGGGCGAGGCCGCGGAAGTCCGGGTGCTTGGCGAGCGCGGTCCAGCCCTGCTCGAGCGTGGCCGCCAGGCGCTGGTGCTCCTGAATGGTGCTCCCGGCGAGAAGCAGGTCGGCCGCGCGCAGGCGGGCGTAGACCACGAAGGGAAACGCCGGCAGCTCGGCGATGCCCGGGCAGGCCCTCTCGGCTTCGGCGGCAAGCTCGATGACCCCGGCGGCTCCCTGGGTGCCCCGCTTCAGATGCATCTCGCACACGCCCGCGAGGCACCGGGCAAGAGGGTCGAGGATGCGTCGGCGCTCCCCCGCCCCGTCGTCGCCCGGCAGCTTGGGCAGGGCCGCCTCGGCATGTTCAAGAAGGTCGTGGAACCTGGCGGCCATGGCGGCCAGGGCCTCCTGGCCCCTGGGGCCGGCCCGCTCGCCCCCGGGCAGGCCCTCGAAGACCGCCCCGTGCGTGAACGCCGCCTCGCAGAGCGCGGAGGGATAGACGGGTGAGGCGGGGCCGATGACTCCGAGGAGGCTCATGGCCGCATCGAGCCTGCCCGCCGCGCGCTCGGCGAGGGCCTGTTTGAGGTGCAACGGCCCAGGCCCTTGCGGACTCAGCCGCTCGGCCTCGCGGCCGCACTCGTCGGCGACCGCCTCATCGGCGGGGTCCTCGGTCCGCTCCGCCCGCTCTCTCAGGATGCGGTACGCCCGCGACACGTACGCGTACGCCGTCGCCTCGGGGCGCGGGAACCGGCGGGCCAGGGAGCGGCAGGCGATGGCGGCCGAGTAGTGGTCGCCGTCCCGGTAGTAGTACGCGGCCACCTGCTCCCAGCCGCGACGCAGGAGGTCGGGTTCCGGCGCATCGGCGGCCAGGGCGGCGGTGAGGTCGCGGGCGGCCTCGCCGTAGCGCCCCTCGTGGGCCGCGCGCTCGCTGCGGCGGCGCAGGAGCGCGGGGTCCTCGGGCTGGCCCGCGGCCTGGCGCCAGCGCTCCAGCAGCGGCACGTACCGCGTGTCGAGGGGGAGCTGCGTCTGACACACGCCGAGGGCGAGGTGGTATGCCCTGGTGAAGAGCGCCTGGGTTTCCTCCTTCGGCCGTTGGCCCTCCCTCGCTTTCTCGCCGAGCGCGGCATGGGCCTCGGCGGCGAGGAGCAAGGCCTTGGCGACCTCGCGGCGGTCGAACTGCGCCGGGCTGTCGCCGTCATCGAGGTCCTCGAGGACGGCTCGGACGCCCTCGGCGGTGACGGCCTTGGGGTCGTAGGCCCGGCCGCCGCGGGTGCGGAAGACGAGCATCTCGTCGAGCGCATCAATGGCTTCCCGGGGCTTGCCCTGGCGGAACAGGGCCGAGGCGGCCAGATACCGCGCCTTGCACGGCACGGCCTTGTGGCCGGCGAAGTCGGCCCGGACGCGCCACACGCCCGCCAGGCGCTCCAGGGCCTCCCGGTCGTTGCCGAGCGACAGGAGCGCCTCGGCGAGCAGGACGTTGATCTGGCCGTCCACCCCCGGGTTGGGGAAGTCGAAGAGCATCTGGCGGTAGTCCTTCGCCGCGGCCTCGAGGGTCGGCCGCCATTGGGCCTCGGGCGACCCGGCGTCCTTCAGGAACATCGCCAGCTCCACCCGCACCTCGTTGCACGACAGGCGGGCGCGGAGGCGGCGAGCGCGGTCCTCCTTCTGGGCGGCGAGGGCATCGAGCTCGCGGATGGCGGACTCGTAGCTCCGGACCGCCTCCTGCCGGTGCTGCTGCTTCTGCGGCGCGGGCAGGGTCGTGTCGCCAGCGAGCCGGGCGTGGCAGGCGGCGGTGTGCTTCGCCAGCAGGGCGCGCCGGAGCGCGGCCTCGACCCGGCGCTCGGCGGGGGACCGGCCATCCTTGACGGCCGGGAGCTCGAGGAACCTGGCGAGAAGCCCTCGCGCCTTGCCGAGGCAGTGGATGGCGCCTTCGAGTCCGTCCTTCCCTCCAGCCTGACCCGCGATGAGGTCGAACCAGCAATCGGCGAGGGCGAGATACAGGTCGGGCCGTTCGGAGGCGGGAATCGCCGGGTCGGCCGCGAGGGCGTCGAGGACGGATTCGGCGGCGGCGCGGTCCGAGCGGGTGCCGACCTGCCGGGCGAACTCGACCTTTCGCTCCCAGGTGGCGGCGGCCTGCGCGGCCGCGGCGGCGAGTGCGAGTGCGATGGCGGCGATTCGGGCGCGGCTCATCTTTCGGCTCCTCGGCAGGGAGCGGGCGGCGGGGCGGGCCAGACGAAGAAGGCAGGGATTGGCCTCGGGGTTGCGCGGCGAGCCGCGAGGGATCGGGGGCGTGGCAGGACGCTCGGCACAGCTCTTCCCTCCACTGGCACCCCAAGTATACCTCACTTTCACCAGACCGCAAGCGGCTCGCCGTCGCGGAGTGGGAAGGGGGCGCCGCGCCCGGGTCTTGGGTCTCGCGGCATCACCGAGGGGATCATCTTGACGGGGCGGCGGGGGCGGTGGCGAGCCAGCGGCCAGGCACATATCTGCTGATGCGACAAGAGGTTATGGCGTGGAGTTACGGGGTCGCGCCGCGTTTTCAAGATGATCAGGGGCTGTTGCGCGCGCGTGATCATCTTGATCATCTTGACGCCCCCGCCCCCCCCTGGGCGCGGGCCTGCCGTTGCGCTTTGGTGGGCTCCTTCGGCGCCGGTCGGGGGAGGGGCTACTTGAGGTCGTATTCTTTGATCTTGCGGTAGAGGGTGCGCTCGCCGATGCCGAGGACTCGGGCGGCCTCGACGCGGTTGCCGCCGACCGAGGCGAGGGTGTTCTTGATGAGCTCGCGCTCGGCCTGCTGGAGGGAGATGCCGACAAGCTGCGGGGCGTCGGGGGCCGCGGGGGCCTCGCCAGGGACGATGTGGTCGGGCAAGTCGTCGGTGCCCAGCACGGCGTCGGTGGTGACGACGGCCATGTGCTCGATGGTGTTGCGGAGCTCGCGGACGTTGCCGGGCCAGTCGTAGGCGGCGAGGCGGCGGCGGGCGTCGGCGCTGATCTCGGTGATCGGCTTGTTGTAGGCGGTGGCGATCTCGCGCAGGAAGTGGTCGGCGAGGAGGGGAATGTCGTCGGTCCGCTCGCGCAGGGGGGGGATGTGGAGGGTGACGACTTTGAGGCGGAAGTAGAGGTCCTCGCGGAACTTGCCGTCCTTGGCGAGGGCCTCGAGGCGGCGGTGGGTGGCGGCGACGATGCGGACGTCCACGGAGACGGGGGTGTTGGAGCCGACTCGGATTATTTCGTTCTGTTCGAGGACACGGAGGAGCTTGACCTGGGTGGAGGGGGGCATGTCGCCGACCTCGTCGAGGAGGAGTGTGCCGCCGTCGGCGTATTCGAAGCGGCCCTGGCGAGCGGCGGCGGCGCCGGTGAAGGAGCCTTTCTCGTGGCCGAACAGCTCGCTTTCGAGGATGCCTTCGGAGAGGGCGGCGCAGTTGAGGGCGACGAAGCGCTTGGTGCGGCGCGGGCTGTTGTTGTGGAGGGCGCGGGCGACGAGTTCCTTGCCGGTGCCGCTTTCGCCGTAGACGAGGACCGTGGCGTCGGTGGGGGCGATCTGGCGGAGGGTCTCGACGAGGCGGAGCATTTTGGGATGGTTGCCGATGATGCCTTCGAAGCCGAAGCGCTGGTCGAGCTCGCGGCGGAGCTCGACGTTGGTGCGGCGCAGGGCCTGCTTTTCGAGGACGCCTCGGACGACGGCGCGGAGCTCGTCGAGGTTGACGGGCTTGCGCAGGTAGGTGGCGGCGCCGCGCTGCATGGCGGCGACGGCGTTCTCGACGGTGGCGTAGCCCGTGACGACGATGACCTCGATGTCGGGGGTGCGCCCCTTGGCCTCGCGCAGCAGCTCCATGCCGTCGAGGTCGCTCATCACGAGGTCGGTGATGACCAGGTCGTAGGGCTTGGCGGCGAGCTTGTCGAGGGCCTCGTTGCCGCCGGTGGCGATGTCGGTGGCGGCGGGGAGTGCCTCGAGGGCGGCAGCGAGGGCCTCGGCGTGGGCCGCGTGGTCGTCCACGATGAGGATCGAGGTCTGCTGGGGTGCCGTCACGGCGTGGCCTCCATGACCTCGTGTGCAGGGGGAGCCTGGGGCAGCCGGACGGTGAAGTGGGTGCCCTTGCCGGCTTCGGTCTCGACGGCGATGGAGCCGCCGTGGAGCTCGATGATGCGCCGGGTGGTGCAGAGGCCGAGGCCGCTGCCGCTCTCCTTGGTGGTGAAGTAGAGGTCGAAGATCTTGGCGATCTGGTGGTCGGGGATGCCGATGCCGGTGTCGGTGACGTCGAGCTGCACGCCTGCCCCATCGGAGGAGGTCTGGAGGATCAACTCGCCGCCCTTTGGCACGGCTTCCTCAGCGTTGATGAGGAGGTTGAGGAGCGCCTGCTTGAGGAGCTTGGGGTCGGCCTGGATGACGGGGAGGCCGGGGGCGAGGACGCTGCGGATCTGGATGCCGAGTTGCGCAGCCTTGGGCGCGATGAAGTCCAGCAGCTCCTCCACCAGGGAGTTGACCTGGCAGGGCTGCGGGTGGATGTGCAGGGTGCGGGCGTAGCGGAGGAAGTCCTCGAGGAGGCCGACAAGGCGGCTGGTCTCGCGCTGGAGGGTTTCGAGGCGCTTGAGGGTGCGGCGCTCGCGGGGCGACTCGGCGCCCTGCCGCCAGTCCTCCAGGAGGAGCTGGAGGTTGAGGCTGATGGTGCTCAGGGGGTTCTTGATCTCGTGGACGAGTCCCCCGGCCAGGGCGACCACGTGGGACCAGGGGTCGGCTTGGGGGTTGGGCTGTGTGTTCATGGCCGCCTTGGTATCCCGCCGTGCTGCGTGGCGTGGGCTTGCAGAACGGCCCGGAGGCGGGGCGAAGGGCCTGCCTCCGGGCCGGGGGTGCGAGCAGGGGCTCAGGCGAGGCGGACGACGTTTTCGGCGGCGAGGCCCTTGGCGCCCTGGATGACGTCGAACTGGACGGGTTCGCCGTCCTCCAGGGTCTTGAAGGGGTCGTCGCCGCGGATGCTGCGCCAATGGACGAAGATGTCGGGCTGGCCGTCTGCGGTGATGAAGCCGTAGCCCTTCTTGGGGTCGAACCATTTGACGACGCCTTCGGCCATCCTGGGGTCTCCTGGGCCTATCGCCTGCCGAAGCCGCGGCCGCCGCCGTTGCTTTGGCCGAAGGTGGTGCGTGGGCCGCCGGAGTCGCCGCCGCCGGGGCCGGCCTCGTCGTGGGCGACGGCTTTGCGGCTGAGCTTGACGCGGCCCTGGTCGTCAACCGAGATGACCTTGACGCGCACCTCGTCGCCGACGTTCACCTCGTCCTCGACTCGCTCGACGTATCGGTCGGCGAGTTCGGAGATGTGGCAGAGGCCCTCCTGCCCTGGGAGGAACTCGATGAAGGCGCCGAAGTTCTTGGTGGAGACGACGCGGCCGGGGTAGACCCTTCCGATCTCGGCGGTGGCGACGAGGCCGAGGATGGTGTCGCGGGCCTTCTCGGCGGCCCGCACGTCGGCCGAGGAGATGACGATCGTCCCGTCGTCCTCGATCTCCACCTTGGCGCCGGACTCGGCCTCGATGCTGCGGATCATCTTGCCGCCGGGGCCGATGACGGTGCCGATCTTGGCGGGGTCGATCTGGATGCGCAGCAGGCGCGGGGCGTATTGCGAGATCTCTGGCCGTGGGCGGTCGAGGGCGCGGAGCATCTCGCGCAGGATGTGGATGCGCGCCTCCCTGGCCTGGTCGAGGGCCGCACGCATCACGCTGTCGCTCAGCCCGCCGATCTTGATGTCCATCTGGAGCGCCGTCACCCCGTGCTGGGTGCCGGCCACCTTGAAGTCCATGTCGCCGAAGTGGTCCTCGTCGCCCAGGATGTCGGTGAGGATGACGACTTTCTCGCCTTCCTTGATCAGGCCCATGGCGATGCCGGCCACAGGGTCGCGGATCGGGATCCCGGCGTCCATCATCGAAAGGGTGGCGGCGCACACGGTGGCCATCGAGGAGGAGCCGTTGGACTCGAGGATGTCGGACACGACGCGGATGGTGTAGGGGAAGTCCTCCTTGGGGGGCAGGACGGGTTCGAAGGCCCGCTCGGCGAGGACGCCGTGGCCGATCTCGCGGCGGCCGGGGCCGCGCTCGGGCCGCACCTCGCCCACCGAGAAGCTGGGGAAGTTGTAGTGGAGCATGAACTTGCGGGTGTGGGTCTCGAGGAGGCTCTCCACCCACTCCTCGTCGAGCGAGGTGCCGAGGGTGGTGCCCACGAGGGCCTGGGTTTCGCCGCGGGTGAACAGGGCGGAGCCGTGGGAGCGGGGGAGGATGGCGACCTCACAGGTGATGGGCCGAATGTCCTTGTGGCCGCGGCTGTCGCAGCGCTTGCCGGAGACCATCAGGGAGCGCATCACCTGGCCCTCGAGGTCCTCGAACGCCGTGGCGACCTCGCCCTTGGTGTAGCCGTCCTCGTTCTCGTCGCTCTGGACGAATCCCTCGAATGCCTGCTCGCGGAGGAGGATGACGGCGCCCGCGCGCTCGCGCTTCTCGCGGATCTGGAGGCGTTCCAGGAGAGCGTCGCGGTACTTCGCGCTCATCTTCGCCTTGAGGTCCTCGGGCACCTCGGCCGGCTCGAAGAAGCGGGCGGTGACGCCGCAGTCGCGGACCAGTTCCTCGATCATCCCGACGATCTCGCGGCAGGCCTCGTGGCCGAAGCGCAGGGCCTCCACGATGCTCGATTCGGGCACCTCCTTCGCCCCGGCCTCGACCATCACGATGGCGTCCTTCGTGGCCGACATCACGAGGTCCAGGTCGCCCTCCTGCACCTGCTTGTAGGTGGGATTGATGAGGAAGCGTCCGCCGATGCGGCCGACGCGGACGGACCCGGTGGGGCCGAGGAAGGGGATGGACGAGATGGCGAGGGCGGCGGAGGAGCCGACCATGGCCAGGGTGTCGGGGTCGTTGTCCTTGTCGGCCGACAGCACGAGGACGTGGACCATGACCTCCTCGCGGAAGCCCTTGGGGAAGAGCGGCCGCAGGGGGCGGTCGCACATGCGCGAGGTGAGGATTTCCTTGCGGCTGGGCCGGCCCTCGCGCTTGTGGAAGCGCCCGCCGGGGATCCTGCCGGCCGCGTGGAACTTCTCGCGGTACTCGACGGTGAGCGGGAAGAAATCCGTGTCCCGCTTCGGCTCGGCGCACACGACGGTGGCCAGCACCATCGTGTCGCCGCAGCGGACGGTCACCGCTCCTGCCGCCTGTTTCGCGAGTTTCCCCGTCTCGATGATGAGGGGTCTGTCACCAATCAGCCGCTCGACGCGATGCATTGCCATGCGCTTCTCCGACCTCCTGTGTGCCTTCTCCGCACCTGCACGTGGGAACTACCATTGGGGAACTGCCATCCGGGGCTTGCGCGCCCCTGCCAGATGGGCCGTGTTCGACACTCCACTGCGCGGCCTGGGACTTGCGGCTCGGGCCCTGCTGCCTCCCCATCGGACGTCGTCGGTCCGCAATCGCCAATAGCGAGCTACTTCCGGATCCCAAGCCGTTTCACGACCGCCACGTACCGCTCCGGGCTGGCGCGGTGCAGAAACCGCAGCAGCCGCGTGCGTTGGCCGACCATCATCAGGAGGCCCCGTCGCGACGTGTGGTCCTTGCGGTGGGTCTTCAGGTGGTCGGCCAGGTGGTTGATGCGCTCCGTCAGCAGGGCTACTTGCACTTCGGGCGAGCCCGTGTCCGCCTCGTGCTGCCGATACGTGCCGATGAGTTCGCTCTTCTTCGTTCCGTCCATCGTCATAGACTGCGTGTCCTTCTCTGACGCGGGGCTGCCACACGCGCCCGCGTGCGGCGTGTCGCAGCATTATAGCGTACGGGGCCGGGGCGGTCAAATCAAAACCGCTTCCTTGCATGCCCGCCCCCCTTCTGCTACCATCGGCGGTGGGGGACGGCAGGTGGGAACGGAATCCCAGGGATGCTTGGTCCATCGTGCCTGAGTGGGGTGGTTGCCCTGGCGGGCCTGTTCGCCGCGGCGCGGGCGGGCGAGGAGGCGCCGCTGGCCCGGGTGGCCTGGCCCGTGCCGGCCGCGGCCTGGCGGGTGCCGCTGGGCCGCTGCGAGCGCGGGGTGCCGCTCGGCGGCTTCGGGGCGGGCAGCGTGATGCTGAACGCGTGCGGGGCCTTTGGCCCGTGGCACTTCACGCCCGGCTCGCCCGAGGAGGGCCGCCG
>DATKZY010000011.1:0-91071 GCA_035527715.1 Planctomycetota bacterium | reverse complement strand
GTGCGGCCCCCACCATGTGGGGGAAAGGGGGTGGTGTGTCCGTTCCGGTGCCGTCTGCCCTCCCGAACTCCACCCTCACCCCAATCCCTGTGAACCCATGCCCCTATAGGGCTTCAGGAGGGGAGTGGTGAGAAATGCGGGTTAGGCCACCGCCTTTGCGGGTGCAAGCTCGGTTGCCTCCTCGGGGCTGCGGCCCAGTGCGGCCACGCGGCGGTTCGATTCGAGTCCTCGTCGGGGAGCCACAAAATTTCGGCCCGAAACCTTCTCCGCCTTGGTTGACAGGGGCCGCCGCTGAGTCCGCTCGGCGCCGGCCCCTCGCATGTCCGTCCCGTTCGCCGATTTACGCTCTTCCCCACATCCGCGCCCATTCTCCCGAACCACCCAGATGCCCAGAGCAAAACCTGTGGCCCAACCCCATGGGGCCTCCGGCCCCCGGTGATTCTCCAGGCGACGAGATTCTCCAGCAGCGCGCTCTCGAACACCCCCGTAGAGTCGCTCCTCTCCCTCCTCTCTTCCACGCTCCTGTCCACCTCCCGTGCCGCAACACGGCCCGCGTAGTCACCCGGCGTGGCCCGCCATAAGCTCCATCGCACCAATGAGATGTGAGGATGACCTCGTGCGGCTCTCCGCGTCTCCGGTGTCTCCGTTCCCGCCTCACGTCACCTCTCCCGCGGGCGAGGCAGCGGCCCGGCCGGCGACCTTCGGCACCCCCGAAAAGGGCGCTCCGGAGGCCCCGAATCGCCGATCGTCAGGTAATGAAGAAAAAAGACCGGGAAAAGGCGCCCGCTTTTGCGTCCATAAGGTTAGCAGGGCCTCTCGAGAGCCAGTTGGACGGGCCGTAATGGCGCTCCTTTCCGACGCCGAACTCCTCGGGCAGGCGGGCCGCGGCGACCTCGATGCGTTCGCCGCTCTCGTCGAGCGCTACTCCCCGCTTGTCCATGCCATCGCCCTGTCGGCGTCAGGGCGGCGCGACGTGGCCGATGACCTTGCTCAGGAGACCTTCTGCCGGGCCTATGCGAGCCTGGACGGGCTGAGGAAGCCCGAGCAGTTCCGCTCGTGGCTCTGGAGCATCGCGCGGCGGGCGTGCCAGGACTGGCATCGCGACCGCGGCCGCCGCAAGGAGACATATGAAGTGCCGGCCAATGCTCCCTCTCCCGACGACCCCGCCCGCGACGCCGAGCTGGCGGAACGCCATCGGCGCGTGCGGCAGGCCGTTGACGAGCTGCCTGAGAAGTATCGTATCGTTGTTCACCTTCGACACTTACAGGAAATGCCCTACGAGCAGATAGCCACGGTGCTGGGGCTGTCGGTCTCGGGCGTGAGCAATCGCCTCGCCGAAGCGCGCGATCGCCTGCGCCTGAAGCTCCAGCCGCTCATGACCGAGTGAGGACAGGACCATGAACTGCGAGGAAGCACGCACCCTGTTGTCCGAATCCATTGACGACCGGCTCGGCGCCGAGCGTCAGGCCGAACTCGACGCCCATCTCGACCAGTGTGGCGAATGCGCGCGTCAGTTCGCCGAGCTTCGCAGGACGGTCGAACTGGTCAAGGATGCCTACGCCGGGCAGGCCGTACGGCCAGATCTCCTTACGCAGCAAGTGCTTGAGCGGATCCGGCGCGGACAAGCCGCACCAAGGAGGGTGCCCATGCATGCTCGAACGAAGCGCGCCGTGTGGTGGGGGGTGGCCGCCGTCCTGGCGGTCGGCCTCGGACTGGTCGCCATCCTCAGGACGAAGCCGGAGAGCTCCGAGACGAGGCGGGCACAAGTGCCGCCACCCCAGAGCGTTGAGAAGCTGATCGCCGAGACGGGCATCGGGCGGGTGCAACTGTGCCGAGGCGTCGTGGGCCTGAGGACGCCGGACCAGCCCCGCTGGTCACTGGCCGAGCCGGGCACCACGCTTGAGACAGGCACGGCGCTGCGAGCCGGCAGCGACCCCACCTCCTGCGCGAGTGTCGCGCTGGGCGATGGAAGTCATGTATCATTCAATAGTTCCAGTTCCGTGCGGGTGGCCGGGCCGGGCCGCGTGGAGGTGTTCTTCGGCGACGCGCACTTCCGTGTGACGAAGGGCACCCCGCTCACGGTCGTGGCGCCCCTGTGCACCATCGCGGTCAAGGGCACGGAGTTCGACGTAACGGTCGTGCCCGGCCAAACCAGGGTCGCCGTAACCGAAGGCGCCGTCGAGGTTTCCGCTCACGGGCAACAGCTCAGCCTTGGTCCGGGCCGCTCCTGTGTCGTGACCGAGGCGAAGGTGGACGAGAGCGAGGCGGGCGGCAAGGCCCCGTGGCTGGCCAAGCTCGAAGGGGCGCCCGAGCACGAGACGCTGGGCACCCTGGTCGCCCGGGTGGACGGCAAGGACGTGCCCCTGACCGTGAAGTCGCACAAGGTCACAGTGACCATCCGCGACCAGGTGGCCTACACGCTGATTGACGAGGAGTTCCACAACCACACCGGGCGGCGGCTGGAGGGGACGTTCTACTATCCGCTGCCCGCCGACGCCTCCATCTCGCGCTTCGCGATGTACGTGGGCGACACGCTGATGGAGGGGGAGATGGTCGAGCGGTTCCGCGCCCGCGAGGTCTACGAGAGCATCGTGCGCGCGAGGCGCGACCCCGCGCTCCTGGAGTGGATGGGCGGGAACCAGTTCAAGGCGCGGGTCTTCCCCATTGAAGCTCACAGCGCCAAGCGCGTGCTCCTGGGCTACACGCAGGTGCTGCCCATCGAGCGCGGGATCATCCGCTACACCTATCCCTTGAAGTCCGAGAAGCTCACGAAGAACCCCCTGGGCTATCTGCGGATTGACCTCGACGCCCATTCGACCCCGGGCATGGCGGAGTTCGGCAGCCCCACCCACCACTGCCAGATCAAGACCGATGAGCACAGCGGACGGGCGAGCTTCGAGGCCCGCGACTACGTGCCCAGCCGCGACTTCATCGCGTCGTATCGCGTCCTCGGCCCGAAGGCTCAGCTTTACACCGCGGGCCATTGGCGGGAGGACGACGGGGGCTACTTCCTGGCTTTCATTGCGCCCTCGGCCGTGGCCGACCTGGGCGACAGCGACGCGCAGGCGCTGCCCGCCGACGTACTCCTCATGGTGGACACTTCGGCCTCGATGGCGGGCGACGACTTCGCCATCGCCCGACGGCTCGTGGGCACGCTGCTCAACTTCCTCGGCGACCAGGACCGCGTCAACCTCGTGCCCTACGACGTGGAGCCGAGACTCGTCTTCCCGAGCTTCGTCGCGAACACGGCGGAGAACCGCCAGCGGGCCGCGGAGGCGCTCGGCACGGTCGAGCCGTTCGGGGCGAGCGACCTGGGCGCCGCTCTCGCCGCCGCAGGCAAGGCGATTGAGGGGAAGCGGGAGACGCGGGTCATCTACATCGGCGACGGCGTGGCCACCATGGGCGTCACAGAGCCGGCCGAACTCCTCGAAGCCGCCAAGGCAGCCTTCGCGGACAAGAGAGTGCGCGCGTCCGTGCTCGCCATCGGCAGCGAGTACGACCAGACGTTTGTCGAAGGCTTCGCGCGGCAGTTCGGCGGCGTGGCCGACGTGGTGTCCAGCTCGCGCCCACTGGGCGAGATCGTGACCGATCTCGTCGCCGACAGCTTCCGGCCGATGGTGACCGACCTCCAGGTGAGCTTCGAGGGGGTCGAGGTGCGCGGCATCTACCCGCAGCCGCTGCCCAACGTGCGCGTCGGCGGACAGCTCGTCGTGAGCGGCCGCTACGATAAGCCCGGCAAGGGCAGGATGATCGTCACCGGGCTGTGCGGCCTGGACGTCTGGCGCCGCGAGATCGAGCTGGACCTGCCCGGCGAGAAGGGCGCCAACACGTTCCTGCCTCGCCTGTGGGCGCGGCGCGCGATGGACGACTTGCTCTACCGTATCGGCCGCGGCGAGAAGGCCCTCGTGCCCCAGGTCATGGACCTCAGCCTCCGCTACCGCCTCATGTCGCCCTACACCTCGTTCCTCGTCCTCGAGACCGAGGAGGACTACCGCCGCTTCGGCATAGACCGCCGGTTCGTGATGGAGGACTGGAAGGGCGGTGCGCCGACATACGAGGGCACCCCAGGGCCAGCGGCCAGACCCGAGGCCAGCGAGCTTGCGCGGGGGAGCGAACCGTTGTCCAAGGTGGTGCCGCTCCACTTCCAGCCTGATATTGAGGCCTCAACTCCTGGCGAGGACCAGTTTGCCTGGTCCAGCGAGGACATGCTCGATCTCGATGGTGACAGGCTGGAGGACTTCAAGAGCGTCCGGATGGGGACGGATCCGGTCTTCGTCGGCACGCCTGATGCCCTGACCGAGGGGGCGGATGAGTGGGACGAGCCCGAGCGAGAGCCCTCTCTGTTCAGCATGAGCGAGACAGTCCCCAACCTGCGCCGCCTCGGCAAGCTGGTCTCTCCGCCAGAGGGGGGCTGGGCCGGGCGTTCGTACTATGCGGGCCTGCGGGTGCGCAGGGGACGCTTCTATCCCGGCCAGATCTATCCGGTCCAGCACATTCCCCAGCCGCAGCCGGAGCCCGAGGCCCCAAAGCTCGAGCCCGAGATGCGGAAAGCGATCGAGATCTTCGCCCACGGGCCGGCCGACTTCAGGACTCACTACAAGCTCACAAACTTCGACGCGGCGGGCAAGCACACCTCCACCCAAGAGGAAACCCGCGTCGTCCAGGGCACGAAGCTGCTCGTGGAATCGCACTACAACGGCAAGCTGTCGTCCCTCGTCCTCAGCGACGGTGAGCACTACTACACCTGCTACGAGGCGCTGGCCCACGCGGCGGGCCGGAAGCTCCTGCCCCAGGACCTGAGGTCGTACCGGGGCGGCCTGCCGGGCTTTGGCGATTCGACACCCGAAGGCTTCGCCATCACGCAAGGCGTGCCGACGATCGAGTCGCGCGATGGCAACACCGTGATCCTCATCATCGAGAAGGGCGAATACCGCTGGCGCTACTTCGTGGACGCGGCGGCGCGGCTCGTCACGAAGGTGGAGTACTACCGGCGTCAGGGTGGGAAGGCGTTCGAGCCGCAAGGCTACCGCGTCTACGACCAGGTGAAGCAGGTGGCAGGCAGGCCGATCCCGATGCGCGAGCGGTGGTTCGGCGTGGATGGCAAGCTGAGTTGGGAGAAGGCCTTCGACGTGGTGGAGATTGGCGAGGCCAAGGACGTGTCGTTCGCCCCGCCCGAGGACTACCTGGTCGCTGTTTACCCGCTACCGAGCTCCACCGAGGCCCGGAGGGCGCTGGAGGGGGCGATGCGGCAGGATAGCGCGCACTTCGTGCTGGCGCTCGCCCTCGCGCAGGAGGGCCAGCTCGATGCGGCGGCCAGGGCGATGGAGAAGGTGGTCGAGGCGCGGCCAGCCGATCCCTACCCCGTGCTCTTCCAGGGCTGGTTGCGCGCCGCGACGGGCAACGCCCAGGCGCTCCTGGCCGCCGCCGAGCGGGCCGAGAAGCTCCTCGCCGAACGGCCCGTCGAGGTCCGCCGCAGGCTCTACCAGGCCATCTACACCGTTCTCAACTCCATTGGCCGCCACCATCAGGAGGCGCAGAAGTACGCGGCGCTCCTCTTCGAGACCGCGGCGAAGGGAAGCTCCGAGCGGGTCAGTTGGGCTCAGAACCTGGCGAATGCCTACGCAAACCAGGGCGAGCCGCAGAAGGGGCGCGACCTGTGGGACACCGTACTCGCGGAGGCGCCCGACAACGGCAACGCCTGGCAGCAGTTCGGCCACTTCCTCCAGAACCGCCCCGAGTACGCCGACGAGGCCGAGGCGGCGTTCCTCAAGGCGCGCGAGCTGGGCCAGGACCTCGGCACGAGCCTCGCCCAGTACTACGCCAGCCGCGGGGAGATTGGGAAGGCCCTGCCGGAGTGGCGGCGCACCTTCTCCAAGTACGTCTATGCCTGGGCCTTCCGCAACTTCCTGCAGAACGTCGCGGCGCACCTCGGCGGCGAGGCCGCGGCCCAGGAGGCCGAGCGCTTCATCGCCGACGACAAGGACCGCCAGCGCCGCAAGCAGGCAATGCTCGGCCTGCTCTACTTCCTGCGCGACGACCAGTGGGGGCCGTCCGACGTAGGGGAGATCTGCAAGCGCCTCCACGACGAGTACCCCGACGAACTCAACGTCGTGAGGGAAGTGCTCAACACCAGCCGCAGCTACTACGGCACCTACGACCCCCTGCCCGCGATCGAGAAGCGCCTCGCCGAGGAGCCCAAGGACGCCGCCGATGCCGGTCAGAAGGCCCACCTGATACAGGCCCTGGCGAACTACGGGTATGGCGAGGACGCGGCGGCGCATGCCGAGAAGCTCCTGGCCAGGCTCGAGCGCCCGGCGTTCGAGATGACCGCGCGCCAGCAAGCCGAATGCCTCCATGCCCTCGCGGGCGCTCAGCAGTCTGCCGACCCGCCCAAGGCCCTTGCCACCTGGCAGCGAGTGCTCGCCCTTGACCTGCCTGCGAGCGACCCGCTCGTCCGCGCGGCACGCTGGCAGGTGTTCCACAGGGCGCTCCAGACCAAGGACTTCGACCGCGCGCGGAAGCTGCTCGATGATACGTCGAGCGGCGACCCCGACGACGGGAACCTGGGAAACATGCGGCAGATGCTCATCAGCACCCTCTACCAGGAGAAGCGGCTCGACGACGTCGTGACTGTTCTCAGGAGCCAGGCGAAAGCGTTCCCCCAGCTCGAGTACGTGCTCCGCGCGCAAGTCGCCTCGGTCCTGGCGGCACAGGGCAAGGCTCAGCAAGCGTGTGAGGAACTCTGGGCCATCCTCCTGGCCGCTGATGCGGCCATCGAGCGGGGCGAGATGGCAAAGCATGAGGACTACGCCTTCCGCCAGGCCGGGAGCGGCCTCCTGCGCCTCGCGGCGAAGGACGAGGCCCTGAAGGCAAAGTTCGACAAGGCCATCGCCGCCCGGGCCGGCGACGAGAAGCCCGACGGCGACCAGCGCTGGGCTGCCCTCTACGCCGATCTCCTGCGAGCACGCGGCAGGCTCGACGACCTGGCCGCGCACCTCGAGAAGCTCGCCGCCCGCGACCGCGAGGGGGACCCCTGGACGCGGCGCCTCGCCGCCGTCTATGCCGCCACGCGCCAGTATGCCAAGGCCGCCGCGCTCTACCAGAAGCTCGTCGAGAAGGACCCCGCGGACCTTTACGCCCTGGAGCAGCTCTCGCGTCTCGCCGAGGCGATGAACCAGCCGGCCAAGGCCCGCGAGCACTGGGAGGCCTGGCTCAAGGCAGTCCCCAACGAGGAGAACCTCCTCTATCGCCTGGCGCGCGCGGCCGTCAGCCGCGGCGAAACCGAGAAGGCCATTGCCCTCTACGAGAGGCTCCTCGACGCCACTTCCCGTCCCGAGAACTACGTGCGCTACCTCGCCGAGCAGTATGTCAAGGCCGACCGCAAGCTCGACGCGGCCCTGGCTCACGTGCGCGCCCTGACCGCTGCCCGTCAGCCGGGGCAGGCGCCCTACAACGCCCTGGAACAGGTGTGGCCGCTGGTGACCGAGGAGGGCGCGTTCACCCGATTCGTGGCCGAGGTCGAGCGCCAGGCCGCCGCGGCCACGGAGCCTGCGCACCGCGCCCGTCTCGCGGCCCTCCTCGCAGGCGTCCACGCCCGACAGGGCAACAAGGAGAAGGCGGCGGACTGGGCGGAGAAGGCCCTGGGAGATGCCACGGCCTTCGACCAAGCGGCGTTCCAGAATGACCTGGCCGCCGTTCGGACAGTGATTCCCGCCGAGCGATTGGTCCCCGCCCTGCAAGCAGCCGTCGAGGCCGCGGGCGTGAAGGCGCCCACGTGGCTCCGCGTCGCGCTCGCCCGCGAGTTCTTCGCCGCCGGGCGGCCCGCCGAGGGCGAGAAAGTGTTCCGCGCCGCGATCGAGGCCGCACGGTCCGAGGACAGGCCCGCCTTGACCGCCGACCTCGCCGACCTCATTGTCGGGTCCGACCTCTCCCGCGCGCTCGCCATGCTGGACGAGATCGTCCGCCGCGGCCCCAAGCGCTTCACGGCCCACGCCCTCCGCCGGAAGGCCGACCTGATGGCGAAGGCGAAGAAGCACCCGGCCGACGAGGTGATCGCCGCGTACCGCGCCGCCCTGGAGGCGGGCGACGTCAACGAGCGGCGCGCCGCCGCCGAGGGGATGATCGCCTATGGCTCCGGCGCCGGCCAGCACGAGGCCGTGTTCGAGGGCTACAAGCTGCTCTGCCAGCACGCCGCGCGCTACCAGGGCGACGACTACCTCCGCCGCCTCTCGAGCTACCTGGCCGAGAAACGGCTCGACGCCCGCGCGGAGGACGCGCTCCGTCAGTGCATCGAGGCGCTCCGAGCCGACCCCTACCATCTCATCCAGGCCTGGCGCGTGTTCGGCGAGTTCTTCGCGAACCGCGACGAGCCCGGCAAGGCGGTGCGCATCTGGGCCGAGGGCCTCGCCGCCACCCCGGGCTCCCTCAATTATCGCCACAACCGCCACAACCTCCTCGACGCCATCTTCAGCGCATTCCTGCACGGCCGAAACAAGGACAGGGTGGACAAGGCGCTCGTGAGCAAGCTCATCCTCGACGAGGTAGATCTCCGCCTGAAGGGGCGCTCGCCCAACCAGGACTACTGGCCCGGCTACTTCTGGCAGGCCGCACAGACCCTCGATCTCACGAACGACATCCTCGCCAGGTTCAAGGCCCTGCCCGACAACGAGCGCGCATTCGGCCGGGCCTACCGCCTAATCGCCGACGCCTATCGCCAGCACTTCCACGACCCCGACAACGCCCTGAAGTACTACAGAATGGCCGTCGCCTCGGGCCGCCAGGACGACCGCGTCCACGCGCTCGACCAGATCGTCGCCATCCATCGGCAGGCCAGCCGGTGGGGCGACGCCCTCGAGGCCCTCGCGCAACTCCTGGAGCAGGGCGGAAGCGCCCACCGCCTGGGGGAGCGAGGCTTCTTCCTGGCGAAGCTGGGCCGGGCCGACGAGGCCCTCAAGGCCTACGAGGAGGCATCGAAGCAAGCGGGCCTCCGCGTCCACGCCTACGGCCAGCACAGGGAGCTCGGGAGCAGCGCCTCCGAGGCCGGCCTTCACGACTTCGCGACCAAGGAACTCCGCCTCGCGCTCCGGCTACACGACTTCTATCGCCGAGGCCGCAACCGCGACGATTCCCACGTCTCCGAGTGCTACCGCCTCCTCGCCAAGGCGTACCTCGGCAAGGGCGAGCCCGGGAAGGCCGTTGACGAGCTGCTCACCGGCCTCACCCGCCTGCCCGAGAATTACCGCAGCGGCCTCATGTCCGAGTTGATCGCCTTCTACCGCGACTCGCCGAAGCTCGACGAGCTGGTCGCCGACTACGAGCGGGCCGCTGCGGCAAGCGGCGCGGAGAAGCCGATGCTGCGGGCCGTCTTCGGCGACATCTACCGCGAGAAGGGCAACCTCGCCGCGGCCCTCAGGCACTACGAGGCCGCCCTCGAAGTCGCCCCCAGTCGCAACGACATCCGCCAGCGCGTCGTCGAGATCCTCCGCAAACGCAAGCAGGACGCCGAGCTGCTCGTCCAACTGCGACAGCAGATCGCCTACGACCCCAAGAACCTCGCGCACTACCGCGAGCTGGGCGGCGTCCTCACGAGGGCGGGGCGCCCGGCCGACGCCCTGCGCGCTTACACCACCATGCTCGAGGCCATGCCCACCGAGGCCGACAGCCACCGCGAGATGGCCGGCGTCTACACCGCCATGAGCCGACACGCCGACGCCGTGACGATGTGGAAAAAGGTCGTCCAGTACCGCCCCGAGGAGCCGCAGAGCCACTACGGCCTCGCCGAGAGCTACGTCCGCAGCAGCCAGCCCGACCAGGCGCGCCGGGTCTACCAGAGCATGCTCACGATGAGCTGGGACCGACGCTTCGGCGACGTCAAGGCCGAGGCCAGCCGCCGCCTCGATGCCCTCGAGCGTCGCAGCCGCAACTGACAACACCCGGGGCATCGGCGCGACGGGCCAGCACGGCAGTATCGCCATCATCGAGCGGCTCATCCTGACCGTGAAACAGGGCTTCCGTTGGCTTCCGCTCATCCCACTGCAACGGAGAGCATTCCTCCGCGAAGTCCAGCTCGTCGCCGGCTGGTACAACGCGCATCGTCCGCACATGTCGCTTGATGGCCGGACGCCCGATGAAGTCTACGACGACCTGTGCCCGGCGAACCGCCAGCCGCGGTTCGAGCCGCGAGCGAGGTGGCCGCGAAGGTCGCCCTGCGCGACGCCAGTCACGCTCGTGAAGGGCCAGCCTGGAGTGCGCCTCAGGATGGAGGTGGAGTTCCTCGCTGGGCGGAAGCACCTCCCGGTCGTCCACCTCAAGCGTGCCGCATAGGGGAGTGGGAGCGCCGCCGGAACCCAGCCTGCATCCCCCGCAACAAAAACCCGGACTTTGGCCCGACAGGCGTGGGCCACCACCACGTCCTGTCGGTGCACCCCGCAGCCAGGATTCACTGCCATGAACGGCTCGATCCATCGCTTTGCCACTCAGTGCGGCCCACCACCAAACTCGCTGGACCAGCACACCATCCACGGATCCCTTCTCTTCCCGCCCGCAAAGGAGTACAGCAACCCGACGGCAAGGCAACCAGCCTCTCGATCTCGTGGGACGGGTTTTCGGATAGTACGGGCAAGTCTACGGCCTTCCCACGCTAAATCTGGCCTTGATCGGGTAGTGGTCTGACAGATCCATCGGGATCGTGTGAGGCTCGTGCAATCGTGTGATCCAACCTTGGTTGTGTGGCGCACCCCTGAGAGCGAACATGTAGGTATGGCCATCGAGGTCAAACGTGGTGATGGCTGTACCCACGTAGTGGGAGGACCACCTCCCTTCGGAGATCCCCTCCCAACCCCTCGCGTCGTCCTTGATGCGGGAGACACTGGCTCTGCCGGTCCTCTTCAGCCCGAAGAGGTGCGGATGGCCGTTGAGTTGGAAGGACACGACGGCCACGTGCCTCGAGGACCACGCGCCCTCGTGGACCTCGGTCCAGCCCCTACCATCGTCGTTGATCCGGCAGATTACGGCTCGGCCTCCGCTGCTGAACAGGGTTGGCTTCCTGAGAGCGAATATGTACGGATGGCCCTTCAAGTAGAATGTAGTCACTGCAGTGCCCACATAGTTGGGCGACCAGTCCCCCTTGTACACGTCTTCCCAGCCCTTGCCATCGTTGTTGATCCGGGAGATATGGCCCCTGCCTGTCTTCTCCAGCCCGAAGAGGTACGGATGGCCGTTGAGCTGGAAGGACACGACGGCAACGTACCTCGAGGACCACTTGCCCTCGTGGACGTTGGTCCAGCCATTCCCATCGTCGTTGATCCGGCAGATGACGGCCCGGTCTCCGCTCCTGAACAAGGTCGGTTTCCTGAGAGCGAATATGTAGGGATGGCCTTTCAGGTAGAACGGAGTTACTGCAGTGCCTACACAGTTGGCCGACCATTTCCCCTCATATGCGCCCTTTGCCGTGTCCGTCTCCCAGCCGTGGCCCCCCTCACTGATGGAGGAGATGCGGGCCCTGCCGGTCTTCTTCAGCCCGAAGAGGTACGGATGGCCGTTGAGCTGGAAGGACACGACGGCAACACTCCTCGAGGACCACTTATCTGACCAGGTGTCACGCCACCCCCCCACTGCCAACGGGTACGTCCAGTCCCTGATCACCTCAGCCTTCTCGGTCCTGAGCGTCAACCCTTCGCCTGATTCCCTCACGAACACGTAGTCGAGACGATCGCCCTTGTCCTTAACCTCCCGATCCGGTGAAAACACCTGATCCAGCGGGTTCCTCTCCCTGTCGATGGTGTAGGCTCTCGCGTCGGCGGTTCCGTGGACCTTCAGATAGGCGTCCTTGGCGCCGACCCTCGCGAAGATGCCCTGCATTACCGCGTACTCGCATTCGTCTACCTGGCGCAGATGGTGGATGTTGAAGTCGCCCATCATGACTGCCGGCCCTGTGTGGTTGGCTGTGGCCTTCAACGCAATGAGTTGGAGGTTCGGTTGCTCCCTGCCTCCCACGTCCGTACACGCGTGAGTGATGGCGACCCGGAATGCTGGGCCGCCAGCCCAGGGCTCCACAGTCGCTGTGATGACCCCCTTCCTGGCCCAGAATTCGTTATCGGCGATGTTCGTCCTCCGTGGGAATGGGGAGAACGTCACGTCGGTCAGCTTGTACTTGCTCAGGAGAAGCAACCCGCTCGTGGTCCGCGGGTCCAATCTGGGATGAGCTGGATAGTAGCAATAGGGATAGACCTGGGCCAGCTCACGGGCGAACCATCGCTGTCGGCGGTAGCTCCAGACCTCCTGCAACCCGACGATATCTGCGCCCGACGCTCTGACCTTGGCAGCGATGAGGTTCGCACGTTTGTCGTCGTCGAAGACCAGCGGCGCATTGCGCTTGTCATAGTATTCACCGGTGAGGAGCCCGAGGAGCCCCTCGCGAGAGGAGAAAAGCCTTGCGACGTCGCCCCACACGTTTTTGAAGACAACGCCAACCTGCGCGGTGGAACCCTTGAACAAGTGCGTGTTGTAAGCCAGTACGGTGATCCCGTTGCTGACAGGGTCTAGAGCAGAACCCGTAGCGAGTGAGGCCCGAGAGGGTTGGTATGGCTGAGGTCCATGGCATGCGCTGGTGGCCAGCGCCGCAACCAAGGGAAGCACAACTCTCGCCACCAGACCCAGGACTAACGAACCCTCTGTGCTAGTCACGAGATGACCTCCTCACATTGGTGAGCTGCAGGAATCCCGACCTGTCTTCCCCCGACATTCTGGCAGGGCGCTCGGTTCCTTTAGAAAGATAGCGCCCGAGGGCCAAGTATTCAAGAGGGTTGCTCCCTGCGCCAGACGGGTGGTACTCGGAAAGGGGCATGCGCCGTGGGATGTGGCACCGGACTCGACAAGGCGCCCATGCCCGCTCGTCCGACTGCTGGAGGCCCGAGCGCCAGCCCAATCCTCGGTGGGCCAAGCCTGCCCTGTCCTCTCACCCTCGCTTGTGAGCGCCGCATACCTGCATCCTACGAGCCTTTGGGCTGCCAGGCATAAGGTCGTGCCTGGCAACCCTTTCCGGGACTGGCGGCACTACCCCAGCGTCACCCCCTTTCGCCGGTCGCCGAGCTGACTACTTCTTGCGCGGTTTCCCAATAGGCGTCGGAGCCAGATCGCTGAAAATTCTGCTTCCACAGTGCATTCTCAGGGTTTGGGAGCAGGACACGAAGTACAGCTGCCAAATCCCCAAGTCCCAATCATTCCCTCCTTGTGCACAAACTGGGCCGACGGGCAGAGCGCGCAAGCGGCGGCTGCGCCCAACTGGCCGGAAGTCCCGAGCGCGTGATGGAGCGTGTCCTCGCCCGTCTGCCGCCCGATCTCCAAGGTCGTGCGGTTCAGAAGGAGAGATGTCGCGCGACCCTTGTGTGCCGCGCCTGGACTGTTAATGCAGGTTGGGGGTAGGGATTGCCTGTCTTCGCCTGGAGGGAACCGACACGGTGCATCCCCCTCCGCGGGAGGTGGATGCACCTTCTCACCGAAGCCCCGTGGCCGAGGATGCAGGAAGCCTGTTCCTTGCTCCGGCCCCACGGGCAGTCACCTCCGTTACGCCGCACCCTGGTGCGGCGCTGCCCGCTTGATGGTTACGCCCTCGTCATCATACCCATGGCAAACGGTATTGCCTTTGTCAAGTTGTTGTCTTCGGCACTCGTTCCCGGTCCCAACGGGTCAAGGAGAGCGCGAAGGTGGTGGGCGGAGGTTGACAAGAGCGCCGTGCAGGTCTATCATGCCGTGGCGGGTCCTGGCGGCGCTGGCGCCTGGTGGCGTTTGACTCAGTCCCAAACCAAGTTGCGCTCTGCGACGGGGCGATGCCGACGAGCAGCAGCTTGGCTGAGTTGGTGAGCGGCGACAGCGATCGGCTCATCCTGGAGAGGGATGCCGAAACGTACATCGGCGGCGAGGTGTTCATCATGGGGACGCCGAACTGCCTCGCAACAAGGAGCTACCTATCTCCTGGTCGCGAGAGCAGCAGAGCTCGAGGGGGTAGCGAACCATGGCAAAATCAAGATGGGTCAAGCAGCAGCCTTTCGCCAACAGGTCAGCGATCATTGCGGGTGGCTCCCAGGGAATTGGACTGGCGGTCGCAAGGGAATTCGTGCGACTGGGCGGCTCTGTGTGCGTTGTCGCTCTTGGGGCCCTCGAAGGCGCTAGAGAGGAAGTAGAGCCGCTTCGCCGTGACGGAACCCAATTCGTCGAAACGCTTCTGTGCGATACAACGGACATGGAGAAGCTGAGACCAATGCTCGAGAACTACATCGAGCGCCACGGCGTGCCTGAGTACCTTTTCAACTTCGTGGGCTATGCGTATGCGCAGTATGTCGAGAGGCTGACACTCGCCGACTTCAGGCGGAACATGGACGTGAATTACTATGGCCAACTTGTCCCGACGCTTATCATTCTGCCCCACTACCTGGCAGGCAAGCGCGGCGGGTATATTGCCTTCACATCCTCGATGCTCGGCTACATGGGTATCATGGGTTACTCAACGTACTCACCGACGAAACACGCCCTTGTCGGCTTGGCGGAAACACTGCGCCACGAGCTCAAGCCCCTGGGCATCACCGTGTCGATCCTGTACCCCCCCGACACAAGGACGCCAGGGTTCGATAAGGAGAACCAGAGCAAGCCCGCCGAGTGCGCAATGCTTTCCGAAACCGCTGGCTCGCTCGCGCCAGAGGAAGTCGCAGAGGCCTTCATCGGAGGAATCTTGAGGAGGACGTTCCAGATTCTGCCGGGAAAGGCCAAGCGGTACTGGAGGCTGTTCCGCCACTTCCCAGGAGTTGTGCGGATGCTCATAGACTGGGACTATGTGAAGGCAAGGAAGAAGCTGGGCAAGGCCTGACAGACAGCGGCCTGCCGTGCAACGAACGCTCGATCGTAGAACGCTCCCAGGCAGCGCGAGATGATGGAGAAGGAAGTTCTTGCTGGGTGAGTGCTTGCGCTCGCGGGAGGGGGTGACTACAATTGTCCTCGTAGCTGCTGACTACTGCGGTCAGCTATCGAGGCGGTTTGGGTCTTCTCAAGCGGAGGATCGTATGATGGGAGAAGTTGTTTCACCCAACTCGGGTCGGGAGGAGGCACCCCAGCCATCGCAGTTCCTAGTATGGCTGGTGTTGATCAACGGGATAAGCGACGTACTCATGGCCATCCCGTTGCTGTTCTTCCCTTGCCGACTTGCTTCGCTAGTTGAGTTCCCCCGGCCATCTCCTGGCATGTGTGCCGCGGCGGGCGGCTGGGGACATGCTACTGTGCTTCTGGGAGTCTGGCGGATATGGGCGCACTTCGATCGGGATTCTACTCTCTTTACCGCAGCCTTCGCGCTTATCGAAGGCTGGATGATCGCGATCTACGCGTTGCTGTGCATGGCGATCTATGATCTGAGTTTCGTTCAGATTTCGCCCGCCTATCTCTTTGCCCAGTCCTTTGCCCTAGTGTACACTTTTGGGTGGCTTCTCTGGTTCAGTGGGAACAGGTGGAAGCCCGTGAACTGCTTCAGCCTGAAGCTACGAGTCACTGGAGCCAGGCCATCTCGGTTTCTCGTCTGGCTTGTTCTCATCAACGGGGTGAGTGCTGTCACTGTGGCCCTCCCGATGGCTTTCCTCACGCGCCAGTTTGCCTCTCTATTGCTGTTCCCCCATCCATCCAACGGTATGTGTTTCATGTTGGGAGGCTGGGGGCTCTCCGCTTCGGTGATTGGTGTGTGGCGAATCGTCGCGTTCTCTGAACGGAGATATTGTCTGTTCACTTCCCTATTGGCGCTCGCCGGCTGCTGGCTGCTCGCGGCCTACTCCCTTCTCTGCATGGCGATCTACCGTTTGACGTTTGCCCAGGTCAGCGTGGCGTACATCTACGCTCAGCTCTTCGCTGTCTCGTTTGCCCTTGCGTGGGCCCTGTGGCTGAAGGGCAACCGCTGGGACTTCACACGACCGCGACAAGAGCGAGGGCCTCAGGCTTGATGTGAAGCCAAGCAGAATGTGTGGTCCTGGGAAGCTGGCGCCTCTCAGGCTGGACCACCTACCCACTTCGGGAGGAAGGAGCCCCTAACATGCATGCGGCAAGAAGGCAGGGCCTGGCCATCGGTCTCCTCATCTTCGGGTTCCTGGCCGTGGTGGCATACTGGGTTGACTTCTATGCGTCGGGGGATGTGAAGGTGCGGACCGATGAGGTCTACCTCGCGTTTCAGAAGGCTTTTGCCCTGGCAGACGGTTGGCTGGCCGTGTGCTGCCTGGTCGGGGCAGTCGGGCTCTGGCTCAGGCGGGAGTGGGGCTTCCTCTTCGGTCTGCTCGGCGCGTCGAGTTCCATCTTCCTCGGCTTGATGGACGTGTGCTTCAACCTCAACGAGGGGATCTATCTCCTCGGCAGCATGGAGGTGTGGGTCGAGGTTGCCATCAACGTGATGACTCTCGGCATTGGCGCGGCCATCATCGCAGTTCTCTGGCTGAGACGCGCCGACGTGCTGTCTTCGAGGAAACAGGCCCCGCCAGGAACTTAAGTGGGGCCTCGATCACACCAACCGGACTGAAGCTCCTGCGATCACTTGCGCCAGAGGACCCGAAGCACCAGGGGAACGATCCCCCAGCCAAGCGCTAGCCCCCCCGCGATCCAGTGGTCGCCCCGGAGACAGAACAGCTTGCCTTCGGGAAATTGCCACCAATGGAGCCCCAGCAGGTTTAACCATTCGTACCCGTATCCCAGGAGCGAACCAGCGAGCAACGACCACAAGGGGTGGCATGAGCGGAGCATAGCCGCCACAGCCGTCATGGCCCCACCAAAGAAAAGGGCGATATTCAGGACCACGACGTAGCCGGGAGAGTACCTCCACAAGTCGAGCCATGCGGCCACAACTTCGACCAGTGTTCCCGCGACAACCGCCGTCAGGAACATCTTCAGGCATCTCGGCAAACTGCTGCCCTCTCCCTTACTGCCTCGGGAGCTTTGCCCAGACGGCATCGACACAGCCGAGCCGAGCATCGAGACCCCCTTCCGTATCCGTGGTCATCGGGCATATCTGGGAGCGCTGCTGGTCAGCTCGTGCCGCCGCGCACCCGACGATCGTGAGGACGAACTGCGCCTGACGCCTGGCTGACCTCTTCGGGCAGGCGTCTCGATCAGCATTATAGTCCCTGCCACCCAGGGCGCAAGCATGCTGCTGGTCAAGTCCTCGATCTCCGCTGCCTTTGGCTGCGGACGAATGACGAGAGTCAAGCGGGTCCATCCACTCACGCCACCCTCTCAGGGCGCAGCCACACTTCCAATCCCTCGCTCCAGGGCAGCAAGGCATTGTCAGGCTGTCCGGCAACGGGGAGCTCGGTTCAGCCACATGACATATCGAGTGAGTTCCGGGCAACAGGAACATTCTGCGCTCCGCCCGCGGCATATGCGCTGGCAGCGCGGAACCCACGTTTCCAGCGAAGGCAAGCAGCTGCTATTTACCTCGCGGCTGAGCGGCACTCACTGCACTGAGATCGCCTGCTTTGGGCAGAACCTGAGACACTCCATGCAACCCGTGCACTGCGAAGGGAGCATGGCGACAACAACCCAGTCCTGGGCTGCCACGCCTGGTTCCCTTCGCCGACGTGGATAGGTGGCAAACACCTGCCCTGGGCACCGCTCCAAACACAGCCGGCAATCTAGCGGGTTGCCGCAGGTCTCGGCAGTGACGCTTATCTTCATGGCTCCCTCGCTCTCTACCACGGCAGGTTGGCGAACTCGCACCTGGGCTTCAACGTGATCGCCTTACGAGCGCAGACCGCGCGGCACACCCCGCAACCGTAGCACCGTCTTGGGTCGATGGTGGCCCTCTCCAGAGCGTTGGAGTAACCGATAGCCCCGTACTGGCACAACGTCAGGCACCTCCTGCAACCGGTGCACAGATCCCAGTTCACCAGGCCGACATACTCGGCACGGAAGACGAGCTGCAGCGTGCCCGTCTTCACCTGAAGGCGGTATGCCAGGCAATCCTGGTCGCAGTTGCAGATGCCGCCGATATAGGGTGTCTTGAAGGTCCATACGGAGTGCACCAGGCCCTTCTGGTCGAAGGAGCGCAGCAGTCCCTTGGCTTCTTCCTTACCCAGCACCTCGAGGCTATGAGAATAGTCAGGGTACTTGCCCAGGATGCGCGGCCAATCGATGCCGATGCCGAAGCAATAGCGGGCCTCACGCCCTCTTGTAAGGCTGCGGCATGCACAAGGCAGGCGTACGATAGAGTCCTGCATGTCCACGATCTGCTCCACATCCTCGATCGGCACTACCTGCCCCCAGTGTTCGGCCCTCTGCTGTCGCATGGCCATCCGACGGACGAAGCGGAATACCAGGGGTATGCCTCGGATTGCATCCAGTCGCGCCACTTCCCGAGCCGCTTCCTCCTCGAAGCAAGCCATGAACTTCTCCCGGTACTCAGATCGGCCTGCCTCAGCCTCCAGCTCCCGGGAGTAGTTGCGCATAGCAAGGTACCACTTCTTGCCCTCGCCGTGTTGTGTGCAGAATTCGCACATGAGACACTCCTACTAGATTCCTTGGGCCCGTGCTCCGCGCAACACGATCCCTGGAGGGTGGCGCGCTGCCCGACTACGGCTTGCGTGGCTCCTGGATGACCGGGGGTGTCGCATCTAGTTCTTGGCTGACCCCGCCGGGCAGCCACCGCGGTCATGACTGTAGCGGCGTCCGCCCAGAGTGCAAGCGCGTTCTTGGGGAGGCCGGGGCACGCTCAGTCCGTAATGGTCTGAGCCGCGAACAACGCCAGCGCCGCCTCCCCGTGCAGACCATCAGCAGACCCCTTGTAGACAAAAGCTCGGGAGACGATGGCGGCACGTTCACCCCGGGCAGCGATCACAAACCGGTACCCGCCACCAGGCACCGGGTTATACCAGCGCACTTCGTACTCGCCCATGCCATCGGCCAGCTTGTCCAGATAGCGGACCTCCAGGTCATATCCGTCGTCATCGATCGGTCGCTCGTCCACTCGCATGGGCTCCCAGCGGTCACCGGCCTTGACCTCCACCCGGGCCAGCGGCTGGTGGAAGTTGATCTCGCTGGGACCAACGTCCTGCCAGCGGAAACGAACGTAATCTTCCTCGTTCTCTCGTCGTGCCCTCTTCAGCGTGGGCACGGCCAACGCTCGGCGCACCCCAGTGCTAGTTCGGGCTTCCGGGTAGAACTTGTTAACCTTCAGCACGTACTCCCACTTTGGGCTTAGTTCGTGCACCTCGCCCTTGGCCTCGAGGTCACGGGCCAGCAGACCAAGGTGCGCCGTGAGGTAGGGCGTGGAGTACCGGCCATACAGGGTGTGTCCACCCTCATACTCCTGGCGAGAGTATTCCTCCGGCGTGGTCGTGTAGCCGAAGTAGCCGTTGGCATTGCTCGCCACCCACACGTGTCGGATGGTATGGTCACCGGCCTGCAGGAACTCCTGTTTGACCCGAGCAGCCATCCGCCGCCCGGATTCCGCCGTCACCTCGAATGGCACCGGCAGGATGATAGCCTCGTTCACCCGGATCAGTTGGAACATCACCGTGTTGGGGAAGCTGGACTTGGGTTCCACCAGAGGCTGAAGGAACGAGAATCCGAAATGCCGCTTGTTGCCCTGAGGGCCGTTCTTGAAGAACCACCACCGTCGAGACATCCAGTGGCCTCCCTTCAGGAAGGGAACGGCCGCCAACAATGGCGTACGGCGTTCGTATGCGCCAGCCACTAATGGATTACCCACCGCGGCGTTCCTGCACAGCTTGATGCTTTCCACGGCGTTGTGCTCACGGATGTTGAGTTCGCGCACCGCGGACTCCAGGACAACATCAGTCGTCAGTGAGTCTCCCAGGCTCTCGAACAAGTCGATCGCCTCGCGGCCGATGCCCTGGCCCAGCTTCCGTGCTCCCCTCCAATCCACTGGGAAGTGCCTGAACATGTTGTCTCCCTGCTCCGGAAGCGCTGGGGCCATGTCGCCTTGGGTTCCAGTGGTCAGGGCATGCACTACGGCCCAGGGTGTATTGTACTTCCGTTGGATCGCCCTCTCCAGATCCTTCTGCGCGTACGCGAACAGGTCTGCGCTATACACCTCAACAGGCGGCGTCAGGGCACATGCATGCACTGAGAAAGTGGAGAAGGCGGCTAGCGGCTTGTAGGCTCCGCGGTCGTCCTGTACATCCACCCGCACCATGCACAAGGCAGGATTCACTGCCCTGAAAGCAGCATCAGGTTCACCAAGCCGGATATTCACGCCCCCATTGCGAGCGTAGGCGGCCAGCGAACGGTTGCGGTTGTAGCCGTGAATCTCCCTGCTGCCTGTGGCGACCCGCGCAGGGCGACGGCTCCGATGAGCCTCCACGATCCCCTGGGCGACACGCTGCGTGAGGAACTCGAGGAAGTCAACGTCCAGCCACTTGCCGCTCGACATGTGCTTGTTGTAGAAGTCGTTCTCAAAGAAGTTCGCAGGCGCCGAATGGGTGTGCGATGCGGTGATCGCGATATCACCGGGTCTCAAGCCGGCTGGCCCTGCCACCGCTTCCGCCACCTTGTGGTGCAGTAGCAATGAGGCTGCGGGGAGATCGGTTTGCGCCAAAGCCACCGAGTGGCCCTTGCCGTCATTGAGGTAGACGACCCGGGCCTTAAGACGCGTACGAAAGCCCTGGCCCCTATTGCCCAGGAACGAGTATCCCCCCATCGGCATCCCCGGCGGCGGGGTGATGTCGACGCAGATGGCGCCGGCGGTCGGGCTGTCCGACACCTGCAAGTTGCCGACCGGCTGTTGCGCGACGATAACTCGGTGAACCTGTGCGCACCCCAGTACGTTAAGGACAATGACGAGCGCGATGGCGGCTCGCATATCCCGTAGTCCTCCTATTGGCTACCCCAGACTGCGCAATAGCGCCCTGGGCAACACCGGGTCCGGCCTGCGCCAGTGGGTGCTCATGCTGCAAACCACGGGCCGTGAGGCAGAGGACAACCACGCTCCTATTCCAGAATCAGCTCAGCTGTGCCCCTTGCCTCCACGATCGCGGTGGCGTCCTCACGTGTACCGTAGACACCAAGCACCCCGAATGAGGTGGCCTTACCTTTGAGTAACGCACGGTACTTGATGACCCCGTTTTCGTCCTTCTTGACCAACTCGTGCTCGTACTCCTTGATCTCCTTGATGACCTTCTCCAGTTTACCCCGGACGGGCCACCGCGCCTTCGCCTGGAGGTACTCCACAAAGCGGCTGTGCAGCAACCAGTCTGCAGACCTGACCAAGAGGTTCCTTGTTTCGACCATGTAGTCCAGGCCGTCGACGTAAAGCTCGTTGGTGTCCGCATCGTACCTGGGAGTGCCCACTAGATACAGAACTCCCGTGAACGGTCTCGTCAGAGACAACTCCAAGCCGAGGCGGTTCCTGCTGGCGAAGACCTCGGCGTTCGTGATCATCACACGGTCGTCAAACTTGACCTTCTTCAACTCGCCGTTAAGCATGCGGGCTGCCTCACGACGGGGCACTACAGCCTCAATGTACAAGCGCAGGAGGCCCCTCTCTGCGCCACCGACCCGCACGGTCGGCATGGGACTGCGCGGCACGACCGGCTCATCCCCAAGCACGATCTTCGGGCGCGCGCGCAGTGTCACCGTGGTTTCCAGCGTAGTCCCCGTGCCATGGGGCTGTGCGATCCAGATCTCCTCGGGCCGAGGCACCAGCCAGGCCCTGCTGCCCTTCTTTAGCTCGAAGGGGCCGTGGAGAGCCTGCCACCCCTTGGCGATCTGGGGCGTCAGGTGGTCCTTCTGGAATTGCTTCTCCAGTTGCGTGTCGACCTGCTTTTCTATGTATCCAATCAAGGGGGGAATCTTCTCAACGAGTAAGTCACTGAACGGCACAGGGATCTTGAAGGGCGGGAGAATAACCTTGCAGGGCCGGGTGACGTCGACTCTCACCTGCTTCCGGGAGGGCAACTTCTCAAAGTTCAGCCTCCCACCTTCCTCCAGCGCCATGATCCGCATGGACTTGAAGGCAAAGTCCGCCTCGAGCCCTTGCTTCATAGGGCCAATGTGCGCGCTGCCCGCTGCCCGCATCTGACCTACCACCGTCATTGCTGGTCCCGCGAAAGACACCTTCAGCGAGAACAGATCCAGCCTGTAACTAACGGCAAAGGATTTGGCCAATCCCTTCAGAATGCAGGGGCATGGGGCGACTGGTACTTTCGGACCGATCCCAAAACACACTCTCACCCTGTGGTACTGTCTGCCACCGCACAGGCCGCAGCGCACGTCCTTCAGCCACAGCTTATCTTGCATCGGGAACTTCTCGCGGGCCTTCTCCATAACTGCGCGCTCCAGAGCCGCGCAGTCAGCCTTGACCGACAGGCTGATCGTTGAGACTTCGGGTGTGATTGTCGGGATCTCGTCTTCGTCCACTGGCTGCGGCCGCTGTACTGGGCCAGCGAGTCTTCGGTTCTCCATCGGACGCCACAAGTTGTGGCAGAGCTGTGGTTTATGGTATGCTCTGGGCAGGATTCCTGCCGGACCTCCCCGGAGTGTTTCTATGCCTGCTGACCGCCCCGATCCGCCTCTCCGACTGCCCAAGAGCTGGCCCGATCACCTTTGCTCCGCCATGGTCCACGTGCTCTCCCTGGCCCGGCTCGCCTGCGGCGCTGCTCGCGGCTGGGCTGCGGAGCAGATCAACACCCGCGTGCGACTCAAGGCGGAGTTGGGGCGCTGTCACGAGGAGATCGCCCACCTCCGCGAGGAGATGCGCATCAAGGATGCCCGCATGGCGCGCGCTCCTGCCCGTCGGCTGCCCTACTACTCGGCCACGGAGCGCATGAGCATCCTGGAACTTCGGGCGGCGCGCGGCTGGTCGTTGGAACAGACGGCTCGGGCATTCCTCCTGGCCGCCGCCACCGTCGTGGCGTGGGTGAAGCGTATGGACGAAGGCGGCCCCAACGTGCTTGTTCGGCTGAACGAGCCTGTGAACAAGTTCCCCGACTTCGTGAGGTACATTGTCCAGCGGCTCAAGGCCCTGTGTCCCATGCTCGGCAAGGTGAAGATCGCGGAGATCCTGGCGCGGGCCGGCCTGCACTTGGGCGCGACCACGGTGGGGCGCATCCTCAAGGAGCCGGCGGCTCCTGAGCCGACAGACGCTGAGCCTGTTCGCAAGAAGGGCGCCGTCACGTCGAAGTACCCCAACCACGTATGGCTCGTGGACCTGACCACCGTGTCCATCGGGTCCGGCTTCTGGACCGCGTGGTCTCCCTTCTCGCTGCTCCAGTGCTGGCCGTTCTGCTGGTGGGTCGGCGTGGTGCTCGACCACTACTCGCGTCGTGTCATGGGCGTGACGCTGTTCCGGAAGGAACCCACCTCGGTCGCCACGCGGGCCTTCCTCGGCCGGGTGATCCACGCCGCCGGCGCAACACCCCGGCACCTGGTGAGCGACAAGGGGCCGCAGTTCTGGTGCGACGAGTACCCCGAGTGGTGTGACAGGCGCGACATCAAGCCCCGGTTCGGTGCGGTGGGTCAGCACGGCAGCATCGCCATCATCGAGCGGCTCATTCGGACACTCAAGCAGAGCCTCCGTTGGCTGCCGCTCGTGCCACTGCAACGAGGAGCCTTCCTGCGGGAACTCCAACTCGTCGCCGCCTGGTACAACACGCATCGTCCGCACGTGTCGCTCGATGACCGGACGCCTGATGAGGTCTACCACAACCTGCGTCCGGCGAACCGCCAGCCGCGGTTCGAGCCCAGGGCCGGGTGGCCACGGAGCTCGCCTTGCGCCACGCCAGTCACGCTGGTGAAGGGCCAGCAGGGAGTACGCCTCAGGATGGAGGTGGAGTGCCTCTCCGGCAGGAAGCACCTCCCGGTCGTTCGCCTCCAGCGTGCTGCGTAGGAGACGAAAAGCGCTCTCAGAAACGAGGCTGCACTCACCGCACCGCGCGCCTGGACTCTGTCCCGGTCGGCCTGCGCCACCACCACGTCACGTGGCCGTGCCTCGCGACCCGGACTCACAGCCATGAAGTGCTCGATCCACCGCTGTGCTACTCATTGCGGCTCACCATCAAACTCCCTGGCCCGATACACCCAGGGGGGAGGGATTTGATACAGTTGGGCGGGAAAGGCCGTAGAGCCACCCGGATCGGCAAAGCGCCCATCTGTATCATCCGCCGGCGGCGACCGAGGTGAACCAGATGGCGGCTGCCCCATTCGGCGGCGACCCGGACGACGGCTCCACAAGATGCCCTACTTGGCTGGCTCGCGCTTCGGGTACTCGGCGATCCGGAGGTTGCGGAACGAGAGGTCGGTGGTGGGGTCGTGGCCCTGGAGGCTGATGATGCCCGCCTTGAGGCGGCAGCCCTGACGCGGGCTGTCGTTCAGCGGGCGGGGGTCAGTCCAGTCGCTCACCTGGTGGCCGTTGACCCAGACGGCCATGTGGCGGCCGTGGGCGACGATGGTCTTGGTGAACCACTCGTGGTCGCTTGGGACCACCCTTCGAGCGGGCTGGTGGCCGTAGAGGCCGCCGGTCCCGAAATCCACGGGCTTCGTGCGGTCCTCGCCCTCCCACTGGTTCCGAATCTGCGACTCGTACCCGGTCCAGAACTGCCCGGGGATGCCCCGGAAAAACACGCCGCTGTTCAGGTGCTTCCCATTCGAGATGATGTCGAGCTGGAAGCAGAAGTCGGCCCACTGGCCCTCGGTCTGAATCTCCCCGTTGCCGTCCTTCACGTTCAGTTCGCCCGCCGGCGTCACGCTATAGACCGACTTGTGGCCCGGGAGCATCTGCCAGCCGTTGAGGTCCTTGCCGTTGAAGATGGGCTTCTGGGCGAGCGGCTTGAGGCAGACGTTGCGGAACTCGACCTTCCTCTCAGGCTGGCCGCGCTGGAATCCGATGACGCCGCGGCCGTGCTTCGGGCTGTGGGTATCCACCAGCGGCTTGCCGTCAAGGACGACCGTCAGGTGGTCCCCCTCCGCCGTGATGACCGCGCTCTGCCAGGCACTCCCCTTGCGCGCTCCAGGCGGGGCCGCGGCCACGTGCTCGATGCTGCCCGTCGGCTCTCCCCGCACATGGTCGCCGATCTGCATCTCGAATCCTGTCTCGTAGGGCTTCGGCCCTTTGGCGGCGCGGAAGCAGATGCCGCTGTTCCCGCCCTCCCCGACTCGGAACTCCGCCTTGAGCGTGAAGTCCGTGAATTCCGTGGTCGTGAGGATCCAGCCGGTGCCTTCCTCGCTCACGAGCGCGCCGTCGGCTACCTTCCACTTGGCCCCGCCAACCGTCTCCCATCCGAACGTCGTGGCGCCATCGAAGAGGAGGATCCAGCCGTCCGTGATTTCTTCTTTGGACAGCGTGTTCACCTCGCTCGCAGCCGCTGGCCCCGCCAGCAACAGCGCAACCACCAGGATTGCCCAAATGCCCATCCGCCCGCGTGACATCACTGGATCTCCTTACTCCCTGAGTGCCTCAGATAGGTTGGACATGGGTCCGGCGGCATCTTACCACCCAGGCCAAACGGAAGCAACGTGCGGCAAGTGCCTCATGCTCGGCCTCTCCTCACCCGCTCATGCCTGGAGCGTCCAGCGCACGGTGCACAAGGGGCTGGCGCTCCAGTAGGGGTGGAGGGTGAGGCCGTTCGACTTGGTCGAGGCCAGGTCGTCGCCGAAGTCCGTCCGCCCCCCGCTGGTGTTGTTGAAGGTGAACGTGAAGCCGAAGTCCATGCCCGCCCTCGGCTTCTCGACCCCAAGGGCGCTCCAGGGCAGGGCCAGCCGGTAGATGACCCGCCCGTTCTCGTGAGTGACCCGTGACTGCGCGCCGTTCACGGGATACGGGTAGAGCTTGCCGCGCGGCTGCCGCGGGTAGATGTGGACGCGCGGCATCCCCGGACTCAGCAGACACAGCACCTCGCTCTCGCCGTCCCGGCAGGGATAGAGCGAGAACTCGCAGTCGCTATCGGGCAGGCTCTGGAAGCCTGGCGGCAGCGTCCCCGTCGGGTCCTGGGGGAGAAGTGGGGCTCATCAGGGCGTGCGGGGGGCGCGTTGGTAGGTGATGACAGCAGAGGCGGGTCTCCCCTGGATGGTGACGGGGAGGCCCTGGTCGGCCAGGGCGCGGCCAGTGGCCTCCACGGTCGTGCGGGTGTCAAGGTCGGTGAGGGTGTAGCGCGCATCGGGGTCAAGGCCGCTGAGCCGGAAGCGGGCGATCTCGTAGGGGCTGTCGGCTCGGCGGAAGGCCGTGACCACCCCGTCCCCGGCCTCGGGCCGGTCGAACTGCCAAGCCATCCACACGGTTTGCTCGAGGCTGTAGGGTGTGAGGGGATAGTAGTCGCCGAGGAAGCAGGGGATGACCTGTTTCCATTCGGCCATGAGGCGCTTCATCTTCGCCCAGTCGGTGTTGCCGTGCCGCACGTCGCCCCCGATGCCGTAGCAGGGGCAGAAGTGGCTGCGGAGAATGTACGGCGATTCGTTGCCGATCCCCGTGCCGTAGTAGGGGATCCAGAAGGAGAGGCCGTAGGTGTGGCCCTGGGTGCCCGCGGGCTCGAAGCGGTAGTCGCTCCGCAGCAGGGGCACGGCTCGGCGGAGGGTCTCGACATCCAGGCGGCGGCCCCCGCTCGCACACGTGTCCATCGGCATGCAGGGGTGGCGGCGGAGCAGCTCATCCCAATAGGCCAGGAGGCCCTCGACGTGGCGGATCTCCGTGATTCCCTGGCGGTCGGGCGCGTCGTGGCGGCGCCAGTGGCCGAGCGGCTCCATGTTGAAGTCCTGGCGATAGAGGTCAATGCCCTGCTCGGTCAGCAGCTTGTCAATGTGATCGGTAAGCCACTTTCGTGCGTCGGGGTTGCCGAGGTCGAGGAGGCCGCCGCCCTTGCCGCCGAGGACCCATTCGGGGTGGTTCTCGGCGAGCCAGGTGCCGGCGTGGACGCGCTCGGGCTCGAACCAGGTGACGAGCTTCCAGCCGAGGGCGTGGACCTTGTCGGAGACGGCTTTGAGGCCGCGCGGGAAGCGCGTCGCGTCGGGCTCCCACGTGCCCACCTTGGGCCAGCCCACGGGGTCGCACGGGTACCAGCCGGCGTCCATCCACCAATAGTCGAGCGGGATGCCGGCCTTGGCGTAGGCTTCGATGAAGGTGAACTGGCCGGCCTCGTCGCTCCGCATGCCGGGGAAGTGGTCGTCGCAGCACATGATGAGGATCGGCGGCATCGGCTTGCCGCCGGGCTTCGGCAGGTTGTGGGCCAGCATCCAGCGCCGCCAGACGTTCTGGGAACGGATGCGGTCGCCCTGGTAGAACTGGACGACGACGAGGGGGGTCCGCACCTCCTCGCCGGGGAGGAGCTTGAAGTGAGTGAGCTCCTGGCCGGCGCGGACGCGCAGCCCCTTGGCCTCGTCGCGGGCGAAGGCGGCGGCCCATTGGCCCGGCCAGCCGAGGGCAACGAGGGCGCCGCCGCCAGGCCACGCGATATTGAAGTAGGGCATCTGGCTGTCGGACGGCCGGCCGCCGCGCGTGGCCACGCGGAACTCAGCTTTGGCAGGGAGCGGCCTCTCCAGCGGCTGGAAGTCGTTCGCCGAGCATGGGCTGCCGACGGCGTAGTGGAGGACGAATTCCCCCTTGTCGCCCCGTTGAAGCACGGTGTCGAGCGCCTGAACGTCCGCCAGGATAGGCGTGTCGCTCTGGCCCGTGTTCTTGAGGTAGAGCGTCCACTCGACTGTCGGGAAGTCGAGGTACTCGACGGCCACGCAGCGGACGACGAGGCGGGTCTTCGGATCGGTCCAGGTCAGCGTATGCCGTGTGCGGGTCTCGTCGGGCTTCGCAGCGTCTCGAGCGAACGTCCACGCGTTCAGGAAGGTGGCAGACGCTGCGTCGCCGTAGCGGAAGGAGAAGGGCGGCGCCTTCGGCGGGGTCGGCCCGAGATTCGCCTCGACCCAGCCGCGCCGCAGCCCCATCTCGCCGGCGGTCGGCGATGCGGCTTCCACCCGTCGGCCTGTCGCGCCCATCAGCAGTGCTCCCAAGAGGAACAAGGGGCCATGCGCAAGGACGCCGCCATTGTGCGTCACAGCACACTCCTATCCGCGGCGCTGCCTGAGCGCCTCGGCTGTACAGAGGGCTGACCGGTCGGCCACGGAGTTGCAGGGCATTGTACCCCCCTGCCCCACTCCGGCACAAGCCGCCGGGCGTTCCTCGACTGGAACTATGTCGGCTCGACGCGCACGCTCACTCCGTGGAGCAGCAGGATGGCGTCGGGGTCGAGCAGGCGCCAGCGGATCGCTTCGAGGTGGCCCGCCTCAGGGAACTCCCACTCCCACAAGTCCAGCCGCAGGATCTCGTGGGTCTTGTTGATGGCCACGCGAACGGCCGGGCGGGTGTGCGGCGCGCGTGGAGCCGGCGTCCACCAGCGGCAGATGTCGTTGGAACGCAGGATTTCCAGGCCGTGCCGCAGGGGCTGAACGATTGTCCCGCCCTGGAAGAGGAATTCGTATTCCGCCGCGGGGGTGCCCAGGGCCTTGCCTGCCTCGGCGTCGCGGTGGTGGACGGAGAAGACTGCGGAGGCCGGGTAGCCGCCCTGGATCGCCACGTGCCCCAACGCCGCGATGGCGCTGACCCGGCGCCCGACCGGGATGACCACCTCCTCGCAGCCTTTGCCCAGGAGCAGCGGATAGGCCGGCCCACCGGCGTCGCGGCAGCGGAACTCGATGCCGTCCGCCATCAGGCGGCCGATTTGCGGCATCGGAGGCAAGGCGGGGTCCATAGGGATGAAGTGGCCGGCATATCGGAGCTGATTCCGCCGCATCTGCTCGATCGCCTGTTCGAGCGGCTCTTGAGCCGTCCTGATGCCATCGAGAGGAACGGGCTCCCAGCTCTCGTCGCGACGCGGAGCGGGGCAAAGGATGTCCACACGCGGAGCCAGGCGGAGAGGCGGCCGATCCATTTCGAAGCACATCATCGAGAGCGTCTGAAGATCCGGCTTCGGGCGGCCGGCGCCGTCCACGAGTCCCTCGATGGTCCAGCCGTCCGCCGTGGCCGGGCCGGGGCGCGAGTGCTCCTCGTAGTCCGCCCAGGCCCAGAAGCTGCACCCGGCCATCCGCAGGCTCTCGCCCTGGCGGGAGTGGATGACGAACGAGTCGCAGAGATCCTTCAGCAGCCGCGGGTTCCCCTGCCCCAGGCATCCGCCCCACTCGGTGAAGACGAGCGGACGATCGGTGAAGGCCTTCATCCGCTCGCAATAGTCGTTGGGCCAGAAGGAGTAGAGGTTGATTCCGTAGAAGGTCATGTCCGCCGCCGCGGCCATCGCCTTGACGTTGTCGTGCTGGCCCGAGCAGTCGGCCATGCCGAGGCGGCAGCCGGGGTCCAGCTCGCGGCAGACTTTCGCGGCCCGCACGGCGTAGGCGACGCTCGGATTGCACTCGTTGTAGATCAGCCAGGCGAAGATGGAGGGCACGTTGCGGTCGCGCTTCACCGTGCGGCGGAGCGATTCGAGCGCGGGCGCGGAGATGGCCTCGTTGCCGAGGTCGTGGAAGCACGTCCCTGGCTCTTCGCTGACCAGCAGGCCCAGCTCGGCCGCGATGCGGCACACGCACGGAGCGTGGGGCGAGTGGACCAGGCGGATGTAGTTGAACCCGGCATGCTGGATCAGGGCCAGCTCGCGCCGCACTGCCTCTTCGGAGGGGCTGTAGCCGCTCGCGTCAGTGAACTCGTGGCGGCAGACGCCTTTCAACACGAGCCGCCGGTTGTTCAGATAGAAGTCCTGCCCTCGCACCTCGATGCGGCGGAAACCGACGTTCTCGGCCAGCGCATCGGGCTCCTCACCTCGCAGGGTGGCGGCGAGCGTATAGAGATTCGGCATCTCGGGCGACCAGACGCGCGGCCATGTAAGCGTGAACTGCGCGGGGGATTCCGCCGTGGCGACGGCCTCCGCGACCACGCGGCCCGTCTCGCGCTCGGCCAGGACGACATCGGCCGGTTGAGCCGTCCCGCCGTTGATCTCCACGGCGACGGTGCAGGAGGCGGACGCGAGGTCATCGGCGAGCTTCGCCCGGAACGCCACGCTCTCGAGGAAGACGGCGGGCCGGCGCTCGATCCAGATCCGGCGGACGAGTCCCGCGTCGAAGCGCCTCCCGGGCGTGGGGCCGAAATCCTCGACGATGTCGCGGATCCGCGCCTGGATGACGTTGTGCCGCTTGAGCAGCCCCGCCGGCAGCTCGAAGCGATAGGTTGTCCACGGGCCGGCGACGCCGATATCCTCTCCGTTGAGGAAGAACGCCGCGCTGGCCAGGACGCCCTCCGTGACCAGAAAGAGGCGATGCTGGCTCGAAGGCTCCCACGGGCAGTCGAACCTATATTCGAGCGCGCACTGACCCAGGGGCGCATACGAGCCAGGCACCGTCACGAAGTCGATGTCCCGACCACCGACGGATCGCTTCCACTGGCCCGCCAGATCGATCTGAGTGTTCGTCACGCGAAGGTCTCCCTTGCCAGCCGGATGAAGGCGTTGACGCGCGAGAGGTTCTCCTCGTACGTCTCATGCAGGCGGACGATGGCCTGGGCGCAGACGCCCACCTTCCGCCGACGACCGAGCCGGGCGACACGCTCGAGAAGCTCGCGGTGTTGCGCCGGTGCGCCGGCCAGGACGAAGGTGTTCTTGAACCCGAGCCAGAAGCCGATCTCCGGGTCGAGCATCGCATCGAGCTTCTCGAAGTCGTTCCACGCGCTCACGTCGAGCGTCTGGATGCCCGGGAAGACGCCGAGCAGGTCGTGGACCACGGGAACCAGGTTCCCGCAGGTGTGGAAGCCGACGACCTTGCCCTCGCTCGCCGCGATCTGGCGGTAGGCGGGCAGGACGAACTCGCGGAACATCGCGGGCGAAATGAACGGGACGTTCACCCAGTCGTCGTCAATCCGCGTGGTCGGCGGGGATGGTCAAGGCGTCTTTGTTCAGCGTGTCCACGGGGATCTCGGCTCACAATGCAGCGTTCACGCCGTCGAGCCGGAAGTGCCGGACGTAGAATTCGATCGCGCCACGCACTCGGGCGAGGACGAAGCCCTCGGGCGTGCCATCGGGCCCCTCGACCAGGCTGAACGCCTTGAGATTCCGGTAGAGCAACGCCCGGGCGGCCCCCACCAGGGGGTCATCGCAGACGTAGTGGCCGCAGACCCGGGCGATGAGCAGCCGCAGGGCCGCGTCGGACTCCACCCGGTCCTGCGGGAGCTTCTTGAGGTCGTCGGTCATCCACTTCTGCCACGGGCTGCTGGCAAAGGTCCTATCCAGCAGGATCTGCCGCAGGCGCGAGGAGGCCACATCTGCCAGCCAGCCCTCGCGGACGAGCTTCGCCTCGAGGTCGGCCAGCGCCAGCAGCGCGTCGGTCTCGACGAGGCCGAACTCGGGCGCCACGTTCATCCCCGTCACGCCCAGGTCGGGATGCACCCGGCACGACGCCGCCGACAGGTAATCGCCATTGTGCTCCTTGAAGCCGACGCCGTACTTCGCCGCAATCTTCACCAATTGTGCCGTGCCTTCGGCGTCGAACCGCCCGACGTTGCGGTCGATCCGGCAGAGCGTGCCCGTCTGGCCGACGGCACAGGTCGGCAGCGGGAGGCCCGCCTGCGTCAGGCGGGCCGTGAGCTTCCCGAGGAATGCCTCAAAGGTGGCGGCCGTCGTCAGCCCGCCCTGAATGTCTTCCGTGCCGACCTCGTAGTCGATCTCCCCCTGCCCCAACTCCTGGCGGGCCGATTCGCAGAAGGCCACCAGCTCAAACGTCCAATCAACCAGTTGGTTCTGCTCGTGCGGATGGGGGCACTTGGTGGGGTCGATGTGCAGGTAGTTGAACCCCGCCTCGATATCGGCGCGGAACGACCGGCGCGCGATCTCCATCGCGCGGCCGACCGGGTACTTCCCGTCGAGTTCGTCGTTGCGCTGCCAGGGGCCGCCGTGGTCGCGGCAGATATAGACGCAGCCCTTGTAGCCCGAATCCGCGCCGACGCGCCGCAGTAGATCGACGAATCCTCGCTGATCCATCCCGCCCATCAGGTAGCCCTGGCCGAGCTCTTTGAGGTCCACCTGGTTGCGCGAGGCGACGAAGATCGCGGGGCACTCATGGCGGGCGCAGGCTTGAAAAGTCGCTCGCACGACGGCCTCCGAGACCGGCCCGACCCCCAGCAGCGTGCACTTCCGCCCCGCCGCTCTGAGGTGGGCCACGAGGTCGCGAAGGGGCACGTGACCAGGTCTTGCGGACATGGGCTCTCCAGACAGGTTAACCCACCTGGGGTCCGCTGACGCGGACGAAGCTCGGACGGGTCCGGCAGTAGTATAGGCCCTGGGCCGCGCGGCGCAAGCACCGCAAGTCGTCACTCACCGGCCTGTAAGCAATTGTGTATCATGTCGTCGCCGGTTCCCGCCTCTCTCGATGGCCGACGCCAGAGCGTCGAGCGCCTGCGTCACGAGTTGACTCTCCTCATTCGTCTACGTCCCGACCACCTCACATTACGTTGTCCCTGACGCCGAATTCCGCCATCAGGTCTGCCCGGACATCGCCGACGATCTTGTGGCACCGGCCGCAGGAGGCCCATCATCCCTTGTATCCGAATGCACCGGGCACTACAATGCCATCGGCCCGAGCGGGTCGAGGAGGGGCCGTTGGTGCCGCCTGTGACCTCACTGTCCGAGCCGGCTCTCCAGACGCCCTGGGAGGCAGTCGTGCGCGCGCAACTCATTCTGATCGTGTGGGGAATCGTCATGGCACACACCGTAGACAGGCTCAACGGGGGCGAACTGGCTCCTCTGGTGGGCCAACCTGCGGATATCGCGCCCAGCGCGTATCTCTACCGGTCGGACCGCAACCCCGATGACAACCCGCCGGAAACAGTGTTCCTCTTCTCGGCCCTCAAGCACAAGAGAGCAGGCGCCCTCTGTGGATTGCTCTGGGAAGAGCCGCGGCCCGTCAGTTGGGTGGAGCTGATCTGGCCGACCGGAGCCAAGGCCGTGCCTCGACCCGACGATGTGGTGCTGCGTTGGCTGCCCCACGGGAACAGCTCCAGCTGGTGGTCGCGCCGGGGCGGAGAGTTGCGGACGGCAGCGAAGCCCGAGGTGTCCGCCGATGGCTGCCGGTATGTCTACACGGTGGATGCACTGCGTCCAGAGACCGCCATGGACAACCTGGTCGTGGCCCTCGAGGGCGATGTCCAGAGGCCCACTGGACCCTATCCGACCCCAACCGTTCGCATCCTCACGCCCCAGACGTGGGAACTCCTGGAGGCGGAGATCGAGTGGGGCTTCCAGGCCGGGGCGGAGAAGCTGACGTTCGACGGGGGGATCGAGGTCTACAACGGCATCGCGGGCAAGGCCAGGCCGCTCGATCGCGATGATGGGACAACCTTGGTGGGCGACCACGCCTGGAGATCGAAGCCGGCCGGCGGCGTGCGGCGGGGAATTGCCGTTCCCCTTCTGTACCTGGGGTCCACGCTGAACACCTCGGTCTGGCGGCAACACGCACGACTGGAGGATGCGAACCGCACGATCGTGACCGTGCGGACCGGCGCGGGCAGCTTTTCGTTCCGGCCGGCGGACCTCGAGACCGGGGCGATTCTGGCGCCGGAATATGGGTTCTTCGTCCGCGCGATAGCCCGGCAGCGGGCCCCCGCCCCTGCACCGGCGCAGGAGGTCGCTGCGCCACGGGATCTCTTGACCGAGAAGGTGGACGCCATTGCGGGTGGTCCCGCTATCCGCGGCTGGGGCAGCAATGCCACGCCCTGGTTTGGGAGCAACCCGGCGGAGAAGGCAGTCACCGTCGGCACGTTCACGCTGCCTGCTCGGAGTGTCGCCATGCACCCCGGCCCCACACGGCCCGTCGCAGTGGCTTGGCGCAGCCCCATCAAGGGCAGTGTCGAGGTTAGAGGCAAGGTGGCGGGCGCCGACACGAAAGGGGGCAACGGGATCGAGTGGTGGCTCACGTTGGGCGCCAGGTCCGGCGCGCGGGTCCTGGCCAGCGGGGCGATCGAGCGCGGCCGGGAGCAGTCCATTCCCGCCGCCTCTGGTGCCGCAAAGCTGGCCGTGGAACCGGGCGACCTGGTCTCGCTGGTGGTTGGCCCCAAAGGCGACCATTCGTTCGACACCACGCTCGTCAAGCTGGCCATCACGGAGACAGGAGGAAAGGCCCGCGTATGGGACCTGACGAAGGACCTGCTGGACAACGTCCAGGCAGGTAACCCGCACGCAGACTCACTGGGAAACCCAGGCGTGTGGCACCTGCGCTCCCCAGAACGCGGCCCCCAGCCTGAACTCGCGGCATTGGTCTTCGCGTCGAAGGCGACGAGCGCGCGCGAGTTCGCGAGGGAACTCGCCGCACGGGGCCTCAAGACCATCCGCCAGCGCGTCCGCGAGCACGCGGAGCAGACCTGGGAAGGCGCCATGCAGGCCATGCATCCAGGGGGCAACTGGCCGCCTTACCCCAAGCCGGAGTTCGAGCCGCCCGCGCAGATTGAGGTGCCCGATCCGCGCCTGACCGATGCCTGGCGCTGCGGGGCGTGGCACCTCCTGCGCGTGCTGAAGAAGGACGCACAGGGGCGCTACATCCTGCGCGACTACCCCTACGATGCGCTCGCCCACGAAACGTTCCTGATCATCCGCGCGCTCGACCTCCAGGGCATGCACCAGGCGGCCCGCGACGGGCTGGCCCGATGGCTCGAGCGCGACGAGAAGAAGCCCGCGCAAATGGACGGCCTGTTCGCAGACACGATAGGGGCCATGAGCGGGGTGGAGTGGGACTGGCAGCACGCCGGCGGACCCGGCGTCATGCAGTGGCAGATGGTCGAGCACTATCTCCTCACTGGCGATCGGGAGTGGCTGAGCAAGGCGGCGGCGAAACTCCGGACCAATGCCGACTGGATGATCCGCCAACGCAAGCAGTTCATGCAGGACGTGCCCGGACGCGAGCGGGCCTGGTGCTACGGCCTCTTGCCCCCGCACAACATCTGGGACAGCACGAACTGGCGGCTGTGGTACGAGTCCAACGCCAACTACTGCTTCGGCCTCCGACGCTATGCCGGGGCCATCGCTGACCTGGACGCGGAACTCGGCACGAAGTACGCGGCCGAGGCCCAGGCCTACGCCAAGGACATCCTGGCTGCGGTGGAGAAGTCCTTTGTGCTCTCGCCTGTGGTCCGCGTGCGCGACGGGACGTATCGCTCGTTCCTGCCGCCGACGCCGTACATCCGCGGCCCGGCCAGCCGCAGCATGCCCACCTCCTTCGGCAGCCCCGAGCACACGCCCGGGCTCTATGCCGACGCGATTCGCGGCGGGGTCCACCTGGTCAACCTCTCGGGTTTGCTGCCCCCGACCGATCGGCGCGCTCAGGGCTTGATCGACGTCCTGGAGGACCGCCTGCTCCTGGAGCACCACCGCCTGCCCATGCGGACCCGAGGCTATGACCCCGAGGCGCACTGGTTCAGCCACGCCGGGTGGTACTACCAGTGCGGGATCGAGCGCACGGCCAACGTCCATCTCCAATGGGATGACGTGCCGAACTTCCTCCGCTCCTTCTTCAACCAGTATGCCGTGGACATTGTGGTTGGCCCCTACACGTTCAACGAACACACGACGCGGGGGCCCGACGACAAGTCCTTCGAAGAGGCGGCGTTCCTCGAGCGCCTGCGCACCATGCTGCTCATGGAAGATGGCGATTCGCTCTGGCTGGCCCGCGCGACGCCCCGCGTGTGGCTGGAGCAGGGCAAGAGAATCTCCGTGAAGAATGCACCCACGCACTTCGGCACCGTCGCCTTCGAGATCGTGTCCGACGTGGACAACGGCAGGATCACCGCGAGCGTCGAGTTGCCCGCCCGCAAGCCGCCCAAGGAGCTGCTCCTGCGGCTCCGCCATCCGAAGGCGGTCCCAGTCAGGAGCGTCACGGTCAACGGGCAGCCGTGGACGGATTTCGATGCCGCGAAAGAGGCCATCCGGCTGCACGACATAGAAGGAACGGTCAGGTTGGAGGCTCGTTACTGAGGCTGCCGCTTCCGCACGGCGTGGGGACCGTCCTGGCCGTCACAATTGGGGGGCGGCCTGTGGCATGAGCTCGCATAGGGCATCCACTGCCACCGGAGAGTGGTGAGAAAGGCGGGCTAGCGGTCCCTCGCGCCGTAGATGGAACCGAGAGCGCGGCGGATCTCGGGGTTGGCGGCGAAGCTGCGCCACACGGCGCCCTTCTTCCCCTCGCGCAATGCGCGGTAGTTGTCGATGGCGATGAGCATGGGGCCGGCGTCGATGGCGAAGAGCGCGTGGTTGGCGTAGCCGGTCGAGGGGGCGTAGGCGTCGCCGAAGCCACAGCCGGCGCTCCGCCACAGGTCGGTGTGCTGGCGGTCGTGGCGCAAGGCTCGGATGGCCCTTGCGGAGGCGCCTCTCGTCGAGGAAGTGATAGAAATAGCCCCTGTACCCGCCCACGCCCGCTGGCTGCGGACCCTGGGGAAGTTTCAGCAAGGACGACAGCACGAGCCGCACGCGCTCTGCGCGGCAGCGACACGTTGAGCACGTCTGCTTCGGGGTGGTCTGCCGCCTCCAGGCAGTAGACGACCGGGCCTCGCATCAAGGCCACCTTGCCCCGGTCGGCCTCGACCTTGTCGTGGGCGTAGACGCGGTGGATGGGCATTGGCAGATCAAGCTCGACCACGTCCCCGGCCCGCCAGCGCCGCTCGAGATGCACGTATCCATCCTCCTGTGGCGCAGGACTCGCCGCCTGGCCATTGACCTTCAGGCCGACAGGCGGGGCCTTTGCCTCGGCAAAGCGGTAGAGATCGCTGGGGATGGGTCGGCCCAGCGCCCAGCCCGGGATCCGCAGAGACAGGGCAAACTCCGCCGCCTTGTCTGGCGTGACGGTCAGTCGCACGCGGCCGTCCCACGGGTAGTCGGTCCGCTGCTCCAGCGCGACCGTCGCGCCGTCCTCCGTCTCGATCTTGGCCTCGCTGGCGAGGTAGAGATTGACGTACACGCGGCGCTTGCCGAGGGCATAGGCGAAGCCGGCGGCTTGGGGAATGAAGCGCGTGAGGTCGGTCGGGCAGCAGGCCAGGCCGATCCACGATCGCCGCCGGGCTCCCTTGCTCTCCAACGGGTTCTGGTAGAAGAACTCGTCGCCGGAGAGCGAGATTCCCGAAATCGCGCCATTGTACAGCGTCAGCTCCATCACATCGGCGTACTTGGCCTGCCCTTTCAGCAGGGCCATCCTGTGCTGCCAGAGCACGTGGGCGATGGCCGCGCACTTGCGGGGAACGGGGGCCTTTGGGTATCATTCCAGACCTGTGGCGAGCTGCGGTGGGCCTCCATCAGGAGCAATGGCGGATGAGCCAAGCAATGCCAGGCTGCCGCGTCGCCACGGGGACCGTGGCCTTTGTCCTGCTGTTCGTGGGGACGGGAATGGGCGTGGAGACGGAGAAGTCGCTTGTGACCGGCGAGCTCATCGGCAAGCTCGCGGTGGCCGGAAGGCTGGATGTCGACCTGCACGCCGTGTTCATGGTGTCCCGCACCTTCGAGAAGGACACCGCGCTCCATTGGTACAACTGCGGCTACTCGGGCGGCGGCAGTCACAACCAGGTCGGCGGGTCCTTCGGCGATTTCGGCCTGCACGTGCCCCACACCCAGAGGGACGAGAAGTACCCCCGCTGCGTGACCACCCCAGAATCGCCGGCGGTGCGGTTCGACGGGAACGACATCATGAAGGGGAACTTCGCCGTCGAGGACGCAGCAGCGGACAGTAAGGACATGGCGCTCGAGGTCTGGGTGCGCGACGCCAAGCCGTCGAAGGGGGAGGCGATCCTCGGCTGGCAGTCGGAGGATGGAGAGGAAACGTCCGCGCCGCTGACCTATCCCGCGACGTTCAGCGGCTCCGACAAGTGGAGCCACATCGTCGTGAACTGCAAGGCAGCCACGGAGACCTGGTACCTGGACGGCAAAGAGGTGTCGAGCGGGCCCCGCAAGATGATCATCGGTAAAGGGCACCGGATGGTGCTCGGGGGCGAATCCGTCAGCAAGCCGTCCTTCGACGGCGACCTGGCCGTGGTCCGACTGCACGAGGAACCCTTGAGCGACGAGGAGATCGCCCACAACTTCCAGGGCGGCATCATGCTGGGCACGGAGCTCCATTCGTGGTGGCGGACCGAGAAGGACAAGTGGTGGGCTGAGGAATCGGCTCACTTCCGCCACTGCGTGGACAAGAAGGAAATGGCCGCATGGGATGAGAAGGAAACGGCTCGGTTCCACGAGCGCGTGCCCACGATGTTCGAGCTGGCCGAGAAGCTCTACCACCTCTACTCGGAGCGGCTCGCCCTCCGCGTGGGCGTCGTGAGCAGCAAGCCCGAGTACCGGGGCGACGGCATCAAGTACAAGATCCCGATTCAGCCCTCCAAGGGGAGCTGGATGGGATGGGATGGCAAGTTGGGGTTCGGCTGGGCCTGCCAGGGGGCGGGCCACATCAACCCCCACGAACTTGTGCACGGTTGCCAGGGCCAGACCGGCGGAGCCATGCAGGGCAACTACTGGGAGGCCCACGCCAACTTCCCTCAGACCTATGCCGGCGTCTACCAGACGCTGCCGCCGACCTGTTGCGCGAGGGTGTGCATGTTCTTCCCCGCCAACGGCAGGTGCTACTACCACGCCCGGCTCATGTTCGAGCACCTGGCGCAGACGCCCGAGTACGGGCCCATGTTCATCTCCAAGCTCTGGTACGATGCAGGGACGGAGACCGAGAAGAACGAGTATCCGTGGCAGGCGTTTGCACGGTTCGATCCCGACCCCGCCACACCGCTCGCCTACGAGTGGGCGAGGATGGTCCAGCGGTGTGTCACGTGGGACTTCGAGATCTTCGGCGGCCAGCCCGACGATCTGTACAAGCAGGACGCAGCGCGGGGCAGAGACGAGATCCTGCGCTACGGGCGCGTCCTGCTCGAGCCAGTGCCCTATGAGGAGGGCTGGTGGCGCCCGCCGATGGAGATGGCGCCGCAGCAGCTCGGCTGGAATATCTGCCCGCTGAAGATCGTGTCCGACGAGGCGGCCGCCGAGCTGTCGGGCTATGTCAACAAGGAGCGGGGCTCCGACTGGCGCGCGGGATTCGTGGGCGTGGACGCCGCCGGCAAGCCCCGTTACGGGAAGATCGCCGGCGTGGGAGAAACCCTGCGCTTCAAGGTGGCGGAAGGCACCAAAGAGCTGTACCTCGTCGTGTGCGCCACGCCCACGAAGGTCATGGCCATCCCGATGACCGGCGACTTCCGCTCCCCCGAGCAGGAGCGGTTCCCCTACAAGGTTCGGCTCACGGGCTGCGAGCCGCTCGACGTGCTGATCCCCGACAAGCCAACGGAGGCCGGCGCGCAGCACCCCAACGGCGGCGGCTTCGTCACGTCCATCGCGCACGCGGACCCGACCGCTTACGTCGGGCCTCAGGCACAGGTGCTCGGCAGGGCGAAGGTGCTCGGACACGCTCGCATCGAGGACTATGCGGTCGTCAAGGACAGCGCGACCGTCCGCGACCACGCGCGCGTCAGCGGCCACGCCGTCGTCAGCGGCGACGCCACGATCCGCGACCACGCGAAACTCCGCGACTACGCCGCCGTCACCGGCAACACCGTGGTCCGCGACAACGCGCGCATCCTCCAGCACGCCTACACCGACGCGGGCTGTAGCGAGGTCTACGGCAATGCGACCCTCAAGGGCGTCGCGGGGGTGGGCGGCCGCGTCGGCGGCTCCGCGATCCTCGACGGCCACTACCGCAAGAGCAACCTCATCGACAAGGGCGCGTGGTTCACCTGGAGCTGGGCCATCGGCCACAATCCCGGCGAGCACGACATCGAGCTCGGCGGGCTCTACGCCCAGTACCTGTTCGAGACCCAACACCCGGTGTTCGCGTGGGACACCTACGGGGCCACACACGCCATCCTTCACGGCAATCCGAGGACGGTGCATTACCCGGACAGGAAGGCGTCGAAGTCCTGCTCCTACGTCCAGTCCTATGGCAGGAAGCAGAAGGTGGAGTTCAGCGTTCAGACCTCGGGCACGGCGCTGGCCCTCAACGGGCGCGACCAGTTCCTCGAGCTGCCACGAGGCGTCGCCGACCTGCACGACCTGTCGATCGTCGTCACCCTCAAGCACCAGGGCGGCAAGCCCAACCAGCGGCTCGTGGAGTTCGCCGCCGACGCCAAGACGCGGATGCACCTGACCCACGCGGATGAAACCGGCCGGCCCGCGTTCCTCATCACCAGGGACGGGAAGACGCAGACGCTGCGGTCCTCTGCCCCGATCCCGAGCGGCAAATGGGCAGAGCTGACCCTGGTACTCACCGGCGACACGGGCATCCTTCAGATTGACGGCAAGACGGTCGCGCGAGATGGCGGCATCACGCTGAACCCCGACGATCTGCGCGCGACCGCATGCCTCGTCGGCCGCGGCCTCGACGGCGACTTCTTCGCTGGGGAGCTGGAAGACGTGAGCATCTACAGCGTGCCGCTCGTTGATGAAGAGGCGCCGAAGCCCGACCCCGCCGAGTGGGCAATCGCCCCCATTCTGGTCACCGACTCGGCCGCCGTGATGCACGCAGCGCCGGGCAAGGACCCGCTGGGCGGCGTCGAGTACCTGTTCGAGGAGACGACCGACAGCCCCGGAGGCGACGGCAGCGGATGGCAGAAGTCGCCCGTCTTCCGCGACGAGGGACTGCGCGACGGCTCACGCTACACCTACCGGCTCAAGATGCGCGACGTCCACGGCAACGAGACGAAGTGGTCCAAGGCGTCGGACCTCGTCTGCACGAGGCCCAAGGCATTCATCCAGAGCGCCGACCGCGACGGCCTGGTGGTGATCGAGGCCGAGCACTTCGCCCGCAACGTCGCGGCGCCCGACGGGCACGAGTGGAAGCTCGATACCGCGAGGAAGGGCTACGGCGGCTCCGGCGCCATGAAGGCGCTGCCCGACCGACGCGCGCAGCACGACGGCGACTTCGCCGCGCGAAGCCCCCGCATGGACTACGTCATCGAGTTCGCGAGGAAGGGGCGTCACTGGCTCTGGGTACGCGGCTTCGGCTCGAACCCCAATACCGACTCGATCCACGTCGGACTCGACCTCGAGCCGGGCGACTGGGGCCAGAACGTCCAGACCGGCAGCGGCAAGTACATCTGGATGAAGCACCCTCGCCCACTCGATGTCCCCGCGCCGGGCGTGCACACCCTCTCCATCTGGATGCGTGAGGACGGTGCGCTGATTGACAGAATCCTCCTGACCGGGAGGCCCGAGTTCAAGGTCGAAGGGGAGCGGGACCCGACCAGCGGGGGCACGCTGGGCGTGGGGCCTCCGGAGTCGCCGTTGAGATAGCCGGGAATCACGCCGCGCCGCATCCGGTTTAAGCCGGAGCTGATCGTCTGGGGCTCGACGGCCCCACCGCGTTGAGGAGGCCCACCCGCACGAGGTGGCATGCCCGCGAGAACCCGCCGCGTTCGCGACGACCCGAGGCCCATCACATCACGAAAGGACCTGTCATGGCCGAGTTTGCACCCACCCTCGCGTCGCTGCTGGACTACGAATGCCCGACGTGGTTCCGCGACGCCAAGTTCGACATCTACCCGCATTGGGGGCCCTACTCGGTGGTGGAGCGAGGCGAGCGGTATGTCCGCCATCTCTACAACGTGCGGGCGCTGGCCTGCGACGAGGGCATCGGCCCGATCGCCGAAGTCACACTGCTGGGCGGCGATGGCGCCCTGCGTTGGGGGCAGGATCAGGACATGCTGCGCATCGTGATCCCCGAGGCGCTCCCGTGCGGGCACGCTCTGAGCTTCCGCGTCGAGTTCGCCGACGGCGCCGCATAGAGGGGAACCACGTGCGCAAGCGTGCCTGTCTGATCGCGAGCCTGATCACCCTTGTCATCCGGGCAACCCCAGCAGGCGAGCCCGTGAAGGTCTCGGGCCTGATCATCCCGCTGGACGGCAGTGCCATGTACCTGCGGACCAACACGGGAGAGCAGAAGGAGACCCGCTGGACGGCGAAGACGAAGGTGGCGCTTGTCGCCAACTGGCGGCAGGTGGACGGCACCTACGGGGTCGTCGAGGACGATGTCCTCCACTACCGCATCCACTCCTCGGGCCGGATCATCGACTTCAAGCTGCCGCCCGGCAGGAAGTATGCCCTGAGAGAGAAGGTCAACCCGAAGCAGATCCAGTCGTACTTCGATGAGAGCTGGCTCGAGCCCTGGGGCATGAAGATCCTCTGCGGCGAGACGGTTGAGCCCAGGCTGCCCGTAGAGCGCGGCGACGACACCTCCTTCGCCGGCGGGTTCGAGTTCGCCAAGTCCAGGAAGGAGCGGGCCAAGCTGCACATCGGGGAAAAGACCTTCGAGGTCTACCTTCGCCGCGGCCAGACAGACGTTCTCATCTACGGCGCCCTGACCGTGAAGGACCTCCATCCCTTCGTGAATCAAGCCACGGCGATCGGCCACGAGAAGGACGGCGCGGTCATCGCCGACGAGATCCGCCTCCTGCCCATCGGCGACCAGACCGCCAGCGACGACCCCAAGCTGCCGAGATACCTCTGCATCGGCGACTCCATCTCCGGCAACTACGCGCACGCGCTCAAGCAGGCGCTGGAGGGCAAGGTCAACTACCACCATCCCGCGACCAACTGCGGCCCCTCGGGCAAGGGCAGAAGCCAGATCCACAACTGGCTCGGAGCCTATGAGTTCAAGGGACGGCACTGGGACGTCATCTCCTTCAACTTCGGCCACTGGGACGCCGGTAACACGAGGGAGCAGTACCAGGGCAACCTCGAGACCGTGATCCAGGAGCTTGAGAAGACGGGTGCGAAGCTCGTTTGGGTCACCACCTGTCCCGTGCCGAACGGCTTCCCGGCCGCCGGCGAACTCAGGGATGGCAAGGCCCCCGCCCGCACGGCCGGCGCCATGCAGAAGTACCTCAATCCGTGGGCGCTGGAGGTCGTCAAGAAGCACCCACAGATCGCGATCTGCGACCAGTGGCAGTTCGTCAAAGACCACGAGGGCGACATCTACGCGGATTGGTGGAAGGGCACGAACGTACACTTCGGGGGCGAGCCAGCCGATGCGTTGGGCCGCCGGCACGCTGAGCCACAACACCGTCGTCGTAGACCGCCGCAACCAGACCGGCGGCGATACTTCGGGCAATCTCCTCTACTACGTGCCCGACCTGCCCGGCCTCGCGCTCATCCAGGTGGACGCGCCGCGCGCCTACCAGGGCCTCGGTGTCACCCGCTACCGCCGCACCCTCATCCTGAACACGATGGAGATCGAGAGGCCGTACTTCGTGGACATCTTTGAGGTCGAAGGTGGGAGCGTGCACGACTACGCCATCCGCGGCTCCGTGTGGGGCGACACGGTGGGCCACGCGTCGCTGCCCGTCGAGCCGCTGCCTGCCGAGCGCCCGCTCCTCGAGCTGGGCGAGAAATGGCAAGAGCCGAGGGGCATGGGTGCCCTCAACCACTATGGCCTCTTCCGAAACGTCAGGGCCGGGAAGCCCGCGCAGGACTTCCACGTGGACTTCACGCTCAAAGACGCCCCCGACACGGGCACGCGCACTCATCTCTTCCGCGACGACGCAACGCAGCTCTTCCTCGGCGAGACGCCCGCGCTGCGCAGGGCCGGCCACTACAAGGACGACGAGGTCTACAACTGGCAAATGCCGCACCTCATCGTCCGCCGCAAGGGCGCGCGTGGCCTCAAGACGACCTTCGTCGCCGTCTGCGACCTCCTCCAGGGCGGGCCGAAGGTCACCGCGGTGCAGCGGCTGAAGCAGGACGAGGGGATGGTCGCCCTCGAGATCTCATTGGCGGGGCGCACCGACACGTTGCTCTATGCCCTTGGCGAGCCGCAGGCCATGAGCGCAAGTGGCGTGGAGACCGATGGCAAGCTCGCACTCGTCTCGGAGCGCGGCGGCCAGGCCGAAGCCTGTCTCGTAGCCGGAACGCGGCTGCGCAAGGGCAAGGTGGAGCTTTCCACGAAGCAGGCGAGCTACCGCGGCACGCTCGTCGGCGCGACGCGCAAGCTCGATGGCGCCGAGAGCAACGCCTTCGTCGTGGATGCTGAGCTGCCTGTGGGCACGGCCCTTCGCGGCAAGTGGCTCGTCGTCACCCACGGTCGCGTCGCCGCGCGCTTCGGCAAGCCCGTCAAGCCCGACGAGCAGGGCGCAAACGGCACCTACGGCACGATCACCCACGCCTATGAGATCGATCGCATCGAGAAGCGAGACGGCAAGACCAGGGTCCACCTCGCCCGCGATCACGGCTTGAGGGTCGCGGGGAATCGAACAACGGAGGTCTTCTCGATGTGGCGCGCCTACGACGGCCCCGAGACGTTCGTCATCCATCTCCACGAGCGTTTGCCACATCGCGGGCCGTCGGCGAAAGCATCGATCTTCACCGCGTCGGCCGGGGGCAGGTCGGGCACGAAGAGGCGCTGCACTGGCCCCCCGTTGTCGGCCTCCTCGGCGCAGTAGACCAGCGGGCCGCGCGTCACAGCCATGCGACCGACGTTGGCCTCGACCTTCTCGATGCACGCGTTGAAGCGCACGGGCACGAGCGGATGGTCGCGCTTCTCTGCCCCGAGCGCGCTCGTGGCCACGAACGCGACCGCGGCGGCGCAGGCGCCCCACAGCAACAGGCCCCTTGTCATCAGTGTCTCCTCTTGGAGTTGCTTGATGGTTACTCGTCGGGCCAGGGGCGGGGCGGCCAAGGCACGCCCTTGTGGCTGCCGCGCTGCTCGGGGAAGGGCACGACGTTTGTCTCCTCAGCCCACTGCCGCCACCTTCCTCTGAGGCGCTCGGCGACCTCAGGGCGGCTCTTCGCGAGGATCTGCGACTCGCTGCGGTCGGCGCCCAGGTCGTAGAGCTCCCAGGCCGTGTCGTCGCGGTCGTTGGTCGTCACGAGCTTCCAGTTGCCCTCGCGGATGGCCGCGTGGTTTTCGTGCTGCCAGTAGAGCGTGCGCGGCTTGGCCTCAACATCGGCGCCCGCGAGATAGGGCACCATGCTGATGCCCTGAGCGGGGGTGATCGGGCGCCCCTTGTACTCCTGGGGATAGGTGGCGCCGGCCACCTCGCACAGGGTTGGCATCACGTCAATGAGGTGGAAGATCTGGTTCCCGACGATCCTGCCCCCGGCCCGAATGCCGGCGGGCCAGTGGGCGATGAAGGGCGAGGCGATGCCGCCCTCGTGCACGAACTTCTTGTAGAGGCGGAGCGGCGTGCTCGAGTAGCTCGCCCAGCATTGCCCCTGCGAGATGCTCCATCCGCCCTTCTTGCGCCACTGGGCGTAGTTGGCCCTGGTGAACTTGCCCCAGTTCATCCCGAACTCGCCCAGTTCGCCCGAGCAGCCGTTGTCGGAGAAGAAGAGGATCAGCGTGTTGTCGAGCACGCCGCGTCGGCGCAGGTGCTCGACGAGCCGCCCGACGTTCCAGTCGAACCGGTCAATCTGCGCGGCGTAGATGGCCCGGCGGAAATCAAGCTCCCGCCGGTCCTCCTCGGCGAGCGAGTCCCAGGCGGGCAGGTAGTCGGTCTCGACGCCCACTTCGGTGAACCCGGGGATCTTGCGGTTCACGAAGCCCCTGGCGCGGGGCAGGGTCGAGGTCGCCGGCACGAGGCCCATCTGGCGCATCCGCGCGAGCTTGGCCTCGCGAAGCTTGTCCCAGCCGGCCAGGTACTTGCCGCGATACTTCTCGATCAGGGGGTCGGGAGCCTCGAGGGGGAAGTGCGGCACGTTGTAGCAGACGTGCAGGAGGAAGGGCTTGGAGGGCCCCCTCAGCGCCTGGTCAATGTAGTCCGTCGCCACGTCGGTGAAGAAGTCCGTGGTGTAGAACTCTTCGCCCGGGCGGCAGGGGTTCACGGGGTTCTCGCTCGCCTTGATGAAGAGCTTGCGGTCGCGATAGACCATCATGCCGATGCCGGCCTGGTGCGGGTAGAGGCCGGTGAGCAGGCCGGCCCTGGCGGGGCAGCAGCGGGCGGCGTTGAAGAACTGCGTGAAGCGCACCCCGCCGGCGGCCAGGGCGTCGAGGTGCGGCGTCTCGATCTCGCCGCCGAAGCACCCGACGTCGGAGTAGCCCATGTCGTCCACGAACAGGATGAGGGTATTCGGCCGCGCCGGCTTCTCCGCGCTGCGGGCCCGCCTGGCGGCAAGCCCCGCCCCAAACGCCCCCTCCGGAATCGGACTAAATGCACCAAGTGCGCCCCCGGCGAGCCGCTCGTGCTGGCCTTCGCGATGGGCGACGAGTACCGCCCCGTGCTGGCCCGCGTGAAGAGGCTCCTGGCCGCGCCTCAGGCCGCCCTGGACGCGAAGACCCAGCACATCCACGACCTCCGGAACCGCCAGGTGCCCTTCTTCCGATGCTCCGACCCCCGCGCCGTGCAGACCTACTACTACCTGTGGGCGCTCTACTTCCTCTACTTCACCCACACAGGACAAGGCCACGAGCAATACCCCACACGCAGACGGCCGTGAACAACTTCATGGGGCTGCACCTCTGGGACTCGTGGGCCTACACAGCGATGGGCGCGTGGGTGGCCGACGAACGCGCATACGGCTTCGGGAACGTCCTGTCCTGGAAGTTCCTGCTCCCGTTCAAGGCCGCATCGGGCGCGCTGCCCGACAACTTCGGCATCGCGTAGCACTCGCCCGCGCGGTTCTCCCTGGTCGGCGCCGTGGAGTTCGCCTGGCGGCAATACGAGCAGTCGGGCGACAGGGCCTTCCTGGCGGAGGCCTACGACGAGCTGTTCCGGAAGCTCTACTGGGACGGCCTGCCCGGATGCCTTGGCCTCGAGATCAACGCGCTCGACGCCCTCGTCGCCATGGCCACCGCCCTGGAGCGTGACGCCGATGCCGTGCACTGGAAGGCCATGAGACCGAAGATGGTCAGGGGCTTCCGGACTCCCTGGGAGGCCTGCTGGCCGCAGTACCACGCCGGCAAGGGCACCCGCTGGAAAGACATCTGGCACCTGGCCTCTCTCATGTGCGCCGAAATGCCCGACGAGTGGGCTAGAGGCACGGTCGAGCGATGGGTCATGAACACGGAGACAGGGTTCTACGGGCCGGTGCCGCTCGACGTCCGCCCGCCCGGTTACCCCGAGAACGGGCCTTTCGCCGTCTCGACCATCAGCATGTGGCTGGCCATCGAAGGAATGTTCCGACGCGGCTGCGCCGCCGAGGCGGTTCAGTGCACGCTCGGCCACCTCGGCGGCATGGTGCGCGACCACGGCTTCCCCGTTACCCCCGAGTGCTGGGACCCCGACTACAAGCCCTGGGGCTCAATGTACTACAACTGGTGCGGAGCCGTGAACTGCCTGCTCCTCGAGCGGCTCGCAGGGATCAGCTACTCCCTTCCCGACGGCACGTTGCGCGTCCAAGATCACCTGCCAGACGCCTGGCAGTACGTGGAGACCCGCACCCCCGTCGTCCAAGGCCAGCGAGTCGCGTGGACGAAGGTGAGGATTGAGCGCTCTCTTCGAGGCGACCAAATCGTCAAAAGCGTCGAGGTGGAGAACTGTCCGCTTCAGACGTTGATCGTCGAGCCGTGGCTCGAGGACAGAGCGCTGATCTCGAGCACCCCGGCGTCCGACGGCCCCGCCCGCAACAGGGTCGCGAGTTTCCGGTTCGAGGACGGGGGCGACAGGGCGCTGTCGCTCGTGCTGGGGAAGCGGACGCGCACGTTCAACGCCCTGGCCTATCTCACACCGCACGGCGGCATGTTCCGGGACAGCGTGACCGTCACGGCCCAGAACCTCGTCGAGGGCACGACCCTGCGCTACACGACCGATGGCGCCGAGCCGACGGCCGCATCGCCGGCGTACACGGAGTCGCTCACGTTCACCCGGAGCACGGCGCTGCGGCTCCGTGCGTTCTCCGACGACGGCACGGTCTACGCCCCGATGGCGGCCACCTACACCAGGGCCGAACTCCGCGAGGCCGCCGACCCCGGCCCCCTGCGCCCGGGCATCCGCTACGAGAGTTTCGAGGGCGAGTGGCGAGCGCTGCCCAACTTCGAGTCGCTCACGCCCAAGGCGGCAGGGATCGCCGAGGCGATTGACCTCGCCCGCGCGCCACGCAACGAGCACTTCGCCATGCGCTTCTCGAGATACATCCACATCCCGGAGGACGACCTGTACACCTTCCAAGTCCGGTCCAACGACGGTTGCCGCCTGATCATAGACGGCGTGACCGTGGTGAATCTCGACGTGCTGTGCGGGCGCGACGCCTGGGAAGATTCGGGCCAGATCGGGCTGAGGGCCGGCAAGCATAGCTTCACCGTCCTGTATTTCCAGCACGCCACGAACAAAGACCTTCGCATCTCCTACACCTCAGAGCAGGCGAAGAAGCCGGTTCTCGGCTCTGCTCTCTTCCACAGCCCGTAGCGGCCCGTGCCAACCAACCCGCTTCCCTCGCCGCTCGAGCGGCGCCATCTGACTGGACAGGGCATGTGGAAATGCGTATGCTTTGGGCGGAGGTCGCCGACGATAAGAGCCCAGTTGAGGAGAGAACACATGACGCGAATGACCCGTGTCTCTGTCCCGTGCGCCTTCTGGCCGAGGACCATTCTGGCTGCCGCGGCGTGTGCCTGCGCTCTGCACGTCGCGGAGGCTGGGGCCCCATCGCCTGAGAAGGCCCAGGCGGAGCAGGTTCTGGCCGCGACAGGAGTGAGAGGCGGCCTCGTCGTGCACCTCGGTTGCAGCGACGGCAGGCTCACAGCGGCCTTGCGCGCCGGCGATGGTTACGTGGTCCACGGCCTCGATACCGATGCGGCCAAGGTCGCGACCGCCCGCAAGCACATCCAGTCGCTGGGCCTCTACGGCCCGGTGTCGGTGGACCTCCTCCGCGGTTCGCGGCTGCCCTATGTCGAGAACCTGGTCAATCTTGTGGTAGCCGAGGACCCGGGCGACGTGCCGATGGCCGAGGTGCTGCGGGTGCTGGCGCCCAACGGCGTGGCCTATGTGAAGAGCGGCGGGAAGTGGATCAAGACGGTGAAGCCCCGGCCGGCGGACATTGACGAGTGGTCGCACTTCCTCCATGACGCCAGCGGCAACGCCGTCGCAAACGACAGGCAGATCGGCCCTCCGAAGTGTTTGCGCTGGGTGGCCGGGCCGCCGTGGTGCCGCAGCCACGAATTCCCCAGCAGCGTCAACGCCGTGGTCGCCGCGGGCGGGCGCATCTTCACCATCTTCGACGAGGCCCCCAGTGGGGTGTACAGGAAGCTGCCGCAGCGGTGCAGCCTCATCGCGCGCGACGCGGCGAACGGCGTCCTGCTCTGGAAGGTGCCCATGCAGCAATGGCAGCCGGAATTCGGCACGGGCACGGGCGGCCGATGGGCCATCCATCACACGATCCCGCGGCGGCTGGTGGCCGAGGGCGACCACGTGTACGTCACGCTCCGGTTCCTCGATTCACCCGTCTCCGTGCTCGACGCGGCGACGGGCAAGGTCCTCGCCGAGGCCATCGAAGGCACGCAGGGCGCTGACGAGATGATCCTGTCCGATGGCATCCTGATCGTCAAGATCACCCAGGGGCGGTCGGTGGCGGCGACCGCGCGCTTCGCGAAAGACGCGCTCGACGATACGCTCGCAGCCATCGACGTCGAGAGGGGCAAGCAACTCTGGCGGAAGGAGCACACCCGTGTCGTGCCCTACGCCTTGTCGGCCCAGGCTGGCCGCGTGGTCTACCACGACATGGACGCACTCGTGTGCCTCGACGCGAGGACCGGCGCCGAGGTGTGGCGGACGCCCGACCCCATCGGCTCCACCGTCGGCGGAGGGAGCACGCTGGTCCTCAGCGACGGCGTGGTGCTCTTCCACGGCCACGGGCAGCCGCCGGCAGGCGCGAAGCAGGCCAGGAAAGGCGCGGGCAAGAAACAGCCGCAGCAGGGGCTGTACCTGACAGCCCTGTCTCTGGCCGACGGCAAGGTCCTGTGGCAGTGCCCCGGCGCGCGAGCGTGGGCCGGCGCGTGCACGCAACCGACCGACCTCTTTGTCGCCGGCGGACTCGTCTGGTGCGGCTCGTTCCAGGGCCGCGACCTCAAGACGGGCGAGGTCAAGAAGACGGTGGACGTGGCCAAGCTGATCTCCCCCGGCCACCACTACCGGTGCCACCGCAGCAAGGCGACGGAGCGCTTCCTGATCCTGCCCAAGCGCGGCGCCGAGTTCGTGGACATCATTGGCGACGGGCACATGCGCTGCGACTGGCTCCGCGCCCCCTGCTTCACGGGGGCCACACCAGCCAACGGGCTCTTCTATGCGCCGCCCAGCCAGTGCTTCTGCTACCCGGGCGCCAAGGTCAGCGGCTTCCTCGCGATGTCGGCCGAGCCGGCCGACGCGCTCAGGCCCTCGGCCGAGGCCGCTATCGAGCGCGGCCCCGCCTACGGCAAGACCCCGGACCGTGGTGAAGCCTCGGCCGAGGACTGGCCCATGCACCGCCGCGACGGGCAGCGCAGCGGCGCCACGAGGTCTGCCGTGCCCGCAGAGCTGAGTAAGCAATGGGAGCTCGAGCTCGCCTGCCAGGGCTCGCAACCCGTCATCGTCGGCGACAGGCTCTGGGTGGCGGAGATGGGTGCCCACCGCATCCGCTGCCTCGGCGCGACCGACGGAAAGGGCCTCTGGAGCTTCACCGCCGGCGGGCGGATCGACTCCGCGCCCACCGTGCACGACGGCCTGGTGCTCTTCGGCTGCCGCGACGGCTACGTCTACTGCCTGCGCGCAGCCGACGGCGCCCTGGTGTGGCGGTTCCGCGCCGCGCCCGACGACCGGCGCCTGGTATCCTTCGAGCAAGTGGAGTCGGTCTGGCCGGTTCAGGGCAGCGTGCTGGTCCAGGACGGGGTTGTGTACTTCGCGGCGGGCAGGTCGTCCTTCCTCGATGGCGGAATCCTGGCCTACGGGCTCGACGTGAAGACCGGCAAGGTGCTCTACCACCACCACCTGGAAGGGCCGTGGCCCGACATCAAGAAGGACACGGGCAGGCCGTTCGCTATGGAAGGGGCGCTGCCAGACCTGCTTGTCAGCGACGGGAAGGACCTTTACATGGGGCAGGTGAAGTTCGACGCCAGGTTGAATCGCCTGGCGACGAAGCAGGAGAGCGACCTCGGCGAGTTGGACATGGGGGCCGACCACCTGGTCGCCACGGGCGGCTTTCTGGACGACACCGGCTTCGACCGCCTCTACTGGATGCACAGCCGGCGCTGGCCGGGCTTCTACTTCGCACAGCACGCGCCCAAGTCGGGGCAGCTCGTCGTCTTCGACGACCGCACAACCTACGCGGTGAAGTACTTCTATCGCCGTGTCGTGTGGAGCCCACTCTTCATCCCCGGCGAGCAGGGCTACCTGCTGTTCGCCGACGACATTGACAACGAGCCCGTCCTCGAGGAGAAGGGGAAGAAGGTCGCCATCCAGTGGCTGCCGAAGGAGGCCTACAGCGACAAGTACCGGCAAGGCGGGCGCGGCGTCGAGAAGGGCACGGGCTACGTCCGCGCTCGGCCGGCGAAGTGGCAGGCGATGATCCCACTGCGCGTCCGGGCCATGGTGCTGGCCGGCGACCACCTGTTCGCGGCCGGGATGCCCGACGTGGTGGACCCCGACGACCCGCTGGCGGCCTTCGAGGGGCGAAGGGGCGCTCTGCTCCAGGTCTTCTCGGCCTCCGACGGCGCGCTCATTAGGGAGCACCCACTCGCCGCTCCACCGGTGTTCGACGGCATGTCCGCGGCACACGGCAGGCTGTACCTCTCGACGGCGGACCGACGGATCCTGTGCTTTGCGGGCAAGCAGTAGGTTCACAGCAAGCGTGCGATGTTTGGGAGGGCACCCGACGAAGTCTACCATGCCCTGAATCCCGCAAACCGCCAGCCGCGCTCCGACCCCCGAGCCCGGTGGCCTCGAAGCTGCTCGTGCGTCAGGCAGGTGACGCTGGTGAAGGGCCAACCCAGTGCGCGGGTCGAGATGGAGGTCGATCTCCTCGCTGGACTGGTCACCTCGCAGGGCTCAGCACGCGGTCCATGCGCTGCTGCCAGTCGCGCAGGTAGTCCGCACGCCACTTGTTCACGGTCTTCGCTCCCGGCTTGCCGCCCTCGGCGAGGGCGGGGTTGTGGCTGTCGTGCCAGTAGGTCGGCCGCTTGTCGGGCTCGGGGCGCACGAAGGCTCCGCCCCAGTGCTCGGCCGTCGGGTCGTCGGGGTTGCCGCGGAAGAGATAGAGCACCGAGGGCGTGTCGCCCATCTTGATGTCGGCCTTCCTCCGCACGTAGAGCGCGCCCAGCGCCCCGTGGCCCTTCACGTGCTGCTCGATGAACGGGCGATTGCCCAGGTCACCATCCTGCTGCCCGCCCTGGTACATGCCGCGAAACGTTGTGTCGGATTCGATCCACCACAGGTCGGGGTGCTCGCGGAAGAGATAGTCGCGCGACGCGCGGTCCTGCGCCGTGTTCCACGAGCCGATGGAGTGAACTCGGATGGCCTTCCTGATGGCCGGCTCGTCGTGGACGGCTTGGGCGACGTCGGTGATCGAGCCCCAGACGAGCACCCAGAGCGGCCGGCCCTGCGGGTCTGTCGCCTTCGCGCGCTCGATGATCCAGCGCGAGCCCTCGGTCGGTTCCGAGACGCCGGCCCGCGGCGCCGGGTTCACGGTGCCCTGCTTCGCGAGCGCCCGCAACGCGTCGGGCTTGGGATAGCGGGGCGAGTGTCTCGACAGGTTCGGGAAGTCCTTCTCGTAGGCCGCGATGACCTCGAGGATGTGCTCAGCGCGCCCCTTGCCCGGGGGCGACGAAATCAGCCCCTCGATGTCGAGCACGTCGGCGTAGAGGAGCAGGTGGACCATGGACTGAAAGTCGTCGGGGTCCGAGCCGCCGATATCGGACGAGACGATCACGCGGGGGCGTTGTCCTGCGAGCGCGCCACCGGGCGGCTGAGCGGGGGCCGCCGAGGCAATCAGGCCGAACAGGAGCAGTGGCTGGAGCATTGGTCTTCCCCTTTCCCCTCAACACTCACAAGCCGCCCAGGACATTGAGGTTGTAGCCCGTGGCGAAGAGGCGGCGGTTGGCCCGGTAGAGCGGGTGCCTGTAGCGGGCGAGAGCGGCGTCGCTGTCCTTCGCCTTCGGGTCGGCCCAGACGCGCAGCGTGCCGTCGGGGTAGGCGACGAGCAACTGCTCGCCGGGCAGGTCGAGGAGCTTGCAGGCCATAGCCACGTGGCCGTCCGCGCCGAGGTCGGCGAGGCGTTTGCCCTTGTGGTCAATCACCTCGACCGAGCCGTCGTCGGTCGTGCGCACGAGCTCGTGCAGCCCGTCGCCATCCAGGTCCACGGGCAGCGTGCGGTAGACGCTGAAGCCGAGGTCGAGCTTCTCGCCGGTGACGGCGCTGAAGACGAACTCGTGGACGCCTGTGCGTGTGGTGCCGCCCGGCCCCGCGCCCTTGCTGCCGATGCGGATGGCCATGGCCACGGGCGCGCCGCCGTCGCCGAGGCGCGCGATCCAGCCCATGTCCATGTGCCCCTCGTCCACCGCGCCCCACACGCGGTTGCCCTTCGCATCGAAGACGACCACGCGGGGCGTGGCCTTCGGGTCGCTCTCGCGGCAGGTATAGAGGAGCCACTGCCCGGTCCTGGGGTCGGTGAAGGGCTGAACAACATCCGAGTGGCCGCGATAGGCCATGCGGTCGGCGCAGAAGACCTCCTTGCCCGTGTCCAGCTCGATGCAGCGCTCGCCCCACATGACTTCCTGAACGCCGTCGCCATCGAGGTCGGCGATGGGGCACATGTGGCTGCCGCGCGCGCCGGGGGCGTTGGCCGCGATGGTGCGCTCCCAGCGGGGCTTCATGTCGCGGCTCCAGGCCTGGAGGTGCATGCTCTGGTAGGTGCCCTGGACGGTGACGAGCACGGCCTCGTCGCGGGCGTGACCGCCGAGGATGAAGTTGCGGTAGGCGTGGCTCATGCTTTCGTCGGAGTTTCTCGCGGGCCAGGGCCAGCGGCCCGTGCTCTTGCCGGTGCGGGCGTCGAGGCGTTCGAGGCGGCGGCCGCGGTGGCCGAGGGGGTGGTCGGCGTCAATGTTGTTCACGAAGTAGATCTCATCGGTGCCGTCGCCGTCGAGATCGAAGGCGAAGAACGGGCAGAACCACATGCCCGGCACCACGCCCTTGCCGAGGTCGAGACGCCAGAGAATCTTGCCCTCGGCATCGCAGAGCGCGAGCTTCAGCGTGTCGGTCGGGTAGAAGAACATCTCGCTCCAGGGGTCCACCGTCGCGTCGGCGCAGGTGATCGCCAGGAAAGCGGGCCGGCTCCCCGGCCCGAGCTGCACGGGCACGGCCCGGCACTGGCCGATGCGCGAGCCGAGGGGAACCTCGAGCATAGCTTTCAGCGTTCCGTTGTCCACGAGCGCTTCTCCTGCCACGACATTCGCCACGAAGGCGAGAGCGATTGGGCCAAGCCACTGCCACACGCGGGACATGGGGCGTTCACTCCTGGTGTTTCCTGATGTCTTCCAGCGACAGGGCGCCCTGGGAGCCGATGCGGCTGCCGAAGATGGCGATGTCGCGGAGCGCGCCGCGGAACTGGCGGTCGAGGCCGTGGTTGTGAAGGGTCTCGTTGTAGTTGCCTATGGTGAGCGGGCCGCTGCCCTGGCCCGTGGCGCCGCGGGCGCAGGTCGTCGTCCTGTCGAGCTGGGCAGGGGTGTCGGCGTCGCCGAAGTACCAGCGAACGTTGTCCTTCTCCTTCGTGCCGTCGTAGGCGACGGCGAAGAAGACCCACCTGCCCACGGCGACCTTGCCGGGCGAACTGTCGTTGGCGATGCGGTCGGGCCACTCGTTGACGGCGAGCCGCAAACGGCCGTCGCCGAGGCACACGAGGTCGAGGCCCGAGCGGTTGTAGTTGAGGTTGAAGGCGATGCGGTTGCCACCGCTGCCGGCCTCCAGGCTCGCGGCCTTGAGCCAGCCGCAGACGGTGAACGAGCGGAGGCCCTCGAGCGCCTCGAGGGGCTTGTCGCCCACGGAGACCCACTTCCACGGCTCGCCGTCGCCGAGGTCGAGCGAGCCATCGTCGCCGCGCTTCACGTCGCCGTGGAGCTTCACGGGCTGGGTGTCGGCGCCCTTCGTGGCCGCGCGCATGAGCGGCTTGTCCGACGGGGCGTCCACGGCGATCAGCAGGTTGGCGCTCGCCGAGGCGCCGGCCTTGTCGGTGACCGTGAGCGTGGCGGCGTAGAGCCCGGGTTTGGCGTAGACGTGCGTGGGGCTGGCCTCGGCCGACGTGGCGCCGTCGCCGAAGTCCCATTGGCACGCGAGATCGGCCGGGCCGCTGAACTTCACGGTGAGCGGCGGCGTGCCCTCGGTGGGCGTGGCTTTCGCTACCGCCTCGGGCCGCAGCGCCTCGCCGGGTTTGTAGGGCTCGAAGCGGAAGAGGTAGGGGGCCTTGGGCGGGGTGAAGGTGAACTTGCCTGGCCGCGCGGTACCCAGGGGCGCAACCCTCATGTTCCACGTGTCAATGCCGTCCACCTTGAAGGGCCGGTCGCCGGGCAGGTCAATCGTCGCGGGGCATGACTTGAGACAGTAGACGAGGTACAGTTCGCCCGGCTTGGCCAGGGTGGCGTTGCCGGGGCAGAAGGCGGCGTCGGGCGCCATGTCCTTGAACGGCGTCGGCTCCATGATCCGTTTGAGGAAGGCGATGCGGGCCGGGCTCCGGCCGTGGAGCACGCCGCCCTTGGACCACCAGAGGATGTCGTCGGGGTGCTTGTAGGTTTCGCCGTGGCCGACATAGCAGCCGCCGATGGTGCCGAGCCAGAAGCGGTCGAGCATCTGCTGGGCGGTGAGGTTGCCCCAGCCCTGGGGCACATTGCCCTCATACTTGCACTCGTCGTAGACGATGGGCTTGCGGTACTTCTCGCGCCAGGCGGGGCCGGAGGCGAGGTCGGAGCTTTGGATGCTGGCGTGTGTCACCCACGCTCGCGTGTGGTCGTAGAAGCCGCGGCAGTTGTGGATGCTGCGCAGGCGCGCGAAGGGGTCTTCCTTCTGGAGAATCTGGAAGAAGCGGTCCCAGTCGGCCATCGTCTTGTCGCCGCGGTGGTTCTTCGTGTTGGGGGCCATGAGGTCGTATTCGTTGGCGAGCGACCACCAGACGTTGCGGAAGGCGGCCAGGCGGGCGATGCAGGTGCGCAGGTAGCGGTCATCGTGCTCCTTACCCATCTCGGCGAAGCCCCAGCGGTCGTAGGGGTGCCAGAGGATGAGGTCGGCCTCGATGCCCAGGCGCTGAAGGTCGAGGAGGCGCCGCTCGAGGTGCCGCCACGACACGGGGTTGGGCCGCGTGAAGTCGAACTTCCCGTCGCCCTTGCGCTCGAAGGGGTAGAACGGCGGATCATTCTGGTTGTAGGTGTAGGACTTGGGGAAGACGCAGAAGCGGATCTTGTTGAAGGGCGACGCGGCGAGGGTCTTGAGCGTCTGTTCCTGGAGCGCCTCGGTCTGGTGGGTCCAGGCGTAGCAGGTGGTGCCGACCTGGAAGTAGGGCGTGCCGTCGGCATAGGCGAAGTGCCACGTGTGCGCCACACGCACGGGGCCGTGGTTGCCCTTCGAGGGTGGGCCGCACCGGAACTCGCCCGTCTTGCCGTCCAGCTCGGGATCGGCGGACTGTGTCCTGAATGTCCAGCGCCCCTCTTTCGTCGGCATGCAGCGGATCTTCCAGGTGCCGTCGCCATCGTGGAAGCCCTTGACCGTGACGGCCTCGCCCTCGCACTCGAAGCGGGCCGAGAGGTCCGCATCGGTGAAGGGATTCGCATAGGCCTTCGCAGACTTCAGCGTTGCCTCGAAGTGCCCCCACCGCTCGACACGATTCATGCCGCGTTCTCCTTGCGCCGCCGCGCTGGCGGCCAGCAGCAGCCCCACAATTGCACCACACCACCGGCTGCCAGACATCGCTGTCTCCTCGGCTTCCCGCTTCTCGCGTGGCTCACGCACAGGAGCCAGAGTCTACCATGTCCGCCAATAGCAGCAAGCGTCGCTGCAAGGAATCGTGGATGTGGATGGGAGCCCTGTTGAAGTCCGTCGCCCTTCGTGCTACGCTTCCTGCCGTGCCGGAGCGTCCGGCAAACGGGCAGCAAAGCAGACGCCCCCACTGTGCCCGAGGAACAAAGGAGTACCGTATGGTCGCGGGTGCCGCGTGGGTGATGCTGTTCGTCGCCGCATCTCCCGCCTTGATCCACGCAGGCGAAGCGGTGTGGCCGATGCCCGACTGGGCGAAGGCCACGCCCGCCGAAGTGGGCATGGACGAGGCGAAGCTCGAACGGGCCCGCGACTACGCGCTGGAGGGCGACGGCTCGGGCATGATCATCCGCCACGGCCGCCTCGTCCTGCACTGGGGCGACCTGCGCCAGCGCTACGACCTGAAGTCCACGACGAAGTCCTTCGGGGCAGCGGCCCTCGGCCTCGCGCTCAAGGACGGCAAGATCAAGGGCCTCGACGACAAGGCACGGCTCTACCACCCCACGCTCGGCCAAGGCAAGGACGCCAACGCCCAGCCAGGCTGGCTCGAGAAGATGACGATCCGTCACCTGCTCACGCAGACCGCTGGGTTCGAGAAGCCCGGCGGCACGTGCCGGATGCTCTTCGAGCCGGGCACGAAGTGGGCCTACAGCGACAGCGGCCCCAACTGGCTCGCCGAGTGCATCACACTCGTCTACCAGCGGGACCTCAACGCGGTGATGTTCGAGCGGCTCTTCACGCCCATCGGCATCAAGCCGGCCGACCTCACGTGGCGCCACAATGCCTACCGCCTGAGGGAGATCAACGGCATCATGCGGCGGGAGTTCGGGGCGGGCATCCACGCCAACGTGGACGCGATGGCCCGCTTCGGCTACCTGTTCCTCCGACGCGGCCGCTGGCGGGACCAGCAGCTCCTGCCCGAGGACTTCGTCGTCGCCTGCGGCAAGCTGCCCGACGCGCTGCACGGCGTGCCGACCGTGGAGCCGGGGCTCTACGGCAGAGCGTCGAGCCACTACGGCTACCTGTGGTGGAACAACGCCGACGGCACGCTCAAGGACGTGCCGCGCGACGCCTACTGGTCGTGGGGCCTCTACGACAGCCTCATCGTCGTCGTCCCCAGCCTCGACATTGTGGTCGCCCGGGCGGGCAAGTCGCTCCCGGCCACGCCCGAGCACTACGCGAAGCTCATCCGCTTCCTCGGCCCTATCGCCCAGTCGGTGAAGGAGCGGTAGCCCATGCGAATGACAGGTTCACTCGTCTGGTGTCTGGCCTCCACCGCAATGGCGGCAGCCAAGCCGCCCTATCCGCCCAGCCCCGTCATCAAGGGCATCGAGTGGGCGCCTGCGAACACCATCCTCCGCCTCGCCAAGGGCAGCGACAACTGGCCCATGACCTGGGCCGACGACGATGCCCTCTACACCGCCTACGGCGACGGCCACGGTTTCGTGCCCGTCGTGCCGAAGAAGCTCAGCCTCGGCTTCGCGAAGGTCCTCGGCACGCCGCCCGACGTCCACGGCGTCAATGTCTTGTCGCCCACCGGCGAGACCCTTGGCGACGGCGCCCGCGGCAGGAAGGCCAGCGGAATGTTGATGCTCGATGGCGTGCTTTACATGTGGGCGCGCAACGCGGGCAACGCCCAGCTCGCCTGGTCGCGCGACCACGGCAAGACCTGGACCTGGGCCGACTGGAAGCTCAGCACCAGCTTCGGCTGCCCCACCTTCCTGAACTTTGGGAAGGACTACGCGGGCGCGCGGGACAAGTATGTCTACATCTACTCCCACGACAGCGAGAGCGCCTACAAGCCGGCCGACCGCATGGTCCTCGCCCGCGTGCTGAAAGAGAAGCTCGCTGAGCGCAGCGCCTACGAGTTCTTCCAGAAGCTCGACGCGGGCGGAAAGCCTGTGTGGTCGAGTGAAGTGCGGGAGCGCGGAGCCGTCTTCGAGCACCCCGGCCGCTGCTATCGCTCGGGGATCACCTACAACGCGGGGCTGAAGCGCTACCTGTGGTGCCACACCCTCCCTGGCGGCGACACCCGCTTCAAGGGGGGCCTCGGCATCTACGACGCCCCCGAGCCCTGGGGGCCGTGGACCACCGTCTTCTTCACCGAGGAATGGGACGTCGGGCCGGGCGAGACGTCCAGCCTTCCCACCAAGTGGATGAGCGCCGACGGGAAGACCGTGCACCTCGTCTTCTCAGGCGACGACTGCTTCTCGGTCCGCAGAGGCACTTTGATTCGTGTCGGGCACTGAGGCAACGCCTGATGGGAGTGCCCAGTCGGTGAAGCAGAGGTGACCAATGCGAACGGCTAGCTTGTTGATGTGGAGCCTGGCCTCGATCGCCGTGGCAGCGACGAAGCCGCCCTATCCGCCCAGCCCACGGATCCGTGAGGCCAAGTTCGACTTCTCGACCCTCGGCCGCCGCGCCCCGGGCAGCGACAACTGGCCGCTCACCTGGGCCGATGACGACCATCAATACACCGCCTGGGGCGACGGTGGGGGCTTCGGCGGCACGAACCGCGACGGTCGCGTCGGCCTCGGCATCGCCCGCGTCGAAGGCCCGGCCGACGCCTACCGCGGCGTGAACGTTTGGGGCGGCAAGAATCCCGAGGCCCCTGCCGCGTTCCCCGGCAAGAGCTACGGCATTCTCTCCGTCGGCGGCATCCTGTACATGTGGGCATCGCCCGATCCCTCGCCGCACCTCGTGGAGGCCCGCCTGGCCAAGTCCGCCGACAAGGGGCGCTCGTGGCAGAAGGCGCCCTGGGCGTTCACCTTCGCCGACGAGCTGACGATCCCGACGTTTCTACAGTTCGGCAAGGACTACGCCGGTGCGCGAGACGGCTACGTCTACAGCTACTACATTCGCCCGCGCTGGGGGCCGGGCCGGGCGACAGTGCCGGCGCAGCTCGCCGGATTCGACGTGCACAAGCCGGGCGAGGTCTACCTGTCGCGCGTCCCGCGCGAGCGGCTGCTCGACCGCGCCGCCTGCGAGTTCTTCGCCGGCCTCGACGACCGCGGCGCGCCGCGCTGGGCCTCAGACCTCGCCGCCAAACGGCCCGTCTTCGCGGACCCCGCCGGCGTCGGCTGGAACCTGAGCGTGCTCTACAACCCCGGCCTGCGGCGCTACCTCCTCGCGACCGAGCACTCCCGCACGTCCCGGGGCTGCATGGGCCTCTTCGACGCCCCAGAGCCGTGGGGACCGTGGACAACCGTCCTCTACAACGACGCCTGGGGCGAGGGCCACGTGCCGCTGACCGCATTCCGCTTCAACTTCTCGCCCAAGTGGCTCAGCGCCGACGGACGCCGGTTCACATTCGTCTTCACGGGCGTCGGCGAGAACGACGCCTGGAACACCCTGCGCGGGGAGTTCATCCTGGCCCCATGAACGTTGGGAGAAGCGAGAGGAGATGGCATCATGTGGCGGCTGTTGGCGGCAGCTTCCTTCGTCGCGTGCACGGCGTCGGCCCAGACCACGATTGATGCCATCATCCCCCTGCCGAAAGAGGTCCGCGCCCTCGGCGAGCCAGTGGCTCTGGATGGCTTCCGCATCGTGGCCGCACCCGACGAGCGCTCTCAGATCGGCGCCCAGGAGATCAATCAGCGAATCGTCTCATTGGGCGGGCAGCCGCTGCCGGTGGGCAAGCTGGGCGATCCCCTCCCGAAGGGGAGGCTGGTCCTCCTCGCGCCGTGCACGGCAAAGGAACTCGCCGCGATGGCGGAGGCGCCCCGGCTGACGCCCGCCGACCCAGGGGCGCAGGGCTACGTCATCCAACCATTCGGGTCGGGCGAGAACCTGAAACTGCTCCTGATCGGCAGCGACACGCTGGGCACGCTCTACGCGGCGGCGACGCTGCGCCAACTGATCGTCAGGCGGGACGGCAAGCTTCTGGTCGAGCCGGCCGCCGTGCGCGACTGGCCGGACTACCTGCACCGCTGCAACGGTGCGCCGTTTTCCGAGCACCTGCGCGGCAACTGGTACGCCATCCTGAACGCCGAGGCCAAGGGCGACCTGGCCAAGGCCCGCGCCCTCGCCGCTGACTGGGTGGCCGCGCAGAAACGCCACTTCGACTGGATGCTGCGCGCGAAGATCAACATGGCGTGGAACCGAACGAGCATTGACCCCGGAGACGCCCGGGAGAAGACAACCGTTGTCCGCGCCGCGTTGAGGGAGGTGCACGACTACGGCTTCGCGCGCGGCATCGAGGCGATAGATGCGGACACCACGTCCCTCGGGCGGTTCCCGCAGGACAAGGACAACGCGGCCTTCAACCGCTGCGTGCTCTCCAGGTCGCACGGCCGCTACTTCTGCTGGTCGCGGCTCGACCTCCACCAGCGCCGGGCCGAGCGGGCCGCGCAGTGGCTGGCCGATTGCGGCTACCGCGGCTACTACCTGCACGCCACCGACAGCGGCGGCTGGGCCAATCCCGCCCTCTGGGACGACCGCTGCGACGAATGCCGCAAGAACTACGGCGACGACCACGCCAAGGCGGACGCCACGGTGTTCGGAATCTACTACCGTGAGATCAAGAAACGCATCCCCGACGCGAAGTTCGTGGCCGTGGTCTACCCGTACACGGGCCGCTACCTCGACCCGGAGAACGTGTACCGCGATGCCGCGGCGTCCATGGGACAGGGCGACGCCGCCCGCAAGGTCGCGGAGCAGGCGAGCGCGAAGCTCGTCGCCTTCCTGAAGCGGCTGGACTCGGTGCTGCCGCCCGACATCTATATCTGCGTCCGGGAGAGCGAGCGGCGGCATCTCGACCTGGCGCGGGCAGCGTGGGGCGCCCGGCCGTTTTTCCTTTACTACGAGTACGCCTTCTGGAAAGGCTGGCGCCCGTACTTCATCACCACGCCCCTGTTCACCAGGTCGCTCCATTATCTGACGCACCAGGACATCCTTTTCGGCAACGTGTCGGGCAACGGCTGGCGCGAGCTGACCCAGCTTCTCGGCGTCGAGTGCGCGTGGCACGTGAACCGGCCGGGCGCGGCCGACTTCGACTCGGCCGCGTGGCACGATTGCGGCACCACAGGCGGCGTGCCGGCCGAACGGCGGGCCTTCGCCCAGCGCGCCTGTCGCTTCATGTTCGGCGACGAGGCCGGGCCGCTCCTCACACCGGCCTTCGCGGAGAACATCAGCCATCATTACATCTGCTTCCCCAGCGAAGTGCTGGACCACGTGAAGCTCGACGACCCGGTCCGCACCATGCACGAGCAGGCGCAGGCGGCAGCACGGGCCGCTGCATCGCTCGACAAGCTGTGGGAATCGCAGCAGCGGGCGCCGGCGCTGTCGGGCGATGAGTACGGCTACTTCCTCAACCTCTACCAGATGACCCACGCCGCGCGGATCCTTGCCACGCACCGTGCGGCGATCATGGCGGCGCGGCGCGCGATCCAGCAGGGCGACCGAACGGAGGCCGAGAAACAGCTCGCAGCGGCGCGGGCGCACCTCGATCAGGCGGCACCCGAATGGGCCGCTCTCACCCGCAAGATCCCGCGGAACCGGCGACTCGCGTCCCCGACGCGAAAAACGGCCACCACGGGCCTCCTCTCCACGCTCGACCCCGCCGAACTGCGGAAGGAGGCCGACGACCTCGCCAAGCGCTGCAACGAGCTCATCGCCGCCCACAGCATCCCTGGCTGGTTCGAGCGCGACTGCCGCAAGCGCGAACTCGTCGCCGTACGAGCGGGCGAGCCCATCACCGCCGACGGGCGACTGGACGAGCCCGCATGGGCCAAAGCCCCTCGCATCGAGCACTTCGTAGACTGGCGGGCGCTTCGCCTCGAGAGCCTCGAAACGACCGCCCGGCTGGCCTACGACGACAAGACGCTCTACGTGGCAATGGAGTGCTTCGACCCAGAGCCGTCAGAAATCGCCACAGCCATGCCCGGCCCTGACCACCACGCCCCGTGCGACAGCGTGGAGGTCCTCATCGCCACCCGACCCGCGGCCAGGGAGTTCGTGCACTGGATCGTGGACTCGAAGGGCACGGTCTTCGACGCCCGGAGCGCTAAGGCGGCGGACGGGATGGCGAAGTACTCACCAAAGTGGAACGGCACGGCGCGGGTGAAGGTTGCCCAGGCGGCCGACCGCTGGACCGTCGAGATGGCCATTCCGCAGGAAGACCTAGGGTTGCGCCTCGAGCAGGGGGCAAGCTGTCGAATCCTGCTCTGCCGCAACATCGTCCACACCCGGCCGAAAGGCGAGCACGAGCAGAACGCCGTGGTGTTTCTCGACGGCAGCAACTTCCATACGGTCGAGAAGTTCGCCACGCTCCAGTCCGGCGGCCCCGACGCGCGGACGCCGGAGCCGCAGGTGGACATCGAGCTGCGCCCGCTCACCTTCGGCCACGAGACCACGGGCGATGGCGCCGGCACGCATTTCGGCGGCGACCTGCGCGTCGAGACCGACCGCAACCTGCACAATTTCCGCGTCGTGGCCGAGTACACCGATGGCGTGAAGCCGCTGGGCAGGACAGAGCTGGGCGCCGCGCCGCTGGTCCAGCTCCGCTGGACGCCGAAGGAACCCGTGGTGATTCGCGTCCCGGTGGAAGTCCCTGGGGTCGTCTGCACGTTTACCGTGAGCAGCCGCGAGGGGACGTGGTCGTTTGAGCGCAGGTTCGGCAGCCCGCGCCGCAGCGACGTGCCGCGCGACCGGCTGTTCGCGCCCGGCATTGACGGCCAGGCCCTCGCAATGCCCGTCCACTTCAGCTCCCTTGACCCACCGAAGCTCAACGTGGAAGAGGGCACGATCGAGTTCTGGGTCCGGCCGCAGTGGGATGTCGTGCCCCGTTCCTCGGGGCCGCGCGGGCCACTGGAGCACGTGTTCCTCAACCTGGGTCCCATCCGCCCCGACTACCCATACTTGTCGAATCACAGCTCGCTCACCATCTCGCATACCGCCCCTGGGATTGTCGCCGCGGTCCTCTCCAACGCAGGCTACGAGGCGCGCACGGTGGACGCCAGCATTCGCGACTGGCGCCAGGGCCAGTGGCACCACGTCGCGCTCCAGTGGAAGCTGGACGACGGCGGGAAGACCGCGATGGCGCTGTTCCTCAATGGCAAGCTCGCCTCCGACCGGTGCGTCGGCAGCGCCAAGAGCCCCAACGACCATCCCCTGAAGATGAAGCCCCTGCCGTATCCCGTGCAGGTCGGCTCGATGAACACTGGCTTCCGCCCGGCGGACGCGCTGATTGATGAGCTCCGGATCAGCGCCGTGCGCCGCTACCGCGGCTCCTTCGTGCCTCAGAAGCGCCTTGGCTCGGACGCAGAGACCCTCGCCCTGTTCCGCTTCGACGGGACGCTGGCGGCGGAGACTCCGACGGGTTGCGCCGCCGTGCCAGGACCCGTGCAATAGCCTGTGTGGCGATAGGGCGTCCCGGCTCGGAATGCACTGGAGCAGGAACGGAGTGCAGCCCCGGTGGACCGAACCGCGCGGCGCTATGGGCTGTAGTAGTCCCACGCCATCTTGCTGCGCCGGCAGTGCGGCACGGTCCACAGCCGGGGCGCTTCGGGGCTCGGGTTCGGCTGCAAGTTCGTGTAGACGTGCAGCTCGTCGCCGCTCCACACGATGGTCTCCTCGCGCCAGTCGCCCGTCACGTCGGCGACGTACAGGCGGTCGCCCTTCTCGGGTAGACGCAGCAGGAACTTGCCCGAGATCGGGTCGAAGAGGCACACGTCGCCCGACTTGTGCCGTTCCTTCGCGCAGGCGTAGTCGCGAACAACGCAGTCCATGCCATAGACAGGGTCTCCTCCCGTCGGGTCATGGGTACATCTGCGCCGGCTCACTTCACGGCCAGGGTCAGCGTGGCCTTCACCAGGTTGAACTGGTCGTGGGCCTTGATGCCCTGCCTGGCGCCCTCACCGTAGACGCTGAATATGCACCACATCGTCAGGCCGTCGGCGCTCATCCACTTCTGCGGGAATTCGCAGTTCAGGCCGGAGCCGGCGGCGCCCATCTTCCCCCAGCTCTCCTCGTAGGCGACCGTGGTCCACGGCCCCCAGGGCTGCGGGGCGTCGAACACGCCCAGTTGGCCTGGCCCGGTGTGGAAGCTGACCAGAAGGAATCGCTTCAGTGCTGGGTTGTATGCCACCGTGCCTGGAGTCGCGCCGTTCGGGTCGGTGAAGACGGACTGGATGTCGGCGACATCTGAAGACCAGCGGGGCGCGCCCTCGGCGTCGAGGCCAGCCCAGAACTCATACGCCGGCCGCACCGTCATCTTGTCCTGCGGAACTCGACCGAGATAGGTGCTGCCGCCGCTGCCCCAGCCGTCCTTGTGCTGCCTGAAGCCATAGGTGTAGACGTATCCCTTCAGGTGCGGCGGGACCCCCGCGTAGTCCTTGCCGAAGTTCAGGAACCGCGACGGCTTGAAGTTGCCCTCGCCCTTGGGGAATACCCAGGGAGTCGTGCGCCACGTCTTGCCCAGGTCCTCGGACCACGCCAGCGCGTGATCCACGTTCGGCCACTCGCCGTTCTGCATGTTCAGCCGGGCATAGAGCACGCCGCCTACGCACAGAATGCCCCCCGTCTTCCCCTTCGCCGCGAAGGAAGCCCGGTTCTCGGCATTCTTCCCGCCGTTGATGTTGACGCCCTTGAGGCTCTCCGGCGGCCCCTCGATTCGTGCGAACCCCATGCTCACGCGACCGTCCGAGTTCGTGCCGCCGAAGCCGCCGCCGTCGCCCCAGGCCGCGTACAGATGGTCGTCAGGCCCCCACGTGACAGGCCAGAGGTCGCTGCCCGGCGCCGCGGTCTTGTGGGTGTCCCAGTGCCACGCAATGGACTCGATGACGACGCTGCGGGGATACGGGGCAGCGTTCTCCGCCGCCCGCGCGCTCGACTGTGCTGGAATGGGCAGTGCGAGCAGGGCCCAGGCCGTCACCAGGAATGCGGGGCATGCGGCAGGACGCCGACCGTTGCTCATGGCCTTTTCTCCTGAGCGGTCAAGAAGAGAAGCGCGGCGCCGCCGAACGGCGCGAGGCCCACCAGGATATTTCGCGCAGGAAGCTGTATGGAGAAGCCCCTCAGACTCGCCGCCACAGGATCCCAGTTGCGGGGGATTCTACGGCTCTGCGGGACTGGGATCAGGGCCATCGCTCATAGCGATGGGCGCGACCGGCCACGAGGCATTCATCCGCGCGGACCTCCTACTCGGTTGCGCCGTGTGCGCTCACGCCGGCCGACAGCTTGGCGAAGAAGGCGTCCCACACCTTGTCCTCAACGTTGCCGTCGAGGCCGAGGCGGACGACGACCATGCCCCACTCGGGGACGACGAAGCACTTGTTGTTGTTGAACCCTGAGGCGGCGAAGGTGCGCGGCGGCGCGTGGGGCCACTTGCGCTGCCCGTCGGCCTTCGTGCCATTGACCCACCAGTTGAGGCCATACACGCCCGCGCCCTGGATGCGATAGCCGGGCATGGCTTCAGGCCTCGCGGCCGGGACGTGCACGCTTGTCGCCGCCTCCACCCACTTTGCACTGATCCGTTGCTGGCCGTCCCAGTTGCCGCGATTGAGGAACAGGTGGCCAAAGCGGGCCATCTCGCGTGCCGAGATGAGCACGTGCTTGCCGTGGTTGCCCGAACCGCCGTTGACGGCAATCCCGTCCACCTTGCCGAGGTCGCCCCAGCTCCACTTCTTCGGGTCCATGCCGATGGGGTCGGCGATCTGCCGCTTGAAGAGGTCCCTCAACGGCTCGCCTGCGATCCGGGTGAGCACGAGGCCGAACTCGTTCATCGCGGAGTCCCAGTAGGCGTATTTCGACCCAGGGGGCGTGAAGAGCGGCGGGCCGGGCACGAAGGGCGTGGGGCTCGGGCCGTGGACGTAGTCGCCGCGCGGCTCGTCGCCCACGGCGCGATAGCCGCTGGTCATGGTGGCGAAGTGGCGCAGCCTCACCGTGCCGTAGCGTTCCGCAAGCGCGGGCACGCGATCCTTCGCCAGCGTGTCGAGGGTGCACTTGCCGTCGTCCACGAGCAGGCCGAGGACGGTGCTGGTGAACGACTTGGTGGCGGACCAGATGCCGTGCACCTTGTCAATGTCCGGCCCCCTCCAGATCATGCGGCCGTTGCGGATGATGGCCAACTCGTTCACCCCGTCGCGGCCCGTGTTGGCCTTCAGATGGGCGATGGCTTCGCTGAGCGCGGTCGGGCTCACGCCTTGGGAGTCGGGCGTCGCCTCCTCCCAGTTCCGTGCAGGAAACACCATCGGTTGCCCCCCTGCAGCGAGTGGCAGACAGAGGACGAGGCCACACACGAGCAGAAGACCACGCTTCATTGCTTGTCACCCTCCTGCACTTGCTTGATGTGAAGCACGGCGTCGCCGGGGAACGGAGCAGTGAAGCTCTCGCTCGCGCCGCCTCCTGCCGCTGTCCCCTTGTGCGTCTCGCCCGTTCGGGGGTTGAACCATGCAGTAGCGAGATCGCCCTTCGCCGCCGAGAGGTCCACCGTCACCTTCCCGCCAGCGGGCACGTAGACGAGGTACTCGACGCCTGGATTGGCAAGGCAGTAGCCGGTCGAGGCCAACTTGTCCTGCGGTGTCATCGCTGCGAGATCCATCCGCTCGGCGTAGCGGCGCGTGTGGCCCATGGCCCGGCGGGTGACGTCCCACTCCGGCTTCGGCTCCTTCGGCGAGCCGATGCGGAAGTCGCGGTAGCCGTCCATCAGGATGAAGTGGTGGCCGCGTAGCAGGCACTTCCACGGCCACTGGGGATTGTGGTCCCACGGCAGGATGTGATCGGTGTCCACGACGATGATCTTCTTCCCGTCGGCGACGGGCGGGTCGTTGAGGTACTCCCTGCCGACAGGTGAGATCCAGTCGGCGGGGCTGCGGAGCATCTCGGGGTTCCTGATGGGCGCGCCCGTCATGCCGACCAGGTGTTGCTTCGGCTTCGTCTTCTCGTACTCCTTGATGAAGCGGATCAGGTGGTATTGCCACTCGACGGAGCCGGCGTGGCACTCGTTGCCGATCTCCCAGAGCACGTTGTCGAGGTCGTTGAGCGTGTCAATCGTCTTGCGGACGTAGGTCTCCTGGAGCGCGGTGACGGCGGGGAGCTTGAGGGTGTGGACCTCGTTGCCCGTGTCGTCGCGGCTGGGATTGCCGTCAAGGCCGTTGACGTTGTTGGCTCTATGGAAGGGGTGGCCGTGCCAGGCGTTGCCCTTGGTCTTGTCGCCGCGGTTCTTGGCGAGGCTGAAGCCCTGGAAGAGCATGACGGCCACGTAGAGACCGCTGTCGCGCGCGGCGACCACCCGCTCGCGGAGCCGCGCGAAGTAGCCGTCGTCAAGCCTGCTGAGGTCGAACTGCGGCTTGCCATCGAGTGCCTTGCCCGGCCCCGTGCGCGTCCAGGGCAGCGGCGTGTAGCGGACGGGCACGTCGCTGCCGACGAACTGCATCCACTGCGCGTGTTCCCAGGCCCAGAGGCGGATGAAGTTGTGGCCGTGGCGCTGAAGGAAGGCGAGGTAGCCCGCGTAGGCGAAGTCGGGCGTCGTGCCCTCGACGCCACGCTCCTGGCGGCCGGCCCATGTGTGTGAGCCGGTGAGCCACACGGCGCGGCCGGCGCCGTCGGCGAACCAGCGAGGGTTCGCAGGGTGCACCTTGAGAGGGCCGGTGGCACGCTCGGCGCCGAGCGCGGTCGAGACAGCGCAGGCCCACGTCAGCACGCCGGCCACCATTCTGACGCAGTTCATCGCGCTTTCCTCCAATCATTGTGCCTTGACAACCACGCGGCGGTAGCTCGTCAGGGGCGGCGCGCCGTCGTCAGTGACTTCGAGGATCACGTGAATCTCCTTGCCTGCCGAGTCGCTGGGGACGGCAAGGACCGTTTCCAGGCTGTCGGGCGCGGAGAGCTTCGCCTCGCCTCGATACGTGCCCGCCTCCCTGTAGACCCACCAATGACATGAGAGCGTGTGCCCGTCGGGATCGCGCGAGCCAGAGGCCGTGAGCCTGGCCTCGGACCCCGGCGCGGCGGCGATTTCCAGCACGTTCCGCGTCGCATCGCCGTTGCAGACGGCGATCGGCGCGTGGTTGGCCTCGTTGCGCGGCTTCACGCACCAATCGATCCGGACCTGGAAGTGGTTCTGGAAGTGCGGCCTCCAGCGCCACACGGAGGCTCGAGCGTGGGTCTCGGTGCCCACATGGTCCTGCGCGTCGCGGTAGACGCCCTCGGGGATCTTCTGGAACCGCCCGCCCCAGCCGCCCCACTCGGGATGGGCCGGGTCGCCTAGCCCCGTGGACAGAAAGTAGAACCATGACGGCGTGTCGCCCTCCTTGAGGGTCGAGTGGGGGTTGGGCGCGGTCCAGGTCTTCGGCGGGTAGAGCGCGCCCAGCGGCCCGTGGCCGGTGCGTACGTGCGTGTCAATCCACTGGCGCGCGGTGAGCGATTCGTCGCCGCCGAGGTACATGCCGCGGTAGACGGCCTCGCGCTTGTCCTTGCCCTTCTCGGCCTGGCCGAGGATGTAGAAGAGGCCGGGGAACTCCTTCCAGATGCGCTCGACGATGCGGTCCTGGTCGCCGATGTCGTAGATGCGGAGACGGCGGGCGAAGTCGCGGTAGCCGGCCTCCCCGCGGTCGGCCTTGACGCGCCAGAGGGCCTGCGCGAGATCGGTCTGCCCGCCCCAGATCGTGATGTTTACGGGACGGGGGTCTGGCCGGTCCACCACCTGGATGATCCACCGCGAGCCCTCGGTGTCGTGGCCGTCGCCCACGTGGTCCCAGCCGCGCTGCGGGTTGCCGCTCTTGACGCGCGCCAGCAGGTCCTCGGCGGCAGGATAGCCCTCAGCATGCTGCCTGAGGCTCGGCAGCACCTTGCCATAGGCTTCGACGATCTCGCGGATCAGGTTGGGCTGGGTGATGGCCTGCTTCAGCTCGCCCGGCGTGCCCGAGGCGCTGGCGATCAGGCCCTCGATGTCGAACTCGTTAGCGAACACCATGAGTCGGATCATGGACTGCTGGTCATCGGGGTCGCCGCCGATGTCGGTGAGCACGATCAGGCGGGGCCTCGCCGTGGCTGGGCCAGCCGTGTTGTTCACGCTTGTACCTCCTTGGGGGCGCAGCGGCTCAGTGGCCGCACCGGCGCGCTGCACCGACAGGCACAGGAGCACGCCCAGGAGCAAACACCCCGCGCCGGCCACTCCACGCACTTGCCTTCCTCCTTCCGCGAAGCGCCTGGGTACGCGGCACGGCGTGCCGGGCTCAATCCCCACGCCGCGTCAGGCGGAGCGCCACGTCCTCCGCTGTGCCCGTGGCGAGGGCCCGCGGCGCGCCTCCCGTCACGGCCCCCAGGCGGCGGACCTGGCCGTCGCGGACCGTCATGGCCGTGACGTCGAAGCTGCCACGGACGTGGCTCAGGTCAATCGTGACATCGCCTCCCCCCTCCCGGAAGAGCAGGTAGTCGGCGCCGAATCGGCCGCACTGGCCCGCGCTAACGAGCGACGTGGCCGGCTCGAAGCGTAGCGTGTCGAGGTCTTTCACGAATGCCGCGAAGTGGCCCATCCAGCGCAGCCCGTCGTCGTGCTGGAGCAGGTAGTCCTTCAGGCTGAGGCCCCGCTGCTGCGCGGCCGCGGGCGCGAACCCCTTCATCGCCTCGTGGGCCCGCATGGCGCTGCCGAACGTCGGGTGGCCGAGCGCGGCGACGAAGGTGCGGTAGGTGTCGCGGATGCCCTCGGTCATGTCGTGCTTGCACTCGTACCAGTATTCCTCCTCCCAGATGGGCTTGCCGTGCGCGCGGAGCTTGAGCGCCTGCTGCCACAGCGAGCCGCTCTGCGCCTGCACTTCGATGTAGTCCATGTTCGGGTCGTCGGCGCTGGAGGTGTCCACCGACCGATGATGGCTCCCGATGGGGTGTCGGTAGGGGTCCACGCTCTTCACCAGAGCGGCCTTGCGGCGGACCTCGTCGGCCCACTTGCCCCAGGGGGGATTCGCCTCGTCCACCTCGCCGTAGAGGACCCAGCGGACGCTATGGGCGCTGTAGCGGGCGACGCAGTAGCGGAACCAGCGGTCGTCGCGCTCGCGCGTGTCAAGCTTCCTCCACCACTGGCTGTTGTCGGGGAAGCCGCCGATGCACAGGCCCATCATGATGCCCTTGTCGTTGGCATATTGGACCATGGCATCGAGCTGGCGGAAGTACTCGACCTGGAGCTCATCGGTCCTCGGGTCGCGGTTGCGGAAGGGCGCCTGGCCGTTACGGGTGTAGATCGCCAGCCAGATGCAGCCGTGCATCGTGTTCAGTCCCCGCTGGGCCAGGGCATCCATCCACTGGCGGAACTCGTCGAGCGAGAACTCCTCGGCGAACGACCACTGCGTGTCGCCGACGGGGACGAACGGCTTGCCGTCGGAGAGCGCCCAGGCGTGTCCCCGGCGCTCGAGGAACCCGCGCAGGAGCGGGTTGGCCTGCAACTCGTCGGGGGTGGCGGCCACGGCATGGAAGGTGCCCCTCTTCTCGTTCAGACCGAGGTCCTCCGAGGCAGTCACGTATGACCATGCCCCTGGCGTGGTCGGCGCGAAGCGTATCCGCCAGGTGCGGCCGCCGTCCCAGAAGCCCTGGACACGGTAGGAGCGCCCCGCGGCGGCGCCCGAGGTGCCGGTGAACGTAGCCGCGACCTCCGGCCCGTGCACATACGGGGCGGCCGAGGGCCTCTCGGCCTCGAGAGCCACTTCGTGGACGCGGAACACGGTTGCCGGCCCGGCCCCCGCGCCCCCGGCGAGCAGCCCGCAGACGACGGCCGTGCACGACACAAGGCTCCAGGGCATCCGCTCCACTCCTTACGCACGCCTGCTGGCTGGGTCAGGGCTTTCCTGCCGCTCCAGGGGTCTTCGCCAGGTTCTCCAGGAACACGTGAAGATTGCCATTCCACGGCTTCGAGCAGATATCCACATCGCCATCGCCATCCACGTCGGCAGCGACGGCTTCGTGGCAGCGCTTACCTTCGAGGACGACGTACTCCTTCCACAAGCCGCCCTTGCCGTCGGCATTCTCCCAGATGAACCACTTGTGCACGGTCTTCGTCAGCGGTCCGCCCCCGGAGAAGAGGTCGGGGTCCCCGTCGCCATCGAGGTCCGCAACGGCCAGCGAGTGGAGGTCCTGGTCGGTCTGGGCGATGAGGTGCTGCTTCCAGACGCCGCCGCGGCCGTCGGCGTTCTCGAACCAGGCGACCCGGCTCTTCTCGCAGTCGGCTTCGGCCATCACGACGTCTCTGTCGCCATCGCCGTCGAGGTCGAGCACCCAGGCCTTAGTGGTGAAAGGATACGGCCCCTTGGCGCTGCCGAAGCCGAACGCCTTGTGTTCCACCCAGGTCGTGCCCTTGCCATCCCTGTTCTCGAACCAGGCATTGGAGCGGACGATGTCGTTGTCGCCGTCGCCATCGAGGTCGCCGACGCCATGGGGCGCGACTCCGCCGTGGACGCCACTGCCGATCTTGTGCACCTCCCAGGGCTTGGTGGGGTCGGCGGGGATCCTGTACCAGAACAGCCCAGCCTTGTCCGACATGGCGACCAGGTCGAGCTTCCCGTCGCCATCAATGTCCGTCGCGACGTTGTCGTGGGTGGGGATGGCGCCGTTGGCGTAGCGGGTGAACTCCTTTGTCCGTGGCTCGCCGGGGTTGCGATACCAGACTCCTCCTGAGGCCTGGTCCACCCAGCCGTCGCCGTCCACGTCGAAGGCGGTGCCGCCGACATCGGTCTCGGCCTCGTCGCCGATCTTGTGGCGGGCCCAATCGCCGGGCGCTCTGAACTCGAACCACCAGACCTCGCCGCCGCGGCAGCCGACCACCCAGTCGAGGTCCCCGTCGCGGTCCACGTCCACCAGCGAGGTCTGGCCCATCTTGTCGCCGCACTTGCCAATCTCGTGGTAACGAAAGGCCGGGAACCCCCCGGCAGCAGCCCGGCCCCAAAGCAGCGTCAGCAGGAGCGCCAGGACGCAGCCGCCGACTTGACACTGGAGCCAATCACGCCGTTGACAGGGCTTCGTGTTCATCTGACCTCCGTCTTCTGTGGACTGACCGGGGCGTTTCTGAGCGTGAGCGTGGCCTTGACCAGGTTGAGCGAGTCGAGCTTGCCTGTGGATGAGAAGACGCACCACATCGCGGTGCCGTCGGGGCTGATCCACTTCGCGGGGATATCATACCCCAAACACTCGCTGGCGGGAAGGCCGCCCCAGTCGTCGTAGTAGGCGACGGTGGTCCACGGCCCCCACGGCTCGGGCGCGTCGAAGACGCCCAGGCAGGCGACGGCGGCCATCGTCTTCTCGCCCTTGGGCCGGTGCCCCAACGTGAGGGTGTAGCGTCGGAGGCCGGGGTGGAACACCACGTGGGCGAGGCCAGCGTTCCCCACCCCATTCGGGTCGCTGAAGACGGGCTTGCGCTCCTTGACCTCGGGCGTCCAGAGCGGCGCTCCCTTGTCGCCGAGGCCGCAGAAGAACTCATAGGCCACGCGGTCCTTCATCTTCGCCTAGTGCACGCGCATCAGGAACAGGCGGTCCTCCGGCCCCTGGGACAGGGTCCATGGGGCGCCGTAGCTGTACACGTAGTCGTCGCGGGCGCCGGCATGGTCCTTCCCGCAGTTCAGGAAGGTGGCGGGGAAGAAGTCGCCCGACCTGGGGAAGGTCCACTCCGAGAGTTCCCAGCGGGCGCCGTGGTCGGAGGACCACGCGAGCCGGTGGTCGGGCGGGTGGCCGTTCTGCATGTTGATCCAGGCGTAGAGGACACCCCCGACGCAGATGATGCCGGCGGTCTTCCCCTTGAAGGTTGGAGGGTTCTGAGCTCTCTTGCCGCCCCAGACGTTGGCCCCCTTGAAGTCCGTCGGCCCGCCCTCGATGCGGGCGAAGCCGAGGCTCACGCGGCCGTCGGAGTTCGTGCCGCCGAACCCGCCGCCATCGCCCCACGAGGTGTAGAGATGATCGTCATCCGACCAGGTGACTGGCCATAGATCGCTCCCTGGCGCCAGGCGAACGAGATGCTCGAAGTCCCACTCAACACCTGCGATCACAGGGCTGGGCGGATAGGGCGGCTTGAGAGCCTGGTCGGTCGTGGCCGCGGACGCTGCTGTCCCTGATGTGAAAGCCACAAGTAACAGGCGGGGATCCACGGGCCCCATCGCCCACTCCTTCTCCTGAGCCGGCTGTTGTCAGGCGCTGTCGCCGCTACTTGCTCGGCCCCGGCGTGCCCAGAACGGCCTCGCATGCGAGGCGCAGGTATTCCTCGTAGGCCCACTGGCCACTGCCGCCGGTCTGGCGGGTGATGACGAGGTCCAGGCTGGGCACGAAGGCGATGAGTTGGCCGCCCGAGCCGGGCTTGAAGCGGGCGTCGCGCGGGATGCCCTTGCCGCGCTCGTCGCTCAGCCGCCCGGGAAGCTCCCAGCCGTGGGAGAACGATACGGCGTCGCGCTTGAAGCTCTTGATGCCCTCGACCGAGTGGGTCGGCTTCGCCGTCTCGTCGACGAACCACTTGGGGACCACCTGCCTCTCACCCCAGCGTCCGCCCTGGAGCATGCAGTAGCAGATGCGGGCGCTCTCGCGGGCCGGCAGGCCGAGGGCGTGCGAAGGGTGCCGGCCGATCTTGCCGTCGAAGAACTCAAACCACCATTTCCCGATGCCCAGCGGCTTGAGGAGCTTCTCGATGGCGAACTTGTCGTAGGGCACGCCGATGACGTCCTCGCAGACGAGTGCGGCGTGGTAGAGGCCATGGGTCGAGTAGCCCAGGTCGGTGCCGGGGTCGAAGGCGAGCTTCGCGGTCTTCGGGTCACCGCTGTGGCCGAGGACGTATTCCCAGGGGCCGCTGTTCCGCGCGCCCGTGGCCTCCGGGGCGAGGCCCGAGGTGTGGTTGAGAAGCTGCTTGACCCGAATCTGGGCCTTGCGCGGGTCGCTGAGCGGCTTGGCCCAGGGGAGGAAGTTGAAGGCCGGGTCGTCGAAGCTCATCTTCTTCGGCGTGCGCCCCTCCTGGCTTTCCTGGGACGCGATGGCGAGGACGGTGGCGCAGATGGCCTTGGCGCACGACTTGATGTTGCGGGCATCGGCCTTCGAGCTGTTCCCGCGCTCGACCTCGAGGACGACATACCCGCGGCGGATGACGACGGCGGCGAAGGGGCGGGTGTCGGACTTGTGGAGCCAGTCCCTCAGCGCGGCCAGCTTCTCGGGGTCCATGCCCGCCAGCCGCCGGATTTCGTCGGGCGCGTCAAGCTTCCGCCAGCCGCCCTGGGCCTCCGGCGGCGGGAAGTAGTCGCCTCCGGCCGCCCGAACGATGCCAAGGGCAACGAGGAGCAGACCCCGCCGCACTACCAACACCGCGCGCTCGCGCATGTCTCACGCTCCTCTCAACGTTTTGTGATCCGCAATGCCCAGTCGCCCCTGCCTGGGGCGAGGAATCGCTGGGCGCCGCCGGCCACGCGCCGCTCGCCCTGAAATTGGCCCGTTGCGCCATTGGCCGGGTTCCACCAGGCAATATCATACTCGGCGCCCGACGGGAGTTCGATGCCGATCTCTCCGCCTTCCGGAAGATAGAGCGCGTAGACGTGGCCGGGCTTGGCCAGGCAGAAGGCTTTGCCTGCCTTGACCAGCGCGTTGCTCGGCTCCATTTCCCAGAAGGGCAGCGATTCCATGAAGGCGCGGGTGCCGCCAAGTTGGGTCCACAGGGTGTCCCAGGTCGCCATCGGCCGGTCGTAGGGGGGACGCACATGGGCTTCCCACACCCCGCCGCCGAGGTAGACGGCCCACCAGGCCCGGCGATCCTCCTCGGGGCGGCCCTCGTCGAAGCCAACCACGAGGACCCGCTGTTTCCGCTCCTCACAGCGCTCGATCCACTGTATGGCCAAGCGGTTGTGGTCGAGCGGGTCTTTGCCGCCCGTCTGAATCGCCGTGAAGTCCACCTGCGGCGCATCTACGTATTCGTTCGTCGGGCTGTTGACGTTGTGTATCCCGCGAGGGTGCCGATAGGGATCGTTGTCGCGAAGGTGCTCCATGTGCGCGAGAGCCGCGGGGAGGCGGTAGTTCTCGTTGTACTCTTCGTTGAAGTTGAACAGCAGCGCGGGCAGGTAGCCGAAGCGAGCGATCATCTCGCGGTAGTAGCGGGCATGGTCGTACTTCGCCCAGGCGCTGTCGTCCTCGAGGATGAGATAGGGGACGACGCCCTTTGTCTGCATGTGCTCGAAGAGGTCGCGCCATCCCTCCAGCTTTGCGATGTCGAAGCGGGCGGCGGTGCAGGCGTTGGGTTTGGCCTCAGCGGGGGTCTTCCCGAGCCAGGGCCACACGTCCTTGTCGTCGCCGTCAATGTTGTGGGTCATGATGTAGAGGGAGTTGATGCCCTTGCTGGCCAAGTAATCCACGGCGGCCTTGCGCTTCTCGGGCGTGTCGTAGTTCCTGCACCGGCCGAGGAAGTTCTCGGGATCATCACAGCCGGCCTTGAGCCAGTAAGGGCCGTCGCGGAACTTCAGGTAGCGGAGCCCGTTCTCGGGCGTGCCGACGGCCTCCAGGCGGCCCCACTTCCAGAAGCCCTGGGCGTCCTCGGGCACAGCGGTCACCGTGAACGAGCCGCCGTAGGCGTCGAGCGGCTTGTGCGCGCTCTTCGAGATGAAGGTCCACTCGCCGACTTCGTCGGCGGAGAAGCGGACTTTCCACGCGTTGCCGTCGAGGCTACCCTTGCCATCGCCATCGTAGAAGCCGGGCACCGTCGCCTGCTTGCCCGCGGGGCTGGTGAAGACCACGTCCACGAACAGACTGAACGGGTTGGGGTTCCCTGTGCCCCGGGACGGCGGCCCGGCGAGAACGATCTCGATCTTCGCCCACCTGGCGAAGCGCCCCAGGTGCCCCAACTCGCCGCCATCGGCGGGCAGCGGGCAGCAGGTAAGCGCGCACAACAGGACGACGGCCGCTGCGGCCACTTTGTGAACCATCATCGGGCCTCCAGTCGCCGCTCGAGCTGCGCCTCGCGGGGTTTCGGAGGCAGTCCGCGGCGCGTAGCGTTTGCCGGGAGCTTGACACCCCGGGGCCACGGCTCGTTGAGAGCGAGTCTAGCGAAAGGTTGCGGCAGTTCAAGCGGGACGCACGGGGTGTTGAACGCCCGCACCCTGCCTGCTATCATCTTGTTCGCATGGCGACCGACCGCCCGAGCGACGTGACAGTGAAGGACGGCCAATGAGTCGGGGCACGCTCCTTGCCGGGCCGATGGGGCTGGTGGTGGCCCTCTCATCGGCGGCGGCGGCCGAGGCGCCGGTCCTCAGCCCCTTGAAAGAGGGCGGCGAACTGCTCCTCTTTGAGGCCGGCCGCCACGACCTGGCCGCCATCAGGGACTACACGGCCAGTTGGAGGAAGGGGAGCGATCTCGTGCCCGTCGCCCAAGCCGTAACGCGGGACGGCGAGCAGTGGGTCGAGTTCACCTTCCGCGGCCGGCAGGGCATGGCCTGCTCCACGCTGTACTTCGAGAAGGCGCCCGACCCCGACGAGGGGATGCAGTATCGGGGCATCAGGCTCGTCCTCGACTGCGACCGCGACGACTACCCCCACATCGGCGTGACCGTGGCCTTCTCCGACAGGTCGCAACTGAGCCACGACCTCACCCTCGAGAAGGGCCGGCACGACTACCTCGTCGAGGGCGGCTTCCGCCGGGAGAAGCACCCGCCCCGCTGGGAGCTGCTCGCGTACGTGATGCTCACCCTGGACGCCGGGCGACACGCGACCGACCTGACGTATCGCCTGCGGCGGATGGCACTGCTCCAGGTAAAGGCCAACGCGGGCGATGCCCTCGAAGGCGGCCTCGTGCCGGACCGCTTCGCCGAGCCGATCCTCTCGCCACAGCCGAAGCAGGTCGCCTGGCACGAGGGGGCCTTCCCTGCGCGCAGGCCCTGGGCGCTCTCCCTGGAGAGGGCCGCCACGGAGCGGACGCGTCGCACTGCCCAGCTCTTCGCCGACCGCTACTACGGCTACACGGGCCAGCGGCTCGCCACTCAGACCTTCGGCGGCGCACTACCCGACGCCGGCGTGGTCCTGCGCCTCGCGGGCACGAATCGCGGCCAGCCCAAGGAGGCATTGCTCAAGCCCCAGGGCTACGCCCTCGCCGTCGAGAAGGGCCGGGTCGTCATCACGGGCGCCGACGAGCCCGGGCTCTACTACGGCACGGTCACGTTTTTCCAGTTGCTCAAGCACGCCCTCAAGAAGCCGACGGATGCGGCTCCCGTGCCGTGCGTGGAGATTCACGACTGGCCCGACACGCTGAACCGCCTCATCCGCCTGGAGCACCCCCACACGTTTCGCAACTACGCGGTCGGGGAGAAGCGCGGCATCGAGTATCTCATTGACTGGACCGACCGCTTCATCGCCGGCAACAAGATCAACACCTTGTTCATAGACCTGTCGGCCGTCGTGCGCTACGAGCGCCGCCCCGAGTTCAACGGCACCGAAAGGATCTATTCGCTCGCCGACCTGCGGCGCTTCGGGCAGTTCTGCCGCGACCATTTCGTTGACCTTTGCCCCGCCTGGCAGATCGGCGGCCACGCCAACTGGTGGCTCACCATCGGCTACCACCCCGAGTTGCGCGAGAAGGGCTGGGCCAGTCAGGGCGACGTCACCCATCCCGACCACGACCCCATCGTCCGCGACTGCATGCTCGACGCCATCGAGGCCCTCCAACCGAAGTACCTCAGCCCGAAGTCCGACGAGTGGTGGCACGACCGTAAGGAGGGCGAGACGCCCGACGAGCGGCTCCGCGGCAAGACCCGAGCCGAGGCGTTCCTCGACTTCCACGTGCGGCTCAACGCCTGGCTGAAGCCGCGCGGCATCACGATGATGATCTTCGAGGACATGCTCTCGCCCTACCACAACGGCAAGCGCTTCGACACCTACAAGATCATTGATGCGTTCCCGAAGGACATCATCCTGTCGCTCTGGAGCGGCGGGAACACCGACAAGGAGATCCGCTACTTCACCGACCGCGGCTTCCGCGTGTGGCCGAACGCCACCGGCATGTTCACCCTGAGCGACGAGGCCAAGGCCCGCGTCATGGGCTTCGGCAAGGGCATCTACTCGTTCGGCAACGACAGGGCGCACCTGCTCGACGAGTACTCGTCGCTGTGGTCCATGAGCAACGTGATCCGCGTCGCCGACTACGCCTGGAACTTCGCTCGCGACGACCGACCTGACCCCGCCCGCCTGGTGGCCGTCGAGCACTTGCTGGCCATTCGGCCCAACCCGCACGCCAGCGCCCGGGTGGAACCGCTCGATCTCGGCCCTGCGCTGACGCACAGCTTCAGCGCGTTCCTGAGAGAGGCCAAACCCGACACCTATGCCCGGCACGCGCGGCCGGTGGACCTGCCCGGGGGCGTCCAAGAGATCGGCTTCATCCCCACGCGGCTCGCCGGCGGCGAGGGCAACGACTGCCTGATACTGCGCAAGGACTCCAAGGCCGTCGCGTTGCCCGTGCAGGGCCGCTTCGCCTCGCTCCTCTTTCTGCACTCCGCCTTCATCAACGACCCGCACGACAAAGCCGTCGCCGGCGTCCGCGTCCGCGAGTGGATGTACGGCTGGCCGTGCGGCAACTATACCGTCCATTACGCCGACGGCTCGCAGGCGGTCCTCCCCGTGCGGCTGACGGGCAACGTCAAGCGCTTCGACACGGCCAGTGCGACTCGCGCGACCCTCGACAACCGGTACACTTGGGCCATCGAGGATGCCAATGGCGACGCCGTCCACCTCTTCCAATGGGAGTGGGTGAACCCGAAGCCGGATCAGGAGATCGTCCGCGTCGTCGCCGAGCACGACAGCATCCTGGACGTCTCGCTTCTCCTCTTTGCCGTGTCCGGCCGGACCACCGTGGGCAACTGAACAGCCAAGATGAGTGAACAGGAGAGCGGGATGACCCTGCGAGTTCCAGTGACGGCGTGGCGCTCGTCCGCATCGGCAGCGCTTCTGCTCGCCCTTTTGGGCGCGCCCGGCCCTGCTCGGGCCGAGGCGCCGGCAAAGGAGCCGCCAGCAATGAGGAATGAAGACCGCATCCAGCCCTGGGCGAAGAACCCGAGATACTGGCAGCTCAAGGGGCAGCCCGTCCTCCCCATCGGCGGGACGAAGGACGACAGTCTCTTCCAAATCCCCGACATCGAGGAGCACCTCGACCTGCTCAAGAGCGTCGGCGGCAATGTCATCCGCAACACGATGAGCGACCGCCCCGACTTCGGCTTCGAGGTCTATCCCTTCAAGCGGCTCGCCGACGGCAAGTACGATCTCGAGCAATGGAACGACGAGTACTGGCGGCGCTTCGAGACCATGCTCCGCCTCACCGCCGAGCGCGGCATCGTCGTGCAGATCGAGGTCTGGGACCGCTTCGACTACGCGCGCGACAACTGGGCCGCTCATCCCTACAACCCCGACAACAACGTCAGCTACACCGCCGAGCAGACCGGCCTCGCCAGCCGCTACCCCGACCATCCCGGCTCGGACAAGCAGCCCTTCTTCCACACCATCCCCGGCATGCGCCGCTACCAGAAGCGCTACGACGTCATCCGCCGCTGCCAGGAGCGCTTCGTCGCGAAGCTCCTCTCCTACAGCCTCGACCGCGGCAACGTGCTGTACTGCATGGACAACGAGACCTCCTCGCCCGTCGAATGGGGCCAGCACTGGATGGCCTTCATCCGCAAGCAGGCCGAGGCGAAGGGCGTCGCGGTTTGCGTCACCGACATGTTCGACGACGCCTGGAAGCCCGAGACCTGCGACAAGCTCAAGCACGCGACCGAGCACCCCGAGACCTACACCTTCCTCGACGTCTCGCAGGTCAACAGCCGCAACTTCGGCCAGGCCCACTGGGACCGCTTCCAGTGGATCGTGAAGCAGATAGCCAAGGCCCCCCGCCCGCTCAACCACACGAAAATCTACTCGGCAGGGCAGACGACCTGGGGCTCGGGCACGCCCAAGGACGGCGTCGAGCGCTTCTGGCGCAACCTGCTTGGCGGCGCGGCTTCGAGCCGCTTCCATCGCCCCACGGCGGGCATCGGCCTCAACGAGGTCGCCCAGGCCTGCCTCCGCGCGGCACGCAAGGTCGAGAGCCTGGTGAAGTTCTGGGACGTCGTGCCCCACATGGAGCTGCTGGCCGACCGCGAGGCGAACGAGGCATACCTCGCTGCGAAACCGGGCACGAGCTATGTGCTGTTCTTCACCGACGGCGGCTCCGTGGCCCTCGATCTCACGGGCCACGCCGCCACGTTCCGCGGCAAGTGGGTGGACATCCGCACGGGAGAATGGGGCGCCGAAGTCGAGTGGCAGGGCGGCCAGCGCCTAACCGTCCAGCCGCCCGGCAAAGGCCCCTGGGTCGCTGTTGTGACCGGCGCTGTTCCGCGCACGCCTGGGCCGTAGCTGCGGGCCGGGTGCGGGATGGGATGAAGGAGTGATCTGACCATGGTGGCGCGCCGACGGTTAGGCCATGTGTTGTGGGCAGTCGCGGCGTTGCTGGTCGGCTGGCGTGGGGGCGAGTGCGGCACGGAGCCGGCCCCGCCGCCCGTATTCCCCCAGCCGGCCAAGATGGAACTCCTCGGGCCGAGGCTGACGCTCGGCAAGAACGCGCGACTCGTGCTGCCGGGCGGCGACGAGCGTCTGGCATGGGTGGCCGAGGTGCTCTCCGCCGAGCTGGGGCGAGCGCTCGGCGCGGGGGGCGGCCGCCTCGCCATCGTGAACGAGGCGCCCACGGACACGCCAGGGGCGGCGGATGTCTCCTTGGGGACGGCCTCTGCGGGTCGGCTGGCCGCGCAGCGCGCGAAGGCCCTCGCCGGCGAGCTGGCGGAGAAGGCCGGGGCCTACGTGCTCGCCGTCGAGCCCTCGGGCGTCGCCGTCCTGGGCCGCGACGCCGCGGGCGCCTTCTACGGCGCGCTCACCCTGCTCCAGCTCTTCACCCCGCCCGACCAGCTCACCTGCGCCAAGATAGTTGACTCGCCGTATCACTTCTACCGGGGCATGCGCGCGGGCCTGCCGCGCGGCAAGCCGCGCGAGGGCGAGGTGACCCACGCCTACTTCAGGGACCTCCTGCGCCTCATGGCCTTCTGTCGGCTCAACCACGTGTGGGTCGAGGGCACGTCGTGGAACACGCCCATGCGCCGCCATCCCGAGATGGCCTGGCAGGACGTCCTGACCCCCGACCAGGCCAAGGCCCTCGTGGGCTTCGCGACCCGCCAGTTCCTGAGCATGGACGGCTCGCTCTCCTGGCAGTGGGTCTACTACGACTACAAGCGCCTGGCCGAGCTATACCCCGACGAGACGTGGGACACGATGCGCGGCGTGCGGAAGAAATCGCGGGTGAACGTGTGCCCCTCGAACCCCGAGAGCTGGAAGCTGCTCTTCGAGACGATGGAGGACATCGTGGAGGTGCTCCCCGGCGACCACTTCGCCGTGCCGCTCGACGAGATGTACCAGGAGTACAACGGCTCGCGCTGGGCCGTCTGCAAGCTCTGCCAGGGGAAGGACCCCGTGAAGCTCTTCGCGGAGTTCGCCAGCCGCCTGACCGGCCGCGTGCTCGAGCTGGGCAAGGTGCCCATCATCGGCGGCGGCATGCTCGTGCGCGAGCACCAGGGCTGGTACAAGGACATCTACAAGGCCATTGACCTGATCGAGCGGCGTGACAAGCTCGCCGTCTACAACTGGTCCGAGGGCCACATTCGCCGCGGCGCCATGAAGGTCAAGGGCGAGACGCTTCATGTCCCCGACTTCAAGGCCACGCCGTTCTTCCGCGGGCACGGCTACAAGGACGTGATGCACCTGTTCGCCGGGAACGACCATTGGGCCGGCCGCCCCGAGATGCGCGAGGTCCGCGGCAAGCTCGACTGCTACGGCGGCTTCGTCTCCTACTACCACCCCATGAACTACGAGCTGATGAAGCAGAACGGCACCCTCGCCAACCTCGTGTTCACGGCTCAGCACCTCTGGAGCCCCGACAGCCCGCCCATGGACTCCGAGGACGACGCCCGCGCCTGCCGCTACGGCGAGGCCCTCGCCGATGGCGTGCTCCAGGGCAAGAGCTACGTGGAGGCCATCGCCGGGGCCCGCCGGGCCTGGCTCGCGCCGCCGGGGTCCACCGTCCTCACCGGCGGCGCGGTCGGCCGTGTCTTCGAGAGCAAGGACCCGCCTATCAATCTCATGGAGAAGCAACGCGGCGACCGCACCGCAGGCGAGATGCGCATCGCGCTCCCCGTCGAGGAGGCGAATCCTGCCGCCGCCTATCTGGTTCTCACCCTGTTCGACTGGGACCAGAGGGGCGAGGGCGAGATCACCTTGAACAGCCACAAGGTGGACCTCGCGACATCGAAGCTCAGCAACGGACGCGACTACGAATTCCCGCCCGTTCGCGTTCCCGCCGCGTGGCTGAAGTTCGGCTCCGAGCCCAACGTCCTGAAGTTCACCTGGCGCTCGACCGCCGGCTTCATCGCCAGGAAGGCGAGGATCATCCTTGCGGACGCGCCGGGCGACGAAAGGAGATGAAGGCCACCACCTGGCACACAGGCGCGGGGCCCGCAAGCGGCGCGATCGGGGAACCCTCGAGCGCCAGATCGGTCGGCTCCTGGGGAAGAACGCCCGTGCCGCGGGTACCTTGCCGCGGCCGTAGAGCAGACGTTGGGCGCTGCACCAGCCCCCCGTTACCGGCCTCTTCGGCGCAGTAGACCAGCGGGCCGCGCGTCACGGCCACCCGGCCGACGTTGGCCTCGACCTTCTCGATGCACGCGTTGAAGCGCACGGGCATGGGGATGTCGAGCCGCACCCGGTCACCAGCTTTCCATGTCTTCGGCGTTTGGCCGCCCGGCTCCAGTATACCATACGGTTCGTGTTGTTCTGTCGAGCGGGGTCCCTTGGCAAGCGCGTTGACACAGGCTGGCCGGGGCGCTAGAATCCCCACGTGGCCGACGAATCCCGAGTCTAGGAGGACCCAGGATGAAGAAGGGACTGAATGCGTGGGCGTTTCCCGCCAGCGTGTCGGCGCGCGACGCGATGCGGTACGCGAAGAAGGCTGGCTACGAGGCCATCGAGCTGAACCTGGCCGACAAGGGGGAGATCGGCCTGCACACGCCGAAGCCGAGCCTCAAGAAGATCGCGACCGCGGCGAAGCGCATCGGGATCGAGATCTCGAGCGTCTCGACCGGGCTGTACTGGGCCTATAACATGGCCAGCGACGACACGGCGGAGCGCAAGATGGCCGGGAAGGTGCTCTCGAAGCAGATCGAGACGGCGGCCGCCCTCGGCTGCGACGCCATTCTGGTCATCCCCGGCTCGGTGATGGTGGCGTTCGACCTCGCGAAGCCGAAGGTGGACCCCGACGTGGCCTGGGACCGCGCGCTGGCGGGCATCCGGGCCGCCGTGCCGAAGGCCGAGGACCTGGGGGTGACCATCGGCATCGAGAACGTGTGGAACACCTTCCTGCTGTCGGCCACGGAGATGCGGGACTTCGTGGACGCCTGCGGGAGCCGGCGCGTGGCGGCCTACTACGACCCGGCGAACATCGTGAAGTACGGCCTGCCCGACCAGTGGGCGCGCGTGCTCGGCAAGCGCATCTGCCGCGTGCACTTCAAGGACTTCAAGCGCAACGTGGGCAACCTCGACGGCTTCGTGCACCTGCTCGACGGCGACGTGAATTACCCCACGCTGATGGCGGCGTTCAAGGCCGTGGGCTACAAGGGCTATGTGACGGCCGAGATCTTCCCGCCCGCGCACGGGGTGTGGGAGTCGCAGATCTGGACGACGTCGAAGGCGATGGACTTCATCCTGGGCCGCGTGAAGGCGGCGAAGCTGTAGGGGGCAAGTGATGCAGAGCTTCGAGTTCGGGTTCGGCACGTCGCGCGGCAAGAAGCGCGAGGAGGAGATCATGCACGTGGGGGTGCTCGCCGACCTCTCGGGCCAGCCGGCGGAGCCGCTGCCCCTCGTGCCGCACAGGAAGTTCCTCGAGATTGACGTGGATAACTTCGACGACCGGCTGGGCACGCTCGGCCCGCGGCTGGCGTTCGCCGTGCCGAACTCAGTGGTGGGGAAGGGGGAGCTGAACGTCGAGGTGAAGTTCCGCAGCCTCGAGGACTTCGAGCCGCAGGCGGTCTGCTCGCAGGTGCCGGTGCTGCGGAAGCTGTTGGCGGCCCGCCGCAGGCTGGCCGCGATGCGGGCGACGCCGAAGGGCAGAGAGCTCCAGGGCCGGCCCCAACTGGAGGCCCTCCTGGCGCAGGCGGTGGAAGACCCTGAGTTGAGGGTGGCGATTCTGCCCAGCCTGGGCGCGGCGCCGCCGGCGCCCGAGGCCCCCGCCGCTCCGACGCCGGAGCCGGCGCCGCAGGAGAAGCCGCAGGCCTCGGCGCTGAGCGACCTCGAGAAGCTCCTGGGGCTGAAGCCGGGCGACCGCCCCGCCCCGAAGCCCAAAGGCGTCGTCCAGGGGATCGTCGAGCAGGCCCTCGCCGACACCCCGCGCATCTCGGCCGAGGCCGTGCAGAACCTCGGCGCACTCATCGGGCGGATGGATGAACTCCTCGCCCAGCAGCTTACGCTCACCCTCCGCCACAGGGCCTTCAAGACGCTGGAGGGCACGTGGCGGGGCCTCCATTACCTCGTGTCCAACGTGGAGATGGATGAGGACCTGAAGCTCCGCGTGTTCGACATGTCGAAGGAGGACCTCGCGGCGACGGCGCTCGCCTACCAGGGAGAGAACTGGGAGCTGCACCCGCTCCGGACGCAGATGCGGCACGAGCCGTTCGGCTGCCTCATCGGCGACTACTATTTCGACCACTCGCCCGCCAACGTGGCCGTCCTGGCCGGCGTGGCGCGGCTGGTGCAGGAGCTGGACCTGCCGTTCATCGCCGCCGTGACCCCGAAGCTCCTGGGGCTGGAGGACTGGCGGCAGCTTCGCGTGACCGCCGACACCGGCTGCGCGCTCCAGGACGAGGCGCACGCGGCCTGGCGGCTCATCGGCCAGTCGGCCGCGGCGAAGCAGCTCTTCCTCACCATGCCCCGGTTCCTCGCCCGCCTGCCCTACGGCAAGAAGACCAATCCCGCCGAGGGCATCGAGTACGAGGAGAAGCACGACATCACGTCGTCGGCGGACTTCGTCTGGTGCAACGCGGCCTACGGCCTGGGCGTGGTGCTGGCCCGGGCGTTCAAGGCCGACGGCTGGGCGGCGAGCCTCCGCAGCGGGGGCGAGGACTGCATGGTCGAGGGCCTGCCCGCCCTGCACTACACCGACCAGTATGGCGACACCGAGCTGATGTGCCCGACGGAGGTCTCGCTCACCGTCGAGGCGGCGGCCACGCTGAACCACCTCGGCCTCACGCCGCTGCTGCACATGAAGAACACCGACCGGGCAATCTTCGCCGCCGCCCCGGCCCTCCACAGACCGGCGAAGTGACTGGAGATCGCAGGTTCCGGGTTTCAGACTGGCGGCGCGCATCCGGCCTTGCCATACTGCCGGTCCGACGTGCCGCCGATCCGCTGGTTGCATCGACATGGGAGGCCACGGCATTGGCCAAGCACCCCGCGAAGTGCCCGAAGTGCGGCGGGCGGCTCGAATATGAGTCGGCCGTGGATGAGGAGATCACCTGCCCGCAGTGCCGGGCGCTCCTGAGCGTCCCAGGCAAGATCAAGCCCTCCGACAAGGTTGACCCCCTCATCGGCCAGGCCCTTGGGGAGTTCGAGGTCGTCGAGCTTCTCGGCCGCGGGGGGATGGGCGCGGTCTACAAGGCGCGCCAGCCGTCTCTCGACCGCTTTGTTGCCGTGAAGGTGCTGCCCCGCTCTCTCGCCCGCGACGCGAGCTTCGTCGAGCGCTTCACCCGCGAGGCCCGCGATGCCGCGGCCATCTCCCACCCCAACATCATCCAGGTCTTCGCCGTCGGACAGGAGAAGGGCTTTCAGTACATCGCCATGGAGTTCGTGGAGGGTGAGAGCCTGGCCGACGTGCTTAAGCGCGAGGGCCGACTCGCGCCCGAGCGCGCTCTCGACCTCTTCAAGCAGGTCACGGCCGCGCTCGGCGTCGCGCATGCCAAGGGGATCGTGCACCGCGACATCAAGCCCGCGAACATCATGGTCACCGTCCACGGCCACGCCAAGCTGGCCGACTTCGGCCTCGCCAAGCGCACCGCGACCGACGTGACAGTGACCCAGACTGGCGCGCTCATGGGCACGCCGCTCTACTTCCCGCCCGAGGCGGCCCGCAGCGAGCGCTACGACACTCGCTCCGACCTCTACTCGCTCGGCGCCACCTTCTACCACCTCATCGCCGGCCGGCCCCCCTTCGAGGGCGACAACGCGATGATGCTGGCCCTCAAGCACTCCAACGACCCCGTGCCACCGCTCAAGGAGGCGGCGCCGAGCGCGCCCGCGGCCCTGTGCAGCATCATTCATCGGCTTCTCCACAAGGATGCTGCCGAGCGTTTCCAGTCCGCCGACGAGCTCCTCGCCGCGTTGAATCATCTTCCTGTGGGCGGCGCATCTGTTGTAGGCGGCGTGTCCTCACGCCGCGTGTCGTCGCGGGACGGGGACGTCCCGCCTACATATGCACAGGCGGGGGCGCCTGTGCCACACAAGGTTTCCCTTGATGAGCGTCGTGCCGCCAAGGCCTGGTCCCGCAAGAAGCTCGTGCTCATTGCGGGAGGTGCCGCGGCCGCGATTCTCCTCGTTGTTGTCCTCGTCCTCGCTCTTCGCCCCGGCCCCCGCGAGGCGGTCACGCATGTGGCACAGCCGCCCTCGGCTGTATCTCCTGCCTCCCTCACCCCGAAAACCGACAACCGAACACCGACAACCGCCCTGCCCACACCGCCCAAGCCTCCGCCCCCCAAGCCCACGCCCGAGCCCAAGAAGGAGGAGCCGCCGGCAAAGAAGGAGCCCGGGCCCCCGCAGCCCACTCCCGAACCGAAGGCCAAGGAGCCTGTCCCACCGCCCGAGGCCGACGCCGAGGCCAAGTGGAACGACCTGCGCGACCGCGTCGGCAAGCTCGCCGCCGCGGGCGACTACGACGGAGCCGCGAAGCTCCTGGACTCGGCCACAGAGATCAAGCTCAAGGACATCGCCGAGCGGATCACCGAGGCCAGGGAAGAGGTCGCCGCGGCGAGGCGCGTCGCCGTCGCCCGCGCCGAGGCCGCCTACGCGGTCCAGTCCGACAAGGTCTGGGCGCTGTTCAAGGAACGCAAGTACGACGAGGCCGACAAGCTCCTTGCTAACCTCCCGAAGGTTCCAAACCTTCGGGAGGTTATGGCTGCCGACCAGGAGGCATCGAGGCTGCTGAGGGACTTCTGGGCCGCCGTCGAGGCGAGCCTCGCCGCCAAGAAGGGGCGGTTCCTCGCGTTCGGGGGCGCCGGCGGCGCCATCGCAGAGGTCAAGGAGGGCAACGTGACCCTGCGCTCGGGGCGGGCCGAGGTGACGCTGCCCATCATCAAGCTCACTGCCAAACAGGCCCTCGCCTACGCTGAGATCAAGGACGACGAGCGGTCGAACCTCATGACAGCGGTCGTCCTTCTGGCCGATGGCGTCGCGCTGGACGAAGCGGGCCAGGCCCTCGACAGGGCGGGCGACGCGCCGTCGGTCGCCATCTACCGGCAGCGGCTGGAGGCGCTCCAGTTGGGCGCGGCAGAGGCCGCCGCCAAGGCCGCGTGGGGGCGCATCGAGGAAGAGGCCAAGGGTAAGCTCTCCCCCGGGACCGCCAAGCGCCTCACCGATATGCTCGCGGCATTCGAGAAAGCCCACGGCGGCACCAAGCTCTACAAGGGCCTCGGAGAGCAGATCGCCGCGGTGAAGACCCGCATCGAGGACTCCCTCGGCTACACCAAATGGCCTTTTGATGAGAAGGAGGCCAAGCGGCGCCAGAAGGCCACCGCCGACGCGCTCGGCGTGAAGGTCGAGGAGGAGATAGACCTGGGTAACGGGGTGAAGATGACCCTGGTCCTCATCCCCGCCGGCGAGTTCCTGATGGGCAGCCCGCCCACCACAAGCCCGGAGCAGCTCGTCAAGGTCTTCGGCGGCAACCTTGACGAGTTCCAGCGGGAGTTCCCTCAGCACCGCGTGAAGATCAGCAAGCCCTTCTGGCTCGGGAAGACCGAGGTCACCCAGGCCCAGTGGGAGGCGGTGATGGGCGATAACCCAAGCCAGTTCAAGCCCAGACCGCAGAACCCGGTGGAGATGGTGAGCTGGAACGACTGCCAGGGCTTCCTCCAGAAGCTCAGCGCGAAGTGCAAGAGGCCGTTCCGCCTGCCCACCGAGGGGGAATGGGAATACGCCTGCCGCGCGGGGACTCCCACCGAGTTCTCCTTCGGCGACAGCCAGGCCGCCCTGCCGCAACACGCTTGGCTCAATGCCAATTCAAGCGCCTCGACCCAGCCCGTCGGCAAGGCCAAGCCCAACGCCTGGGGCCTGCACGACATGCTCGGCAACGTCTGGGAATGGTGCGAGGACTGGTTTGCGCCCTACGACAAGGCGGCCCAGGTGGACCCCAAAGGCCCTGAAGCCGGCGGCGCCCGGGTCTTGCGGGGCGGTTCCTGGTGCAGCAAGCCCAGGGACTGTCGCTCAGCCCCCCGCTACATGCGCGTCCCGACGTCCCGGTTCTACTACCTCGGCTGTCGGGTGTGCGTGGTCGCCAGGACTCTGAAGTAGTCCTTTGCAGTTTTGCTCTTTTGCCCTTTGTGTCTTAGGCCCGCCGAAGGCCCTCCTCGTCGCACCGCTCTGCGGTGTTTCCCGTCCCCTTCTCTCATCCCCACGCTCCTGTGCGGGGAGACCCCATCTTGCACGGTCTCCCGTCCCTCCTTGACCTCCCATCGCCTGGTAGTAGAATGGACGCGGGAGCGTCAGGACACGGCATCCCGACGGAGGACCGTCGGGACGAGGTAGTTTCATGGTCCCGAGGGTCGCGGAAGTTCGGTGCAAGTCGGCGCTCGTGAAGTCGGGGATTTCCGACTACGCGGTGAATTGCTACGTCGGCTGCTCCCACGCCTGTATCTATTGCTACGCGCGGTTCATGGCGCGATTCGGCGGCCACGAGGGCGAGCCGTGGGGCAGCTTCGTGGACGCGAAGGTGAACGCGCCCGATGCGTTGGCCCGCGACCTGGCCCGCGCGAAGCCGGGCCGCGTGATGCTCAGCAGCGTGTGCGACGGCTGGCAGCCGCTCGAGGAACAGTATCGCCTGTCGCGGCGTTGCGCCGAGACGCTCGTGCGCTTCGCCTTCCCCGTCGGCATCCTGACCAAGAGCGGACTCGTCCGCCGCGACATCGAGGTCCTCCGCGGCGGCGAGGTGGACGTGGGGGTGACGCTGGCGACGGTGGACGAGGAGGTGCGGCGCATCCTGGAGCCGGGCGCCAGCCCCGTGGCCGACCGCTTCGACGTGCTTCGCCGCGCAAGGGAGGCGGGCCTCGGCACCTATGTGTTCGCCGGGCCGCTCTTCCCCTTCCTCTGCGACGGCAGCCGCGAGGTGGATGCCCTGTTCCGGGCCATCGCGGCGGCGAACGTGGACTACGTGCTGGTAGACACGCTGAACCCGAAGCGGGGCCTGTGGCCCGTGCTTCGGGCGGCATTGGCTGCCCACGCCCCGCACGTGGTGGGGAAGGTGGGGGAGATGCTCTACGACCCCGACGCTCGCGCCCACTATGTCGCCAACGCCCGGCGCCTCGTGCTCGCCACGGCGGCCCGCCACGGCCTGTCGGGCCGCCTTCGCCTCTGCCTCTGAGGCAGGTCTGACAGGAGGCGGAGACCGGGATACCCTCTACTCCAGGGAGCATCTTCTCTCCACACCCAGGTGACGGAGCGTTCACGTGTGCGGGATCGTGGGGTACATTGGGGGCCGCACCTATCCTGGTGACGGGCTGAAGCGGCTGGAGTCCCGGTACCGCAACCCGGTCATCGAGGACGACACGCCGGCGACCGTCCTCAGCCAGTCGGGCGAGACGGCCGACACCCTGGCGGCACTCCGCGAGGCGAAGCGGCGCGGGGCGCTCACGCTCGCCGTGTGAACGTCGTCGCCAGCACCATCGCGCGCGAGGCCGACGCCTGGGTGTACCTCCACGCGGGGCGACAAGGGGGTCGCACGCAAGTGCCAACACGTCTTCCACATCCCCGAGGCCCCCGCGCCCCTGGTGCCGCTCCTCTCCGTCGTCCCGCTTCAGCTCCTCGCCTACCACATCGCCGTGCTCCGCGGCTGCGACGTGGACAAGCCGCGCAACCTGGCCAAGAGCGTCACCGTGGAGTAATCAGGCGGGTCGCGAGGAGTGCCATTTCCAGGCACTCTCGATGATCGCATC
>DATKZY010000010.1:0-50281 GCA_035527715.1 Planctomycetota bacterium | reverse complement strand
GCACCCGCGCCCTGGCCCGCGTCGAGCGCGCCCGCGTCCTGGTCATCGGCGTCGGCGCCGTGGGCAACGAGGTGGCGAAGAACCTCGCACTCGTCGGCGTCCGACGCCTCACCCTCGTGGACCCCGACACGGTGGAGCTGTCGAACCTCAACCGCTGCATCTTCTTCCGCGAGGGCGACGTGGGGCGGAGGAAGGTGCACGTGGCCCGCCGCGCCTTGCGCGCCGCGGCCCCCGCCACCGAGGTCGTGGCCATCGCCCGCCCGATCCAGCAGGCGCCCGAAGAGGTCTGGGACGCCGATGTCGTGGCCCTCTGCGTGGACGACGAGCTGGCCCGGTACTACGTGAACGCCCGGCTGCTCGGCATGCGTCGGCCCATCCCCGTCGTCAACGGGGCGATGGGCCGCACGTGGGCGGAGGCCACGGTGCTCGTGCCGGGGCAGACGGCCTGCCTCGTGTGCCTGTGGAGCCAGGAGTACCAGCGGGCCGTGCTCGGCGAGGAGGTGAGGCGGAAGTGCGACGCCTTTTTCCAGGGGGCGCGGGTGAAATTCCCCACAATTTCCGTCTTGACTTCCCTCGTCGGCGCGGTATCATCAACGGAGGTCGTGAAGCTGCTGGCCAACTCGCCCGAGGAGCTTCCGCCGGCGGTGGGCAAGCGGCTGCGCTACGACGTGCGGCGGCACGAACTCGTCGTTCAGGAGATTGTGCCCAATCCGCAGTGCGTGGACGCGATGTGCAGAAGAAGACGTGGCGTCTGACTCGAAGCAAGGAGAATGACCGTGAGCGATTCCCCCAACCAGGCGGAGATTTTCGTGGATGTCGAGCCCGCCAACAAGACCTTTCGCATTCGCGTGGAGAACGCGACGACGGTGGCCGACCTGGTGAACGCGATCCTGGAGCGGTGCGAGGCCGACGGCATCAACGTGCGGCGCTGGGCGCGCGACCGTGTGGGCCGCGAAAACGTGTCGCTCGTCCTGATGCGCAAGGCCCAGAGCAACGCCGCGCTGCCGCCGACCATCGAGTTCGGCCGCCTCGAGCCCGTCGTGCAGCCCGACGAGCGCTTCAGCCTCGACGCCACCGCCATTGTCGGGTGAGCGGGGCACATGCTGCATTTCCCGACACGCGTCTTCAACGAGCGGATCGCGGTCTTTGTGGACAGCTTCTACGAGGAGATTGCCCGGCTCTACCGCGCCCAGGCCTGGGGCTGGGAGGAGCCGCGGCGCGCCGACGCCACGTGGCAGCACCCCGACTTCGCCGTCCGCGTCGCGGCCCGCCACAAGGACGGCGCGGCCCGCACCCTCGAGCTGAAGGCCCGCAACCTGCCCGGCGTGGCCGACGTGGATGACGCCGGCCGCGTGACCCTCCAGCGCGAGCATCGCTTCCGCGTTGACATCCCTCGGTCGTACCCGAGCCACCTGGGGGCCATCGAGGTGCGGGCGATGACCACCCTTTACCACCCGCGGCTCAACCCCTCCGGCCGCGGCCACGCCTGCATCTTCGTCAACGGCGAGATTGACCGCGTCCTCTGGAGCATCGTCCGCCACATCCTGCTCGACCCCGACTACGTCCAGCCGCCCAAGCTCTTCCGCGGGGTGGACCGCGGGATGAACCTCATGGCGATGGCGTGGTACGAGGCGAACCCCCGCGGCATCCACAAGCGGCTGCTCGACCTCTGGGCGCAAGGCCACGGAAAGGAGGAGTTCACCGCGGCAGCGAAGAGAACGGGCGGGGTGCGGATTGATGCGTGACCCGTGATATGTGTCCCATACGTCCTATAAGTCCCGTATGTCCCATTGTCCGTGCCGCGTGAGAACAGGGAATGGAACAGCCTTGCCAGCCCAATGACAGAGCGAGCACGACAGAGGACGGCGCAAAGCGCCCCCAGGTGATCGCGGCGCAGGACGGGGCATGGGCCGAGGAGCCCTCGCCCGACCTCCAGCCGCAGTTCCGCTGCATCCGGCGCTCGCGCGGCACGAGGCTGCCCATGCCGTGACGGCGCGGCCCATGTGCCTTGCACCACTCGGCTTGCACGGTTTCGGAAGTCAGGGTAAGACTCGCGCCCTCAGGGGGGAGAAAGGGCGCGAGTCTAGAGAAACGGCGATTCTCGACCGTTTTCGGGCCTGAATCAAGACTCGCGCGGTGCCGGCGAGGGGCGCGAGTCTTGGAGAGGCCGAGAATCGGCGAATCGCGGGCCTCCGGGCGTAAGTGCTTGCCGGCGTGCGACATGCGTCGCACGGCCGCTGCCCATCGCGTAAGTGCTGGCAGTCCCTCAACTTGTGGCGAGCGCTTCGCCCAGGCCGCGGGCCTCCTTGAGCAAGGCGGGGTTCTTCTTCACGTCGCCCGGCTGCCAGGCCATGCCGTGCACCATGCCTGCGATTTTCGCGCCGATGAAATTGAAGGAGTCCTGGAACGCGCGCAAGGCGTTCACGCCGCCCGAGCTGAAGACGTCGGGCGCGCCGTAGGCAAGGACGATGCCGACCCTCTTCCCCGCGAAGGCGTGGCCCGAGGGGGTCGCGAGCGCGTAGCAGCGGTCCATCAGGGTCTTCATCTGTGCCGACATGTTGGCCCAGTAGACGGGTGAGGCGAAGAGAAGGGCGTCGGCCTGCGTGAGCTTCGGGTAGAGCCCCCGCATGTCGTCGCGGATCACGCAGCCCTTCGCGTTCTTCTTCTGGCACGCGTTGCAGGCGGTGCAGGCCTTGATGTCGAGGCCCTGGAGGTACACGGTCTCGACGTTGGCCCCTGCGGCCTTCGCGCCCTTGGCGGCCTCGGCCGCGAGGAGGGCGCTGTTGCCCCGCTTTCGCGGGCTGCCGAGCAGAATGAGCACTTCCCTCTTCGCTGCCATAGGGGCCTCCTACTTCTCCAGGTATTGGCGGATGGCCTTCGCGAGGTCGTGGCCGAAGGCTCGCGCGCTCTCGGCGGTGACGGTCTGGCCGCCGGCGTTGGCGTAGGGGATCTCGAAGGACGCAGCGAGGCGGATGCCGGGAAGCTCGCCCGCCCAACGGCTGCAGCTCTTGCCCGAGGCAAAGTTGCCCCCGGTGTTCCATGCCTTGCCAAAGGGCAGGTTGTCGCTCGCGCGATAGGGCAGGGGGCCTGTGCGGACGGCTTCGAGGAGCTTGCCGAGGGCGCACTGCTGCTCCCACACGGCGGGGGCCTGCGAGCCGACGATGTAGATGACCTCGTTGTGCTGGCCGCGGATGTGGGGGCAATGGAGGTCGAGGGAGACCTTCAGCCGCCCCTCCGACCACTTCGGCACCAGCTCGCGCAGTGCGCGGGTCTCCGGGTACAGGCTGTCGCCCTGGTAGTCGCGGTTGTGGTCGCGGGGCTTGCGGTTCTTCCCCTGGTCGCCGTCCTCCACGCCGTCCTTGTCGGTGAAGGGGATGAGCATCATCTCGACGTGCTGGCGGAACCAGCGGCCGTCGTCGGTGTCGGCGAGGGCCGCCTCGACGACGCCTTCCATCGCGTAGCTGGCCATGCACTCGCAGCAGTGGTGGCGGGCCGTGAGGAGCACGCGGGCGGCGGGCTCGCCATCGAGCTTTCCGACGTGGAGGCGCTCGACCTCCCGCCCCTTGCGCGATTTGCAGAGCGTGAGGGCCTTCAGGCTGGGGCTGCCGGCATAGCGCTCGAGGAACGCCTTCAGGTTGGCCTCGAAGTAGGGCATGGCGAAGCAGAAGCGCACGTCGGCCGCGTCGGCGGGGAAGGCGTAGGAGAAGGAGTTCCCCTTGACGGCGGCGGCGCCGAGCCACTTCCAGGTCTTCCCCCCATCGGTGCTGATGGCCGGGCCGCGCACGCCGATGACGTTGCTCTTGGTGAAGCGGAAGGTCAGCGTGCGCCCGGCGGCCCCGCGCACGCGGAAGTGCCACCAGAACCAGTCGCCCGCCGTGTCGCGGAGGTCCTGGCGGAGCGCGACGGTGTCGCCCTCGATCTTCTCGATGATGGCGTTGCCGCCGGGGAAATCGGCGTCCACCGCCAACGCCTCGGCCGCCTGCGCTTGCACGGCAAGCAGGCACAGGGCCAGGCACGCGATCAGCAGGGGGGCCTGCTCCATTCTCAGCCAGTGCATGGTGAGGGCTCCTTCAATGGGGTGAAGCGTTCGACGACGTCGGCCGGGAGGCCCTGGGGCCGCCCGTCGCGGCCCGTGCAGCCATGGATCGTGTAACCGAGCGCGAGCTCGCGCTCGCCGTCGAGCGACGTGATGCGGTTGACGAAGGTCATCTTGACCTTGCCGAGGGCGGGGACCGCCGTGGTGAGGAGGAACGCCTCGCGGGGCCGAAGGGGGCTCTGGTAGCGGCAGAATGCCTCGGCGACCGGCAGATTGACGCCGCGGCGCTCCAGGTCGCGGTAGGGCAGGCCCACGCTGCGGGTCAGTTCGTTCCGCCCCGCCTCGAACCAGGCGTAGTAGCTGCCGAAGTAGGCCACGCCCTGCGCATCGGTCTCCGCGTAGCGCACGCGCAGCTCGATCTCGTGCTGCCGCGCACCCGGCGGGGCCGGGCCGAGCAAGGCGTCGGCCTTCTCGCTCACGACGATCCGCTCGACGCGCTCCTCCGCGACGGCGAGGAGGGGCTGCGGGATCGGCAGGGCCTTCCCCGCCGGGCCGATGAGCACGCGGGCCATCTTGCCCGTCGCCAGCAGCGCGCCGTCCTCGACGCGGTGCAGCTCCGTCTCGAGCAGCACGCGCTTGGGCGCGGCCTGAGTGAGGCGGACCCGCACGGCCACCAAGTCGTCGTAGACGGCGGGGCGGAGGAACCGGGCGTAGGACTCGGCGGCGGCGACGAGGATGCCCTCGCGCCCCAGCTCGGGCGCCCGCACGCCGAGGCTCTCCAGGAAGTGCAGCTCGCCCACCTCCCACCAGGTGAAATACGTGCCGTAGTAGGCCACGGCCTGGGCGTCGGTCTCGGCGTAGCGGACACGGAACGGCTCGGTCTCAGTCTGCACGGAATCCCCCTGGATGCTGCGAGTTTGCGCGTCGGCAGGGCTTATTATACAATGCTGCGGCTCCCCGTCAACGACACAGATCCGAGAGGAACCACAATGGCCCTGATCGCCGACGCGACGCATGCCCGCGAGGCCATCCAGGAGGCCCGCGAGAAGGGCGTGGCGCTGATCAACCTGAACCCCGAGTGTGCGCGCGGCATCGAGGCCTGCCTGCGAGCGGCCAAGAGCTTCGGCGAGCGGGTCGGCGCGCCCGACATCCCGCTCTTCCTCTCCATCTGCGGCACCTACCACGCCCGCCCGCAGATCAAGCTCTACACCGGCCTCGGCGACCCGTGGCTCGGCTTCGAGGCCTGGCTGTCCCAGGTCGCGTTCTACACCCAGCCCGACGGCCCGTTCGGCAAGATCCGCGTGATGACGCACCTCGACCACGGGCAGCCCGGGGACGACGCGGAGATTCTCGAGCGCCGGCTCAAGGGGCTATCGAGCGTGATGTTCGACGCCTCGACCCTGCCCTTCGACGAGAACATCAGGGCCACGGCCGCCTACGTCGAGCGCCACCGCGACACGGTGGTCGTCGAGGGAGCGGTGGACGAGATTTTCGAGTCGGGCACGGGCGAGCAGAAGAACCAGATCACCACGGTGGCCCAGGCGAAGCGCTTCGTCGAGGCGACCGGCTGCGACCTGATTGTGCCCAACCTGGGCACCGAGCACCGCGCCTCGGCCCGCGAGCTGCGCTACCACGGCGACCAGGCCCAGGCCATCCGCGGCGCCGTGGGCAAGCTGCTCGTCCTCCACGGTACCTCCAGCCTCTCGCCCGCCGACTTCACGCGTCTGAAGGACGACGGGATCATCAAGGTGAACATCTGGACGGCCATCGAGAAGGCCGGCGCGCAGTCGTGCGTGCGCAAGGCCCTCGACGAGCTGGGCAACACGTTCACCGAGGGCGACCTTCTGTCGTTCGTGGACACGGGCGTCCTCGGGCCGGCCTGCCTCGGCCCCCGCTACCGCGACGAGAAGTGCGGCGGGCGGCTGTATCCGAAGCTTGACCACTTTGCCGAGGCCGTGCGCCGCGACGCCTGGGTGGCGGGCGCGCAGCCGCTCGTCGAGGCGTGCCTTCGCGACCTCGGCTATGAGGCATTCGGGCGATGAGCAAGCCGCAAGCTCCTGCCGCGAAGCCGCGCCGCCGCATCGCGCGGCTCCTCCTAACGGGGGTGGCAGTCCTGCTGCCCTTGTTTCTCACCGGCTATGTGGTCGTCATCCTGTGCCGGTTTGTGGACGACATGCTGGGGCGCTGGCTCGGCCGGCAGCTCGCCGCGCTGCTGGGCGTGCCGGCCACCAATGTGGCGGCGAGGGCCGTGGGCGCCATCCTGGCCGTCGTGGGGGCCGTGGTCGTGGCGGGGCTGGTCGGCGCGCTCGTGGCCAGCTTCGTGGGCCGGCGCCTGCTCGCCGCGCTCCAGCGCCTGCTCCTCAACGTGCCCTTGGTCAGGTTCATCTACCCGTCGGTGAAGCAGATCACCGACTTCTTCTTCGGCGAGAAGCGGCCGGCGTTCCACAGCGTCGTGGCCGTGCCCTATCCGCTGAAGGGCAGCTACGTCATCGGCTTCGTCACGGGGCAGGGGGTCCGCTCGCTCAACGCCGCGACGGGCGGCGAGCTGGTGCAGGTGCTCATCCCGTGCGCGCCCGCCCCCATATCGGGCTACGTCGTGTTCGTGCCCCGCCGCGACGTCATCGAGCTGCCGATCACCGTGGAGGAGGCCCTGCGCTTCTACGTCTCCTGCGGCGTGATCGTCCCGCCCAACGAGACGGTGGGGGCCGCGCAGGCAGCCTCGGTGCAAGGGGGGCGTGACGTGGAAGGGACCCAAGGGACCAAAGTGACCTAAGCCAGCCACATGTCCCTTGCGTCCCTGGCCCGCAGTCAGGCATCGTGGGGGGACGGGCCACGGCCTACTTGGTGAGGCGCTTGACGAGGTCGGCATAGGTGGCGTCGTCGGGGGTGAGTTCGGCGGCGCGGCGGGCGGCGGCGAGGGCGCTGGCTCTGTCGCCCGCCGCTTCGTGGGCGAGGGCGAGGGTGCACAGGTACCGCGGTGTGTCGGGCGCGAGTTCCAGAGCCTTCCGGGCGGAGCGGATGGCCTCCTGCGGCTTGCGGTGGGGCGGGCGGGCCGTGGCGTAGAAGAGGGCGAGCTGGTTGTGGGTCGCCGCGTGGCCCGGGTGGCGCCGCAGGGAGGCGAGGAGCAATCGCTCCGCCTGTTCGGGGCGGCCCTCGCGGGCGTAGCGTGCGGCCAGGGCGGCCGCGGCATCGGGGTTCCTGGGGTCCTCAGCCACCTTCTCCCACACACGCTCCTCGGGCGTGGCGGCACGGCCGGGCGGCCCGACGCGGATGCTGTGGAGGATGCGGTCGAAGAGCACCTCTAGCGCCTTGTAGCGCTCCTCCAGGCAGGTGAACGAGACGTAGACGAGACGGCCGTTGCGTGCAGGGAACACGACTTCGCGGGTGAGCTGTGCCTCCCCGCGAGCCTCGTGGCGGAAGAACTGCTCAATACCCGTTTGCTCCCCGATGGCGAGGTCGCGGCTGCGGACGAGCTGCTCGCCCACCTTGAGCCATTCCGCACGGATGTCGGCGGCGGCCGAGGCGACATCCGCGGCCTCACGAGGCGGGAGGGCTCGAACGGCGACGATGCCAATCCCGGGCTGGAGGAACACGTGCGGCTTGTCCGCCTTGCGGGGCCGCTCGTATTGCCAGCCCTTGGGCACGCGGATGGTCAGTTCGCCGCGGTCGAGGGTGCGAGTCTCCATCTCGCCGCCGAGGAGGCGCTGCCACTCGGAGGCCCGCGCGTTGCGGGCGGCCATGAACACTGCGCCGGTGATGCCGAGGGTCGCGGCGGCCGCGGCGAGCCAGGCGAACGCCTCGCCGAGCGGGCCGGGCCGGCCCAGCACCGTCACGGGCCGCAGCACGAGAGCCGCCGCGGCGCCCGTCGCGAGGCCGCCCATGTGCGCCGCGTTGTCAATGAAGGGCACGGTGAGGCCCAGGGCGAGGTTGATCGCGAGCACGACCGCCAGATTGATGAGCAAGGGCACGCGCGCCCTCGGTGCGATGTGCTGGCGATGCACGGTCGCGAACACCACGACCGCCCCGAACAGCCCGAAGATGGCGCCCGACGCGCCCACGGAAACGCCGGGTGTGGCCGCCAGCGAGGCCACGCTGCCGCCCACGAGCGCCGCCGTGTAGAGGATGAGGAACCGGCGGTGGCCCCACAGCGCCTCGACCACGCGCCCCACCGCCACGAGGGCGTAGAGGTTCACCAGCAGGTGCACGAGGTTGGCGTGGAGGAACCCCGCGCTCACGAGCCGCCACCACTGGCGCGAGCGGAGAATGAGGTCGCGATGCTTGGCCCCGCAGGCGACGAGCGTGCCCTCGTCCAACCCGTTCCCGAAGAGGTGCGAGGCGGCGAACGCGGCGCCGCAGGCCAGCGCGAGGAGGGTTGCGACGGCCGGCCCCGACGGCCGCGGCGACGGCACGACGCGTTCGTCGGCAGGGGAGGTGGAATGGTCCGCCGTGGCCATTGGTACCCCAGGGCTGTGCGCTCATCTTTGCCCACGTTTCGGGCCGATTCGCAAACGCCCGAAGGGCGTGGCGGAATAAAGCCCACGGCGACGCTCTGGGAGCCGTGGGGCATGACGCAATGTTGCCTGCCAGCCCCCGAAGGGGGCGGGGGAACTTCAATGGGCGCAAGAGGTTCCGCCGCCCCCTTCGGGGGCTGGGTGTGTGGGCCCTCTGCGTTCCCACGGTTCGCAGAGCCTCACCGTGGGCTTTACTCCGCCGCCCCCGTTCGGGGGCTTGGGAAGATGTGGGCAAAGCACAGGGCCTGCGCCCGGCGGCTACAGGTTCAGTTGGAGCCAGTCGCGGAGGAGGAAGACCACGCGGCCGATCAGCAGCGACACGCGGCCCATCACCGTGTAGCCGAAGGACGCGCCGAAGGAGACCATGAGGAACCAGATGCCGACGCGCGACACGGCGCCGCCAGCCCCCTTGTGCTCGACCGAGAAGAAGAAGTAGAAGAGGACGGAAACCGTGCCGACCAGGATCACCACGCCGCCCAGGATGTCCCACACGTTGCCCGTGAGGGGCTGCACGGAGGGGCCGAGCTGCTTGAGGATGTAGGTGTGGACGACAATGGGGATGCCGATGCCGGCGCCCCAGCCGATCATGATGGTGTAGGCGTAGCGGCTGAGCCAGCCGTGCTTGCGCGACAACCGCGTGAGGAGCAGGAAGCCCAGGAGAATGGGCACCGTGCGATGGAGCAGGGCATCCACGCGCGCCTCGCCCGTCGGCGCGAACACCAGGGGGTCCACCACCTCGGGCTTGAGCGACAGATACCAGGTCATCATCGCCCCGTAGCCGAGGGAGACGCCGACGTAGAGGTTCTCGGCGACTTTGAACAGCGGGTTGTCGCGGTAGAGGAACGAGTACATGATGAGCGTGAGGCCGGCGGCGACGAAGACGCCGATGCCCTCCATCGAGAGCTTCGACGGGCCATCCTTCGGCCACGGGATGGCGATGCAGGCGGCCAGGAAGCCGAGCGCGCAGGCGATCAGAACGGCGGTCTCGGCCACTCGCTGGGCCGGCGTGCGCTCGGGTTGGATCGGTGCGGCCATGCGGTCAGGCCTCCCGGCGGCGCTTGAGCCACCGCAGGAACACGTGGGCGTTGGCGACGAGGATCAGCCCGATGATGAGGAAGTGGGCGACGGACTGCGCGGGCATGCCCCCGACCCCGCTGTCGGGCTTGCCGATGAGTACCTCGTAATCGGCGGCGCCGCGCAGGCCGCCGAGGAGCCCGAAGAGCTGGTCCGACTGGAGGAACGGATAGAGGTCGGGCGCGATGACGGCGGTGCAGCCTGCCGCCAAGTCGAAGCCGAACCGGTCGCGCCCGTAGGCGATCCACATCTCGGTGCTGCTGCCCGCCGCGATGCCGACGACGACCGGGATGTCGCGGAGCGACGCCACTCCCGCGAGGGCGGGCATGCCCTCCGTGGGCTTCCCATAGAAGTCCTTGTCGAACGCTCCCTTGAGGCTCTCGCCCATGTTCAGGAGGAGGTTCGAGCCGCCCGGCTTGTAGGCGAGGAAGACGAAGCCGGTGCCCGATTCCTTGCCCGCCTCCTTGGCGGTCCGCTCGAGAAGCTCCTTGCACAGGCCGACGCCGTTGAGCCAGAAGGTCATCACGATGGGGCGCAGGTTGCGGCGGAAGGCGTGGCGCAGGAGCGCCTGGCTCATCGGGTACAGCTCTTCCTTGGCCGAGGGGTCGTAGTCGAACGAGAGGAGGATGGGAGCGCCGGGCTTGTCCTTGGCCAGCTTCTCGATGCGGTCGTAGACCTGGCGCGAGAGCGGGGAGGGGACGACCTTCATCTTGATCTTGGCCAGGGCCGTGACGATGATGGCGGCGGCGAGCAGGAGATAGACCACGCGCCGGGCGAGGAGGGCTTTGCGCAGAGAGGCGTCGGGCGCGCTCATCAGTCGCCTCCTCCGCCCATGTAGGTGCGCTCGATGCCGAAGAGGATGCGAAGCGACTGCGAGATGGCGCCCAGGCTCACGCCGAGGAGGATCCCGCGCTTGGCGGCCAGATTGGGGCACTCCAGAAGCACGTCGGCCGCCCGGGGGAAGGCGTCGGAGATCATCGCGCTCAGGGGCACGCGGCCGAACATCACGATGACAGCCGCGACCAGGAGCAGGGCGGCCTCGATGTTCCGCGCCCGGAACGTGCGGAAGGCCGCGCTGGCCATGAAGAACGCCAGGAGCGAGAAAATCGTCGCCCCGCACGGCACCTGGACGTTCATGTAGAACCAGTCGAACATCGTGCCGTCCTCGGGCGCGGGGCCGAGCGGCCCGTGCGGCTCGTTGACGATGCCGGCGACGATCATCGCCGCGGCGCCGAGGAAGACGAAGGCGCTGTAGCCCCAGCCCGCCTGCTGGCGGCGGACGCGCATGGTGTGCATGTGGAGCAGGCTATAGACCCCGATGAACATGCCGAAGCCGCCGATGATGCGGAACCAGGTGGTCATCTCCTCGCGGAACGCCGCCGAGATGGGGTGCGGCACGAACTCGTGGACGAAGGCCAGCAGCCCCGTCACGAAGACGATGATCAGCGGTATGGTTCGCTTGTAGAACATCGGCGCCTCAGAACGCCAGGAACAGGTTGCGAATCCAGTCCACGCCCGCCGTCGAGAGGATCGTGCCGACGACGGCCGCGGCCATCAGGAACGCCTTCCCCACGTCCTGCCCCCGCAGGCTGCCGAGCAGCCGTGGCTCGCGCGAGAGGTAGGCCGAGGCGGCGTACAGCTCCTCGCCCATCAGCGTGTAGTCGCAGGTCGGGATGAAGAAGGGGAGCTGGGTGTAGGAGTCGGTGCCTGCGATCTGGATGGCGCCCGTGGAGGCGCCCGTCTCGGCGAGCAGGAGCGATTCGGCGTAGAAGTAGCCGACGAGGAAGATCGTGGCCGGTTGCTCGCGGACCATCAGGCCGCCCACGGCGGCCACGTAGCTGAACTGGTCGGCGGCCACCAGCGCCACGTCGTCGGGGTTATAGGCGTCGGGGCGGCCGGCCTCCGTGTATGCCTGCTTCACCACCTCCTGGCTCACGGCCAGGACGATGGGGTCGTTGTTCATCACGCGCACCCGCGTGTCGTATTCGGCGGCGCGGCGGGCGACGCGGGCCAGGATGTTCACGGCCGCGATGGTGGAGAGGCTGCCCATGTCGGCGAGGCCGTGGACGAAGTAGACGGGGCGGCCCATCTCGGTCGCCCGGCCGATGGCCTCGTCCACCGCCTCCAACCCCGCGATCTTGCGGATGAACAGGTTCGGGTTCTTCCGCGCGGCGTGGATGAACCCGAGCACGATGGCGCAGAAGAGGATCGAGAAGACCAGGTTGTTCGCCTTGCCCCACTTGAAGTAGTTGGGCCGGCCGCTGGCGGTGACGACCTTGGGCTGCCCGTCGGGCTTGGCCACGTAGAGGGTCTTGCGCCCGTCCGTGATGGCGAGGCGGAAGTAGTAGGTCTGGCCGTTGATGCGGCGGCGCTCGGCCATGAGCCGCTCCCGTTCCTTCTTCTTCTCGTAGGCGAGGCGGGCCTGGAGGCGGGCACGCGCGGTCGCGCTCAGCTTCTCCTGCTCCTCCTTCGTCGGCTCCTCGATGCGGCGCGGCTGGGGCGGGTAGTACTTGGCGGGCTCGACCATGATGTAATGGATGTTCCGCAGACTCTTCGCCGAGCCGTAGTACTCGGGGTGGTCGCTCTTGAATGCAGAGAGCGAGGGGACGCGGCGGGTGTGGAACTTGCCGGCCTGGTAGTCCTCCTCTGAGGCGACCTCGACGATGTACTGAATGGTCGGGCCTTCGACCTCGGCCGGCGCCCATTCGACGCCGATGGCGTTCCCGTCGTCGCTCGGGCGGTCGTAGGCGCGGAAGCTGGCGGCATACGGCGTGCTGATGGGCGGATGCTCTGCGGCAGAGGCGAGCCGGGCCGCACACAAGGCGGCGGCGAGCAGGAGCAGTGGCAGGGGACGCCTCACGATTCAATCGCCTCGAGGTTGGCCCGCGGCACGATCACGACCGCGCCATCGGGGAACTCTATCTCGGCCACGCGCACCCGCGATTCCGTCTCGATCTGCACGGCGGCGGGCGGGAGGGCCTTGACGGCGCCGATCCGCCCGAAGCCAGGCTCCCGAATGATACGCACCCGCGAGCCTTGCGTCAAGCCCACCATCGCCACCTCGGCCACGGCGGGGGCCGAGGCCGCCGCCTCGGTGGGGATGATGATCTCGGGGCGGAGGACGCCGGCGCGGATCTGCGTGGCGCCGTTGGCCGAGGCCCGCTGGCCGGCGTGGGCCTGGAGCAGGTCGAACGTGGCCTCGGCCATGGCCATCGGGCCGAAGCCCTCGGTGACGATGAGGATCGGCTGGATGTCCTCGTGGCCCGTGATCGCCACGCCCAGGTCGTAGCCGAGCAGGCGGCGGAGATCGCCGTCGTGGAACCCGCCGCACACCAGCGCCGCCACCCCGAGGGCGGAGGCCCGCTCGTAGACGTCGCTCGTCACCAGCTCGCCCGCGATAATGATCTTGTCGGCGAACTCCGCCCCCAGGTCGCCCGGGCCGATGCTCGCGTCGGGGCGGTCCACCGCCATTGCCAGCTCGCCGTGCACCTCGCCGCCGACGCCGAAGATGCCCTGGACGAATGCCCCGTGCGTCTCCACCACCACGCCCTCCCGCTCGATCACCTCGGCCACCGTGCCGTCCAGGTAGGCTGTGAGTTCCACGGGCCGCGGCGCCGTGCGCACCAGCACCTGGCCCGTGATGGCGCTCACCGACTCGATGGTGCCCGCGACAGGAGCGCGGACGACGCTCTTGAGCCACTTGATCCAGGGACGCGTCTCGGCGATCGGCTCGTCGCGCTCGACCTTGTCCCCCTCGCTCTTGAGCATGTACTGGCTCAGTTCGGCGGGGGTGATGCCGAGGAGATTGACGACGTTCACCGTCGCCACGTCGCCGGGCAGCTCGGCGCGGGCCACAATGTCCTCGGCCTGCACCCGCGCCCCGGCCTCGACCAGGACCTGGCCGGCGATGGGCAGGCGCCGCTCCTTGCGCACCGTGGCGCGCTCGGTGACGCGGAGACCAGGGGTGTAGGCGTGTGCCATCGTTCGTCCTCGTCCTCGTCGTCGTCCTCGTCGTCGCGTCCCTACGCCGGATAGGCGCTGAGCGCCCGTGCCCAGCTCTTCACCACTTCGGCCCGATTCTTCTCGGGCACCCCGAGCGGCCGGCCGCGGGCGTCGAAGATCACGCCCACGACGCCGCCGTGGACCTCGGCTTCGAGCGTCTTGCCTCGACCCTCGCCGAGGTCAACGCCTCGGGCGGGGCTGACCGTGAGCTTCGCCGTCTCGCCCACGCCGAGGGGCTCGAGCTTCATCTCGCCGACGGCGAGGGAGCCGTTGCGCGTCTCGCCGCCGGCGTCGAGCGCGTAGTCGAAGGCGGCCGCGCCCGGCTTGCGCTGGTTCACCATCGCCACGCAGGTGCCGAGGTCGATCAGGCAGTCGCGGACGAATACCTCCTCCGCCGCCTTCTCGTGCACCTGCGCCAGCACGCCCAGGTGCGGCATCATGAAAATGCTGTCCACCGCCAGCCGCGTCACGCCCTCGGGCTGGAAGCCGTCAATGAGCATCATGGCGGCCTGGCTCCGCCGCGGGGCGTGGGACAGCACGCCGCCGCTGCCGACGAGCAGGTCGAGGCGCCGCATGTCGATGATCGTCTCGCCCGTCATGGTCTGGTCGAAGCTCTCCGAGATGCTCCGCTCGCGCTGCACGCCCTTGAGGCCGACGGCGAGGGCCTTGTGCTGCTCGAAGGCCAGCCGCAACGCCTCGCGGGCGATGGCCTGCTCTACCTTCAGCTCCACGAGGAGTTGCGGGATCGTCGTCGGCCGAATCATCTTGTTCTTGATGCGGTCGCGCAGGTCCATCTCGTCAATGTCGAACGGCACCCAGCGCACCAGATTGGGCAGGCCGGCCTCGGCCAGGACGTTCGAGATGCTGTAGCTCATTCCCAGGTTGGCGCTCACGGTGCGGTGGAAGGAGCCGTCGAACACGCTGAACACGTCGGTCGTCGCCCCGCCGATGTCCACGCCGATGAGGTTGATGCCCTGGCGTCTGGCGATGGCCTGCATGATGTGGCCGACGGCGGCCGGGGTGGGCATGATGGGCGCGCCGACCCACGACATGAGCTTCTGGTAGCCGGGGGCCTGGGCCATGACGTGTTTGAGGAACAGCTCGTGAATCTCGGTGCGGGCGGGGCCGAGGTTCTCGCGCTCCAGCACGGGGCGCAGGTTGTCCGTCGTGTGCAGCTCGGTCTTCTCGGCCAGGCGGTCGGCCACGGCCTCGCGGGCGTCGCGGTTCCCCGCGTAGATGACGGGCAGCTTGTAGTCGTGGCCGAGGCGGGGCCGGGGATTCGCCGCGGCCAGGAACTCCGCCAGCTCGACCACGTGGGTGATCGTCCCGCCGTCCGTGCCGCCGGACAGGAGGACCATGTCGGGTCGGAGGCGGCGGATCAGCTCGATCTTCTGGTAGGGCAGCCGCTGGTCGTTGGCGGCGAGCACATCCATCACGATGGCGCCGGCCCCGAGGGCGGCCCGCTCGGCGCTCTCGGCGGTCATCTGCTTCACCACGCCCGCCACCATCATCTGGAGGCCGCCGCCCGCGCTGCTCGTCGAGACATAGATGTCCACCCCCTCGTTCCCGCGCGCCGGGGTGATGATCCGCTCGCCGTCCAGGATGCGGCGGCCCGACAGCTCCTCGAGCTCCGCGAAGGCGTTGAGCACCCCCCGCGTCACGTCCTCGAACGGCGCCTCGACGGTCGTCGGGGCCTCGCCGCGAAAGGTCTGGCGATAGCCCTCCGGCTTCCTCTCGATCAGGATCGCCTTCGTCGTCGTGCTTCCGCAATCGGTCGCCACGATGACGTTGAGATCGTCGGGGTTGAAGGCTCGTTCCGCCATAGGGTCTTCCGTGCACCTGGAAGCTCCGTAATGCGTAATTCGTAATGCGTAACAGGAGAGGAGAAGGCGCGCTTCGGTTCTTCTCTGGTTACGGATTACGCATTACGGATTACGGATTCCTCTTTTCACTCACCCGCTCGATGGCCTTCACCAGAGCCTCGATCCCCTCGCGCCGCTCGAGGATTTCGGCCAGGCGGTCGTAGCGTTCGGCGTTCAGGAGCGGCGTGAGGAAGGGGCGCAGAAACAGCATCGCCTGGCTGCCGATGTAGCTCAGCGGCCGCAGCGACTCCAGGAACAGGATGGCCGGCCCCACCATTCGCCGCCGTGCAATCGCCAGCGCGAGCTGCGCCAAGAGCTCGCGGTCCGCCTCGCTCAGCGGGCCGAAGGGACTCTTCATCGAGAAGGCGTGGCGGAGCGACTGCCTAAGCTTGGCGACGCGCGGCCACTTGGTCTTCGACAAACCGCACCACCTCGTCCCGGTTGCCCGCGAACCGCAGAAGCGTGCCGCGAAACGACTCCAGCCGCGACGGCCTCTCGAACGGCGAGAGCTGCACCCCCTCGGGGGCCACGAAAAACCGCCGCACGTCCCCCCACCCCACGCGGCGGAGATGTCCCAGGAACCGCACCGACGCCCCGGAGCCGTCCAGCTCATAGTCCGTCGGCACGAAGTAGCGTGCCAGCGACCCTGCCAGGACCGCCACGGTCAGTGCCGCGAGGCCCACGGAATCGAAGCTCACCCACACCCCCACGCACAGCGCGATCACCGCCGCCACCAGCAGCAGCGAGCGCGGGTAATCGTCCACCACGGGATGCGACCGCCAGCGGAGACATTCGGCCCCGACTCGCACCTTCTCCTGGCCATCCTGGCTCACGCGGCGATTATAGCAGCCCTCCGCCGCGGGAGTCAAACACTCCATTTCTTCTATCGTCCTCGTCCTCGTCGTCGAATCCCCCGATGAGGGACAGAGCCACCGGACTCGACGACGACGACGAGGACGACGACGAGCACGACAAGAGGGAACACGAGATCGGCGGTCACGTGGGCCATCCCCGCTGTTGACACCTGGATCGGCATGGGATATGATTCGGGTATCGGCACAGGCCAAAGGAGTTCGATATGGCGGCCAAAGTCGCTGAGATGACAAGTGACGAACTGCGCGAGATGATCGAGACGACCATCGAGCAGAAACTGCGCGAGTTGCTTGGCGACCCCGATGAGGGGTTGCCCATCAGGAAGTCCGTGCGAGATCGGCTGTTGCGGCAGAAGCGGGCCGTCGCCGCAGGCGAGCGCGGCGAGCCGTTCGAGGGCGTGGTGCAGCGGCTTGATCTGGGGTGACCACGGTGTACCGCATCCGCATCATGGACCCTGCCACTCGCGAGTTGGAGCGGCTCGACAAGCCTGTCGGCCGCCGCATCGGCAAACGCATTCATTGGCTGTCGGTCAACCTGGATAACATCCGACCCGAGGCACTGGCAGGCGATCTCGCTGGACTCTACAAGCTCCGTGTGGGCGACTACCGAGTTGTCTATGAGGTACTCCACGACGAGGAGTGCATCGTAGTCCACGCTATCGGCCACCGCCGCGAGGTCTACCGCACGCCATAGCGAAGGCGTGGGAGCGAGAGAAGAGGGGCGATCGAGCAAGGGGGGCGCTGGAGACATGCGCAACATCGGTTTGCTGGCCTGCGGGTTCGGCGCGCCGTTCGTCGGCTTCCTTGTGTGGGTGGGAGTAATTCCAGCTTCCAATGGAGCGACCGTTGTCCTCGTGGTGGCCGGGTGGTTTGCGGCCTATTTGCTGGGTATGCGAGCGCAGCGAAAGCTATTTCTGCATAAGGTCATCAACGATGCGCGCTTGCAGGTTGTTGAGGCTATTCACAGATACCAGCAATGGCTTGGCAGGCTTTCGATAGCCGTCAGTGACTTCGGGGTCATTGCCAAGTTGAACGGCGTAGAGCGGGAGGAATGGGCACGAAAGTCCTCACGGCTTCGCGCGATCCTGTATGACCCAGATGCGAGCCGGCCGGACTGGCAGTGGCGCTTGTTCGACAACGAAATCCTGTTCCGTGAAACCCGCTCGTGCATCGAGCCGCTGCTGGAGCGGCACAAGGACTATGCTTTCAAGTTGGGGGGCCTGCTCGCGGACCTGGACCAGATGGTAATGAGCCCTCTGGGTACTGCGCAGGGGATCTCGGCCAAGGTCCGGGAGATGAGTGAGTTGAGCGCGCAGAATCTCGAGTTGACCTGCCTCATGACAGACCTGCGCGTTCACCTCCAGAACCGGTGTCTGAGCGAGATAACAGGTCGGCCCATTCCGGAGAGGACACGCGATCCCGGTACGCCACGGCTCGTCATGGGCAACTCGGGCCAGCTAGAGATCAGGCATTCCTGATGCTTTCCCCCGGAGACGGGAAGAGGGGACATTCCCATCTTCGGCCCTCGGGCAATCCCCGGCCCGCGAAGAGCGCGGGGCAGAGACGCCCCGCCCACAGGAGTCATGAGCCGGCCGCGCCGGTAGGCGACTCAGGCGTAAGCGAGGCGGCCTTTGGGCTCGGGGATGGGGCGACCGAGTTCGCGGGCGGTCTCGAGCCAGGCGTCAATAGCCTCCTCGGTGTGCTCAAGGGCCTGTTGACGGGTGGCGCCGTCGGCCATGCAGCCAGGAAGCTCGGGCACTTCGGCCACGAAGGCCTCGTCCTCATCGCTCCAGAAGATGATGATCTCGTAACGCGATTCCATTGCTACTTCTCCAAGCGCAGGCCATAGCGCAGGATCAACTCTCGGACTTGCTTGACCTGGTACGGCTTCGCACTGGCTCCTTTGGGCTGTAGATTGACGATTTCGACGACGCCCTCCCTCCAGAAGACATGGTGGTCCCCTCTGACCCTCCGGTTGAAACCGAGGCGGAGCATGAGGGCGCACAGACCCTCGAAGGGCACGTTTGCATCGCTCTGGCGGAAGAGGATGTGTTGGTACAGCTTCTCATGTCTGCTCATCGCCTTCAGTGTACTGCGACCTGACGGGCGTGTCAACCTGGACTATGGACCAGGAAGAGGGGACATTCTTGCTCTTCCCCTCGGGCAATCCCCGGCTCGCGAAGAGCGCGGGGAAGGGCCGCCCCGCCCACAGGATTCGTGGGGGCCAGTGCCGAGCACGAGGGCTCAGGCATAGGCGAGGCGGCCCTTGGGCGGGGAGGGCGGAAGCCCAATATCCAATACTCAACACCCAATGTCCAATGACCAAGTGAGGAAGCAGGGACGACCTCGATGGTCTTACTTGGACATTGAGCATTGGGTGTTGGATGGCGAATGCAGAATGCAAAATGCAGAATGCAAAGTGCAAAATGCAAGATGGCCCCGCCAGCGAGGGGCGCGCGGTTCTGAGTTCTGCACTTTGCATTTTGCACTTTGGACTTTGCCTTGCCTTCCCCTTGGTTGTGGCTGAGGGCTGGCTCAGGTTTTGCGGCGCTTCCAGGCGAGGGGGGCGGCGCCGGCGTGGCGCTTGAAGGCGCGGAGAAGGGCGTCGTAGCTGCCGAAGCCGCTGTCGTGGGCAGCACTCGCGACCTGGGCGGCACGAACGCGCCGATGTCGCTGAAGCCGCCGGCGGGCCTCGGGGTCGCCATGGCGCGCCAGCTCGGCGTCCAGGCGGGCCTCGAGTTCGGGGTTGGCGGTGGTGTCGGGGGCCGAGGTGTCGAGGGTGATGCGCACGGGCGGGCCGCCGGGGCGGAGTTCGAGGGGCAGGGTGGTGCGGTTTTCGATGAGGAGTTTGGCGTGCTCGATGCGGGCCTTGGCGATCTCGCGGTGGACGGTGTCGCGGCCGGCGCGGCGGAAGCGGAGCCGCAAGGTGCGCTCGGCGAGGCCGACGGCGGCGGCGACGTCGCGCGGGCGGATGGGTTCGTTGCGATGGCTGTCTATGAACCAGAGGGCGTCGGCGACGAGGGGGTCGGCGACGGACTCGCGGTCGGTGGACTGGCGGGGGACGACGGTGGGCGTGACGAGGACGGCTTGTTTCGGGGGCGGCTGGCCGTGGAGGAGGCGGTCGAGGAGGTGGGCGGCGCGGTAGCCGACTTCGGCATAGTCGAAGCGGATGGCGGTGAGGGCGGGGGGCATTTCGCAAAGCACCGGGTCGTCGTCGGCGGCGATGATGCCAACGTCCTGTGGCACACGCAGGCCGCGCGCGAGGGCGAGGTTGGCGAGGGTGCGGGCGAGGCCGGGCCGGGCGACGAGGATGCCGACGGGGGGTTCGAGACCGGCGAGCCAGGCGTCGAGCGAGGCGAGAGCGGCGTCCCACTGCGCGGGGCCGCCGCGGGAGGCGGCGAGGACGCGATGGGCGTCGGGGTGGCGGCCCAGCCAGCGAAGCTCTCCTCCGAAGGAGACGCCTGCGCCGCGAGTGCCGACTCCCTGGTGGGGGCCGAGGCAGGCGAAGCCGCTGTAGCCGCGCTGGATGAAGTGCCAGGCGGCGATGCGGCCGGCGGCGTAGTGGTTCTCGGTGGCCTGGGGCAGGGCGACGCCTCGCGGACGCAGGCCGACGCAGACGGCGGGGATGTCGAAGCGGCCGATGGCGTGGCGGGGACGGAGGCGGACGAGCAGGCCGTCGCAGCGGCCCGCGGGCGCGCGGCGGGCGGCGAAGGGGTCGAGGTCGAGGCGCCAGCCGGCTTCGTGGGCGTAGCGGACGATGCCGCCGAGTGTCTCGTGGTCGCGGAACGAGAGGCGGTCGGGGTCGAACGTGGCGGCAATGGTTGGGGGAGGGGGCATGTGTACCTCCTGAGGGGACGGGTGGAGTGTATCGGGGCCATGCCGAAAATGCAAGCCGCATGCCGAAAATGCAAGAAACAGCGTTCCCCGTGGAACATCGCCGCGCGGCGCCTTGACAGCGCCTCCCCCGGCGGCTAGAATCCCCGCATGGCAAGAGAGACCCCCGGGGCCCGACGGCGCCGCCGACGCGAGAACCTGACGGGCTGGCTCTACGTGTCGCCCGCGGCGCTGATCCTGGGCCTGTTCAGCATCTTCCCGGTCGCCTACGCCTTCTACGTGAGCCTGCACGATTGGCGGATGGTGAAGGGCGACTTCGTCGGGTTCCAGAACTATGCCGAGGCGCTGGGCAAGGACCCTGCCTTCGGCAAGTCGCTGCTGGCGACGGTGTACTACGTCGTCGGCACGGTGCCCGTGGGGCTGTTGCTCGGGCTGCTGATTGCGAACCTGCTGGCCGCCAAGATTCGCGGGCGAGGCTTCTATCGCACGGTCTACTTCCTCCCGTACGTGACGTCGGTGGTCGCCGCGGCAGCGGTGTGGCTCTGGATGCTGTACCCTGCGCCCGCCGAGTGGGGCCTGGCGAACTCGGTGATGACGAGCCTCGGCCTGCCGCCGCAGTACTGGGTCGAGGAGTCCACGGGCGTGTTTCGGCTGCTCGGCGAGCACTTCGGCGCCGCGGTGCCCGGCTGGGCGGCGGGGCCGAGCCTGTCGCTGGTGTGCGTGATGTTCTTCTCGATCTGGCAGTCGCTCGGCTTCGAGGTCGTCGTGCTGCTGGCCGCGCTGACGAACGTGCCGAAGGAGATCTACGAGGCGGCGGCGGTGGACGGCGCGACGGGCTGGCGGCGGCTGCGCCACATCACCATTCCCCTCATCTCGCCCACGCTGTTCTTCCTCTCGATCGTCTCGACGATTCGGGCCTTCCGCGTCTTCAACCAGGTCTACATCATGGCCTCGAAGGAGGCATCGGGCACGGCCGACACCGTGACGGTGTACATCTTCAAGACCTTCTACGTCGGCGGGCGGGTCGGCTACGGCTCGGCCACGGCCATGATCCTCTTCCTCATCATCCTCGCCGTCACGCTCTTCCAGATGCGGCTGCTCGGCGCCCGCGCGCACTACTGACCATGGGATTCCCCTCACTTGATCTCCGTGATCTTCGCCCCTGTAGCGTCCAGGTACATGTGCCAGCGGCCCATGGCACTGCCCTTGCCGGCCTGCATGTTGAAGAGGCGAATCATCATGTTCCCGCCTGGCAGTAGCTCGATGGTATAGACACTCCCATTCTTGAGCCCGTAATCCTGTCCATCCACCATCAGGTCGTTGTCATGTTGGTTTCCCTTGGGGCGAACCCGCATCCGCGTGATCGGCCCCATGTACTCAAAACTGCCGTGGGACGCTTGAAGGGCATCCCGGGTGATCGTGGACCCGTCGGGCTTCGTCACCTCGACCTCCCAGTCGCTCTGGCCGCACGCACCGATGGAGATCCCTCTGCTGATGGTGGATCCCCGCTGGGCCGAGGGTTGGGGGCCGCCTTCTCCTTCCGTCCCGACCACGCGGCTCCAGACGATGAGAAGGCCGAAAGAGGTCTGTGGCACGTCCGGGTCGGACGCCAGCGAGCCGAAGCGCTCCACCTCGCCGCCCGTGTTCAACACGACCCTAGGCGCCCCGTCCTGCGCCGAGAACCCAGTGATGAAGTAGTGTGGGCTATCAAGCGTCCGGAGAGAGGGCCGGACGTAGAGTCGGTTGAGCATCTCGCCCGGCCGCGCCTCGTCGGCCAGCGGATTCGCGAAAACCGAACGGCTCTTGACGAAGGGCTCAAGCTCAGCTACCAGGTCGCCTCCTAGCGCCGGGTAAGCCATATGCTTCGCGAAGTAGCACTCCATGGCAACGCCGATCTGGAGGAGCCTGCTCCGGGCGAGCGTGCAGGAAACGTGCAGGCGGATGCTTCTGTAAGCGGCGAAGGTCAGACCCAAGAGCGCCCCGAAGATGCCTATGACCACTAGAATCTCCATCGTGGCGAACCCCGCGCGCCATCCTCGTTGTCTGGCCATTGCTTTACCTCTGTTCCTCATTGTGGGATACCGCATGCGAGCGCGCTATGAGCGAGAGCGCGTGCGTTCCGCGTTCTGGAGAGGATAGACGAAACCGCAGAAGGAGGGCCGCCCGCAAGGCAGCCTGTAACAGCAAACCGCCCTGAGGACCGCCCTGTGGGCGACCTCGACCCCGCCGCACACCGCGACGGGAACCGCTACGCATGTCACGTATGGGAGGGCTACAGGTCTGACGCGGCCGGCAAGTCGCCCATCGGTGCCATAAGAATCCTATCCCAGGATCCGGCGGAAAGCAAGTAGCTCAGATCGGGAATACCAGGAATGGGCTACTGAAGTGAGCCAGCGGCTGAACCGGTTGGCGATGTCGTGCATCGCCTTCGTCGGCCGCGACATCTACATGGCCGACCAGAGCCACTTCCGCAGCATCCGCAATGTGCTGGGCGTAGAGCAGGGGACGATGACTGCCTGAAGGCAGGACTCCAAACCGTCGGCGCCCTTCGATCGGGGTCCTGCCTTCAGGCAGTCTTGGGGGCCTCAAGCTGGCCCTGCGCGTTGTCCAGAATGGCCGGAATGAGGAGGCGGAGCTGCTCGGGCAGGTAGGCGTAGTAGTGCGCCGTGATGAGATTCCCGTCGCGGACCCAATCGTCGCTCACGTAGATTCCGCCGGCGTTCGTCACGTCGTCGGCCATGTCGGGCGGACAGGTGAGCCGGCGGCCCCGCACGACGCCCGCGGAGACGAGAATCCACTGGGCGTGGCAGATGGCAGCGACGACGATCCCCCGCTCCATCGCCTGGCGGACGAGGGCGAGCGTCGGGCGGTGGGCGCGAAGCTCCAGCGGGCCGAAGATGCCCCCGGGAAGGTACAGCGCATCGAGCTCCATCGCGGCGACTTGCTCGACCGTGTGGGTGATCCGCGCGGGGAGCCCATCCTTCCCGTGTCGCCCCTCGCCGTGGACGGTGCCCACCGCCGGCCCCCCGACGACCACCTCGGCCCCCTCCTCGCGGAACCGATAGTAGGGGAACCAGAACTCGTGGTCGTGATAGCCGTTGGCGATGAGGATTGCGACCCTGCGCCCTTGAAGCGTCATCTCGGCTCTCGCCTCCTCTCTCGGCTTCGCCCTGTCAGCGCGGGGGCGGAGCGGCATTGCCCGTCTTGGGCGGCGGCTCGATGGGTTTCCAGTAGACGATGCCGAACGTGCGCAGGTTCGGGAAGTACCGGAGGTGGACCGGGATGTGGCGGGGAGGGGCGGCCTTGGGCTTCCTCGGGAGATGCAGGCAGGCGACCCAGGCGGCATAGCCGCCCGCGCTGCCGTCCTCGGTGTAGGACCACGAGAGCGTGGTGGTGATGCCGTTGAGGACCATCAGCGGCGCGAAGAAGATCTTGTTGAAGACGGGGATCGAGCTGATGCCCTTGGTCGGCGCATCCAGGATGTCGCGCGGCAGGCCGAGGAGGAGGTAGGGCGGAAGCATCCAGGGGCGGACCACGATTCTGCGTGGGGGCGGCGGGGCCGGCGCCTCCTTCTTCGGCGGCTCGCCGGCAACAAGGGGCGAAGCGATGAGGGCAAGCGTGAAGAGAAGGATACTACGGCGATCCATCGGGCGCTCCTTCCATCGAGCACAATCCAGCGCCCACCGCGGGTCAGTTCGTCTTCCGCCAGCGGACGCCTTGCGGGGTGTCCTCGAGGACGATGCCGCGGGCCGCGAGATCGGCGCGAATAGCGTCGGCCTTCTTGAAGTCCTTGGCCTTGCGGGCGGCCTGGCGCTCGGCGATGAGGCGCTCGACCTCGGCGTCGAGCGCCTCCGCGCGGGTCTCCAGCAAGTCGAGGACGGAGTCGAACGAGGCCATCGCCTCGCGGACGACGATCGCGGAGTTCCTGGTGAGCGGGAGGCGGTTGACCTCGTGCATGAAGTCGTGGACGGCGGCGAGGGCGCCGGAGGTGTTCAGGTCGTCGTCGAGTGCGGCGGCGAAGTCGGCCTTGGCCTTGTCGCACAGGGGCGCGACGTCGGGGCCGCCCTGGGCGTCGGGGGCCTCGGCGAGGCGGGCGACGAAGTCGTTGATGCGGCGGACGGCCTTGGCGGCGGCGTCGAGGCCCTCGGCGGTGAAGTTCAGGGGCATGCGGTATTGGCCGCTCAGGAGCAGGTAGCGGATGGCCAGCGGCGAGTGCCCCTTGGCCAGCAGGTCGCGTAGCGTGTAGAAGTTGCCGAGCGACTTCGACATCTTCGTGCCGTCCACGAGCAGGTGGCGGTTGTGCATCCAGGTGCGGACGTAGGGGCTGCGGCCCGTGGCGGCCTCGGCCTGAGCGATTTCGCACTCGTGGTGGGGGAACACGTTGTCCTCGCCGCCCGTGTGGATGTCGAGCTGTTCGCCCAGGTAGCGCATGGCCATGGCGGTGCACTCGGCGTGCCAGCCGGGGACGCCGACGCTCCAGGGGCTTTCCCAGCGCATGACGCTGGTGGGCGCGGCCTTCCAGAGGGCGAAGTCGTGGGGGCAGCGCTTGTCGGGGTTCGGCTCCACGCGTGCGCCCTCCATCAGGTGCGCGAGCGTGTTGCCCGAGAGGCGGCCGTAGGCGGGAAACTTCGCGAGGTCGAAATAGACCGAGCCGTTGGCCACGTAGGCGAAGCCGTTGGCCAGGATGCGCTCGATCACGCGGATCATGTCGGGCACGTGCTCGGTCGCTCGGGGATAGACGTCGGCGGGCAGAAGCCGCAGGGCGCGGGCGTCCTCGAAGAATGCCTCGGAAAAGGTCTTCACAACGTCCCAGGCGCTCATGCCGCGCTCGCGCGCGCTCTTGCCAATCTTGTCCTCCCCCTCGTCCGCGTCCGTGGTCATGTGCCCAACATCGGTGAGGTTCATCACGTGTTTCACCGTGAAGCCGCGCAGGAGGAGGTGGCGCTTCAGGATGTCCACGAACACGAAGGCCCGGAAGTTGCCGATGTGTGCAAAGTCGTGGACCGTGGGGCCGCAGCTATACAGGCGCACGAGGCCCGGCTCGATGGGCTCGAACGGCTCCTTGCGGCGGGTGAGCGAGTTGGTGTAGACGATGGCCATTGCTTCAGGCTTCCTTGAGAAGGACCACGGCGTGCGCGGCGATGGCCTGGCCCTGGCCGACGGCGTCGAGGCCTTCGTTGGTCTTGGCCTTGATGCTGACGAGCGACGGGTCGAGGCCGAGAAGCTCGGCGAGGCGCTGGCGGATGGCGGCCTTGTGGGGGCCGAGTCGCGGCTGCTGGGCGACGACCGTGGCGTCGAGGTTCACGGGCTGGTAGCCCGCGGCGCGCACTTTGTCGAGCGTGGCGGCGAGGAGGCGAGAGCTGTGTGCGCCGCGGAACGCGGGGTCGGTGTCGGGAAAGTGCTCGCCGATGTCGCCGAGGGCGGCGGCGCCCAGGAGCGCGTCGCACACGGCGTGGAGCAACACGTCGCCGTCGGAGTGGCCGAGCAGGCCGAGGGGCGACGGGATGTCCACCCCGCCGAGGCGCAGGGGGCGGTCGCGGACGAGGCGATGGATGTCGTAGCCGAGGCCGACTCGCATGGAAAGTCCCAGATTCCAGATTCCACGTTCCAGATTCGGACCGGGGTCACGGGGCGGGGACCGGTCCTGGGGGCGCGGCGTGCGCGTCGCCGCCGAGGAACTGGCCGAGGCGGCGGTACTTGTCGTAGCGTTTCGCCAGAAGCTCCTCGATGGGGGCGGCGGCCAGCTCGCCGAGGTGGCGGATGAGGGCCTCCTTGAGGCACGTGGCGGCCTCGCGCGGCTGGTAGTGGGCCGCCAGGTCGGGCTCGGGCACCACCTCGTCGGCGATGCCGAACTGGACCATGTCGCGGGACGTCAGATGGAGTGCGGCGGCGGCCTCCTCCTTCTTCTCGCTGGAGCGGAAGAGGATGGCGGCGCAGCCCTCGGGCGTGATGACGGAGAAGTAGGCGTGCTGGAGCATGAGCATGCGGTCGCCGACGCCGATGCCGAGGGCCCCGCCGCTGGCCCCCTCGCCCAGAATCACGCACAGGATGGGCACGCGCAGGGTCGAGAGGTCGGCGATGTTCTCGGCGATCGACTGGGCCACGCCGCGCTCCTCGGCGCCGACGCCGGGGTAGGCCCCCGCGGTGTCGATGAACATGACGATGGGGATGCCCAGGCGCTCGGCGAGGCGGGCCTTGTGCATGGCCTTGCGATAGCCCTCGGGGTGGGGGAGGCCCCAGTTGCAGGCCACGCTCTCGCGGGTGCTCTTGCCCTTGCGGTGGCCGATGACGAGCAGGCGGCGGCCGTCGAGGCGCGCGAAGCCGCACACGATGGCCCCGTCGTCGCGGAACAGCCGGTCGCCGTGGAGCTCGATGAACTGGGTGAAGACCATTGCGATGAAGTCCATCGTGGACGGCCGGTCGCGGTGGCGGGCGACCTGGACCTCCTGCCAGGGGGTGAGGCTGGCGTAGATGGTGCTGGCGAGGCGGCGCTGCTCGGCCCGCAGCTGCTCGATCGTCTCGCTGAGGTCCACCCCCTTCGTCTCCTGGAAGGTGGCCAGCTCCTGAATCTTCCGCTCGAGGTCGAGAATGGGGCGTTCGAAGTCGAGGCCGCTGGGTGCGCTCATGGTCGGGCTCCCTCGGGGGGCTTCTCGTGGATCTGCATGCGCCGCAGGCGCGCCAGGATCTCGCCCATGCTCTGGGGGCGCCGGGCCGGGTCCTTCTGGAGCATGGCCACGACGAGGTCGTTGATGTCGCGCGTGAGGTTCTTGTTGAACGTCCACGGCCACGGCGCGGGGTCGCGCAGGTGCATCCGCAGCAGCTCGTCGCGGCTGCCGGAGATGAACGGCGGGCGCCGCGTGAGGACCTCGAACAGCGTGGCACCGAACGAATAGATGTCGGTGCGGAAGTCGGGGCGCTTGCGGCGGATGGTCTCCGGGGCGATGTAGGGCCGCGTCCCCGCGATCCGCCGCACCCCGGGCAGGAAGCGGTGCCAGGACTTCGCGGCACGCGTGGCCAGCGCGAAGTCCGTAAGCTTCACCCTCCCCTCGTCCGAAACCAGGAAGTTCTCCGGCTTGATGTCCATGTGAATGAAGTTGCGCTCGTGCACGTAATGGAGGCCCGCCGCCATCTGCCGCAGGATGTCCTCCAGGCGCGAGGCGAGCAGCGGGTCGCCCTTGCGGTCGAGCACCCGCACCTTCATGTTGCGGCAGGGGAAGAACTCCATCACCATGATCGGGAAGGGCGGGCCCGGGACGAACTCGGCGACCTCGACGACGTTGGGATGGCTGAGGCCGATGGCCATGTGCGCCTCGCGGCGCAGCGAGCGCACGGCGGCCCACTCGCGCAGCTTGTCGGCCCGCAGCCGCTTCAGAGCCACCACCTTCCCGTTCGGCGCCATCGCGCGGCAGATCTCGGCGGTCTCCCCCGTCCAGATAATCGTCTCGACCCGGTACAGGTCAGCGCTCAACGATACGGGCATATCCCACCACCTGCCGAAGCCCGACTCAGGCGAGGCTTCCCCCACAGAACGCGATGTTACCAAATCCCGGGCGCCCGGTCAAGGTGGGGGGGGCTGACGAGTATGGCCCCCACTTATGGTAACCACCTCCTTTCCCATCTTCTCGTGCTCGTCCTCGTCCGTCGTCCTCGTTCTCGACTCTTCTCTCCTCAAGCCAGGGGAATCGAGGACGAAGGACGAGGACGAGGGACGAGGACGATGGGAGAACCGGCTGGTTGCCAGGATTGGGGGCCGTACTCTCCCCCGGACCGCCATTTGACACCCACATGGCCATCTGGTACACTCCGCGCCGTCTGCGGAGTGCCGCTGGAACACCGGTTAGAGAGCGCGCGGGTGAACACGGCTGAGCCGGTCTCGGGGGTGCTGCCGTTTCGCTCCGTGGCGATCGTGGGGGTGGGGCTGATCGGGGGCTCGCTGGGGCTCGCGCTGCGGCAGCGGCAGCTCGCGCGGCGCGTGGTGGGGGTGGGACGGCGCCAGGCGTCGCTCGACCGCGCGGTGGCCATGGGCGCGATTGACGAGGGGACACTCGACATCCGGGCCGGGGTGGCCGAGGCCGAGCTGGTGGTGCTGGCCACGCCCGTGGGGGTGATGGTGGAGCTGGCGCGCGCGGCGGCCGACGCCGTGCCCCGTGGGGCGCTGATGACCGACGTCGGGAGCACCAAAGCCCAACTGGTCGGGGCGCTGGAGCAGGTGACCGGCGGACGGCTCCGGTACGTCGGCTCGCACCCGATGGCCGGCTCGGAGAAGCGGGGGGTGGACGAGGCGGCCCCCGGCCTCTTCGCCGGCGCCGTGTGCTTCGTGACGCCGACGCCCCGCACCGACCCGCTGGCCCTGGCCGCGGTGGGCGAGTTGTGGCAGGCCGTGGGCGCGCGCGTGCGTCGGCTCGACCCTGCCGAGCACGACCGCTTGCTGGCCCTCGCCAGCCACCTGCCGCACCTGGTCGCCGCCGCCCTCGTGAACACGCTCTCGCCGGAGGCCCTCGCGTGCGCCGGGCCGGGGTTCCGCGACACGACGCGCGTGGCCTCGGGCGACCCGCGCCTGTGGGCCGACGTGTGCCTCCAGAACCGCGAGCGCCTCCTCGACGCCCTCGCCCGCTTCGATCACCAGGCCCGCACGCTCCGACGCATCCTGTCCGACGGCTCCGAAGCCGAACTCCTGGCCTGGCTCGAAAGCGCCAAGGCCGTCCGCGACCGTCACCTGCGTTCCTAGGGGTTGCCTGCGACGATGAGCAAGAAATTCGCCTTCCGACTCAAGGAGCTGCATTCGCTCCACGCCAACCTGCGGGTGGTCCTGGTCCTCCTGCTCCTCCTCACCGCATGCATCCTGGCCTACATGGCCGTGCGCGTCTTCGTCCTCACCGAGCCCATGCTGCCCACGGAGTTCGTCAGCCTGTGCTTCTTCGCCGCCTTCTGCATCGCCCTGTGCGTGGGACAGCTCTACTGCCTGCGCCGCATGCGCCACGACACCCGCGAGAAGATCGAGCAGATGACGTTCGTGGACGAGTTGACCGAGGTGTTCAACTACCGCTACCTCGAGCAGCGCCTCGGCGAAGAGCTCCAGCGCGCCCGGCGCCACGGCTTCCCCGTGTCGCTCGTTTACCTCGACCTCGACGGCTTCAAGCTCGTCAACGACACGTATGGCCACGAGGCGGGGAACCAGGTGCTGCGACGGGTTTGCGAGACGATTCGCGGGCACGTGCGCGGCGAGGACTTCATCGGCCGGCTCGGCGGCGACGAGTTCCTCCTCGTCCTGCCCCACACGGATGCCTCGGGCGCCCTCATCGCCGCCGAGCGCCTGCGGACCAAGCTGACCGCGCTCGACTTCACCTCGCCGGGCGGCGAGCGGATCGACTTCGTGGGCTTCTCGATGGGCGTGGCCAGCCACCCCGCCAGTGGCGAGACGCGGGAGGCGTTGGTCCGCGCCGCCGACGAAGCCATGTACCGCGCCAAGAAGAGCGGCGGCGACCGCGTGTGCCTGTGAAGCACCACAGGCTGGAAGCCTGTGCCACCCGCCCTCCCTGAACGGTGGCACAGGCATCTCGCCTGTGTCCGCCACCTTGGGCCAATGCCGACTGCTTACTGCCGACTGCCGACTGAAGAGGCCGCCGATGAGCCCCACCCCCAGAGAACACTACACCACCGAGCGGGTCGAGGTGCCGCTGCCGCGCGAGACGCGGCGCGAGCTGTGGCTCCTCGCCGGCCTGTTCGTCACCGCCCGCCTGATGAGCATCTGGTGGTTCGAGCCGCGGCACAGCGATGTGGCGCTGTTCTTCACCCCCTTCGCCTGGCTCCAGGGGCAGGGGGTCTACCCGTTTCTGGACTACTGGTACGAGTACCTGCCGGTGCAGGCCTACCTGATCGTGGCGCTGCGGTGGGTGGCGCTGGCCGTGTGCGGCCGGGGCTCGCCCCTCTGGGAGAGCACCTGCCTGGTCCGCACCGTGCAGGTCGCCTCGGTCGTGTGGGAACTGGCGATCCTGCACCTGGTGTACACGCTGGCCAGGATGCTTCGCGGCCCGAAGCCGGCCGTGCGCGCGTGCTGGGTCTACGTGGCGCTGTTCTCCACGGGGTTCGTCTCGCTGAGCTACGTCGAGGCGTTCCCGGTCTTCCTGATGCTGGTGAGCGTGTTTCTGGCGGCCTACAGCAGCCCGGTGTGGGGCGCGGTGGTGGTGGCGGGCGGCTTCATGGCCAAGCTGTTGCCCATCGGCGTGCTGCCGGCGCTGCTGAAGTGCGACGCGCGGTGGCGCTGGCGCCTCGTGGCCATTGGGGCGCTGGCCCTGACCGTGGCCGGGCTGTCGGCGCCGTTTCTCCTCGGCGGCCGGCCCTGGCTCGCGCTCTCCTTCGAGTGCACGGCCAAGCGCCCGCCCTGGGGCACCGTGTGGGCGCTGCTCGACGGCCGCCGCGAGTTCGGCTACGTCGGCCCCGGCCCGCAGGACCAGACCCCCGCCTTCTTCCAGGAGGAATCGGGCTTCGGCGTCGGTCCCCGCGCCGAGGAGTTGCTCAAGAGCGCGCCCCCCGAAATCTTCGGCTCGGGGCCGCCCGTGGCGCGGCGGACCCACTTCTACCACGTCGCCGCCCACTTCGCCACGAAACTGAAGTTCCTCGACTCTGCGCCGAGGACGGGGGAGACCTACTGGTGGGTCTACGGCGGCGTGGGGGTCGCCCTGGCGCTCTTCTACCTCGTCACGTTCGCCCGCCTGCCGTCGGCCCTGCCGCCGCGGCGCCGCCTCTACCTGGCGGCCTTCACGATGTTCCTGCTCTTCTTCTACACCAAGGGGTGGAGCCCGCAGTTTGTCCTCTACCTCATCCCGCTGGTGCTCATCACCTTCCCCGTGGCCGAGGGGGGCTTGTGGGCCTTGCTGCTGACGGTTGTGGTCTTCCTCGAGATGCCCGTGTGGACGATGTTCGTCCACGGCCGGCCCGGGATGGTCGTGGCCGATTCGTTGCTGCTGCACGCCACCGTGATCGCGCGCACGGCGCTCTTCCTCGTCATCGCTGCGCGCCTGTATCCCCGCCTGTTCAACGACTAGCGAGCTTCGGCCCGCCAGTAGCGCAGCACGGTGGGCACGTAGGCGCGGGTCTCGGCGGGGGCGCAGGCGCGGATGAGGTCCTCCGACGACAGCTCGGGGTTCTGGAGCCGCAGCCGCTCGACCCGGCCCGGGCCGGCGTTGTAGGCGGCGATGTAGAGCCAGGCATCGTCGCGGAACACCTTCCGCAGCCACGCGAGGTACAGCGTGCCCAGCCGCACGTTAAGGTCCGGGTCGAACAGGTCGTCCGGGCCGCGGTAGCGGATGCTGTTCTTCTCGGCCATCTCCCTGGCGGTGGGGGCCATGAGCTGCATGAGGCCGCGGGCGCCTGAGCGCGAGACGGCCCAGGGGTTGCCCGCGCTTTCCGCGCGGATGACGGCCTTCACCAGGGCAGGGTCCAGCCCGGTCGCCCGCGCGTGGCGCTCGGCCAGGACGCGCCAGCTCCGCTCGCGCCGCGAGGTCCCGATGACCGAGCAGGCGACGGCGATGCCCAGCACGAGCGCGATGCCGCCGAGGACGAAGAAGCGGTTGCGCTGCGCGCGCCGCGAGCGGCCCGTGAGCCACGTGAGGTCGGGCCGCCACTCGACGAGCCTGCGCCAGGGGCTTCGGCCCGGACGCCTCCGGCGGGTGCGCCGAGCGGTCGGGAGATTGGGCAGGGGAGGCATCATGATCGGGACCGATGGGCGGCTCGGGCGAGGGGCTCGATGAAGTCGCCGACCGCGTGGAGAAGCGCGTCCAGGGGCTCGCCGAGGCGGGCCTCGATGACGCGGGCGACCGCGCTGCCGACGATACAGCCGTCGGCCACCTCGGCCATGGCCGCGACGTGTTCAGGCGTCGAGACGCCGAAGCCGACCACGAGCGGCTTGTCCGTGGTCCGGCGGAGGCCGCGGAGTTGTGTGGCCAGCTCGGGCGGGAGTTTGGTCCGCGCCCCGGTGACGCCGGTGACCGAGATGCAGTAGATGAAGCCCGTGGCCGAGCGGTTCACGATAGCCACGCGGTCGGGCGTGCTCGTGGGGGCGACGAAGAAGACCGTCTTCACGTCGTGCTCGCGGCCCGCGGCAATCAGCTCGGCCGCCTCGTCGGGCGGCAGGTCGGGCACGATCAGCCCGTCAACCCCCGCCTCCGCCGCCTCCGCCACCAGCCTCGCCGGGCCGCGGTAGTGAATCGGGTTGTAGTAGGACATCAGGGCGATGGGCACCTGGCTCCGCCGCCGCACGCGGCGCACGAGGTCGAGCACGTCGCCCAGCGTGATGCCGGCGGCCACGCCGCGGGCGTGGGCCGGCTGGAGGTCCGGGCCGTCCGCCACGGGGTCCGAGAAGGGCATGCCCAGCTCGATGGCGTCCACGCCCCGCCGCTCCATCTCGAGGATCAGCGCCTCGGTGGCATCGAGCGACGGGCTGCCCGCGCACAGGTACACGTTGAGGGCGAAGCCGTGGGTGCTGCGGGTGCGCTGGTAGAGGGCGTCAATGCGGTTCATGGGAATGGGGCCTATGGGACATATGGGACCTACGGGACGCGGCCGCACGGCTACTGCCGACTGCGTCCTGCCGACTGCCGACTGGCTTCTCCCTTCTCCAGGATCTCCGCCACGGTCTGCACATCCTTGTCGCCGCGGCCGGAGAGGTTGATGACCATGAGCTTGTCGGGTGCCAGCGTGGGCGCCAGCTTGATGGCCTCGGCCACGGCGTGCGCGCTCTCGAGCGCGGGGATGATGCCCTCGAGGCGGCTGAGCACCTGGAATGCCGCAAGGGCCTCCGCGTCCGTTGCCGAGGTGTAGCGCGCGCGGCCGGTGTCGTGAAGCTGGCTGTGCTCGGGGCCGACGCCTGGGTAGTCGAGCCCGGCCGACACCGAGTGCGTCTCGCGAATCTGCCCCTCGTTCGCCTGGAGCACGTAGCTGCGCGAGCCGTGGAGCACGCCGACCGTGCGCTCGGCGAAGCGCGCCGCGTGGCGCCCCGAGGCGATGCCCTCGCCGCCCGCCTCGACGCCGACCAGCTCGACCGACGGCTCGCCGACGAACTCGTGCCACAGCCCGATCGAGTTGCTCCCGCCGCCCACACAGGCCACGAGCACGTCGGGCAGCCGCCCCTCCTTCGCGAGAATCTGCCGCCGCGTCTCGCGCCCGATCACGCTCTGGAAGTCCCGCACGATCATCGGGAACGGGTGGACGCCCGACACGGAGCCGAAGCAGTAGTGGGTGCTCCGCACGTTCGTCACCCAGTCGCGCATCGCCTCGTTGATGGCGTCCTTGAGCGTCTGCGAGCCGCTCGTGACCTCGCGGACCTCGGCGCCCATCTGCCGCATGCGAAACACGTTGAGGGCCTGGCGGCGCATGTCCACCGCGCCCATGTAGACCACGCATTCGAGGCCGAAGAGCGCCGCCGCCGTCGCCGTGGCCACGCCGTGCTGGCCGGCCCCCGTCTCGGCGATCACGCGCCCCTTGGCCATCCGCCGGGCCAGGAGCGCCTGGCCGATGGTGTTGTTGATCTTGTGTGCGCCCGTGTGCAACAGGTCTTCGCGCTTGAGGTAGACCTTTGCCCCGCCGAGGCGGCGCGTCAGCCGCTCGGCGAAGTAGAGCGGCGTCGGGCGGCCCGCGTAGTCGTGGAGGTAGTAGCTCATCTCCTCCTGGAACGCCGCGTCGTCCCTCGCCGCGAGGTAGGCCGCCTCGACCTCTTTGAGCGCGGGCATGAGCGTCTCGGGCACGAACATCCCGCCGTACGGGCCGAAGTGGCCATGGGTGTCGGGCAACATCAGCAACCGCCTCCGAATCCTCCTCGCCGGATCGTACCAGACTGCGCGACTGGAGTCAAAGGCACATTCCGCTTGACACCGGCCGCCCGCGCCCGCAGAATGGTCGGCAGGTTAAGGAGACGCCCATGGACCTCTTCGACGCAATCAGGAATCGCGCCAGCGTGCGGCGGCTGGAGCCGGCCGAGGTCAGCGAGGAGGACCTGACGCAGATCCTCGACGCCGGGCGCCGCGCGCCGTCGGGCATGAACGTCCAGCCCCTCCACTACATCGTCGTGCGCGACCGCGGGACGATTGAGCAGCTCGGCCAGGTCCAGGACTTCATCGCCGGGGCCTCGTGCGTCATCGCCATCGTGGCCGACGCCGCGGCGTCGAAGTACTGGCTCGAGGATGCTGCTGCGGCGGCCGAGAACATGCTCCTCGCCATCACCGCCCTCGGCTACGGCTCCACCTGGGTGGAGGGCACGCTCCTGCGCCGCGAGCAATGGGCGAAGGGCCTCCTCGGCGTGCCCGACTCCTTGCGCCTCATCATCCTGGTGCCCATCGGCAAGCCGGCTTCGGCCCCCGAGCAGGCCCCCAAGAAGCCCCTCGCTGACCTGGTCCACCACGAGCGGTTCGGCCAGTGACGGCGGCGGGTCCGGCCGGGCATCAGTACATTTGCATGCGCTGGGCCTCGGCTTCCTGGGCCATGGCCTCGGCCTTCTGGGTCAGGCGGTCGAGGTCCGCTATGGTGCCTCGGGCGACGATCCTGCCGAACAGGTCGAGGACGAAGACCGCGCTCTTGGTGGAGACGCCGAACCACTCGCGCACAAGCCCCGTGCCGTCGCACAGCGAGATCAGGTTTCTCGCCTTGTCGCCGCGCCGCGCCACGCATTCGTGGTGCTCCTTGCAGCCGCCCGGGGGCGTGCAGATTTCCACGACCGCCACCCGCCCCCGCAGCTTGCGCGCGCCCAGCGGCAGCGGCGCCCCCGGCTTCGTGCAGGGCTGCTCGATGAACGCCACAATCGTCGCGTCCGCGTAGAAGCTCGACAGGCTCCGCAACCGCCCGTCCTGGTCGCGGAACGTGATGTCGGGCGCCGTGCCCCAGCGGTTGGGGACCGCCAGCACGATCGGCCCGCTCTGGGGCCGCGCCCACGGAGCGACGCACCCCGACAGGACCGCCGACCCCGCGGCAACCCCAAGTGCCACAGCCACGCGCTTGATGCTCATGTCCCTGCCTCCTGCGACGGTGCGGTTCCGGTCAGCGGGCCGCCTCCCGTGGGCAGCCCGAGAGTCGTGGCGCGCCGAACCCCGAACGCCGGCAATGCGACGACGCGACGACGGGCCTCAGTTGTCCCTCGTGCCCGCACGGCCTGCCGGTGGGTCAGGCGAGCGCGACGGCGATGAGCAGCAGGCCGATCACCACGGCCATCGAGCACATCACGCGGCACAGAAACGGGTCCTGCACGGCCTCGATCACCTTGTCGGCGAAGCGGTACACCCAGCCGATGAACAGGAGGAACCCCGCCCCGAGCAGGAACCACGACAGCACGGCCAGCACCACCCCCTGCACCGTCAGCGGCCCCCACGCGAGATAGAGCCCGAGCCCCCCGATCGCCATCGCCACCACCGCCCACGGCTTCGCCCAGGCCCGCATCGCCGGCGACCGCCACACCGCCGCCGCGAAGCGCCCGAAGAAGCCTGGCGCCATGATCCCCAGCGACCGCGTCGCGGCCAGCACGATGCCGAACACCAGAAGGAAGATTCTGTCGCTGCTCATTGCTTGCTCCTCCTTTCCGCCGGACAGGGCTCGGCACATTGCGCCCTTCCCAGGATACCGGCCCACGCGGCGGATGTCCAGCGCAATCTCCCCGCGGGAGCGCCGGGCAGGGGGGTGCCGGCCCGGCAAGGCGCCCAAGATCCCCACGTGCGCGCAATAGGGGTTGGGGATCTTGAGACCCCCGGGCTGGCGAGGGACGGCGAGCCATAAAGGCTTGGCAAGCAAGCACATCAGGCGTCGGTTCCCCCTGCGCGCCCTGCCTCTCAGGCCCGCTCAAGATCCCCACCGCGACCCGCGATGGCCAAGCGACCTTCCGCCACGAAGCGCGGCGTGTGGCGACAATAGCCTGTCATTCTGAGAAGGTCGCCGATGGCGACGGACGAAGGATCTCGCAGGGCACCGGGCTACGGCATGGGGAGCCTGTGAAGGGGTGTCCGGGCCCGCGCCCGTGAGGGATTCTTCGCGCCATTCGGCCGAGGTTGAACGGGCTCAGAATGACATGGCCGCTCGATGCGACGCTGCTGCGGGAGTCAAGCGGATAGGCCCCTGACGCGACCCCAGTTCTGCTGCTCGACCTCTCTTGAGCCACAACGGGGCGAAATGGTACAGCCCAGGGCAACGCCCTCATCTTTGCACACATCTCGGGCTCCGTAGCCCGCCGAGGGCGGGCGTCAGAGGGTAGCCCACGGCGTAAGCCGTGGGTTCAGGCGGGCATAAGGTCCACAGCCCCGTAGGGGCGGCAGAAATCTCGGCACCGGGCGTTCTGTCGCCCCTACGGGGCTTGCCTGTGCGGTGCCTGGCGATCCCACGGCTTACGCCGTGGGCTACCACCTGACGCCCCTAGCGGGGCTGGGAGCGCGCCTGCTCAGACTGGGCTGTCACATGACGCCCTTGCAGGGCTTCCAACCGCCGAGTGGCCAAACTGGGGTCGCGTCAGGATAGCCCCATCTTGTGGTTGGAGCGGCTACGTTCGCCGCCTGCGCCGCAGCAGGCCCACGCCTCCGAGGGCAAGAAGGCTCCGGCTGCACGGCTCAGGGACGGCCGCCGCCTGGGCCGACACGGAAATCTCCCCTGTGGTGTAGAGCCGGGTCGTGTCCCACCACAGGCTCGCGCACGAGGAGGAGCGGCGCTCGGCGCGCTTCACTCGGCCGAGCGGGCAGTGTACGCAGCTATAGCGACAGGGGGATCCAGGCTCACAGAACCCTGGAGCCTGGGGCCATCGGCTCGTCGGTGGTGAGGATGATCACGCGGTCGCCATCCTGGGCGGCGAGGAGCATGCCGCGGCTCTCGATGCCGCGAAGGACGGCGGGGGCGAGGTTGGCGACGACGATGATCCGCTTGCCGAGGAGGGCCGCCTTGTCGGGGTAGTAGGGGCGCAGGCCGGCCACGAGCTGCCGCTCCACACCCTCCCCAATGTCCACCTTCAGGACGTAGAGCTTGTTGGCGTTCGGGTGGTCTTCGATGGCGGCGATGAGGCCGACGCGGAGGTCAATCTGCTTGAACTGGTCGTAGGTGAGGTCGGGCACGGGCGGCTCCTTTCGGAGAGCGGTCAGGCGCCGGCGGCGGGCTGGGCGGTGGCGTGGGGGCGCTTGGCGTAGGCCGCCTCGTCGGGCTCGGGCACGACGCGGAGGAGTTCGTTGATGATGTCCTCGGTGCTCACGCCTTCGGCGTCGGCGTTGAAGTTGGTGAACATGCGGTGCCGCATGACGGGGATGGCGAGGGTGCGGACGTCGTTGCAGGAGACGTTGTAGCGGCCGTTGATGATGGCCTTGGCCTTGCCGCCCAGGATGAGATACTGGCAGGCGCGGGGGCCGGCGCCCCACGACAGCCAATCCTTGACGAACTGCGGGGCGGTGGGGTCCTTGGGGCGGGTGGCGCGAACCAGGTTCACCGCGTAGTCCACCACGTGGTCGGAGACGGGCACGCGGCGGACGATTTTCTGGATGGCCAGGATGTCGGAGCCGCGGAGGACGGGTTGCAGCTCCGTCTCGGTGTCGTACGTGGTGGTCTTGACGATCTCGCGCTCTTCGTCGCGGGTCGGGTAGTCAATGATCACGTTCAGCGCGAAGCGGTCGAGCTGGGCCTCGGGCAGGGGATAGGTGCCCTCCTGCTCGATGGGGTTCTGCGTGGCCAGGACGAAGAACGGCGGGTCCAGGTCATACGTCACGCCCGCGCAGGTGACTTGATGCTCCTGCATGGATTGGAGCAGGGCGGCCTGGGTCTTGGGCGGCGTGCGGTTGATCTCGTCGGCGAGGATCACGTTGGCAAACACGGGGCCTCTGACGAAACGGAACGACCGCTTGCCCGTCGCGTGGTCCTCTTCGATGATCTCGGTGCCCGTGATGTCGCTCGGCATCAGGTCGGGCGTGAACTGGATGCGGTTGAACTTGAGCTTCAGGACGCGGGCGAGCGTGCTGATCATCAAGGTCTTGGCCAGCCCCGGCACCCCGATCATCAGGCAGTGCCCGCGCAGGAACAGGCAGCACAGCAGGTGCTCGATCGCGGCGTCCTGCCCGACGATGACCCGATGGATCTCGCGGACCAGGATGTCACGCGCCTTCCCGAGCTTCTCGACGGCCTCGATGTCCTCGGCCCTGCGTTCGCCGGTCGCGGCCTGCTGGTCCACGGCGGATCCTCCGAGCGATGGGGTGAAGGGGACACTGCCTCGTCGCCGGCCGCGCTAGGGCGCCTTGCGGATTCGGCCCGAGCGGATGCACGCCGTGCACACCCGCGCCCGCCGCGCGTGCCCCTTCTCCAGGATCCGGACCTTCTGGAGGTTTGGCCGGAACGTGCGGCGCGTGATGCCCGTGGTCTTGAGGCCCACGCCGCCCTTGCTCTTCGGCAGGCCGCGCCGCGCGATCTTGCGCCCGAACGCGGTGTGTTTTCCACACAGCTCGCACACTCTCGACATGCTCTTCCTCTCTCGTCCTGGGACGTACGGATAGGCCCCATAGTATACAGATGCCGCCCGCCCCGTTCAAATCTTTCTCAGCCTTCGACGCCTCCTCAGCCCTGCCGCGTCCTGCCTCGGGCTGAGTGGCGTCCAGCGCGTTCCCGTTTCCCCCCTTGCATTCCTCACGCGACGGGCTATACTGCCGTGGCGAGGTGAGGGCCATATCATCGAGGGCGTGGCCGTGAGGCTCCCAGGCTGGGTAGGCATCGTGTTGGCGTGCGCGACGGCCGTGGCGGGGGAGCAGGGCGTCCTGCCCCCGCCGCCGTTCGAGCCGTTCAAGACGAAGGGGTTCGAGGGCTGGACGCTCGAGCACGTGGCCTTCACGCAGGGCCACACGGGGAAGCCGGTGGGCGGGCCGGCGCGCTGGGCCGTGGGCGGATGCCTGCCCTACGCCGCCTATCCCGCCGACCAGCCCGGACGCCTCTACACGGGCGACAGGGAGTCCGATACCCGCATCTACTTCAGCGACCAGCGCAGGCAGTTCTGGCTTCTCGAGAAGGGCGAGGTGTGGCCCATCGCGGGGATGGGCGACGTCGGCGAGGCCGACGGCCCGGCCATCCACGCGCAGTTCCACTACAGCGGCGTCTACGGCGGCCACCACGACGGCGTGGTCGCCAGCGGTCACACGGTCTACGTGGCCGACAATGGGCGCCTGCGCCGCATCCAGCGCGGGGCCGACGGCACGTGGGCCGTCGAGACCGCGGCGGGCAAGGGCACGAAGCGCCTGCCGCCGGGCCAGACCGGGGTCATGGGCGACCTCGGCCGCATCGGCAAGGGGCTGGGCATGGACGCGAAGGGGAACGCATACTTCACGATGGACGGCGGACTGGTCCGTGCCTCGCCCGATGGCCAGGTGGCCTGGCTGATCACCCCGGAAAAGGTGAACGCCGACCTGGCGGCGGTCTACAAGCAGAAGTGGCCCGAGGCCAAGGTGCCCAGGATCGCCCTGGGCGTGGGAGAGGGGGTGGGCCTCATCGCGTGGGCCGACGGCTCGGTCTACGGCGGCGGGCGCACCTGGCCGTCCGCGTGGAAAGTGACCGCCGCCGGGCAGTTCGTGCCCCTCGTGAACTACGCGCCGAAGGACAAGGTGATGAAGACCCGCTGGGGGCCGGGCGACCCCGCGTGCTACGAGCCGCACTGCTCGATGGGCTGGGGCGTCGGGGCGGGCGGCGTCGTGTGGTTCCAGAACGAAATCCCCTTCGCCCGCACCCGCTACGAGGCCGACCGCGTGCTCGTGCTTCAGAAGGACCTCGCGTGGGGCCTCCTGCCGGCCGATTCCAGGGACTTCTTCGTCCCGCCCGAATCGCTCTCGATGAACGCGGAGGGATCCATAGCCGAGGGGAATGCCCCCGGCCCCTTCCACAGCCGCAGCGCCTGGATTCGCATCCGACGCCTCGACGCGAAGGGAGGCGAGCGATGATCTCCCCAATCGTCGTCGTCCCTCGTCCCTCGTCCTCGATTGTCTTCCTCTTGGCCCTTGCGGCTGTTGGGCTTGCCGGCGAGGGCCTCACGGTGGGCAAGCCCTTCGACCTGACGCCCGAGCTTGCCACCGGCGACCAGCGCTGGCCGGCCATCGCGGCCGGAGGCGGCGTGTACCTGGTCGTGTGGCAGGAAGGCGAGGCGATGGCGGGCGTGCGCGACACACAGATTCTCGCCGCCCGCGTGGCGCCCGACGGGAAGCCGCTCGACCCCAAGGGCTTCCCCGTGTGCAGGGCCGATGGCCTCAAGAGCTACCCCGCCGTTTCGTTCGACGGAGCCAACTTCCTCGTCGTGTGGCAGGACTACCGGGGGAAGAGGGACTGGGATGCCTACGCCGCCCGCGTGACGCCTGAGGGCAAGGTGTTGGATGCCGACGGTTTCGCCGTTGCTGCCGTGGAGGGGAACCAGATCTACCCGAGCGTCGCCTCGGACGGCAAGCGCTCGCTCGTCGTGTGGTCGGACGTGCGGCCATCGAGCCCGCCGGAGCTCTACCGGCTCTACGGCTCGTTCGTCCAGGACGGCAAGCCTGTGGAGCCGGGCGGCAAGGAGTTGGCCAGGGACAAGTGCTCCCTGCTGCTTCCCCACGTGGCCTACGATGGCGAGGGCTTCGGCATCGTGGCGGGCCACGCCGTCCCGGGCTGGCAGCCTGCGTTGCCTTACGCGATCCGCGTCTCGGCCGACGGCCAGGCCCAGCCCTGGAAGATCCCCCCGTTCCTGGGCTGGACCCATTCGGTGGCCTCGGACCCCGCAGGCAAGCGATTCCTCGTGTGGAGCAACGCCCGCGGCGAGCACGGGAGCTACCAGGTCTGGTACCTGGCCGGCGTGTGCCAGCCGGACGGGTCGGGCGCGCGCCACGCGGTGCTGGGCCTCCAGGAGCGGCATCCGCCGCGGAACGACTTGTGGTGCGCCGCGGCGTTCGACGGCAAGAGCTTCGTCGCCGTCGTCGAGCAGTCGAGCCTCGTGGGCGAGAATCCGAGGCACGAGCCGGTCTCGGTGCGCCTCGTCGCCACGCGGCTCGACCCGGCCGACGCCCGGCCGCTCGATGCCGGCGGCACACCCGCCGCAGCGAACCTCACCGATCTGCGCAGCGTCTACCACACCCCCGCCGGCAAGGAGGCGAAGGCGAAGGCCACGCCCGGCGTCCAGGTGGCCGCCGAGCCGGGCGTGCAGCTTCGCCAGCCCGCGCTCGCGTCGCTGGGCGGAGGCAAGTCGCTCGTCGTCTACTCCCGCCACGCGGGTGTCGGCCGCTTCAAGATCCACGGGGTCGTGTTGGAGCAATAGCATGAAGTGGATTCGCGTTCTCAGTCTGCTTTCCTGGCTTACGGGAGGCGCGCACGCGGCGGACACCGGCCCGCCGCTCCTGGGCACCCAGAGCCAGTGGCGGTGCTTCTTCGTGTGGCAGGAGGAACTCGTCCAGTGGGAGTCCGGCGAGCTCACCCGCTTCCGCAGCGTCAAGGGCGCTCCCAAGCCGATTGAGAAGGTGGACGGCAAGCCGGAGGCGTCGGCCGCGGCGCCCGGCGGCTGGACGGCGGCGGAGTTCGACGACTCGTCCTGGGCCTGCTCGCCCGGCCCGATCGTGCATACCCCGCATCGCCGCGACCTGGCGGCCATCCTCTTGCGCGGGAAGTTCGAGCTGGCCGAGCCTGCCGATCTGACGCTCGCGCTCTCCTGGCGCGGCGGGGCAATCGTCTACCTCAACGGCAAGGAGCTGGTGCGGGCAAACCTGCCCGCCGGGGCGATTGCGCCCGGCGCGCCCGGGGAGCCGTATCCGAAGGCGGCCTACGTGGACGCCGAGGGCAAGCTCCTGTTCGCCCCGCCGCGAGAGGCGGAGCCCGAGGGGATGAAGCTGCGGGTGCGGACGCTCTCGCACAAGGTGCCGGCGTCGGCAGTGCGGCAGGGGCTGAACGTCCTGGCCGTCGAGCTGCACCGCGCGCCGACCTCGGAGTTGCTCTACACGGCGGTGGTGCCGAAGACCCCTCGCGGCGACAAGCCGCAGTGGTCTATGGTGGGGCTTGAGGAGCTCAGCCTCGGAGGGGGCAAGGGGCCGCAGGCATCGCTCGCCGTCTGGCCAGGCAACCCGCTGCTCGACGTCTTCGACGCGGACCCCGGCGAGCCGGGGATGGCGGGCAAGCCGGTGCGATTGGCCGGGGCGCGCAACGGCGCCTTCAGCGGCGTGGTGATGGTGCGGAGCCCCGAGGCCGTGAAGGGCCTGAAGGTGGAGCCCGGCGCGCTCAAGCTTGCCGATGGCGACGCCGTCATCCCCGCCTCCGCGTGGCGCGTGCGCTTCGCCGTGCCGGGCGATGCGCCGCCGGTTGGCGCGGCGAGCCGCCGCCCGCAGGGGGCGGCGTTCCTGGGCGTCCTGGCCGAGGCGCCGCCGGAGAACGCAGCCGCCGTCCCAGTCTGGCTCACCGTTCGCGTGGGAGGCGACGCGAAGCCGGGCGAGTACAAAGGCGTCCTGCGCGTCAGCGTCAACGCCGCCGCGCCAGCCGAGGTGCCCGTGGAGCTCTCCGTCGCCGACTTCGCCCTGCCCGAGCCCAGGAGCTACACGTGCTTCACGGGGATTGCCGAATCGCCCGAATCCGTGGCGCTTCAGTACGGCGTGCCGCTCTGGTCGGAGGAGCACTGGAAGCTCCTCGACAGGGTCTTCGCGCATCTGGGCCAGGTCGGCGTGAGGATGGTCCTGATCCCGGTCGTTGCCAAGACCCATCGCGGGAACGACCAGTCCATGGTCCGCTGGGTCAAGCAGGCCGATGGCTCCTTGAAGCCCGACTTCGGGGTTGTCGAGCGATACCTCGACCTGGTGGCGAAGCACCTCGGCACGGGCCCGCTCGTGTGCTGGTACGTGTGGATGCCGTCGCAGGGCGGCGGGGCCTGGGGGGCGACGCCCGACAAGCCGAAGAACGAAAAGCCCACGCCCATCACCGTGCTCGACCCCGCGACCGGGCAGGCGCAAGACGGCGAGGCGCCCGACTGGGGGACGCCGCAGAGCGTGCCCTTCTGGAAGCCCGTGTTCGACGGGCTGCGCGAGCGTCTCGCCAAGCGCGGCCTTGAGAAGTCGGCAGCCCTTGGGCTCGTGTGCGACTTCACACCCAGCAAGCAGACGGTCGAGGACCTGCGGGCGGTGGCGCCCGAGCTGCGCTGGGTCGTGCACGCCCACGGCCTGACCCTCAAGTTCGCCGGCCAGCCGGTCGCCGAGGCCGCGCACGTGTGGGGCGTGAAGGAGCCACGCACCTCCGACGATAAGCTCAAGCGCTACGGCTGGAAGAACGCGATCATCACCACGGTGTTCCCGCGCTACGGCGCCGGCTCGATGGGACACGTGAACCCCACCTCGCCGGTCGGCGTCTACCACGCGCTGCTCGAGGGCTACCAGGCATCGGGCTACGATGGCGTGAACGACCTGGGGGCCGACTTCTGGCCCGTCGTGAAGATGCAGCGCCGCGAGCTGCTGCCCCTATCGGCCCGCTACGGCTACCGCGACCGCCCGGGCTCGCCCCCCATGACCCACGGCTCGCTCCTTTTCCCCGCGAAGGACGGCCCGGTGGCCACGGTGCGCTTCGAGGTCCTGCGCCTCGGCGTCCAGGAGGCCGAGGCGCGCATCTTCATCGAGAAGGCCCTCGAGGAGCCCGCGAAGCGCGCGAAGCTGGGCGACGAGCTGGCCGCGCGCGCCCAGGGCCTGCTCGACGAGCGCGTGCGCAAGATCGCCAATGCCAAGCTCGACCGCAGCCCGATGTTCTCGTATGGCTCGGACGCGAGCTGGCTCGACTACGCGGCGGGCGTCGCGGAGCGCGCGCGAGCGCTTTACCACGTGGCTGCCCAAGTCTCGAACAGACTCTCCAAGTAAGGGAACAGCAATGAAGAGCCACGCCGCCGCTGTTCTGGTCGTTCTGTGCCTTCGGTTGGCCCAAGCGGGCAGCGTGGTGAGCTACGTGGGCGACATTGACCAGTGGCAGGTAGAGGTCTTCGCCGGGTCGGCGAACCCCGGCGGCATCCTCGAAGGCCCCGCGCTCGAGGCCGGCTTCGACCACCACGGCTCCCTCTGCTTTCTTCCCTCGGGCGAGGCATACTTCGCCACGGGCGGCGTGGTCTTCCACATCTCGAAGGAAGGCACCTTCCGCTTCCTCGCCGGCCTCCCGGGCATGTACGGCTGCCAGGACGGGCCAGTGACGCGCGCCACCCTGGGCCTCCAAAGCAGCATCTGTCTGGATGGCAAGGGCGGCCTTTACATCGGCGACCGCTCGAACCGCTGCATCCGACGCCTCCTCCAGAAGGACGGCGGCTGGATCGTCGAGACCGTCGCCGGCGACCCATCCAAGCCCGAGTGGAAGGACAAGCCCGTGGACGGCACGGGCAGGGAGGCCGTCTTCAAGTACCTCCACTCCAACGTCGTCGCCGACGCCCAGGGCACGGCCTTCATCATGGACGACAATTTCCTGCGGCGGATCACGCCCGACGGCAAGGTCGAGACGCTCAATCCCCAGGGCGGTTCGGGCAAGCCCGACGACGCTCCTCTGGAGTCCGCACGGTTCAGCCTCATCATGGGCGGCGGCATGTGCTTTGGGCCAGAGGGCGCCCTTTACGTGGCCGACCGCTGGAACCACTGCATCCGCAAGGTGGACCTCGCCGCGAGGCAGGTCACCATCGCCGTCGGCCCAGGCACCGGCTACCGCGACGGCCCCGAGAAGAACTGCGGCTTCCACGACTCCCCGGGCCACATCGTCTACGACCCCTATCGCAAGCGCTTCAACACCAACGGCGTGGACGACTGGGGCCTCCGCGCCTGGCAGAACGGCGAGATGCGGACCATCGCCGGAGGCGTGCCGAACAGCAAGGCCCTCGAAGGCCCCGCCAGGGAATCCCGCATCGGCTGGTGCGGCACCTTCGCCCTGGACCCGCGTCCGCCCCACGAGATCTACTTCTGGAGCGGCCACGGCTGGACCGGCCGCATCGGGCGCCTCTACAGGCCCGCCGAGCGCAAAGGGGACAACCGATGAAGCTCCTCGCCTTCCTCTCCATCGCGTTCCTTGGCGGCGTCCTCGCCGCCGCTCAGGGTCTCGAGGCGGTCGTTGGCAACGAGGTGTCTCTCGTCGAGGGCGACCTCCTGGTGCGGCCGCGAGGTGCCTTTGCCGGGGGCGTCTACCTGGTCGCCTGGCAGGACGGCTGGCCGGGGCTGAACGCCACGGCCGACATCGCAGCCGTGCGTCTGGAGCCAGCGACGCTCAAGCCGCTGGACCCTGCGCCGATCAAGGTGTGCGCGGCGCCCGAAGCGCAGTCGCGGCCCGCCATCGCCGCGGGCAAGGACGCGTTCCTCGTCGTGTGGCAGGACTTCCGCAACGGCAAGGACCACGATGTGCGCGGCGCCATCGTGGAGGCCAGGACGGGGAAGGTTGCGGCCCCCGACTTCGGAATCGCCGTGCGGCCACACAACCAGGCCAGGCCCGAGGCAGCCTGGACGGGGGAGCACTTCCTCGTCGTGTGGCAAGAGCTTCGCGGGCGCGACACGTATGCGGTGATGGGCGTGCGCGTCTCCAGCGAAGGGAAAGTGCTGGACGCCGAGCCAGTCGTCTATGCCGAGAGCGGCGCGGCCCCCGCCGTGTGCGTCTCGGGCGACAAGGCGCTCGTCGCCTGGGCCGACGGCCAGGCGTCTGCCGGCGCCCTCGTTGACGCGCAGAGCGGCAAGCTGCTGAAGGCCGTCGGAGCCAAGGGCAAGGTCAACACCCGCTGCCCCAACGACATCGCCATCGCGCACGACGGCGCGGGCGGCTTCATGGTCGTCTCGGCGCGCGAGTCGTTCCCCAATCCCTGGGGCTGGCCCGGGCCGGGAGCCGTCCTCTGCTCGCGGGTCAACGCCGACGGCTCGGCGCCCGAGGAGACGACCAACTACGGCTACTACCTCAACAACGTGTGCGCCCGCAAGGTGCCGAACGTGGTGGACACGGCGACGTGGGGGACCTCGGACCGCTGGCAGGCCGGCGCCCCGGGAGGCTTCAAAGGCACGGCCGACGGCCTGTGGCCCCACGGCAAGCCCGGCGTCGCCTGGAGCGGCGAAGGCTCGTTCCTCTTCGTCTGGGTCAAGGGCAAGATCCAGCCCGACCGCCTCAACCTCGCCGGCTACGAGGTCTGGCTCCGGGGGATGGACGCCAAGACCCTGGCCGTCACGCTCACTGACCGCAGGGTGGCCGGCGGGGCGGGCGCGGATGCCAACGCCCCGTGCCTCGTGGCCGGGCCGTCGGGAGAATGCCTGCTGGTTCATGAGCGCGTGAAAGCTGGCGAGAAGATGCGCGTCGCGGCGGCGAGGCTCAACATCCTCAAGGCCAAACCGGGCGCACCCTCCGAGAAGGGCCACCTGTGAGGTCCCGGACGGCTCGACTGCTGCCACGGCGTGTCCCGAGTTCGTAGTGCGGCCTTCAGGCCGTATCGAGGGCCTGGGATTCGGCGCACGGAAGACCGGCCGAGCCTTGGAAGGGCGGCACATGGCCGAGCCACTAACCTATCGCACCCGTTACGACACGATCCTCTTCGTAGCGGGGGCATTTGCCTTCGGCGTTGCCCTGGCCGTCCTCTACCTCGCCATGATCCTGTCGGTGCAGAAGAGCCCGTACGGCGGCAAGTTCGCCATCCCATTCGAATTCTACGATATAAGCGGCTTTGCGATCGCGGCGCGGGCCAGGCGATGGCTGGCCTGGGACGCGCTTTGGCTCCTTGGCGCCATTTCTTGCGGGCTTGTCCTTCTCGCCTTGGCACTGGCGTGGCAGCGCCTGACTGTAGGGGAAGATGGTCTAAACTACAGGACGCTCCTCCGCAGGAAGCGTTTCCCTTGGGACGAAATCCAGGGGATGCGTCTCCAGGGCGGAGTCTTTGGGCTGTTCTTCTCTCCCAGGGTGGTTCTCAGTGTGGAGCCTGGACCCAGTGTGATGGGGGAGATGACGACCTGCCTCCAACCTTGCCTGTCCGGGTTTCTGAATGACCTCGAGGGCCTCATCCGCCAGATAGCCGCGCACGCTCCCCATGCGCGGCTGAGCAGTGGTGTGCAAGCATACCTGAATGCACCGCATCGGGTGTCGTGGCGGCACCGCCTTCCTATCCTGTTCGCCCAACTCGTGGCAATAAGCGTCGTAGTGGCTGCTCTAGCCGATACCTGGCTTTACGGCATGCCGCGATACAGCTTGCGCGCCTGGATACCCCTGGCGCCGCTGATGGCGGCCGTAGTGGGAGGAGCGGTGGATCGGCAGTGGCGTTGGAAGTGGGCCCTCGTGGCCGCCGCGGCGCCTCTCGTCGCCGCACAGCAATTCGGCCAGATCCCTGCGGTCCTGTTCGGCAGGGCGGACTTCCTGGTGGCCGGCTACGCAGGCTGCCTCGCCTGGATGCTTGTCGCGTTCGCCGTTTGCCTCCCTTGGCGTCCGAGGGGGAGGCATGTCGCTTCGGCCCTCGCAGCCATGGTCCTCGCGGCGACGGTCGTCGGGTGGAATCTCGCTCGTAGCGAGCCATTGCCAAGCAGGCGCACGCAGCGCCTCCCGACGAATATCGGGGAGATCAAGTGGTCCCTTGACGGGCGCCTCGTGTGCGCCGTCAGCGACGAATGGACGAGTTGGGCAACAGGCACAACTGCGCTTTACGCCGTAGACCCCAAGGGCCTCCTTCTCAGAGAGCGGTGCATCCCAGGGAGCTTGTTTTTCGCGCTAGCCGGGTCGCCCGATGGGCGGCACGTAGCGTGCGTCATGATCACCGGCAACCGCCCCAACAACTGGGAATTGTGGGTCTGGGACACGGCGGACGACACCGCTCGGCCCGTGCATGCGGATGAGCGAATCGAGCTACGTGCCGAAGGGGCATTCTCTCCGGACCATCGAAGGGTGGCCTTCCGAGCCGGGCATTCGGACGGCACGCAGAGGCTCTATGTCCTTGACCTTGGCGACGGGTCCGTGACCAAGGTCGGGGAGTGGGGCAACTTCTCGGATTTCGAGTCCCCCTGCTGGCGAGCCGATGGCGCGTTGCTGCTCACCGAGAAGCGGAGACCATCGTCTCCCGAAACGTGCAACGATGAGGTCGCTCTTTGGCTCCTGCAGCCCGGGCGCCCCGAGCCGCGCCTTGTCCGCCGCATGACTGGCGATCGGCCCCAGGCATCCATTTCGCCCTGCGGCCGTTGGGGAGTTCTGTGGGACGAAGGGGGTCCGCGGACAAGAACCGAACTCCTCGACTTGTCCGTTCTGCGGCAGCTTAGCCTCCCTGGGCAGCTTCGCCATTGGTGGCCTAATGCCTGGCTGTCGGACGGGAGACTCCTCCTCACGAACGACGGCGAACGGGCCTTTCTGGACCTATCCTCAGGGAAGCTCTCCCCTGCCGGCTGGGCCATTGATGTCGCCCCATCACTGATGTGCGAAGATGCCCCTGATCCCTGTAGCCCAACGGTGTCCTTCGATGGCCGGCATGTCGCCGACATCAGGCATTTCTGGCTCTTCGAGGCCCGGCACCGCAGGTCCTACCCAATGAACAGCGTGCGCATCCTGGATACGCACTCGGGTCGAGCTTTCGACCTGCGACAATCCTGGCCATTGGTGGCTTGGACTTCCCTTCCTGTCTGGTCGCCGGTTTCGCAGACGTGTGTGATGGCACGATACGATTCGCTGATCCCATCGGATAGGCCGGTGCTATGCTTCTACGATCTCGAGGGCGGAGAGCGGGCGAAGCCAAGCCGGTGACAGAGGGTGATCGGGGAGGGCAGCCACGGAACCCATAAGTGATTGTAAGCTAACGGCTTACGCCTCGAGTGGTCAGGGCAGGCCTGCGTCCAGCCTTCCAGATGCCCACCGCCCGAGAGGTGGAGGTTAATGACCCGCGATCGGTAATCCGTAGCCAGAGAAGAGCACGGGATAGGGGATCTGGCGGCCTAGCAGAGGGGCCTTGGCGACCTAAGTGCAGGCAACGCAACGGTTTAGGCTGTACACTAGACCGCCAAACCCAGGGGCGGGGAGATTGGCGGCGTAGTAGCGCATGGCTGCTCTGCGTCGGCAGGGGGCTGAGGGCTGGGCGACACGGCTGATCATGTGAACGACGCTTTCAAAGCCAAAAGTCACGCTGGCGAAAAGGCGTGCGGATTCCTCACATGATCAAATCCCCACGCGGGGAGTTGATCATGTCATCTGAAGTCTGGAGGATGACGAGGACGAGAAGGGGGGGATTCAAGCGGTTGCCAGAACCGGTGGCCGAGCTTGATCCGTGACGTCAGGTGGCATTACGGGCGCCGCCGCGAGTTCACCGAGTTCTGACCGAGACCACTCCCCGCGTCTTCGTCACGGCGGGAGGTGCTTTGACAGGAAGGCATCGAGGCCAGTGATGTCGGGTAGTGCGAGCCCGTCGTTGTGCGAGCCGGAGATCTCGAGGAACTCCTTCGGCTCGTTGGCGGCCTCGAAGAGCTTGCGGCCCAGGGCGTAGGGCACGATCTCGTCGCGAGACCCGTGGGCGACGAGGACGGGGCACTTGACCTGCTGCACATGGCTCCGCGCGTCGTAGCGGAAGCGCGAGAGCAGCCGCACGGGCAGCCAAGGGTAGACGCGCGCCCCGACGTCGGGAAGCGACGTGAAGGTGGACTGAAGGACGAGCGCCCCCGGCGCGTTCTCCTTGGCCAGCCACGCGGCGACGGCCCCGCCGAGCGATTCCCCGTAGATGACGATCCTCTCGGCAGGGACCGCGCGCTCGACGAGGTAGTCCCACGCGGCCTGGGCGTCGAGATAGGTGCCGTGTTCGGTCGGGCTGCCCTGGCTCTGGCCATAGCCGCGGTAGTCGAAGATCAGCATCCCGAAGCCCAGGTCGTGGAACATGCGGATGATGTGCAGGCGATGCGAGATGTTCCCCGCGTTCCCGTGGCAGAACAGCACGGTGCCCCTCGAACCCTCGCACGGGATGAACCACGCCGACAGCTCAATGCCGCCCGACGCCTGGAGCTTGACCTCCTCGTAACTGAGTCCCAGGGAACGCGGCGTCGCCTCAATCTCCCGAATGGGGAAGTACACCAACCGCGCCTGGACAAGGTACACCAGGAGGCAGAGGCCGACGTAGACCGCGGCAATGACGACGACGATGATCACAATGAGTCGCCTAGCACTGGTCCGTTT
>DATKZY010000009.1:0-2222 GCA_035527715.1 Planctomycetota bacterium | reverse complement strand
CCGGCCGACGGCTCGGGCTCGACCAATTATAGCCCGCGGCGGCGGAGATGACAACCCCGAATCGGGCCTCGGAGCGGCCGAGTCAAGTGCAGGATTTTCGTGATCGCACTGTTCTTTTTCCGTGCTGAAATCGGCCCCTGATCGCCCATTTCCGGCCCAATATCGGCTCATCCGGCTGCCGCTCCGCAATAGGAGAGTCCAGCCCCGCACGGGGCGAGGGAATACAGCCCCCGGCGAGGCTTTGCGAGCCGGGGGGCGCGCGAGGCCAAACCACCCCCCAGCCCCCGAACGCAGCGATTTCTTCGGGGCAGTTGATTAGACTGCGAGCCGCCGGGGGCTGGCATGGCGCGGTCCTACTTGAAGCGGAAGTCGAGCTTGAAGTCGTAGAGCCACGGGATGCGCGGATCGGTCCCTTCGTCGGTGAGGCGCTCGGGGAGATGCTCGTAGGACGCTCGGAGCCGGTCCGCCTCGGGCGCGTTGTAGTAGGTGACCAGGAGGGTGTCGTGGCTGACGCGCAGGTCGCCGTCGAGACCTCGGAAGAGGCCCTGGGCGAGGTGCTTGGCGTCCCAGGTGCTGTAGGGCTCGCCCAGGCGAGTGCGAAGCTGGTGGAGGGCCGCCTGGGCGACGAGCGCCAGGGTCATCTGGCCGTAGCGGATGTTGAGGTTGAGGGTGCCGGCGCGATCCCAGCCGAGGGCCTGGTGGGCATTGAAGAATTCCTCGACGTGCCAGCGCTTGGGGTATTCCCGCGTGAGGTCGTCGAGCTCGTCGCGGTCGGCGGTGGACAGGAAGCCGGTGAACTCGTAGGTTTCAGGGGTCTCGCCGGTACGCTGGATGAGCTGCCAGTAGGGGCCGCCGGTGCTGTTTCGGGGGCAATAGGGTTTGCGAGCGGTGGCGAGGCCGGCCCACCGGGGCACGAAGGCGTCCGAGGGCACGGCGCCCATCTGGGCAGCGATGGGGCGGCTTTGGGGCTGTGGGACGAGGAGGTCGAAGGGGGTGTGGGCCGCGACGTGGTCGAGGAGGGCCGCCGTGTAGTGCTCGGTGTCGGCGACGACGAGGCTCTGGCCGAGGGTCGGGCCGAGGATGGCTTCAGCCATGGCCAGCAGGGGCGGGGTGGCCTGGGTGACCGAGACGGCCGAGCTGGCCGAGGTGAAGCAGACGGGCTGGTGGGTGTCGGCGTCGAGGCAGAAGAAGGTCGGGGCGACCTTGAAGGGCTTGGAGGTGTCGTCGCCGCGGTAGCGCGGCATCTGGCGTTGGCTGTAGCTGCGGACGCGATGGGGGTCGATGGCCAGGAGGCGGCCGACGAAGTGGCCGAGGACGCGGCGGATCAGGCCGAGGCTGCACTGGAGGCTCTGGGCCTCCGCCACCGTGTGAGCCTCGAGAAGGTCGTGGACCGCCTGGTCGCTGGCGACGAACGGGAGGCCGTTGAGGAGCTCGAAGCCCTTCTGGGACAGGCACCGGGCCTGGCGGATCCCGGTGACGCAGAGCGCGGCCTCGTGGACGAGCTGGAGCGCCAGGCGCGGCTCGACGCGGCCGGGGGCCTGGCCGCTCCACGCACGCAGGAGGTCCCAGGTTCCCAGACGCAGGTGCTCAGGGACCAGGAGCCAGAGGCCCAGGAGGTTCCCCGACACCTTGTCGGCCAGAAGCTGGCGCACGCCGCGTTCGAGCGCGGCCGGGTCGGCAGGCACCGCGCGCACCCGCTTCTTGGTCTGAAAGGTCTCAAGGGGGGTCGGCGTGCGGTCGGGCCGGTACCGGTAGAGTTTTTTTTTGAAGGCCGAACTCGGCGAAGATGCGATCGACGCTGCGCTTGCTGATCCGCAGGCCGACCTGGCGGAGCTTCTGGGCGATGACCGCCGAGGAGGCCTCGGGGTCGAGGAGCCGGTGGCGAATCGCCTGGCAGACGGCCTCGCGTGAGCGGCGATAGTGGTGCTTGGGCCCGCGGGGCCGGCTTTGGAGCGCCGCGGCCCCTTGCTCCAGAAACGCGGCGCGCAACTGGAAGTAGCGCTGCCGGCTGAAGCCGAAGCGTTCCGCCGTGGCCTTCGGCCCGGCCCGGCCGCACTCGCCCTCGACGAGCATGGCGAGCTTGCGGGTGACCTCATCGTCGGCCGACACGGGCAGAGCGCCCCCGGGTCCCACGAAGCGACTCGTGCGGAGGTCAAAGTCCGCCATGGCCACTTCCTCCAGTCAGACGGCCTCTCCCCTTGCTCGTCTCCTCGGAGGAACAG
>DATKZY010000008.1:0-136925 GCA_035527715.1 Planctomycetota bacterium | reverse complement strand
GCCGCCCCGCTTCGGGGGCTGGGCCCTCTTGCGCCTACCATCCCACGGCTCCCAAAGCATCGCCGTGGGCTTTATTCCTCCGCCTCCTTCGGAGGCTCAGAACGCGGCCACCTGTCTCGAAGGAGATTACACGCACCCGTTTCCGCTGTCCGCGGTTCGCTGCCCTGCAAGGGCGTCATGCAATAGCCCATGGCCCCGCCCTGATCTTTGCCCACAACTCCGAAGCCGGCCCGACCTTGGCCGCTCCGCCGGAATCCAAAGCGGCGACTTCGCCGCCGCACTCCATAATCCACCCCGTTGTGAGGCGGGAGGGATATGGAGTGCGGCATCGCAGATGCCGCTTTGGTTCGCCGCGCAGCGGGGTGAGGGCAGGATGGCCTGCTTCGAGCGGCAGCCCTGGAGACGTGGGCAAGGATGAGGGCGAAGCCCTGGGAGTCGGCGCCCCGTGCATCTCGCACGCGCCCTTGGCTCCCTCAGCTTCGCTGGCATGCAAAGCGGCGACGAAGTCGCCGCTTTGGCTTCCCGCGGAGTGGGGAGAGCAGGCTCACGGCCACGCGAAGACGGACACTGGGGGCGTGTCAGCGGAAAAAGAGCTTGACAGCATAGCCCCGCAAATGCTAGAAGAAGCCTTAGGAACTGCTGTCCCCGCCTCACCTGACGAGTCCCATGGAGACCGCGACATGGCCCGTTGCATCCGCCTGATCGCCCTCGTTGCCGCAGTGGTCCTGACGACGATTCCGGCCGGCTGCCTCCGCCCGCGCGGCGGGTCGCGGCGGGCGGTCACCGAGGCCGCGCTGGCCCTGCCCAAGGAGATGCGCTGCGCGGCCGACAACTCGGTGCTGCTGCTCGTGCCGGGCGGCGAGTTCGTCATGGGCCCGCCCGGCCAGGAGAAGCGCGTGACCCTGCCGCCGTTCTACATGGACCGCCTGGAGGTCACGAACGCGCAGTATGCGAAGTTTCTGGCCGCCGTGGCGAAGCAGGGCGACGCGGCCTGGCGGCACCCCGGCCAGCCGGCCTCGAAGCGGTCGCACGTGCCGGCCATGTGGTCGCACGCCGACCTCGGTGAGGCGAAGGCCGACCGACCCGTCGTGGGCGTGGACTGGTTCGATGCCTATGCGTATGCGAAGTGGGCGGACAAGCGCGTGCCCACCGAGGCGGAGTGGGAGAAGGCAGCTCGCGGCACCGACGGGCGCCCCTACCCCTGGGGCAGCGCCCCGCCCGAGAAGGGCTTCCGCTATCTCGCCAGCTTCTTCGGCACGCACCTGGGCGCCGACGGCTTCCGCTTCACAGCCCCCGTCGGCTCCTTCCCCGCCGGCGCCAGCCCGTGCGGGTGCCTGGACATGGCGGGCAACGCCGCGGAGTGGTGCGCCGACTGGTTCGGCCCCCCGCCGGCCGAGCCGCGCCTGGCGAATCCGCCAGGCCCCGCCGCCGGCACCGAGCGCGTGACCAAGGGCGGCGCCTGGAACCTCAACGCCGAGAGCCTCCACAGCTACAACCGCTGGCCCCTGGCGCCCGAGCGCCGCATCGCCAATGTCGGCTTCCGCTGCGCCAGGGATGCCCCGCCCGAGGCCCTGTCGCCCGCCAGGTAGCCGCCCCGTCGCCACAGGCAAGATGCCTGTGCCACCAATCTGCCTCATCTCGGGGGTGGCAGAGGCCCCCGCACCCGTTGCGCGCGAAGAGAGCCATCCTCCCTCCCTCTCCCTTGGGGAGAGGGTTGGGGTGAGGGTGCTTGGCCACCGGCTGCCGCTGCAGGAGGCACCCTCACCCGCCCGCCCAAGGCGGGCGACCTCTCCCCGAGGGAGAGGTCCAGCGCTACGGACACACGGGCGTCCAGCCGGAACTGGGCGAGTGTCCCGGCAGGGCTGAATAGCTTCTAAGTCTTATTCTCACAGCACTTGTGGCGGCGGGACCCGCCCCGTGCGACCCCCCCGTTGCACGTGGAACGCGGCCCGGTGTGCGGCGCCGCACACCTTAGTACCGCTCCACGGAGGAAGGCGCGCAATAGTGAGGCGGGATTTCCTCGGGCTTCGTCCCGCAGGGACGCCGGCTACGTCCTCACGTGCCTTCAGCACGAAGGCCGCAGAGCGTGGTTCCTGTACACTTTTCTCTGTGGAGCAGTACTCAGCGACCCTTGTGGCCGCCCCCCTTGGGCCCCGGCCTGTGGCGAGGGGGGCCATCGTCCACCGGCGCCTTCAGAAGGTCCTCTGCCGCCTTGTGCGCCTCGGGCGGGGCGCAGACCAGCAGCAGGTCGTCGGCCCGCTCGATGGCGAACGGCAGGTTCCTGCCCAACAGGTCGCGCGTCACCTGGAAGAGGTCGCGGACGAATGGGAAACGCCCCCACCGGCCCCCGGCGCCCGAGGTGTTGTAGGCCCGGGCCACGATGGCCTCGAAGAGCGGGCGGCGGCCCTTGCGCACGAACACCCAGGCCTCGTCGTACCAGCAGCGCTCGGCCCCGAGCTGCTTGGCCAACGCCTCCGCAATGTCCTTCAGCGGCTGCTTCTCGGCCTGGAACGTCACCCGCGCCTTCCCCAGCCCCTCATCCCACGGGTCCACGTAGAAGCTGGTCTTCGCCGCCGAGGTGAGCGCCCAGGCGGCCTGCGGCGCGGGGACGTCTGCGAGGCTCAGCGACACCTCGCCCACGAGCTTGGGCCCGACGCCGGTCGGCCGCGGGCCCAGGAAGCCGAGCTCGTGGGACGCATAGGCCACCCGCACGTCCTCGAACCCCCGCTTGGGCTGCACCTTGGCGATCGCGCGCAGCAGCGTCAGCACCTCGCGCTGCACGATCGGCGTGGCGAAGACTTTGAGCTTGCCGTTCTGGCACGTCGCCTCGAACGCCGGCTCGAGCGTGCCCTGCTCGGTCCTGACGCGACCCGGGTGCAGCTCGAAGATCGTCTTCTTGAGGAAACTCACCAGCGCGTCGGCCGCCTCCTGCGTCGGCACCACCTTGGCGACCGCGTACTCCTTGTCGGCCGACGCCTCCAGCGTCGGGCGGGCGAGGGCCAGGCGCCCGTCCTTCGCCTCGGCGACGATGAGGTTGCACGTGCGGCACAGCCAGCGCACCGCGGGCCAGGGCGACATGTCCTTGGCCGCAAAGGTCACCTTCTCGTCCGCCACGTCGGGGTGCACCGCCAGCGTGGGGCCGCCCTGCACCGCCAGCAGACGCAACAGGTCGGGCAGCGCCACCTCCTTCGCATCCAGTTGCACGCCGCGGTCGGCGGCCACGCAAAGGCCGCCTGCCAGCGCAAACAGGCCCCACGCCAGAACGCCCACGCGGTTCGTCATCTTGGTTTCCCCCGTTCGTGCAGCGCAACTCCCATATCTATGACTCCTGAGTCCCCGCCTAGGCTGCAAGGGGACGCGATGCGGGGTTGCGGGCAGGCGGGTGGCGAGGGCGTGCGGTCGCGCACGCCACGGTCGTGGTCGCGGGCAGGGGAGGGGGAGGGGTGAGGCTCGCGCGCGCACGCGAGGGCCAGTGTGGCGCAGCACTGTCCCGGCATTTCGGCAACCCAGGGAAAAAGGCCCACGCGACCCCACGGTCCCACTTCCATTTTCCGCCCGCTGCGCTATACTATTGGCCGCACGACGCACACACGCCACCGACCGATGGCCGAGGGGAACCGATGACGCGCAGCGAAGACCGCGCACCGAACCGGGACGCCGAAGCGATGATCCGGCGGCTCATGCTCTCGCGCAACACCGCAGCCGTCCGCGAGGTCGCACGCCGCCATGCACTCGCCAGGGCCGACCTGGAGGCGATCCTGCACGCGGTCCTCGACGAGCAGCGACGCGTGGGCACGGAGGACCGCCTCGGCCAGCGCTACGACATTCACACCGGCCGCTACCTCACCCTCGAGGAATGGGTCGCCCAACTCCTCAAGCGCTGACGCATCCTCCGGGAGAGCACGCCCAAACAAGCTTGGGCGTGGCACCCTTGGGTTGCTGGAGGACCCTGGGGTGCTACGGCAGGATGCGGCCGAGGAGGGTGACCGCCACGAGGGCCGTCATTCCCAGCGAGAACGACGCCGCCACGCAGGTGAGGAACACCGTGGGGTGCAGCAGCAGCCTTGGCTCGCGGCGATAGAGGCCCACAATCCCCTTCACGCCCGACACCCACAGCACCCCCGCGCCGAAGAAGGCCGGCAGCATGAGCAGCAGCAGGGCAGGCCGGCTCTCCTGCGGGTCCAGGTGCAGGTAGGCGAACGGCACGATCAGGCTCGTAAACGTCCCGATCACCGCCTGGCGGAAGAGGCGCTGCTCCTGCCCCGGCTCCTCGACGGGCAGCCCCATCGCCCGCCGCACGCCTCGGTAGATTGAGCGGCCGACCGTGTAGACGGCCCAGATCGCCAGCAGGACCAGGGCAGTGCGGATGATGCCCCTCATTGGCTAGCTTCCCTACAACGCGGCCCTTGGAGGCATCCAGAGAGGATGGTTGGATGAATGGATGATTGGATGGTTGCCTGACACCCATCCACCCATCCAATCATCCACTCATCCTCGCCAACACGCGCCCAACGCGCGGATAAGTCACGACTCAATGGCCTGGGCTGCCGCCTCGGCCTCGTCGGCGCGCCGTCTCCGCAGCCACCCGGCGATGCCCAGCACCACTCCCAGCATCATCACGGCCGGGCCGAAGAGCAGCGCCGCCGCCGCCATCACCATCTCATCGTGCGGCCGCGTGATGTTGTCGTAGACCCGCAGCTCCGCCGACTCCGCGGTCGCGCCGAACTCCGTGTCGGGCGACAGAAAAGCTCGGACCCGCAGCTTCCCCGACGCCGGGGCCTCGAACTTCGGCAGCACGTGCAGCACGCGAGCCCGGCCGCCCGAGGCGTCCACCCGCTCGTCGCGCACCCGCCGCGTCCCATCGTCCCACACGAGTTTCTCATGGCGCGTCAGCGCGACGTCGCCCGCCTCATCGAGCGTGTAGAGCGAGAGGGGGAAGCGATAGCGGAACCAGTACTCGGGCTCGCCGCGCACGAGGTCCTTGAGGACGGAGCTCCAGGAGCCGGAGACAACGAGCTCGACTCCCACCTGGCACCCGCGGCCGGGCTCGACCGCGATGACATCCGAAGTCAGCCTCTTGTTGACCTCGAGCGGCAGGCGAGTCACGCAGCGGGGCTGGAGTGCGCGCTCGATCTCCCGCCCGAACACCAGCATCGTGATCGCCATCAACAGAATCCCGAGAATCGCCAGTTTGCGGCCAAGATGGGCCAACGCGTATCTCCCCTGTCCCACTCAGAAGTCGCCCGTCAGGCCGAAGAGCGAGAGAAGGCAAGCGAGCACGCACACGAGAAGCCACGCCGCCATTCTAGCTGCGGCAGTGAGCCACGTAAAGTGCAACCCAGCCGAGCCAAAGGGCGGCCACGAATGCGCTCAGCAACACAAGCGGGTGAGCCATCAGGGCCTTGTGTCTGCGGCAGAGCCGCACGAGGCCGGCGACGCCCCAGCCCCAGAGGATGATCATGCCCACGAGGCATGGCAGCGCCACGAGAACCCCAAAGGCCAACAAGTGCGGACATCGAGCGCGCCCCACGGTCATCCGATCGATCAGCGGCTCGAGCCCGACCACCCAGGCGGACATCGCAAGATAGAAGCAGTACACGATGACGCTGCCGAATGTGCCGGTGACCGCCTGGTTCAGTGCGGCGCGCTCCGCTGACACGGCGTTCGCGGGCAGACAGGGATCCCCGCGGCGCGTCCGCCGAACCACGCGCACAATGGCGCAGGCGGCATAGGCGACGAGATAAGCCCAACAAGCGACGAAGAATGGCTTCATGTTGAGCATCGGTCTCCGGGCAAGCCTCAAGCCACAGATCACTGAACTCGGTCACACTTCAGCCGGCTCAAGTGCCATGACTTCGCCGGGTCCTCGCCTCCACCGAGCTTGTCTCGGTGGGGCGATGTTTGCCAACTACCACGGCGTCAGACCTCACCCCCTCGCCCCCTCTCCACCAAAGTGGAGAGGGGGATGGGGGGTGAGGGATACCCTGCGTAGTTGTCAATCCTTGCTCCACCGACGCGAGGTCGGTGGGGGCAGGAACTTTACTGAACTCGTTGGACCCCCAAGGCTCGTCTCAGATCTGCCACGGCTGGCGCATGGGGCGGGAGCGCCAGCGGTTCGCCTCGGAGTCGCCGACGAATTCCTCGCGCACAGGGTCCCAACGGAGCGGCCGCGCCAACCAGTGGGCGATGCAGCCGAGGTGCGAGACCGTGGTGGACCGCGCCCCGACCGCCACGTCGCACGCCGTCCGCCGCCGCGCGCGGATGCACTGGAACCAGTCCTGGTGGTGATTCCCGACGGGATGGGCGCCGTCGGGCGGGGGAAGGTGCTGGCGGACGATCTCCTCGGGCTGGCTCCGCAGGTAGCCCTCGCGGCCGACGTGGATCCAGCCCCCATCGCCGACGAAGACGGCGCCGAAGTTCTGCACCGCCGTCGCCTCGTCCCAGCCCTTCAGCTCGAAGTCGCGCGGCCGCGGCAGCCGCCCGTTGACGACCTGGCACAGCACCCCACTCGCGTAGCGATAGGTGAGCAACGGCACCTTGCCCGTCTCGGGTGGCGTGACTTCGACGGGGCCGCTCGCGTCCATCCCCAGGCCCCACTGCACGACGTCGAAGGCGTGGACGGTGTTGCTCGTGAGGTTCCCGCCGCCGAAGTCGCGGCAGAAGTGCCAGGGCACCACCCCGTGCCACTGGCCGTAGGGGTGGAAGCGGCGGTTGTAGGGCCGCCAGGGCGCCGGGCCGAGCCAGAGGTCCCAATCCAGGCCCTCGGGCACGGGCTCGGCGGGCAGGCTCACGTCGGCGCTCGTGCCCGCCATGTTCACGTAGACGATGCGGAGGGTGCCGAGGGCGCCGGCGCGGACGAGTTGGCAGGCGCGGATGAACTCGGGGGTCGAGCGCTGCTGGAGGCCGATCTGGCACACGCGGTCGTAGCGGCGGACGGCCTGGACCATGGCCTGCGCTTCGGCGATGGTGAGCGAGATGGGCTTCTCGCAATAGACGTCCTTGCCCGCCTGCGCGGCGAGCACGGTGGCGAGGCCGTGCCAGCGGTCGCCCGTGGCGATGACCACCGCGTCAATGTCGGGGCGGTCCAGCACGTCGCGGAGGTCGTTGCAGGCCTGACACTTGTCGGCGGCCTGCCGCGCGGCGTATGCCTCCTCGACGGCCGCCTTGGCCCGCTCGCGGCGCCAGCGATCCACATCGCAGGTCGCGAGAATCTGCACGTCGGGATACGCCAGGCAGCAGCGGAGGTGCCCCGAGCCCATCGCCCCGAGGCCGATGAACCCCAGCCCGATGCGGCGGCTCGGCGCGGCGGCCCCCTCGGCCCCCAGCGCCGAGGCGGGCACAACGAGTGGCGCCGCGGCCGCCGCCGCGGCCCGCAGGACAAAGTCCCGTCGCCTCACGCAGACTCTGTCTTCTCCACTCACCGGCATCTTCCCTGCGGCTTGTCGGACGCTGGTGCCGTCGAGGTCGAGGCGGCGCTCACAGGACGGCTACGCCCTTCGCTTTGACCTCGTCGCCCACGAACGTGCCTCGTTTCCTGGAATGGTATTCCTCCGGGGTGTATGCCAGGGCCTCGACGGGCCCCATGATTCCCGCTCTGGCAAAAGCCACACCGACGGTCTCCAGCCTCTGGAGCATGTCCAGGCCCCCGAAATCGCCGGAGATGACCGCGAGGTCAATGTCGCTGTGTTCGTCGGCCGTCCCCGTGGCGTGTGAGCCGAAGAGGACGATCCGTTCCGCGCGGATGCCCAACTGCCCCAGGGACCGCTGGAGGCGCTCTATGGTGTCAGCGATTCTCTTATCCATTGGAACACCTCTCGGGTCTTGTCTGCGTACCTCCTCGCCACGGGGCCATTGTAGGCCTCGACGAGTTTGCCGAAATCCTCGGGGTACCTCGTGGGGATGCTCACGTCGCTCAGCATGCTGAGGAACTCGAACATGCCCTCCGGGATTTCGAGCCGGCTGAGTTGCACGAGGTAGCGGAGGTTGTGTGTCTTCGGCGGGAGTTGCCCGGTGACCTCCTGGACTCTTGCCTTCAGCACTTTTTCGATGGCAAGGTGGCACATGAAAATGGTATGGACGTATCTGCCGGTCCGGTACATGTGCTCGGTCGTCTCCAGGTCGTAGGCTGCGGAATCCAGCCAGTTCTTGACTTGCTGGTTCACAAGGGGCTCCAGTGCCTCAGGGCCGATGCATCCACGCCCTGTTCCCTGTATTCTACCATGAAGCGGGCCGCGACGCCCTGTCGAGTGTCGAAGACAACCTCGCCCTTCGAGCCGTCGGGGCAGGTCTCGCCTCCGAGCGCCTTGCCGCGCACGTGCCCCGAGCCCATCGCCCCGAGGCCGATGAACCCCAGCCCGATGCGGCGGCTGGGCGGCGGCCCCTCGGCCCCGATGGCCGAGGCGGGCACCACGAGCGGCGCAGCCGCCGCCGCGGCCCGCCGCACGAACTCGCGTCGGTTCATCCTCATCCTCACTTCCTTCCTCCCCATCCACTTCCTCGGGGCCCTCCGAACCCCGATGCTACCGAGCCGGCACGCTCCTGTCAACCCCCCCGGGCGCGGCCTCACGCCCAACGCCAGGTTGCAGCAGGTCGGGGCGGCAGATAGAATCGGGGCTGCTTGTCGCTCGACCGTGGTCCAGGCGGAACGGAAGGCGAAGTCTCTATGAGTATCCTGTTCAAGGCATGGGCGTTTCTGGTGGCGCTTGCGGCGCCCGTGCTCGGCGCGCAGGGCGCCGCCGAGCGCAATCTCATCCCCAACCCGGGATTCGAGGAGGGCGATGCGACCCCCACGGGATGGCTTCTCCGCGGCGCCGCCGGCGCAACGTTTCCGCGCGACACGGCCACGCGGAGAAGCGCCGCCGCCTGCGGCCACATCGTCTCGCCCAACGGCACGCGGGAGACCTATCCGTCGTTCACCTTCCGGCGGCCCGCCATCATGGGGGAGGAATACCGCGCCGGCGTCTATGCCCGCGCGGGCGAGGTGGCCGGCGGCGTGGGGCCGTACCTGGCGCTCGAGATGCTCAGCGGGGGCCGCCGCGTCGCCATCGTCCATGCGCCCCGCGACGTGGCGCCCGGCCCGGGCGGCTGGCGGGAATTCACCGCCATCTTCACAATCCCGGCCGAGGCCACCGAGCTCCAGATGCACCTCATCCTGAACGGCAAGGGCGAGGCCTGGTTCGACGATGCCTCGCTGGTGCGCACCCGCGCTGCCTCTCTGGAGGCGAAGATCGAGGTGGATGCCGGCCCCGCCGGCGAGCGGAGCGACTGGTGGGCCAGCTTCGCCGCCGAGTACGACCCGATCCAGCTCATGCGCGAGAGCACCTCGCCCAACCTCGGCCGACGCGGCATGAACGACTCCTGGCTCGCCATCGAGGCCGAACGGATCCGGAGGATCGGCCTCCAGGGCACCCGCACCTGGTTCGAGGCCAACTGGTGGGAGCCCCTCAACGACAACGACGACCCGCACGCCTACGCCCCCGACTACAGCGGCTTCGAGGCCAACGGGCCGAGGATGAAATCGGTCTACCGCTTCCTCGAGATGTGCCAGGCGGCGGGCGTGGAGGTGGGGCTGAACTTCGGTTGGAAGCTCCGCCAGCCGACCCGCCGCTGGCTCGCCGTCCCCGCCGCCCGCTACACGGGCCGCCCCGACATCCGCGACGCCGAGGAGCACGCCGAGTCCCTCGTCGCCCTCCTCCGCTACCTCCGCGAGGTCAGGAAGTTCACCTGCATCACCCAGGTCACCTTCGGCAACGAGTTCGAGTACAACTACCCGCAGATGTACCCCGCCGCCCTCCGCCGCATGGAGAAGGAGGGCATCCGCAACGACTACGTGGTCTGGGGCGTCGAGGACAACCGCGGCGGCACCGAGAGCGTCCGCCAGGCACACCAGTACGACGTGGCGACCGTCCACGACTATTCGGGCCGCTTCGACCTCACGGAGAAGCTCACCCGGCTCAGTGGCCTGCTCGGCCCGCGGGCCTCGGCCACGGGCAGCGTCGGGCGGATCTGGTTCTCCGAGTTCGCCCTCGGCGGCAGCGACACGTTCGAGCAGGGCCTGAACGCGGGCCTGGCGCTGATCTCGTCGGCGAACGCGGGTGCCTACGCCATCGGCGGCTGGCGGCTCTCCGACCAGCACCTCACCTCCTTCAGCCGCGGAGCGCACGCCCGCGACAAGTTCGACCACGGCCTCCACCAGTGGGGCGTCTGGCGATGGGTGCCCTGGATGGAGAAGCCCAGGCCCGTCTACTACGCCGCGAGCCTCCTCACCCGCTACGTGCCGCGCCGCTCGAAGGTGCTCAAGACCACGGTCAAGGGCGGCGCCCTCCATGCCGCCTGCTTCCGGCGCGACGCCGACTACTCGCTCGTCGTCCTCAACCAGGCGGGCGAAAGGGAATTCACCCTGGCATTCGCACCGCCCATCCAGAAGCGCCTCTACCGCCACCTCTACGCCGCCACCACCCTCCCCGACAACAATCAGCACACCGTCATCCCCAGCGATAAAATCCTGGAAGGCGAGAAGCTGGTGGACACACTGCCCGGGCGCTCCCTCGCCCTGTACACCACGGTCCCCGATTATCCCCAGGTGGAGGTCTCCCCCTGCGTCGTCCAGGCGAGGCCCGGCCAGGAGATCGAGCTCCGGGCGAGCGTGCTCGGCGCGGACGGCGCGAAGCTCTCCTGGAGCGTGGATGGCGGCGGCGCGAACGGCCGAGTGGACGACGCTGGGCACTACACCGCGCCCCAGGGAGAGCCGGCCATAGACCCGGTCATCGTGCGGGCCAGGCTCGTCCAGCCGAGCGAGGCGGCCCGACGCGCCACGGACGGCCTCGCCGTCGTGCTCTTCGCGGGCGGGCCCAAGGACCCGCCCGACCGCCCCCAGCTCGAGCTGAAGCAGAGCGACGAAGAGAAGAAACACGGCGCCGGCCCACGCCAGTTCGACCTCGGCGAGGAAGTCCCCGTCGGCACCACGGCCCAGAGAGCGTTCGTCATGACCAACCTCGGCCCGGGCACAGCCGCCTACACCATAACGGCCACCGTGCCCTGGATCACCGCAACGCCCGCCCAGGGCACCCTGGGACCTAAGGCGAGCCAGCAGGTCGAGGTCAAGCTCGAGATCAGAACGGCGGGCCTGAAGCCAGAGCGTTGGTACTATGAGCACGTCTTCATTGATTCGCCCCGGGGCCTGGGTCGCGATGCCATTGACATCTACTTCAGGACGGCGAAGTAGTCCCTGCTGTGGGCCAAGCTGTCAGGGATAAGTAGGGGAGGGGGCAGGCGAAGGGCCTGCCCCCTCGGGGTGGGAAAGAGAAGGCGCCGCCTACTTCCCGCCCGGCTTCTTCTGATCGTGCGGGACGGTGACGGTGCAAGTGGCGGTCGAGGCATTGCCGCTCGTGTCGGTCGCCTCGATGGTGATCGTGTAGACGCGGCCCGAGCCGGTGCCCGAGCGCTCGGCCCGCAGCCGGAGCGATTGGTCGCCCGTGATCTCCCAGTCGGGCGACGTGTTCCCATCGCCTTGGCCGTTGACCGGCTCATTGCACGTCACGCCCACGATCTTCCACCCCGGCGCCGCATCGCACACATCGCCCACCACCGCGCCGAGCGCAATGTCCACCATCTTGTGGTTGGGCGACCAGAGCGCGTTCGGCGTCGCCCACGCGCTCTCGATCTCAGGCGGCGTCGTGTCCTTCACCGTCACGGTGAACGTCTTCACCGTCTGATTGCCCGAATCATCGGTCGCGGTGCAGGTGACGGTGGTCGTCCCAAGCGGGAACACGTTGCCCGGCGGCGGCTCGCACACCACATCCACCTCGGCATCGCACACGTCTGCGGCGAGGCACTGCCATTCGACCTTTGTCCCGTCTGCCGTCGCCTGCTCGACTACGATGGGGGAGGGCGCCACCAACTCCGGCGGCGTCGTGTCGCGAACGGTCACGGTGAACGACTTCGCCGTCTGATTGCCCGAACCATCGGTCGCCGTGCAGGTCACGGTCGTCACGCCGAGCGGGAACACGCTGCCTGACGGGGGAGTGCAGACGACCGTCGGGCTGGCGTCGCAGACGTCTGTGGCTGCAACGCTATAGTCCACAACGGTGCCGGCCGCGCTCGCCTGCTCGACCGTGATGTCGGCGGGGATGACGAGGGTTGGGGGCGTGGTGTCCTGAACCGTGATCGCCACGGTGTCGGGTTCCGAGTCCGCCTGCCCATCATTGACCACGAGCGTGATCGTGGTGGTGCCGAGGGGCAGGGTGATCGTGGGGTTGACGCCCGTGGCCGAGCCGCCGGGCCAGGTCCACGCATACGTCAGCGCGTCGTCGTCGGGGTCGGAGGACCCGGAGCCGTCGAGTGTCACCTCGGCGCCCGCGGGGCTGGTCTGCTCCACCTCCTGGTCGTCGCCTGCATCCGCGACGGGGGGGCGGTTGGCCCCGAGGACGACGATCGCGGTCTGGCGGCGGCCACTCCAATTATGGGTAGTCGTGCCCGTGAGGGCGCCGAGGGTGGCCAGGATGGTCTGAGGGGTCATGGTCCTGCGGACCCCCTGGTTTGTGACCTCAAACTCGGTGATGCGGGCCCAGTCATAGATGCGGTTGGGGTCGTCCGTGTAGCCATCCGCTCTTGTGGTGAAGGGCGAGCCGCCGTCGGGGGTCGTGTCGCCATCGTTGTTGAAGATGCTCACGCGGGCGCCGGCGGCCGGGGTGCCGTCCTGCTGGAGCGCCCTGACGTTCCCGTACCACCATTGCCACACTTGGCCGCTGCCGTTGGCGGTGAGCGTGTTGTCGGCCTCCAGCGAGGCGGCGTTCGCCGGCGCGGTGTCCTGGCACAGGATGCCCCACTGGCCGTTGCCGCCGATGGTGTTGGCCACGATCGTCGGGGTTGAGACGAGTTCGGCTTCTCCGACGCCACAAACCGTGAGCCGGATCCCGCAGCCGGTGTTGTTCGCGATCTCGTTGCCCTCGATCCGTGGCGAGGTCCCGAAGCAGAAAAGCCCGTCGCGAGTGTTCCCCGTGATGGCGTTGGCGGTGAGGGTGAAGGTCGTAGAATGGTAGATGTACACTCCTCCGGTGTTGAAGGCGGCCGAGTTGCCCGCGATCGTGTTGTTGGTGAGCGTCCAGGGGCCGCAGTAGCTGTAAGCGTACACGCCGCCTCCTACACCGGCGGTGTTGCCTGTGACGATATTGTCGCTCAGTGTGCCCGAGGACATTCCGAAGAGCGCCACCCCGCCGCCCGAGGACGAAAGCCCGTATGCGGAGTTCCCTATGATCGTGTTCCCGGAGGCCGTCACGTTCCCGCTCCAGTGGATGCCGAGGCCGCCGGGACCTGCACCGGACCGGTTCCCCATGACGATGTTCCCGGTGACGGTGCCGGGCGAGGCGCCGACGACCATGCCGCCGCCCGTGGCGGCGGCTTCGTTGCCCTCCACGAGGTTCTCGCTGACTGCCAGGGCGCCGCACTTCGCCACGAACACGCCCCCACCCGTCCCCGACACGGCGTTCGCCGATATCTGGTTGCTGGATACTGTTCCTGAAGAGGAATCCCCATAGATGCCGCCGCCGGCCTGAGCCGTGTTGCGCGCGATCACGTTGTTGACGACCGCCACGGAACAACTGATGAAGAAGATTCCGCCGCCGCTCAAGGTGGCTCTGTTCTCGGAGATGACGTTGCCGCTCACCTGCGCGACCGACGTGCTGCTCATCACGCAGACCCCGGCGGCATAGCTGGCCTCGTTGGCCGTAATGCTGCTGTCCCTCAGCACCTGCGGCCCGCCGCTCAACCCGATGCCGCCAATCGCGGTCGCCTTGTTCCCTGTGATCACACAGTTCGCAAACGTGCAGGACACCCCCGACCCCCAGGAGAAGACGCCGCCCCCTTGGTACGACTCATTGCCGGCGACGGTGCAGCCGGTGACCGCCGACGCCGAACTCGTGAGGGCCATGCCCCCGCCGTATTGCGCCGAGCGGTTCCCCCGAATCACGCTGTTCCCGATGGCCGGGGAGGAGTTCATCACATACAGCCCGCCGCCGATGGGGGCATTCCCATTGGTGAACGTGAACCCCTCGACGCGCGCGGTCGCGGGAACCCCCCCGCTGATGGTCAGGCACGAGCCGGCTCCGTTGCCGTCCACAATCGTCTGCTCTGGCCCCGCCCCGACGAGCGCGATGTCCTTCTTGCTCCAGACGAGGTTCTCCAGGTAGGTGCCCGCGGCCACCTGCACCGTGTCGCCATTCTGCGCCGCGTTGATGGCCGACTGGATGGTGGGATACCCCTCCGAGGGGACGAGCAAGGTGGCCCCGCCTGCCCCGGAAGAACCAACAGCCGCGAGGTAGAACACCATCGCTACAGCACATCCGCCGAGCCGCCTCATTCTGCGCTCCTCTCCTGTCACGAGGCCCAATGGTAAGAACCAGAGGCGATCGCGATCCCGGCTCGGCGCTTTCGCGCCGATTGGGGATTGCCGCGTCCGCCCCGGCCCAAAAAGAACGGGGAGCGACTGCTCTCGGGCAATCGCTCCCCGAAGAAAGGTATCCCGCGATCCCGCTTGCGCCGTGTGCCCGGCCGCACCGGCTTGTCTCCCAGAAGAAGGCGAGAACCAGCAGTCGCCATCTCCTCGCGAGCCGCAGACAAGTGTGAGTGTACAAGGCGGCAAGGGAAAGTCAAGCTCAAATCGCGGCGCGACGGGCGCGCGGGCGGGGCTTCAAGGCGCGGAAAGAGAAAGGGGGCAGGCGGATGGGCCTGCCCCCTTGGGGAATGATGAACGCGGGACTGCGAATGGCTCACTCGACGTTGAGCTTGCCGAGGTAGTCCTCAAGGTCGGCGCGGAGCTTGTTGACGCCGGCTCGCTTGTCCTCGAGCTGTTTCTGAAGGGTCTCGATCTGGGTCTCGCTATCGAGGAGCTTTTTCTCAAAGCGCTGATAGCCCTGGGAGTTGCGGTCGAGGGCGGCCATGTTCTTGCGAATGTCGTCCTGCTCGCGGCGAAGGGCCTGGATGCGTTGCTGGATTTCGTTCAGCTCGCGTTCGGCGGCGGTGAGGGCGTTCTTGCGCTTGATCGCCTCGGCAAGAACCGTCCGCACCTTCTCGGGGATCTCGCCGCTGCCCGCATAGAACTGGAGCTGGCCGATGTTGCTCGGCAGGATGCCGATGGACTGCGTGTCCACTCGCTCCTCCTTGACCTCGAACTTGCCTGTCTTGGTGCCGGGGACCTTGACCTCGAAGCGGTAGACTTGGGGGGTCTTTTCGAGGGCTTCGGCCGGCTCGATCAGCTTGCGGTCGTTGCTGAAGGGGTGCTCGATGAGGACGGCTCGCTCGTCCTCGGCCTTGTTCTTGACCGCGTAGGTCTGGACGAATTCGTTGCGGTGGCTGACGGTGAGGGTGCCGCGGACGATCCTGGCCGCCACAAGCCTGCGGCTGGAGGAGGCGGAGGGGTCCACGGTGACTTTCAGGTCAACGGCGTAGCTGAGGATGCGCTTGTCGCCGGGCGGGAAGTTGCCGATCTGGGCGTCGCCCGCGTAGGTGCCGGCCTCGAAAACCGTGACCGGGCCGGCGAGGAGGCTGGAGGGGCTGGAGTTGATGAGCCACACGCCGTTGAGGGGGTTGGTGGCGAGGGCGCCCTGGTTGTAAATGCTTATCTTCCGAGCCTTTACGACCTGATTCACGATAGGCAGCATGGCCGACTTGCGGCGGGGGAGGGTGACGGGGGTCTTGATGTGATAGGAGAAGAGCTCGCCGACGGCCTGGCCCGAGGCGACGGCCGAGACGCCGCGCTGGAGGGCCGCGCTGGCGGCGCGCTCGAGCTGCTCCATCGCCTTGGCCGCGGGCGGGGCGCCGGGGGCGGCGGCGAGGGCCCTGTTGGCGCGGTACCTGCCGGCCTGGTCGGCCTTCCGCATCTCGGCGCGGCGGGCGTCGGCGAGGGGACCGCCACCCTGTCGCTCGGCCTGGAGGGCCAGGATGTCCTTATCTGCTTCAATGCCATCCTCATACGTGCGCGGGCGGAGGCTCGCGTAGCGCTCGGTCTGCACCACCGGGCGGTCGAGGTAGAGGGGCGTGTAGAGGTCCTCGACGAACGAGATCGGGCGGCCGGACACGAGCGTCAGGTCCACGTTCTCCCAGTCGTAGTCGCTCGTGTTCTCCACGATGGCCCAGCCCTGGAGGGTCGCCTCGTCCTTCTTCTCGTCGCTCAGGATCAGGCGGTAGCTCGTCTTCCACACCGGGGCCTCGGTGATGTAGCCGACGCGGACCGGGCGCTCGCCATCGCCGACGAAGTTGATCTGCACCGCCTTGCTGTCCGTGTCGCGGCTCTCGACCATCAGGGCCAGGGCCTTGTTCAGCTCGGAGTTCAGCTTCTCGTTTGTAAGTGCAATGCCGCGAATGGTTTCGATGGGGATGGACTTGATGCCTTCAGGGGTGAGGAGGCAGAGGATTTGCTCCTCGATCACGGTGTTGGAGGGCAGGATGTGGCGGGTCTTGGACTCGACGCCGAGGATTTTGCCCGTGACCTTCTCGGGGGCCGCGACGGCCACCTCGGCCCCGCGAACCTGCTGGAGGAGCTGGGCGAGGGTGGGCGCGCCCGAGATGTCAATGCCGAAGCTCTTCAGGGCGCGGGTGAGCGGCTCGCTCGACGCGTAGTTCACGCTCGCCGCCGTGCCGCCGCCTAAGTCCAGCACCACCAGCGACTTGAGCATATCGCTCATGCCGTCGGTCTTGAACTTCAGTTGCACCTCGGCGTTGCCAGTCACCTTGCCATTGTGCTCGAAGTAGGCCACGCCCGAGCTGAAGGCCGTGACCTTCGTCACCGGCACGGCCGCCTCGGCGGCAAGGACCGTCGGCACGCACACCGCAATCGCCAGAAGCCAGGCAAGCCACTTCATCATGGAACTCCTTTCCAGGTCGAACGGGCCACAATACCACATGAAGTTAGACGCGGCGCCGCCGATTTGGTTCCAGCGGCCCGGCCTGCCGGTCGCGTCACAGGCTACAGGCCGCCACTCTCCCCGCCTCTGGACTTGGCGGTCTGTAGCCTCACACTGCGTCTACACAAGTACTGGCTGCATCATGTCTTATGGCGTCAGCAGGCAGGCGGAAACAGCCCGCCAGGCCGCCAACCTCGCCGCGCGCGTCCTTGGACGGCCCCAGCCTGGATTACTCACCCACCGCTGGTGAGAAGCCCAGGAAACTCGAAATCCGAAGCACGAAATCCGAAACAAACACCAAGCCCAAAACCCCAATGCCCCAAACATGAGCGACCCACCCTGACACGTCTACCTCCCTCGTGTCCTGGTCATTCGTGCTTCGGTGTTGTTTCGGGTTTCGGGTTTTGGATTTCGGATTTCCCGCGTTTCTTCAGAAATGCGGGCCAGCTCGGCCTCGCCCAGCCCCAGAGCCACCCTTGGGCTATCGTCCCTCGTCCTCGTCCGTCGTCCTCGTCCTGGACGCGCGCGGGGCGCGGCCGGAGTGGTCTAGGATGAGGAAGGGCAGGTAGCAGAGGCCCATCGCCACCAGGGCGACCAGGCTCGCGACGAGGATATACCAGGGCCACGGCCCCATCGCGTCGAGGAGCGATGGCGTCCGGGGCTTCTCGAGGACGAACATGTAGTTCGTGCCCATCGCCAGGTTCGCGGGGATGAGGAGGAGGCCGTACGCAATGGCGAGCAGCCAGGCCCGCAGGAGCGAGCGGAGCGTGGGCCTGAGGCGCATCACGACGGTGGCGTAGAGCGCACTGGCCACGATGAGGCCGTGAAGCGCGAAGAAGCACACGCAGTGCACCGCGGGGAAGCCCCAGGAGACGGCGGGCGTCAACAGCGCCAGCACCGCCCCGCCGAAGCCCCAGAAGTAGAGCAGCTCATAGCAGAGCCAGTGCCCCGTGAGCAGCACGACGGGCGCCAGCACCACGGTGACATCGCACATATGGAGCGGCAGGAGATTGGCGAGCCGCGCCCCGTGCGCCAGCCACCAGGCGAGGAGGAACAGCTCGCCGCCCGCGCACGCCGCGGCGAGCGCCCAACGCGTCGCCCGGTCCAGCCGCCGCGAGCCCGAGCGCCGCACGGCCCACACCAGCGCGGCCCCGAGGCCCAGCGAGAGCGCCAGCCCCAGCCAATGCTCTCCTCCACACGGAACGAACGGCCTGTTGCCCACTGTGGCGCCTCAATGGCAGTGGATCACGTGCCCGTGGCCGAAGAACAAGGCCCCGTTATGATAGCCGAAACCCCCGCCATCGCAAACCCGCCGCCGGAGCATTCGCGCGCCTCCGGCCGCGCCTGGATTGACACTCCCGAGCGTGGGCCATAGAATGCAGACACCAGCCTGTGCCTCGAACCCCCTCTCGCCTGCGACGGGTTGGGGCCGAGGCGCCAGAGGGCCAGCGAAATGCTCCGGATGCGCGCCGTTCCCGTGGTCCTCGCCTGTCTGATTGCCGCGCATGGCGGCACGCTCGCCGCCGGCGATGCCGCCGGGCAGAAACAGGCCGCTCTCCGCGTCGTGCATCTGACCGACTTCCACTGCGCGTCGGCCACCGCCAACCCACGGCCTCGCTTCCTCTTCGACGTGGGCACGAAGGACCTGGTGGCCTCCTTCGAGCTGCTCGAAGCCGCCGTCCGCGACATCAACGAGTCGGTGAAGCCTGCCCTCGTGGTCATCACGGGCGACCTCACGGACCGCCGCGGCGACCTCGCCAGCCTCCAGCGCGTGAAGGCTGCCCTCGACAAGCTCAAGGCCCCGTACTACCCCGTCATAGGCAACCACGACGACCGCGCCACCTGGCGGCGCGTCTTCGGGCCGCAGCGTCTGAACTACACCTTCTCCCACGGCGGCTGGCGCTTCCTCGCGGTGGACACCAGCTCGGGGCGCCTCGACGGGGCCGCGATGGCCTGGCTCGCCCGCGAGCTGCGGAGCGATGCCGCGGCGCCAACCGTCCTGCTGACCCACTACCCCGTGGCGGTGCCCGACGCCTTCATCGCACTGGCCCGACGCTACTACGGCGTGTCGCTGCTGCTGGGCAATGCGGTGGACGTGTTGAAGCTCCTGGCCGGGGCGCCCAACGTTCGTGCGGTCCTGGCGGGCCATTGCCACATCCCCGTGGAGACCAGCGTCCGAGGCATCTCCCACATCGTCACCCCCTGCCTGATCGGCCCGGCGCACTTATTCCGCGTTCTCGAGCTGCGAGGCGACCAGCTTCGTTCCGAGCTCCGCTCCATTCCATCCCCGGCCCCCGTCCGCCCGCCATGAGCCCATCGTGTCTCAGTGCCAGTAAATGGCGTGGCCGTGGCCGAAGAAGAACAGCCAGTCTATGAGCACGGAGACGCCGGCGCCGGCAAACCAGCCGGCCATGGCGCCGAGGAAGAAGGGCTTGGCTCGCTCGAAGCCCGCCAGGCCCCCTACCCGCAGCACCACCTCCTTGCACAGCCAGCCGAGGAAGATGGGCAGAAAGCTCCACCGCACCTTGAACACGACGCCCGCGACCAGCCCGAGTGGGTGCAGGGGCCACCAGCTCAGGCGGTAGTAGAGGCCCGTGAGCACGGCCATCTCGGCCCCCCCGACCGCGCCCCACGCGAGCTTCGGCCACTCGACCCCAGGCTTCGAGCGAATCGCGTCCACCACGTACTCGTAGGGGATGCGTGGGGCGCTCTTGAAAAGCCACGAGCCCATCGTGTAGGCCCCCCGATGGTAGCAGAGCCAGAGGGTGTAGGGCACGGTGACGGCGAGAGCGACGCCGACCGCCAGGGCCATCGCCGCGACGATCTGCCGCCCGCTGGCCCGGCCCGAGCGCCCGACCTTCGCCGCGTTGGCCGCCGCGGGCATGAAGGCGTTGATCGGGTCGGCCACCCAGGCCATCGAGAGGCCCATCGCGGTGAGCTGGGTCGCGCCCAGCGCCGAGTTGCCCAGGACGGCGACCGTGGCCGACTGCGGCGTGAGCGGCGGGCGGATGAAGACGAGTCCGCCCTCGACCACGAGGCGCGACAGCCCCAGGAAGCCGATGAGCGCGGCGAGCAGGAAGAGCAGGGCGGTGCCCGGGCTCATCCCCAGCCGCACCAGCCACGCGGCCATGAACGCCCCCGCCACGCCCAGGCCCACGAGCGCCGTGCGGGGCGAGAGAAGCTCGGCCGGGTCGGCGCCAGGGGCACCGGGCCGCACGGCCCGGCGGACGACTCGCGCCAGGTGCCGCCGGGCCACCCAGAGGTTCAGGGCCACCATCGCCACCATCGCCCCGTAGGCCTGCCACGCCAGGGCCGGCTCCGAGGCGTCGAAGTGATACACGCTCAGCGAGCTGCGAATCGAGAAGCCCAGGCGGTTGAACACCCCCTCCTGCACCACGCCCAGGACGACGAAGACCCAGATGCTCAGGGCCACCTCGCGCTTGAGGAAGAAGGCGATGCAGAGCATCGGCCAGTAGAAGACGAGATAGATGGGCGGGAAGCCGGGGGCCATCACCAGCGGCGGCAGCTCGCCGGGAATCGCCGGCATGTTCGGCGAGCCGTAGCAGGCCGTGTTCCAGCACAGCATCAGGAACGGGATGAGGAAGCCGACCCAGAAGAGGCCGGAGCGCGCGAAGCGGGGCAGGAGCGGCCGCTCCTCGGCGCCGCGGACGAGCTCGGTCGTCATCTCCGCCAGGGGATAGGCCAGCCGCTCGTGCTCCATCCACTGGCGGCGCAGGATCGAGACCACGCACAGGCAGGCGAAGAGCCCCGCGCCCACGAAGGCGAGCCACCAGGCCATGGGCGCGGCCCAGGCGGCCCAGGGCACCGATTCGCCCCGTGGCAGGCCCTCGTAGAACCAGCGGAGGGCCGGCCCGCCCTCGACCGCCGCCCAGCGTCGAAGATACGGGAAGAAATACTCCGCCCAGCGGTTCTCCGGGCTGGCGAAGTAGTGCGGGGCGCTCACCCAGCTCAGCAGATAGCCGGCCGTGCCGTGGGTCGGCATCGTCACGGCCACGGCGGCCATCACGAACACGACGGCCAGCTCGCCCTCGCCGAGCGCCCAGGCGCGCCGCAGCGCCTTCAGCCCCACGTTCACGCCCAGCACGACGGCCAGGAACGCGATGCCGAGGCCGACGGGATAGTAGTTCGTCGCCAGGAGCTGGCCGCGCAGCACCAGCTCCACGTAGGGCACGCCGAGGCTCAGCCCCACGACGACCGCCAGACCAACAAGCAACGACCGCAGGGTGAGCGCGCGACGCACAGCCCCCCTCCCGCACTCCCAGAGGAACACCACAGCCCCTGGCAACGCATGGGAAGCGAGGGGACAAGAACATAGCACATTCCCGCGACCGGGGCAACAAGGTCCTCGGGTCAGGCCGTCAGCCGGTAGAGGCCGCCATCGTTGCACCCGAAGAAGAGCTGTGCGTCGCGGGCCACGGGCGTCGACTCGATGTTGCCACCCACCTCGTATGCCTTGAGATGGTTGCCGTGGTGGTCAAAGACGTCTAAGGTGCTGCACATCGAGCCGATGTAGACCCTGCGTGGCGTGACGCAAGGCGAGCCGTGATAGGCGCCGGCGTTGTACGACGACTTCCACTCCAGGCGTTGCGTGCGCGTGTTGACGGCGAACAGGTGGCCCTTGTCGCACCCGAAGATGGCGAGGTGGCCCGCGAGGGCGATGCTCGATGCGACGTTATCCGCGTCGAGCTCGAGCTGCCACTTCTCCTCCGCGGCGCGCGCGTCCCAGGCCCAGAAGACCGACGGCCGCTCCCACTCCCCGCAGTCCACGCAGTACACCGTCTCGCCGTCGGAAGCAGGGGTCGAGCAGTGGCATATCTGGGGCGGGAGCCGCACCTCCTTCCTCGGCTCCCCAGTATGCGCGTCCACCACGTAGAAGAAGCCTTGCTTTCTCGGGTTCCAGTAGGTTCCGAGGAACACGTTGCCCCCCGCAACGCATGGGCTGGCAAACGGCCCCGCGAGCATCGGAACGGGCGGCCAGCGAAGCCGCCGGCTCTTGATGTCAAGGCAGTACAGCCTTCCGAACTCCATGTCCCCCGAAGCGAAGTACGCGTGGCCGTCGTACACGGCCGGGGAGGTGAAGATGCCGCCTTCGGCCTGGAAACGCCACTTGGGATGGCCATCGAGGTCACGAGCATACAGCCCTCCATCCAGGCCGCCAACCAGGATCGTGTCGTCGTAGTAGGCGGCAGAGCTCACGATGTCCTTCTCGGCCTCGAAGCCCCACCTCTCCCTTCCCGTCCTCTTGTCCACGGCGACGAACCTGTGGGGCTGCTTCCTTGTGGGGAGCAGGCTCCGCACCGTGCAGTAGCCGAAGCAAACGAGGTCCTCCACGAGCAACGGCGACGCGACGATGCTTTCCTTCCCCCGGACCAGCATCTCCACCCGCGCATCGTCGCCTACGTCTGCCGTCTCGTAGAAGCCCGTCCTGAGGTGGTTGCCCCGGAACATGTCCGATGGGGGGAAGTGCGCGATGTCCACCGCGCGGCTTGGCAGGACCAGCGAGCCGGCCAGCGCCAGGAAGCCTCTTCTGCTGACGAATCCCGGGAGATCGCCGCGCCAGAGCTTCCGCTGAGAAGTCATGGCTTGAGCACTACTCCGATGGTCTCGGCCGGCTGGGAGACGAGTTTCTCGCAGGCCGCGGGGGCCTGGGCGAGGGGCACGACGTCGGTGACGAGGGGCTTGACGCGCAGCGCGCCTTCGGCCATCGCGCGGAGACTCTCCTCGAGGTTCCGCTGAGTCGTCCAGGGCACGAAGACAGGCGGATAGTCGGCGCCGTGCTCCCAGGCGTCGTCGTGGTAGCCGGGGCCGGGGCGCGCGGAACTGCGGATGTCCACGTTCCCCAGGTCGGCGGCGAGGCCGAGGGCGACCTTTGCCCCGCCGACGGAGACGATGCGGCCCCAGCGGTGGCCGTCGGGCGCGGGCCGCATCATCTCGTAGAGCTGCCGGACCGCCTCGGTCCCGTCGCCGCCGAAGGCGATGATGCCGCAGTCGAGGCCGTGCCCGCGGCAGAACTCCACCACGCGCGGCACGGGATTCCCCTCGGCGACGTTGAAGACCGCGTCGGCGCCTGTGGCCCTGGCGATCTCGAGCCGCTTCGGGAAGCGGTCGAGGCCGACGACGTGGGTGCCGCTGAGCTTCGCGAACTGCACGCAGAGCTGGCCCACGACGCCGAGTCCGCAGACCGCGAAGTTCTCGCCGAACCGCGGCTCGGCGCGGCGGATGCAGTGGAGCGCGGTGGCCGCGAGGTGGCAGAAGGCGGCCTCCTCGAACGACACGCCCTCGGGGATCGGCACCGTGAGGTTCACGGGCGCGATCGAGTGGGTCGCGTGGAGTGCGAAGCCGCCGCCCATCGTCGCCACGCGGTCGCCGACCCGGAACCGCGTCACGCCCTCGCCGAGCTGGATGATCGTGCCGGCGTTCTGATAGCCGAAGGGTCTTGGCGGCGCGTCGCTCGGGTTCTTCCGCCGATTCGGCACCCCGCCCAGCTCGGTGCCTGGGCTGACGAGCGATGCGGCGACCTCGATGAGCACCTCGCCCGGCTTCGGCTTGGGGATGGGCTCCTCGATCACCGCGAACTGCCCGCGGCCGTCAATCGCTGCCACCTTGCGCATCGGGTTCTCCTTGCTTCAGGGCCGGCGGCAATGATAGCGACGCGCCCCGGCAAACGCAAGCTCGCACCAGCCCGTGTTGCACCGGCCCGCTGCGCCGTGTACACTCCAAACACATCGGCCCGGCCGGGGATCAGCCCGCGGACTGTGAGGAGAGGTAGTATGGAAGCACCCCAGATGGCCTTGGGGATGGCTGGCGTCATCCTCTGCGTGATGATGGCCACCATCGCGAGTGCGGGCGACGTGGGAACGCCCGGGCTTCGGATCGGTTGGGCCGCAACGGACATCACGCCCGCCAAGCCCGTGGCCATCGTGGGGTTCTTCCAGAAGAGGGTCTCCGCCGGAGTGCGCGACCCGCTGACCGCCACAGCGCTCGCCCTCGAGGGCATCGGGCCGAACGGCGCCGTCGCCGAGCAGGCGATCATGGTCTCGTGCGACCTCCTCGCAATTCACAGGGTGACCCAGGAGGGCGTCAAGAAGATCCTCAAGGAGCGCCTCCCCGATTTCGATTCCGATAAGCTGTTTCTCAACGCCACCCACACTCACCAGGGGCCGCTTCAGCAATCGGGCGTGTTCGGCAGCACGCACGACGTGACCGCCGAGGAGCAGGCCCGCGGGGTGATGACGGGCGACGAGTATGGCAAGTTCCTGATCGAGCGCCTCGCCGAGGCGGCGGCGAAAGCCTGGAAGGAGCGAAAGCCCGGCGGTGTGAGCTGGGCGCTCGACCAGGCGGTCGTGGGGTTCAACCGCAGGTTCGTCTACTTCGACGGCACTGCGAAGATGCTCGGGCCGGTCAACACCGCGGAGTTCGACTGCGTGGAGGGCGTCGAGGACCACGGCCTGGGGCTGCTGTTCTTCTGGGACAGTGCGCGGAAGCTCACGGGGCTGGTCGTCAACGTGGCCTGTCCCGCCCAGGCCGAGCAGGGCGGAAACCGGATCTCGGCCGACTTCTGGCACGACGTCCGCGACGAGATGGCCGCGCGGCATTCCAAGGACGTCTTCGTCTTCCCCCAATGCGGCGCGGCGGGCGACATCTACACCCAGGGCCTCTTCCGCCACCGCGCCGAGGCCGCCATGGCACGACGCAAGGGCATCTCGTGGCGGCGGGAAATCGCGCGGCGCATCACCGACGGGGTGGACCGCGCACTGCCATGCGCGCAGAAGGACATCCAGATGAACCCGGCCTTCAAGCACACGGTCGCCCGCGTGGACCTCCCGACCGCCGAGCCGCCGGCGCCGCCGTTCTACCCGTGCGATTCGGTGAAGCCCGCGGAATTCCACGTCGTGCGCCTCGGCAACGTGGCCGTGGCGACCAATCCCTTCGAGTTGTTCGTGGACTATGGGATGCGGCTCCAGGCCCGCAGCAAGGCCGTGCTGACGCTCGTGGTGCAGTTGTCGTGCCAGAAAAGCGGGTACCTGCCGACCGCTCGGGCAGTGCGTGGGGGCGGCTACAGCGCCGAGAAGTTCCTCGTCGGCCCCCAGGGCGGCCGTGTGTTCGTGGACGAATGCCTCAAGCGCATCAACGCCCTGTGGCCCTGAGGGGGCAAGGAGAGACGGCTGTGGGACGAGAGCAGAAGCGTCCGACGCGGCGGGGATTCCTGGGGGCGGCTGCGGCCGTGGCGGCCGCTCCATGCGTCGTTCCTGCCTCCGTCTTCGGAGGAGGCCCGGCGGCGCCGAGCGAGCGCGTGGGGGTGGGCTACATCGGCACCGGGTGGCAAGGGCTGAAGGCCAATCTGCCCATGCTCCTGGGCTGCCCCGATGCCCGGGTGGTCGCCGTGTGCGACGTGTGGGCGAAGAACCGCGACCTGGCCAAGGCGGCCGTGGACAACCGCTACGGGACCAGGGATTGCCGGGCCTACGTGGATTTCCGGGAGCTTCTCGCGCGAGACGACGTTGACGCGGTGGGCATCGCCGCGCCCGACCACTGGCACGTGCCCATGGCCATCGCGGCGATGGAGGCGGGCAAGGACGTGCACGTCGAGAAGCCGCTCGGCATCAGCCTGGCCGAGGACCTGGCGTGCCGCGACGCGGTGAGGCGCACGGCCCGCGTGTTCCAGTACGGCGCCGAATCGCGCTCCGCCGCCAGTTGCCGCGCCGCCTGCGAGCTCGTGCGCAACGGGCGGATCGGCGAGCTGCGCGAGATTCACGTCCACGTCCCGCTCCTCCCCAAGCGCAACCCCGCCAGGCCCCCGCAGCCGGTGCCTGCGGGGCTGGACTACGACCTGTGGCTCGGCCCGGCCCCCTGGCGGCCCTTCACGGTCCTGCCGATGGAGGGAGCCTATCCCTTCCCCTGGTACTACGTCCGCGACTACTGCGCGGGCTGGATCAACAACTGGGCCGCGCACCTGCTCGACCTGCTCCAGTGGGGATTCGACACCCACCTGGCCGGCCCGTGGGAGATCGAGGGCACCGGCACCATCGCCACCGAGAGCGACCACGACGTGGTGACGGACTGGGACGTGCGGGTGCAGTTCCGCAATGGGGTCAGGATGAGCTTCCGCGGGGGCGGCGAGCTCACGCGCTTCGTCGGCTCCGAGGGCCAGGTGTCCCTCCGCTACGGGGGCCTGGCGGACGAACAGACCCGGCTCCTCGTCGAATCATCGCGGGGACACGCCGGCCGCCGCCTGCCGGTGAGCAACAACCACGAGCAGCACTTCATCGAGTGCGTCAAGACGCGCCGCACATCGGTCAGCCCCATTGACGACGCCGTCTGCTCCGACAGCATCGCACACCTCTCGGAGATCGCCGTTCGGACGGGGCGGAAGATCACGTGGGACCCGCTGAAAGAGGCGCTTACCGGGGGAGCCGAGGCATCGCGCTACCTGTCGCGGGCCATGCGCGAACCCTGGCGGATATAGGACGAAATGGAGCACGGTCATGATTGATGCCGCACGCCGCAAGGAAGTCCTGGGCCGGGGGAAGCCGGCCGTGGCCTGGAAGGGCGAGCCGCAACTCGGCGGCTACTACACCGAGGAGGAGATCGAGGCCACGGTGAAGGCCATCCGCGATTCGATGGACCCCAACGTGGGCTTCGGGTTCATCGTGAAGGAGATCACGGGCTTCGAGGAGGCGTTCGCGCGCTACTGCGGCACGGAGTTCGCCGTGTCGCTCTCGACGGCGAGCGTGGGCCTCGACCTGGCGGCGAGGTGCCTCGACCTCGAGCCCGGCGACGAGGTGATCGTGCCCACCGTGAACTTCAAGGCGTCCGCGCTGGCCGTCCTGGGCCAGCGCGGCAGCGTCGTGTTCTGCGACGTGGACGAACGGACCTTCTGCGCCGACCCCGCCGACGTCGAGCGCCGGATCACGCCGAAGACGCGGGCGATCCTGCCGACGCACATGAACGGGCTGTCGGCCGACGTGGACGCGCTGCTGGCCGTGGCCGAGCGGCACCCGCACCCGAAGCACGGCCCGCCCAAGGTGATTGGCGACGCCGCGAGAGCCTGCGGCGGGGGCTACAAGGGGACGAAGATCGGCAAGCGCGGCTGGTGCACGGTCTTCAGCTTCCACACGATGAAGCTGATGACGACGCTGGGGGAGGGCGGCATGGTGACGACGGATGACGCGGCCCTGGCCGAACGCCTCCGCGCCCTGCGCCAGTGGGGCGGGGCCGGCTGGGGCTCGAGCTTCAAGCTCACCAAGCCCCAGGCCGCCGTGGGGCTCGTGCAGCTCCGCCGACTCGACGCGATGCTCGCCCGCCGCAGGGAGCTGGCCCGCCAGCGCTCGCGGCTCCTCGACGGCGTGCCCGAGCTGACCCTGCCCCTCGAGCCGCCGGGCTACGACCACACGTTCTACCTCTACACGCTGCTGGTGCCCCGCGAGTGGGCGGGGGCGCAGCGCGACCGCCTCATCGCCCTCCTCGACCAGGACTACGGCGTGGGGTGCGTGGTGGCCAACGCGCCGAGCTACCTCTCGCACCCCTTCCTCCGCGAGCGGACGGCTGGCCAGGTGCTCCCGCGCTCCGAGGAGCTGGGCGGACGCATCCTGTGCGTCGCCCTCCACCCCCTGATGTCCGAGGAGCTGAACGAGTACACCGCCGCCGCCGTCATCGAGGCCGTCGAGCGGCTCCGCCGCGAGCGCGGTTGACAGCGGGCCGCGTTCCGCTATCATGAGGGGCGGTTCGCATTCCTGTGGAGAAGGGACGCGCGGTGAGCAAGGGCAAGGAGAGCGGGGCAGGCGCCGAGTTGCCGATGGCCGAGGGCCTCGTGTGGGTGTGCCTGGCCGTCGCGGCGCTGGCCACGGTCTACGTGCTGATGAAGGAGCCGGAGGACGGCGCGCCCCAGCTCTGGGACCAGCCGATGGTGCGCTTCCGGGTCGCGGCGCTCGCGGCGTCGGCCGTGGCGGGCCTGGTGGGGCTCGGACGCGTCGTCTGGCGCGGCGGCGGGCAGGGCCTCTTCGGCATGGCCGTGCTGTTCAACGTGATCCTCGCGTGCTTCTGGGCACTGCGGTTCCTCCTGGTGCCATGAGAAGGGAAGGACGAGTGAAGAGATTCCACACCCCGGGTTCCGGATTCCGGATTGCCGTCGTCGGGCTGGCGCTTGCCGCGATGTGGCTCGGCGGCTGCGCGTTGCTCGGGGGCAAGCCGCCTGAGCCCAGTGTGCCGGTGGCCATGGTGCCCGAGATGGAGCCCCTCCCCGGCTTCGACCGCGGCACGCCGTGCCGGCCCGACGAGTTCGCCGCCGACGCGGCGAAGGCCGCGGCCGACTGGGCGGCGGAGCGGCCCGCCATCGAGCGGCTCATCACCCCCGCGAAGGCCCGCGAGCTCTCGCGCTGGGCGCGCAAGGAGATGCAGCAGTACCGCCGCGTGCCGCCCCTCGACACGGTGGCCTTCCGGCCCGTCGCCTGCCACAAGGACGCCCGCCACCTGGTGCTCGAGGGCGACGTGGACACCTTGCCCTCCCACTCGCACCTCGTCACCCGCTGGCTGAAGGTCTACCTGCTCTTCGACCAGGACAAGCAGGCCCTCGTCAAGGTCGCCGTCACCATTCGCGGGCAGTTGGAGGAGTAGGCCCCCGCTGCGCCTAAGGCTCCTAGAGGATCACTAGAGGATCAACCTCTCCCTCTCAGTGTTTGATCCTCTAGTGAGGCACCTCAAGCTCTTGCAGGAGAAGGACTTGCGGCGGCAGGCCACTAGAAGATCACGCGGATCGCCCCGGGTGTTGATCCTCTAGCGCCCGAGTGGCAGGGGGCGCCGTGAAGCTCTCCGTCGTCGTCGCGACCCACAATCGCTGCTCCCTGCTCGAGCGGGTGGCCGAGGCCATCCTCGCTCAGACCCTGCCCCCCGACTGCTTCGAGCTGATCCTGGTGGACGACGGCTCGACCGATGGCACGGAGACCCTGGGCGCCGAGTTGGCCAGGCGGCCAGGCGTCCGCTGCCTCCGCCAGCCCAACCGCGGCGTCGCCGCCGCACGCAACCTTGGCATCCGCGAGGCCACGGGCGACATCGTGGCCTTCACCGACGACGATTGCCTCGTGCCGCCCGACTGGCTGGAGCGCCTGGCCGACGGCTATGCCCGTCACCCCGAGGTCGTGGGCGTGGGCGGCCGCCTCGTCGCCCCGCCCGAGGTGCTTCGCACCCGCGCCGTCGCCCGGCTCGAAGACCACGTGGCGCGCTGCGTTTACGGCGCAGGCGACGAGGAGGCCCTCGGCGGCTTCGACTGCCCGGCCGGCGGCACGAACAACATGTCGTACCGCCGCGCCGCGCTTCTGGAGGCCGGCGGCTTCGACGAGAGCTTCCCGCCCTTCGTGTGGGGCGAGGACGCCGACCTCAAGCTCCGGCTCACCCGGGCCGGCGGCCGGCTGCTCTACATCCCCGTGGCCGTCGTCCACCTGCGCGACTATCGCCTCGGGCCGTTCCTGCGCCAGAGCTGGCAGCGGGGGAGGGGCGAGGCCCATTTCCGCCTCAAGCACGACGGCCGCCGCGGCTGGCCCGCCCACCTGAAGCGCCTCTGCCTCTCGCCCCTCAAGCTCCTCGCCTCCCCCTTTCGCCGCGACCCCGCCCTCCGCGCCGCCGCCGCCCTGGGCGACCTCGCGCTCGCACTGGGCGCCCTCCTATACCGTCCCGCCCATCGGCACCCATGTGGCTCAGACACATGCTGAGGAAGCAAGAGGAGAACCAATGAGGAGCCTGCCCAGACAAGCCTCGACGCTCACACTCGACCGGATCGAGGTTATTGACGACGAGACAGCCGATATGCTGCGGCGGAAGACGCCCGCCGAGCGGATGGCGATGGTCAACGAGTTCTGGCGCGCCGCCCGACAGAAGGCCGATACGACGGTCCGGGGGGAACACCCCGATTGGGGCGATGCACGGGTCGCCGCAGAGGTGGCGCGCAGGATGACCAAGCGCGAGGAAGATGAGGGTTGAGCACTACTGCGGTGTGCGTCCGCGCTTCTCAGGACACCGACCCACAGATAAGGGGACAAGAAGCTCCACACCGGTGCTTACCTCAGTCCCGAAGGGACTGAAGCGGGTTGCCGGCGGCTTCAGCCGCCGGATCAGGGCGCTGCCCGAGGGCCAGTCCCGAAGGGACGGCAGAATCTCGTGGCGAGGCGGTCCCCAGCCTCCTTCTGCCGTCCCTTCGGGACTTCGGGCGGTTCGGGCGCCAGAGTCCGGCGGCTGAAGCCGCCGGCAACCCACTGCGCTCCCTTCGGGAGCGGGACACCGAAGCACCTGCGATACTGTCCCCTTGTCTGCGGGGCGGCGTACTCAGTAGCCGATCGGGTATCGCCCGCGCCGCCAGCACTCGTCGAGCATGGCCAGGTAGTTGCCGAGCGGCACGTAGTTGGCCACGGTGTTGCCCGAGCCCAGGGCGAAGCCGCCCCCAGGAGCACACGCGCGAATGACCTCGCGCACGCGCCGCCGCACGTCCGCCTCGCTCCCGCGGCCCAACAGGTCCATGTCAATGCCGCCGAGCACCGCGATGCGGTCGCCGTACAGCGCCTTCGCCTCGGCGATGGGCTGAATCACGTCCTCGAACGAATGCTTCGCGTCCCAGCCCGCCGCAAGAATGTCGTCCATCAGCGCCCGCAGGTTGCCGCAGGAGTGGAGGAGGATCGGCTTGCCCCGCGCGTGTGCGGCGGCGACGATGCGGCGATGCCAAGGGAAGATGAACTCGCGCATCGCCGCGGGCGAGAGCATGCTGGCCGTCTTGAACCCCATGTCCTCGCCGAAGAAGATCGCCCCCACGCCGCCCATCGCGGCCATCGTCTCGACGACGTTGAGGATGAGCGCGCCCACGGCGTCGGCCGTATCGCGGACCACCTCGGGGTCGTCGGCGAGCAGGTACGACATGCCCTCGAAGCCGAGGGTGAACATCGCGTTTTCGAGCACGCCCGACACGCGCCCCACGACGCCCAGGCCCTCGGGCGCGACGCGGACCGCGGTCTCGATGTCGCGGTAATCCACGTCCTGCGGCCGGGGCCAGCGGAAGCGCTCGAAGTCGGCGCGCGACGCGATGACGGCGGACCGTGCGTTCACCCAGTCGCGTTGAGCGTGGGGCAGGTCGGCGGTGTCGGGCGCGGTGTCGCGGCGGCGGGTCCAGGGGATGTTGGCCTTGAGACTCGCGTAGTCGTAGCCGAGCGCGTGCCAGAAGCGCACCTGCGCCTCGGCCGAGGCGGCCGGCTCTCCCTGCACGGCCGCCATGACCTCGGCATCCACGCCCAACTCGACGAACGGCACGCGGTCCGGCTCGCCCTCCCGCCGCACGGCCTTCAGGAAGCGGGAGAAATCAGGCGCCGGCTTTCGGCCAACAGACAGCATGCATCACCAGACCGTTTGCCTCTTCTCACTCGCCACTCGTCACTTGTCACTCGTCACTTCTTCGGCTCCCACTTCCCATCCTCGCCCTTCCAGTATTCGCCCTTGTTGAGCTTCGATTCGCGGACCCGGGCGAAATTCTTCGCGACGACCTCGGGCGTGGTCTTGGTCTCCTTGGCCGCGATGGCGAAGTACTCCGCACGGTCGGCGTTCTCGTCCTGGACGAACTGCTCGATGGTGATGGTCTTGCCCTTGGCCTCGACCTTCTCGCCCAGGTAGTCGCTCTTCACTGCCTCGACGATGCCCTTGGCGGTCTCGCCGATCTTCTTGTCGGCCAGGAGCTTGACGAGCGCGGGGTAGCGCGCCCTGATGCTCCCGAGCACCTCGCCCTTGCTCCGGGCCAGCGCGGCCGCGGGAACCGCCATGCACGCCGCCAGGAAGAAGCCGAACGCCGTGGAGCCGACACGAGTCTTCATCGGGGTGTCTCCTATTTCTCGCTCTTGGGCTTCGCTTCGTCCATGAAGGCGAAGTCGTTCTCGATCTGCTTCTGGACCTTGATGTTGATGTCCAGCGTGATGTGGATGGGCTTGATCTCGATGGGCTTGAGCTCCACCGTGTGGCGGGTGCAGGCGGGCAGGCACAGCAGCGCCGCCGTCGCACCTCGCAGGAACCAGCGTCTCATCAGCGTCTCCTTCGCTCCAGGTCAGCGTGGCAGGGCCTTGACAATGTCCCTCTCTTCGAGTATAGCGGCCTTGAGTGCCTTGTCAAGGTGGGGGAAGTTGAAGACGAGGCCGGCGAACTCCTGTCGCAGGCCGAAGCGGTCGGGGAAACGCCCCCGGCCCCGCAGGGTCACTGAGGCCACGAAGCCCTCCTTTCTATTGGTCAAGTCGGCTCTCAGCTCGTCGTATTCGAACTCCTTCAGCGCGCTGGTGAAGCGCTCGCGGAGCTGGTCCTCGGCCTGGGCCTTCTGGTCGCCCTTCAGGTGGGGCGGCACGCTGCTGCGCACGATGGCCTCGATGCCCGGCTTGAGCGGCTCGACGTCGCGGATCTGGAGCCAGCCCCTCTGGTCCTTGGCCGACTGGAGGCGGCCGTCGCCGAAGCGGAGGTCGGGCCACTGGCCGATCGTGACGGGGAGCACACCGCTGACGGCGCCCACGCCGGTCGCTCGCTTCTCGGGGACCATGGCCAGCAGGTCGCCGAGCTTCAAGTCGTCGGCGTGGACGGTGACCGTGTGCTCGGGCGCGAGGGGGTCCCACTCGACCGCCTCGGCGTAGAGTCGGCCGCCCGCCCAGCCGGCCTCGGCCCGCTGCACGAAGACCCGCCAGCGCAACGGTTTCCCCTCCGCCTCGACCGGTTCGAGGCGGAACGCCAGCGAGCCGTCCTTCACCTCCAGCTCGCCCATCTTCGCCCGCTTCACGAGCGCGATCTGGAGCTCCTTGCGGGGCGTGAGCGGCGGCGTCAGGCTGCTCAGGCGCACCGTTGCGAACACCCCCTCGGCGTCGGCCTCCCATGCCTTGCTCTTGAACGCGCCGTCGAGCACGGTGAGGGTGAGGGTCGGCCGCACCTGGCCGCCGGCGAGGCGTGCGAAGCCATCGACCCCGAACGTGCCGCTCGCCGCCAGGCCCTTCAGCGCCGGCACCAGGCGCCCCAGCGCCTCCTCGTCGTCGAGGCTGAACAGCGGCAGCGACAGGCGGGCCGAGCCCTGCGGCGCCCCGCGCGAGGCGTCGAGGGAGCCCTCCACGCCCAGCTTCGCCCCCTTCAGTGGTTCGGCGGCGACCGTGAACTCCGCCCTCATATCCGCCACGCCCAGCGTCCCGCTCACATTCGCCAGCTTCACCCCGCCCGCCTCGATCGCCTCGACCGTAAACTTGCCCTCCGCTGGCTTCTCGCTGTTCCACGACACCGGCACCTCTGCTGACAGGCCCGCGACCACCAGCCCCGACGCCTTGTGCGTCACGGCCACCTTGTCGAGCGCCACCTTCCCCTCCACCACCGGCGCGCCACCGCCAAGCGTCACCCGGCCGCTCACCTCGGCATTCCCCGCCGTCATATCGGTCCCAGCCACCGAGGCCGTGGCCGGCGCATGCTCGGGAGTGGTGCACAGGGAGACTCCCAGTGTAGTCGGCAGCACGGTGCCGGCGACTGTGGCAGCGAACTCGACAGGCCCCACGCGAAGCGGCTGGCCGCCCACAATGAGTTGAGCTGACTTCAGCGATGCCTTACCCGGCTTCAGGCTCTCCAGCCTGGCCTCATTCGGCCCGGCCTTGCCGGAGAGCGTGAACGCCGCACGGAGGCCCTCCACCTTGCCCAGCGCGTTGGGAAGCATGAGATCGGTCTCCCCCAGCCACGCGACGAGTTCGGGCACGTCGAGCGACCAGTCGGGCTTCTCGCCGCCGAGGGACACGCTCACGGCGGCCCCTGCCCCTAGTTCCATCCCCAACAGCGGCCCCCGGGACGTTCTCTGGAGGTCCAGGGCGGGAACCTTCGCCGCTCGGACCCCGATGATGGCCCGCTTCGACAACGTGACTGCGACACGCGAAGGGGTGGCCTCGAGAGAAAGCTCTGCCCGCGCGTTCAAGCCCTCCATGGTCCATCCTCCGGGTAGCTCCGCGCTCCCCTCCTGAACCCGGAACAGGAGGCTGGGCGCGTGGACGGTCCAGTCCAGCTTGCCATCTTTCACTGCCGCGGAAAGCGTTGCCTCTTCAGTTACCCCGAGTTCCAGGACATGCGCCTGGCCTCGTGCCGTGGCCAGCTTCACGCTCCCTTCGCCGGACCCAATGGGGCCGGCTGCGACGCCCGAGTAGGGCGGGACGCGGAGCCGAAGGCCATCGGGACCCGCCTCGGCTGCTACCCTGACCTGCGCGCGCAAACTTGAGAACTCGACGCCGGCGGGCGGGAACGCGACCGGGCTGGGGGGAATCGTGACCAGCGTCTCCGGCACTGTCAGCTTCCACGTCCAGTCTGTGCCTGCCGGCGTGGTCTTCGGCGTCAAGCCCAAGCTTGCGCGCCCGGCTACGCTGACGCGCTGGGCTGAAGGGGCTTGGACCCAATGGCTCAGGGCAGGCGTACCAGAAAGCAGCACCCAGGGATCTAGGGAGCATGACCACAATGAGATGTCAGCCAGGACCGCGCCGGACTGGCCAGAAAGGGCTTCCATGACCCCGGTCACACGGCTTTGTTCCACTTTCAGCCAGCCGCCGCGGAAGTCGTAACCCACCTTGAAAGACATGGACTTGTCCGGGTTTGAGGAGGCCGCGCAGCCGACGAAGTCCAGCTTGAGTGCGTCTACGGCCAAGTCATAGGCGTTCACCACGGAATGGAGGTGCGTGACCTTGCTGCCTACGAGGTGGACTCCTATGTCGAAGTCGAAGCGTTCCGTCGAGAAGCGGTGCCCGCCAAGCTCACCCGATGCGTTCATGCGGCCCGACCTCGCCTCGACCGTGAAGTCCCACACTCCCTTGCTGCGTTGGCCCCGGGTTCTGATATTGACGGGGCCGTGCACGCGCACTGGCGGGTTAGCGATGCGCGTCGTCAGGATGGCGAGCAGGCCCGCCACTTCGCGCACCTGTGCCTCGACCTGGAAGAAGTCGAGGTCGTAGGTGTTCGTATCCAACGCGCCGGAAACCCTGGCCGTGCAGTTCTCGCCGCCGGCCTGGAGATCCAGTTGGAGCTTCCCGCCGCCGGTGTCGGCGATGGTGCCCTCGACGGGGATTCGCAGGCGCTGGCCTTCAAGGTCGAGGAGGATTGCGGAGGAGCGGAGCTGGATCTGAGTGAAAGGATTCTCGCCCTCGCCGCCCCCGCCCATTTCGGCCAGGGGGCCGAGGTCGAGCTTCCCGTCGCGGAGGCGAATCTCGGTCTCCAGCCCCGTCAGCTCGATCACCCGCAGGCGGCCCCCGAGGAGGCCGCCGAGGGTGAAGCCGACGCCGACCGCGCCGACCCTGAGCCGCTCGCCCTCGCCCGCGGCCACGTTGGCCATCTGGACGTGGGAGAGCGACACGCCGCGGACCTGGAGCGCGACGTTCCCCAGCCCCATCCGCTGAAGCTCCGCCGTGGCGATGCGGCGCACGATGCCAGGCACCACCGTCACCCACGCGGCCAGGGCGATGGCCGTCGCGGTCGCCGCGCCGATCAGGATGCGCCGACCCCACTTCCACGCGCGCTTCATCGCCGCTTCCGTGATGAGTCTCATGCCATCATCTTACCGCGGCGCGGGTGCTCCGGCAAACTTGCACACCCCGGACGCTCTGCTATAATGCCTTGTGTCCCGTGGGGGCGCCGCCCCCTGGCTCGCCGCCTCGGCCCGAGGAGACCCGCCATGATCGGCAAAGCCATCCGACTCGAACGCATCATTGACCGGAACTCGAACCGCACGGTGATCGTGCCGATGGACCACGGGGTGACCGCCGGCCCCATCCGCGGCCTGGAGTGCATGCGCGACGCGATCAACAAGGTGGTCGAGGGCGGGGCCAACGCGATCATCATTCACAAGGGCATCGTCGCCAACGGCCACCGCCGCAGCGGCAAAGACGTCGGCCTCATCCTCCACCTCTCCGGCTCCACCTCGATGAGCCCCGACCCCAACGCCAAGGTGCCCGTGTGCACCGTCGAGGAGGCCATCTGCCTGGGCTGCGACGCCGTGTCGATTCACATCAACCTCGGCGCGGAGACCGACACGGCGATGCTCGCGCACCTGGCCGACGTGGCGCGCGACTGCTATCGCTGGAGCCTGCCGCTCGTGGCCATGATGTACGCGCGCGGGCCGATGATCGAAAACCAGTTCGACGTGAAATACGTCAAGCACGCGGCCCGCGTGGGCGCCGAGCTGGGCGCCGACGTCGTGAAATGCGTCTACACCGGCGACCCCGAGTCCTTCGCCGAGGTGGTGGACGGCTGTCCCGTGCCCGTGGTCATCGCCGGCGGCGAGAAGATGGACACGGACGAGCAGCTCCTCGCGATGGTGGACGGTGCGTTGAAGGCGGGCGCGGCGGGCGTGTCCATCGGCCGCAACGCCTTCCAGCACGACGACCCCGGAGCCATCGTTCGCGCCATCGGCATGATGGTTCACGGCGGCCAGAGCCTCGGCCAGAGCCTCGCCTTCCTCGAACGAGCCAAGACCCAGTAGGGTGTGCATACCTGCGCGCCGATTCGAGGACGACGACGACGACGAGGACGAGGACGATTTCATGAAGAAGGTATGGGTGCAGGTTGATCCCTGGCGGAAGGAGCTGGTCACCGCCGCCCTCGAGGCGGGGGCCGATGCCCTGGTGCTGCCCGAGGGCTGCTCGGCCCAAGCCAAGGCCCTCGGCCGCATCGTCACCGTGGCGCCCGACGGCGACATCCGCCTCGGGACCGACGCCGTCCGCCTCGAAATCGCCAGCAAGGCCGACGAGGAGCGCGCCGCGCGCTGCCCCGCGGCGACCCTTATCCTCCAGATGCGCGACTGGACCATCATCCCCCTCGAAAACCTCCTCGCCCAGCGTGAGGGCATCTTCGTCGAGGTGCGCCGGGCCGAAGACGCCCGCGTGGCGACCCAGATTCTCGAGAAAGGCGCCGATGGCATTGTGCTGGTGACCGGCGACCCGGCCGAGATCAAGCGCACCTGCGCCGCGGTCCGCGAGCACGGCGAGAAGCTCGCCCTCGTCACGGCCACGGTCACCCGCGTCGCCACGCTCGGCATGGGCGACCGCGTGTGCCTCGACACCTGCACGGAGATGAAGCCGGGCGAGGGCATGCTCGTCGGCGACGCCAGCTCCGCCTTCTTCCTCGTCCACGCCGAGACCATCGAGACCCCCTACGTCGCCACCCGGCCCTTCCGCGTCAACGCGGGAGCCGTCCACGCCTACGTCCTGTGCCCTGAGGGCAAGACCAAGTATCTCGACGAGCTGAAGGGCGGCGACGCGTGCCTGCTGGTGAGGCACGATGGCGCCACCCAGGTGGCCTACCTGGGGCGCAGCAAGGTCGAGCGGCGGCCCATGCTCCGCGTCGAGGCGGAGGCGGGCGGCCAGGTCGTTTCGCTCGTGCTCCAGAATGCCGAGACGATTCGTCTCACGAAGCCGGGCGGCGAGGCCATTTCGGTCGCCGTCCTCAAGCCGGGCGACCAGGTGCTCGCCCACCTCACCGAGGGCGGCCGCCACTTCGGCATGGCCGTGAAGGAAACCCTCACCGAGCGCTAGGCGGGCCGTCGCCCTTCCCCCATGAGAGGTGTAGGGTCGAAATGAGGGCTTTATCCCCATTGCTGACCATCGCTGCGTTGCTGGCGTTCGCGAGTGTCCACGCCCAGGAGGCGAAGATGACTCTCAAGACGGCGCGGCCGGGGAATCTGTTTGCCTACGGGCGGAAGGTGGTCGTGCAGGTCGAGGCGAAGGAGGCCGAGAGCGTCGAGTGGCGCGTGACGGACCTCGATGGCGCGGAAGTGGCGAAGGGCAAAGGGGCCGTCGAGATCGCCAATCTGCCCCACGGCTACTACGAGTTAACCGTCAAAGCCGGTGAGAGCACGGCGAAGCTGGCCTTCGGGGTGGTGAGCGACCATTCGGCGAAGGAGCCGCCATCGGGCCGGCTGAACGTGGACGGGGCGACCGCCTGGCTCGAACGCCAGGGGCGCCACGACGCCATCGCCCAGATGCTCCGCACCGCCGGCATCGGCTGGGTGCGCGAGCGCTTCTCCTGGGGCGGCACCGAGCCCGAGAAGGGCAAGGTGAACTGGCAGCAATACGACGCCACGGCCGACGCCTTCGCAAAGCACGGCGTCCGCGTCTACCAGATCTTCCACGACAGCCCCGCCTGGTCGCACGGGGGGAAGAAGAACACGCGGAACCCGGCCGACCTCCGCGACGCCTATGCCTTCGCCAAACGCCTCGCCGAGCACTACAAGGGCCGCGTCCAGGCCTGGGAGGTGTGGAACGAGCCCGACATCTTCTTCTGGCCCGACCTCAGCGACACGTTTGCGGGCCTCCAGAAGGCGGCGTATCTCGGCTTCAAGGCGGGCGATCCCAGCCTGCCCGTGCTCATCGGCTCGTTCTGCCGCGGCCGCTGCGCCTTCGACGAGAATCTCTTCGACGCCGGCATCCGCGACTACTTCGACATCTTCAACTGGCACATCTACGCGCCGCCCGAGGCTTACCCCGGCACGCTCGGCCGCTATCTCGAATTGCTCAAGCGTCACGGCTGCGACGGGCGGCCCGTGTGGCTCACCGAGGCCGGAATCCGCCTGCGCGCGACCGAGCCCGACGGCGAGATCAACGCGGCCGATGAGCGGCGGCAAGCCGACTTCGTGCCCAAGAGCTTCGCCTGGTCGCTCGCCGCGGGCACGGACAGCCATTTCTTCTTCGTCCTGCCCTACTACCTCGAGCACGGTGTGCAGTTCGGCGCGCTGCGCAAGGACCTGTCGCCCCGCCCCGGCTTCATCGCCATTGCCGCGGCGGTGGACATCCTCGGCGAGGCCCAATTCCTCGGCGTGAGGCAGGAGGGCGGCTTCACCGCGATGGCGTTCCACAACGGCACGGAGCGCGTGCTCGTGGTCTGGAGCAACGCGGCGCGCGAAGTGGAGTTGGCCGTGGCCGCCGAGAAGGTCGTCGTGGCCAACTGCGTGGGCCGCCGCCGCGATTGCGATGCGGCGGGCGGCAAGCTCAAGCTCGCCATCGGCCCCTCGCCGCAATACGTCATCGGCGTGGGCGACGAGGTGATCAAGGGCTTCGGCGGCACGCCCCGGCCCGAGGGCAAGCTGCCGACGACTCAGCCGTCGCCCATCGTCGTCCGCGGCCAGGCGCAGGTGGCCACGCTCGACAAGAACAGCGACGCCTACGTCATCGGCGACGAGCCGTTCGCCTACGCCGTCGAGACCTGCAACTTCGGCGAGAGGGCCGCGGCCGGCCGCATCGCCCTCGAGCTGCCTTCGGGCTGGAAGGCCGAGCCGACGCAGGCCACGGTGAGCCTCGAGCCGATGGGCCGCGCGGTGACCGAGTTCCGCATCACGCCCGGCGCCGCCGCGCTCGGACCGCAGAGGATTCGCGTGAAGCCCGTCTTCAACAAGTGCTCGCCCGCACCCGCCGTCTCGTCGTTCCGCTTCGACCTCGCGCGCGTGAAGCCGACGAAGGAGCTGGGCCTCGGCCTCGACGAGCCGGGCAAGTGGCAGAAGAACATCTCAGGCAACGGCACGATGGAGGTGGCGGCGGGCAAGGACGGCGGCGTGCGCTTCGAGGCGACCTTCACCGCGCCCGGCGACCGTTGGTGCTACCCGAAGAGCGACTTCGGCCGGGCGATGGACTTCTCGCCCTGGCAGGCCATCACCTTCGAGTACCGCTGCCACGGCGACGACGAGCAGATGGCCGTCCGCCTCCAGCTCATCGAGCCGCAGGGCTCCTGCTACCTCACGGGCACGGGCTGGAAGGCGAGGAAGGAGTGGACTCGCGCGACAGCCGCCTTCAGCGACCTCGCCTGGGGCAGCTACTCGCCCAAGGACCCCAACGGCAAGCTCGACACGAAGGCCATCCGTGCCCTGATGATCGGCCTCAACACCCCCCGCGCCGCCGCCTGGCTCGAGGTTCGGAACGTGAAGCTCGTCCGGCTTGAGAGGTAGGCTAGGCCGCCAACAGGCGACAGGTTGCCAATCCCCCCGCCCCTGGATTTGGCAATCTGTAGGACTTGGGGCCGTCATCGTAACACCTTGCGTTCTTGGCGCTTAGGGCTCGCACGCCGCGTCCGGGGACCTCCTACAGGTTGCCAACAGCTCTCGCCGCCCGGCCTCCGGCCCCTTGGCGTTCTTGGCGACTTGGCGGTTGAGACAGGCTCCCTTCTGACCGCCAAGACGCCAAGGCCGCCAAGTGGAGCGAAGACGATCTCACGCAGAGGAGCCGAGCCAGCAGAGAAGATGCCGCGTAGCCGCCAGCCGCTTCGCCCCCTTCTTCGGCCTGAAGCCCAGGAACAAACCCCGCAAGCGTGTCCGCAAGAACACCGGTGCGGAATGAACGCCCGGCCCCCCGTTGCAGCCCCCTCGAATCAAGTAAGGTGGCCCCGGAGTTGCGTCGGAAGGAAGGAGATCGAGCGCCTCTGCTTACGGATCGCTCTTGCGTTTCAGGGCCAATGGGGGTAACATGCTAGCCGGAGGGTCTGGAGCCGACACGGACCCATTCCGGCGGCGCTCGCCGGAGCAGGCATTCGCGTAAAGACAGGTTGAGGCAATCCGGTGAAGGCAATGAGAGCATACCTCGATGCCTCCGCTGTGGGCGGCCCCTTCGATGCGGAGTTCGCGGAGCCGTCGCGGGAGTTCGTTGCTGCGATCCGCCGCGGCACCATCGTGCCGTTGATCTCCGAAACCCTGGCAGCCGAGATATCCGACGCCCGCGAGGAAGTCCAGGCACTCCTGGAAGAGATCGCGCACACCGGTGCCGAGCGCCTCTCCCTGTCAGCAGAGGCCGTGGCTCTGCGCGAGGCATACCTTGCGGCGGGCGTGGTCACCCGCAAGTACGCCGACGATGCCATGCACGTGGCCCAAGCCACCGTAGCCCGCGCCGATGTCGTTGTGTCCTGGAACTTCCGCCACCTGGTCAACCCGGCCCGCGTCAGGGCGTTCAACGGCGTCAACCTCGCCCACGGCTACGGCATGGTCATCATCCTCACGCCCGCCGACGTCGTGAAGATTCTGGAGGCCGAGCAATGAACAAGCCAGCCGCTCCCGCAAAGGGCTTCGACTGCGTCGAGATGAAGCGCCGCATCCAGGAGAAGATCTACGCCGAAACCCGTGGAATGGGCCAGGACCAATTGCTCGCCTACTTCCGCCGCCGCGTAGCCGCCAGCCGCTTCGCCCCCTTCTTCGGCCTGAAGCCCAGAACCAAACCCCGCAAGCCTGCCCGCAAGAACACCCGCGCGGAATGAACGCCCGGCCCCCCGTCGCAGCCCCTCCGACAAGGATCTCATGGGTGTCAGGCACCGGAGCGCAGAAGTGACTCGGTCTCTCTAGGTGTCACATCTTTATTTTTGAATTATTCTCCCCACGTGTTCGGCGAGGCGCCGCTCTCAGTGCGAGAGTGGGGAATGCTCGGATAATTCAAAAATAAAGATGTGACACCCCTAGACTTACACGTTCCAAGCGAAGGAGGCCCCTGTTGGCATCCTGTACCTTCCGCGTGACTACACCCTCAGACTTGTCTGGACAGGGGGATTCGTAGGGCGCGATCTGGAAGACATCTTCTGGCGATCGTCGGAGAACCCAAGCTCGGCCACGATCGTGTCGCCAGATAGCGACATCGTGTCTGTTGTCAAGACGACTGAAACTGTTTCGGACAAAGCGCCAATCATGAAGGCCTCCGCTAAGGACGCTGAGATCCACCTTGCAATCCAGAGCCGCAACCACGCTGCACACCTGTGCAAACCGAGGCTCGCCAATGTCGCTTTCAAGATCGCGCAGTGGGTCGAGGAGACCCGCTTCAAATGGCGCCATACGAGCTTGGGCGACGTTGAATTCGAGATTCTGGTGGACGCGCAGTAGACCACGTCTAGCCATCGCGGCCCATCTGGCCCTCAGCTAGGCCGGCCGGCCCCTCTTGTAGGGCACATGATAGGTAGATTGGCGTCCGGCACTGCACGCGGGCGCGGCGGGCGCGGCGGGCGCGGTGCCTGTCACGCCGCTGACATGGAAATCCTGTGGGCTTATGGGCTTATGGTGACGCATGTCATCGCCCTCTCCCAGGGTCGGTGGCATTGCTCACCAAGAGCCAGGCGAGGCTATCTCGCCTCGTCGGCCTCACTGTCCCTGTCGCCGCCGGCCTTCAGGTGCTTGAAGAGCTTGACGAGGTCGAGCGCGCCGAGGGGGACGACTACCAGGACGAGCAGGTAGAACGCCGCAAAGCCGACGGTGCAGGCAATCGTCCAGAAGGTGATCCAGCCGTTCATGGTCGCGTCTCCTGCGCGGGCGACCCTTTTCGGTCGGGATAGCGAAGGGAGAAGAAGACGAACAGGACGACACAGAAGGCGTAGTTCTCTAGCCCGATCTGGCCCATCAGCAGGGTGTCGTTCTTGAGGTCCTCGGGGAGGAAGATGACGGGGATGGACATGAGGCCGCCGAGGAGGGCGGCCAGGGCGCCGGCGCTGGAGGCCCGCTTCCAATACATGCCGCCGACCAGCACAACGACCGAGCCGCACAGCCACACGCTGCCCGTCACCGCCATGTAGTTCCACACGCTGTCGGGGAGCTTGTACCACACGCCCCAGACGAGCAGGAACGCGCCGATGCACAGGATCGCGATCCGCGCGATCCGAATCTGCTGGCGGTCGTTCAGCCGCTCCCGCCTCAGCGGCGCGATGATGTCGCGGGTGATCACCGACGACCAGCAGAGGAAGTAGCTGTCGTGGGTGGACATGAAGGCGGCCATCAGCCCGGCGACGAGGACGCCGAGGAGGCCCGCCGGCACGATCTTGCCGAGCAGCAGCGGCATGGCCTGGCCGGCGTTCTCCGCCTTGCCGCCCAGGCCGTTGGGGAAGAAGTGAGCGGTCAGCTCGCGGTTCTGCGCCACGAAGCAGAAGGCCGCGATGGCCAGGAGGGCGGGGAGCGCCAGGCGGACGAATTGCCCGGGCGAGCCGAAGAGGAAGGTTCGCTTCGTGGTCGCCGGGTCCTTCGAGGTCAGCGCCCGCGTGGCCTCGGGCGCCCAGCAGAGCGCGGCCGCCGCGAAGTGCATGGCCATCCAGATCACCCACACCCAGCCGTAGGAGTTGGCGTGGACGGGGTTGAAGGCCGCCGCGCCCCGGTGCTGCTTCAGCGCCCCGACCATGTGGTCCCAGCCCAGGTCGGGGCGAGCCAGGCAGAAGTAGAGGCCCAGCCCGAGCCCGATGCTCAGGACGATGAATTGCATGTAGTCTGTCACGATCACCGACACCATGCCGCCCAGCACCGTGTAGAGGAGCACGAGGAGGATGAGGGCAGACATGATGAGGTTTACCGTAAGCTCCTGCCGCCAGGCGCTCTCGACGATGACCCTCGGGTAGGCCGCCTCGAGGAGCAGGCGGTTGAGCTGCTCGACGCTCGGCTCCGACAGCTTCTCCGGGCCGAGTTTCAACAGGTCCTCGGCTTCCGCGGGAAGCGTCACGGCCGCGAAGTCCCTCTTGCTGTAGAAATCGCGCTGGCTCAGGATGCCGTTGAGCGCCTTGAGGACGGCGGCCCGCTGCGACTCGTCCCCCGCGCCTTGCTCGACCGCCGCCCGCGCGTCCTCAGGCAGCACCTCGAACAGCCGCTTGTGCGGGCTGGGCGTGCCGGCGGCGCCGGCCTCGGTGAGCTTGGCGCAGAAGCCGGGCCAGTCCTGGACGCTGATGGGCTGCGAGCGGCCGAGGCCGGTCGAGTAGGTGACGAACACGGCGCCCATCTTGGGGAAGAGGCCCATGTTGAGGATGCCCGCCAGGGCGCAGATGATGCCCGCCGTCACGCGGACCGAGCGGCTGTAGCGCCGCTGGAAGTATTCGGGCAGGGTCACCAGGCGCTGCTCGCGCAGCCGCCGGATCACGAAGCCTGTCGAGCCGAGCGTGAGCCCCACGGCCAGCCCGATGAGCGGCAGGATCATGAACGCGAAGCCCTTGCTGAAGCCGTCCATCGAGGCGTACATGATGGTCACGAGGCCGAGGCCGGTGCCGATGAACGTCGCGGCGTTGAGCGCCGTGCCGGCCCCGCGCCCGCCGAGCATGTAGTCGGACACGCTGTGGATGTACTTGTTCACCACCACGCCGATCGCGACCGAGATGGCGAGGTAGGCGCCGACGATCCACCAGTCGAGCATCGAGAAGTTCGTGGCGAACGTGTCCACCGGTGTTCACCCCTTCGCGGCGTGCGTCACTGGGCGTCGGCCTTGCGCAGCACCTGGGCGATCGGCTCCTTGCCGGTGAACTGCGCCTTGCGGTCGCTGAGGGCCTTCAGGCGGACGTTGCGGAAGGCGACGGGCGAGCCGCCGTAGTTCTGGAACCCGATGAAGCCCTCGCGCGGCAGCAGCCCGATGGCGTGCGGGAACTTGTTTCCCGAGCCGTCGGGGTTCTTCTTCGGCGTCGTCCACTGGTTCAGGTCGGCCTTCACAATCTCCTTGCCGTTCATCTCCACGGTCACCAGGTTGTCGTTGGCCGTGATGCGCATCTGGTTCCACTCGCCGATGGGCTTGTTGGCGTCCACCGCGGGGCGCACGAGGCCGTAGAGCGCCCCATTGGCATTGCCCGCGTTGAAGGGCACCTTGTAGTCGGCGTTGTCGAGGATCTGCACCTCCATCCCCGTGTTGACTTCCTGGCCCTTGTTGTGGACGCGGAGGAAGACGCCGCTGTTGGCCTTCTTGCCGCCGCCCATCTTGAATTCGAGTTCGAGCGTGAAGTCGCAGTAGCGCTGCTTCGTGAAGATCGTGCGGCCGCCCTTGGCGGGGTACAGCTCGCCCTGCTCGTTGATGGCCCACACGCCGGCCTTCGGATCGGCGTCCCAGGCGTCAATGTTCTTGCCGTCGAAGAGGATTTCCCAGCCCTCCTTGTCCACCTGCGGCGTGTAGCCCGGCCCGGCCGTCTCCTCGCCGGCGAGCGCCACCGACATGAGGCACAGCAGCCACACAAGCGGACCCTGAGCCAGCCTCGACATGGGATACTCCTCCAGCAGTGGCGGCCTTCGGACAGAAGCAGCGCTCTGCCAGACTATGGCGGAAGGACGGGAAAGTCAAGTGGGCGACGGCAACGGCAAGGGCGGGGCGATCACTGCAGGGACCTGGCCAGGCGGAAGCCGCAGTAGTACTCGGCGTCCTTCTGGTTCAGCCATGACCGCGAGGCGGACCGGCAGTAGCCGGGGTAGTTGTACCAGGCGCCGCCCCGGATGATGCGGCCGAAGCCGCGGGGGGAGCCCGCGGGGTCGGTCTGCGCGTCCGCCTTGTAGCTGGCATACGCGTCCTGGCACCATTCCCACGCGTTGCCGTGCATGTCGTGCAGCCCCCACGCGTTGGGCTTTCTCTGGCCTATGGGATGGGGCTTCTGGCCCGAGTTGTTGTAGAACCAGGCGTGGTCCATCAGGTGCGGCACGCTGTCGCCGCCGGAGAAGAGCGCCGCGGAGCCGCCGCGGCAGGCATACTCCCATTCCGCCTCGGTCGGGAGGCGCAGGCGCTTGTCGCCGAGTCGCGCCCCCAGGGTGCCAGTGAAGGCCTGGCAGTCGTCCCAGCTCACCCGCTCGACGGGGTTCTGGGGTCCCAGGTACTGGCTCGGGTTCTTGCCCATGACCGCCAGCCACTGCTTCTGCGTGACTTCGCCCTTGCCCAGCCAGAACGGGCGGGTGATGCGGACACGGTGAGCGGGGACCTCACGGCGGTACCAGTCCGGGATCGCGCCTTCGAGCCGGGCAAGCTCGGGGGGCGGCTTCTCGGGGCTGCCCATGACAAACTCGCCGGCGGGGATGAGGACGAGCGTCAGCTTCACGCCGCCTCCGAGGTCCAGCTCCTCCTCGTCCTTCACGCCGAGGAACGTCGCCGTCTCCTCCTGCCGGCGCCTCGCCTCGGCGGCGCTGAAGGGCCACTGGGTGTAGACCGGCGGCACCAGGGCCTGCTCGATCCGCGCCTTCAGCGTGCGGGTGGGCTCCTGCAATTCGCGGCAGTAGCCGGCCTTTCCGTGCTGCTTCACGAACTCGTCGAGCATCCCTTGGAGCTGGCGCGCCACGTTCCTCGTGAGGCGGCCCTCGCCCGCCGCGCTCTCGATCCTGCGCCAGGCGGCCCGGGCCGAAGCGTCCTGGGAGTCGAGCGCGACGGCTCGCAGGCGACTCCTGTACAGGGCGACGGCCGGCCCGCCGCCGGCCTTGGCGAGGGCCTCCGCCGCGTCGTCGAGGTCGGCGCATTCGGCCAGCAGGAACACGCCGAGCAGCAGGCTCCCGTGAGCGTCGCTCGCGGACCCCAGGCCGGAGCAGTGCGCGGCCTGTTGGGCGGCGAGTTCCCTCATGCTGCTGCGCTGTGTCTCGCCGACAGGCGTCCTGAGGGTGATGACGCCTCCCTCGATGCTCTCCACCGTGCCCCCGACGCCGCCGAGGACGAGCGTCCTGCCCTTCAGCGCCGGCAGGCCCTTCTCGACGGCCCGCCAGAACTCCCCGAGCAGCGACACGGCCTCGCGGTCGGCCTGGATGTGTTCGGCGGCCAGCTTCAACTCGGGTCGGGTGGCGCGCTCCTCGATGAGCTTCCCCGCCTCGTCGTACTTCCGCTCCCCGAGCAACGCCCACACCTTGTCCGACTCCCGGGCGTACGCGGCCGCCGCCTTCCGGATGCCCTCGGTGCCTGCCTTGGGCTCCGGCGTCGGCGGCTTCGGCTCCGGCGGGCGGTTTTCCACGGTTGTCTGCTTGCCGCTTGGCGGCGGCGGGTCGGCTGTCGGGGGCACAATCGGCGTGCCGTCGGGCTTCAGGCGGCGGAGGATGAGGGAGCGAAGGTCCATGAGGTGGCAGTCTGGACGGATCTGCGTGGGCCGGACGCTGAGCAAGACGGTGCCGGGCGCCGCAAAGCTGAGTGTGCCGAGCTTCCACTCCCTGAAGTCGTCCCAGCCGTCAGTGTTCGAGACAACGCCCTTGAGCACTTGGGTGCCAACCCCGACTGAGTAGGTGCTGCCTCCCTCCCTGTTGCCCATGGAGTAGACCGCCGCGACTTCGTACCTCCCCGGCTCGCCGATGCTGAACTGCCAACTCACCGAATCCTCGGAATGCCTCCAGTCCCGCAGAGAGGCCCTGTCCGTCTCGTACTTCAACCAGGGTCCATCGGGACTGGAGCTGCGAATGACCGCGTCGCCGGTCTTCAGCACGATCACGTCCTGGGCAACATCGGCCGGCTGTGTCAGGGCGGCCTTGATCTTGGCGCGGAGGGCGTCAATCGCCGCCCGGTTGGCGGCGCAAAACTTCGTGTCGGCGCACGTGCGGTCGAGCTTGCCCAGATACGTGTCGGCAGAGAGCCAGGTGCCGCTCCCAGCGGCCCGCCGCGCGAAGTCGAAGAGGTCCCTCGCCTCCGCCTCGCGGGCGTCGGGCGCGGGTGTCGCAGGCCCCTGCTCGGGCCGCGGCGGCGAGGGTGGCGTTGCGACGGGGACCATCGCCCTCGATGTGGCCCGGGGCTCTGTTCTCTTGCCCCGGAGTGCGAGGAGGAGCACCAGGGCGATGGCCGCCACGGCGACGGCGGCGCCCAGGGCCAACGCGCGACGGCTCCTCCGCCCTGCCCTGGGGGCTGTGACCGCTGCCGCTCGCCGCCGCTCGCGGGCGGGACGGGTCGGCGCCGTGTGAGTGGTGGCCGACCCCGTCGGGGCGGGCCGCGCCACGCGGGCCTCGACCTTGGCCAGGGCCTCCAGCACCTCCGCCGCGCTCTGGTAGCGCTCCGCGGGGTCTTTGCGCAGCAGGCGATGGATGAGGCGGCAGAGCGCCGACGGGGCGTCGGCGGCAAGCTGCTGAAGGGGAACGAGCGCTGCCTCGATGTGCTTCGCGACCAGTTCGGCAGAACTCTCCCCCTCGAATGGCGGCCGGCCGGCGAGCACCTGGTAGAACGTGGCGCCGAGCGAGTAGAGGTCGCTGCGTGCATCGGCCTTCCGGCCTCGGCACACCTCGGGCGGCATGTAGAGCGGCGTCCCCAGATTGTGGCCCGTCTGGGTCACGCTCACGTCCTTATCGGGGCGCTTCGCCAGCCCGAAGTCGGCCACCTTCACCAGGCCATCGGCATCGAGCAGGATGTTCGACGGCTTGATGTCGCGGTGGAGGATGCCGGCATCGTGAGCCTTGCGCAGTGCCGCCGCCGTCTGTCTCAGGATGTCCAACGCCGGACCCGGGTCCAGCCTGCCCTCGCGCTTGAGCCGCGCGGCGAGGGTTTCACCCTCGATGAACTCCATGGCGATGAACTGGTGGCCCTGGTCCTCGCCGACGGCGTGGACTTCGATGATGTTGGGGTGGCGGACGGCGGCGGCGGCCCGGGCCTCGCGGCGGAAGCGCTCGGCGAACGCCGCGTTCCTCGAGAGCGACTCGGGCAGCACCTTCAACGCCACGAGCCGGTCGAGCGACACCTGGCGGGCCTTGTAGACGGCGCCCATGCCGCCGCGGCCGAGCAGCTCGAGGATCCCGAACTCGCCGAGGGTGCTGCCGATGAGGGGGTCGGAGGGGACCTTCAGCAACGCCCCGCAGCCGGGGCAGACGGCGGATTCCCCGCCGCCTGTCCCGAAGTCCACCAGGTGGCCGCACTTCGGGCACCTTGCAGCGTGCTTTCTCAGTTCTCTTCTCCCATCGGGGCGGCTGGCTACTTCCTGCTCACTCGCGCCTCGGCCCAGTCGGCGCTCCCCACCAGCCACCGCGAAAGGCTACAGTCGGCCTCGAGGCGGAGGGTCTTCACGCCCTTGATCTCGACCTCGACCGCCACGGGCTTGGAGTTCCACTTCAGCCATTCGGAACTGTAGAGGCGCTTGTCGTCGCCGAAGACGAGGAATTGCACGCGTTCGCCGCGGTCGCGGGCGGGGGTGGCCTCGAGGTCGTCCTCGAGGTCAATGCCCACGGTGGCGCGAAAGACGGCGTATTGGCCGCCGAGGGCGTATTCGATCTTGGATGGCGCGCGCACGCCGAGGCCGCGCGAGAAGACGCGGGGCGCGGAGGCCCCGCCCACAGCTTTGGCCTTGGGCGCGGGAGCCGCCCCGTCCTCCGGCTGCGGGCCGATGCGGAGCGGGTTGCCGTCGTAGGACCGGTCGAAGCCGACCACGCCCTTGTGCTGGTCCACGAGCGTGGGCATCAGGTGGCTCAGATACACCTCATCGGGCGCGGGGTCGGGCAGCGCGCGCTGCCTGGGGACCTTCTGGGGCCGGGTGGCCTGCCGTGCCGCGTCGTCGCCCACGAACTCGTAGCGGTCGTCGAGCGCCCAGGCCTGGTCGAAGAAGCCGACGCACAGAAAGGTCTCGGGCGACTGCGTGCGGGCGTCGAACACCCCGTAGTCGAACCAGTCGTAGTTGTCGTAGGGTCCCCATCCGAACCAGTTGCCGAAGCGGTTGTTCGCCTGGTCGAGCGCGGCGGGGGAGAGGCCGGCGAAGACGACGACGTAGCGCTCGGGGTTGAGCGGGTTGGGGTAGCAGAGCTTCACGCCCACGTCGTCGCCCTGAAAGGTCTTTCGCCCCACGCGGATGCGGTCGCGCTCGATGGCGATGGGGAGCTTGCCCGCGACCTTTGCGGCGAGGGCGTTGGCCGCCGGGCCGCCGTAGAGCACGAGGTGGTGCCGCCGGATGTCGGCGTCGGTCACCGCCGTGTCGTCCCTCACGCGGGGGCGGCAGTGGAAGAGGCGCTCCCAGTCGCGGGCCTTGGCCTCGACCTCGCGGGCGATCGCCTCGCGCTCCCAGGCGTCGGGCGACGTGGTGCCGCGCACGAGCAGGAAGCTGCCGAGGAAGGCGTCGGCCACCGGGCCTTCGAGGCCCTTCTTCTTCGCCAGACCGCGGGGCAACTGGCCCTGGCTCCACTTGCCGCGAGTGCTGCGCACGAAGGTGGCGAAATGGCCCTCCGCCTTCAGGGTTTGCCCATCCACCTGAACCTCCCGCAGGCTTGGAACCTGCGGGAGGTTGATGTGGAAGGCGGCGACGTTCGAGGTGGTGATCTCGAAGCGGTCGTCGCCCAGGTGGCGGGCGTCCATCTCGGCGAACTTCAGCGGCTCGATGAAGCGCTCGATGCGCACCCAATAGGCGCCGTCGTGCCGCAAGCGGGCCGTCCTGTAGCGCACGCGCTCGGGCGCGGCAGGCCGCTTCTGCGCCAGCATCCAGTCCCACCGCTTCACGTAGAAGGTGTTGGGGAAGCCCCAGTGGCGGACGTTGGGGAACTCCTGGTAGTCCACGGGGCAGCCGAGGGCCTTGGCGGCCTCGGCCATGTTCCGCGAGTTGGCCGCGGGCACCACGTCGTCCTGGGCGCCGTGGGCGGCGAGGGCCGGCAGGTCGAGCAGGTTGCCCGCGTAGGCCACGGGCTCGACCGTATCGAGCAGGAAGCTGCGCAGCTCGGCGAAGCGGGGCGGCATCTCGTAGCGGACCCTGCGCCGCTTCGGCTTCCAGGCGTCCCAGGCCCGGCGGTCGGCATTGCCGCACACGGGCGCGATGGCCGCGAAGCGGTCGGGGTGGTGCACGCCGAGCTGCCAGGAGCCGGTGCCCCCCATCGAGTGGCCCTCGACCACGATGCGGTCGAGGTCCACCCAGTAGTCGCGGATCACGTCGTCAATCACCGCCAGCACGTCGTCCTCGGCGGCGAGCATGTAGTCCTGGCTGCCGCGGCCGTGGGGCGCCACGGTGAGGAGGCCGTTGTTCGTGCGGGCGGGATGGCCCTGGAAGGGCGCATACCAGCCGTGGCCGTGAAGCGTCACGAGCAGGGGGAACGGCTTGTCGGCCTTGTAGTCGCCCGGCACGCCGAGCGAGTAGCTCTGGAGCGAGCCGTCAGCCTCGGAGCGGTACGAGCGGAGGATCGTGCCGCGGCGGCCGGCGAAGGGGTCGGTGCCTGCCGTGAGGGCCCGCAGGTCGTTGCTCAGGCCCTGGAAGGCGCGGGTGGCCTGGGTGGCGGCGCCGAAGAAGCTGTAGAGGTTGCCGAGGCGGTGCTGCCACCAGGCCACCTGGGTGCGGAGCCAGCCGAGCTGGCGGGTGAGGGGGCCGCCCGCCGCGATGCGCTGCTCGATCTGGCCGCCGAGGGCCTCGAACTGGCGGAGCACGTTCTCGGCGGAGACGACGGTGCGGCGGCCCAGCGAGGCGTAGTGCTCGGCCGCCTCCTTCGCGTACGCCGCCTGCTCGTCCGTCCACTCGGCGGCCTCAAGCGTCGCGGCGAAGACGTGCATCCGCCGGTTGTAGGGGAGGGCGATGGCCTCGAGCGTCTTCTTCGGATCAAAGGCGATGCGCTGGAGCCAGATGCGGGGCTGGATTTCCTCGCGGACCATCGCCCGCTTCTCGCTCGACCAGGTGTAGCGGCAGGCGGCCTCGAAGGCCACGCGGTCGCCCTCGCCGGGCTTCTGGCACCAGTCGCGCAGCGCCAGCTCGGCGTCGGCCGGACCTTCCTTGTAGGCGAGAGCGAGCGTGTCGCGGAAGCTGCCGTTCTCCGACGTGCCGACGACGTGGAGGGCCTTGTAGCGCCCGGGCGGCACCTCGATCCGCTGGCCGTTGCACGACACGTTATTGAAGTCGCCCCGCTCCTTGCTCGGGAAGAGGAATTGCACGTTGTCGAAGGAGAACTTGCTTCCCGTCGCGGGCAGGTTCTCGGTGGGGAAGACCGAGCCTGGGATATCGGCCGCATGGTCGGGGCAGTCGAAATTGCCGTCGTTGCGGCGCTGGGCATCGGCGATGGCGTCGTTGTCGAACAGCGCCTCGAGGTTCAGCGGCACCTGCCCCTTCACGCCCCAGGGGTCCTTCGTCTCCGCCGCGGAGGCAACCAGAGCGGAAAGCATCAGGAGGAGCGCCGCGCTGCGGCATCTACTTCGCGGTATCAACGACTGTCTCCAATGCAGCCAGGCGCCGCGACCACTTGGTCTTGGGAAGTTCAATGGTAGCGTCAAGCGGCTTCGGCGAGGTGTTGACCGCGATGACGCGGGTCGAGCCGTTGTGCTCCAGGGCGCGATAGCGGACGACGCCTTTGAGGTCGGCGGCGACTTCCTTGCCGTCGAGCAGCACGGGGATGAGCTTGGCCACCTCGCCCGCGATGGCGCTCACTTCCTTCCAGCGCCGCTCGAAAACGCCCTTGTCGTCGCCCTTGAACAGGTCGTAGTAGGAATAGCAGATGAGGCCCTGGGCGCCGTGGATGAGGGCGAGGCAGACCATCGCCCGCTTCTCCTCGAACGTCGGCTCGCGGTCCTTCGCGTCCTTCGAGTAGTTGGCCCACTGGAAAATCTGCGGCACGCACCAGGCGGGCTTGGCCCACCACATCGCGGCCCGAGCCGTGTCCATCCACTCGCCGACCATGGTCACCGGATGGCGTGGGATGGGGTAGGGGTCCACGCCGAGGATGTCGGTGACGCCGTAGTAGAGGGCGTTCTGCGACGGCACGCAGAGCACTTGGAACGCCGGGTGGTCGGGGTCGAGGTCGCACACGAGGTCGTAGGCGGCCTGGAGCTTGGGCATCCACTCCGGCCCCAACTCGTCGTTGGTGTACCAGGCGAGGAGGGCGGGGTGGTCGCGCAGCTCGGCGACATACTTCCGCATCAGGTCGAGGCCGCTCTTCCCGCCTTGCTTCGGATACCAGGTCGAGCCCTCGTAGAAGTCCTTGATCGAATAGATGACCTTGAGGCCGTGCTTCGCCGCGCGGTCGAGGTAGGCCCGCGGGTCCTTGCCCGGGCCGTAGCCGTAACAGAGGATGGTGTTGAAGCCTGCCTTGGCGATGCGGTCGAGGTGCTCATCCTCGGTCGGGCCGAGGTAGAGGCCGAGGGGGAAGAAGGGCTTGCCCTCGACGACGAGCCGGCCCGTTTCGTCGAGTGTCACTTTGCGGGGAATTGGCTCGGCGACGCGGAACGCGGCGGTCGTCGGCTCTCCCAGGCGCCGGCTCTCCGCATCGAGAAGCCCAGCCGCGAGGGTGTAGCGGCCCGCGGCGAGCTCGGGCAGGTCCACCACCCAATAGGTCGCCTCTTGCGTCTCGGCCAGACGGGGAGAGCGTCGGGTCGCAAGGACCCGGCCGTCGGCCGTAGCGACGGATGCCTCGAACGCCAGGCCGCGTTCGGGCAGGTCGTGTTCGGCGAGGTTCAGCCGCAGCCGGAGGCCGAGCTTCTTGCCCTCGGTCGGCCTTGAGACCGTTGCGCGGTAGTGCGGCGACACGATGCCGAAGTCGAGCGCCGGGCCGCGGATGGCCGTGACCTCGACGTCGTCGAACCAGGCCGTCCCGGTGCTGTGCTTGCGGAGGTAGAGGACGACGTGGCCGCTGGCGGCGTTGGCGGGCACGGCGCCCGTTTCGCCCGCGAGCCGCGTCCAGTCGAAGGTGCCCGGCTTGCAGCTCGGGTAGTGGCCGCCGAGCCACTGGCCCTTCGCGTCGCTCCACTCGATGCACAGGCCGGCCCCCTGGTCCTGCGCGTCGCCGCGCACGTCCTTGCCCTTCACCCACGCCGAGATGCGATAGCGCACGCCGGGGATGAGGGCGACGGGTGCCGTGACGAGGCGATAGAGGTTCCTATCCGTGTTCGTGAAGCGCAGGCTGCGGGCGCCCGAGTGCTTCTCCGAGGCGTCCCACGCGCACTGGCCGGGCGGCAGGTCCCAGCCGGGCGCATCGAGTTCCAGGCCGGGGTTGGGGACGAGGTTCTTCCCCCAGTGGTCCTCGGGGACCCTCGGCGTACCGGCGAGAAGGTTGGCAGACATTGCAGCCAGCATCGCGATGGCGAGGCGCATGACCAGTTCCTTGGGTTCCCGGTTCGGCACCGGAGCGATCAAACCAGCCCTGCACCGTAAAGTCAAGCGACATAGTCACGGATGAGCTTCACGTTGGCACGCGGCGTCTCGTAGGGCAGGGCGCCCGTGCCCAGGAGGCAGTTGGGGCGCGTGGCCGCAAGGGCGAGAATGCGGTCCACCTCGCGGAGAATCGTCGCGCGATCCCCATGGGCTACAGTGCGAGGGTCGAGGTTGATGCGGACCTTGACGTGCGGCGCGCTGGCCGAGCGGGCGACAAAGGCCGCCTGGTCGGTCTCGGCGGGGCAGATGACGTAGCCCGTGCCCGTGGCCAGAATGTCGTCGAGGATCGGCTCGGTGTCGCCCCCGATGACGCACGGCACGGCGTGGCCGACGATGCCCGCCGCAATCGCCATCGCGCGCTTCAGAGCAGGCAACTCGACCTCGCGGAACTGCCGTGGCGAGAGCAGGGGAGGGGCGGCAGCCGACTCGAAGAACGCCACGTCGAGCCCCGCCTCGGCCACGGCCTCGCAGAATGCCGCCTGGTTCTCCGCGAGCTGGAGAAGCCATTGGCGGACGCGCTCGGGCTGGAGCGCCACGTCCTCCAGCAACCCCGTGATCCCGCGCAGGCTGACGGCAATCGAGAAGGGGCCACTCACGGGAATGCGCACGTCAGCCTCGGGCAACTCGCGGGCCAGCCGGCTGGCGACGCCGATGACCATCGGAATTCGCCCGTCGCGCCGCGGGTCGAAGGGCCGCAGGCGACGACCCTCGTCGAGCGACGCCACCAGCGGCTCGGCGATGGCCGGGATGCCGTTCCCGCCCGGCTCCACCACCCGCCCGCCGTAGGCCTCCGCCTCCAGGTTGTAGATGTCAATGCCCACGACGATGGGCGTGTGGCGATACTCGCGATAGGCGGCGCGGTGCGCGGCAAAGAGCAGTTCCGCGTCGCGCGAGACCTCCCACGGCGTCCGCCCGATCAGCGCGGCCGCGTGCTCGTAGACCGAAGGGGAGAAGGGAATCTTCACGGACGCAGTTCCTCGAACGACGCCTCCAGAGACTACCATCCGCCGCCCTCGCGCGCAAGAGCGCGGGCAAAACCTGTTGCCTTGCCCCCCGCTCCGCGGTAGAATCGTGGGAGCATTCGAGCACAGGCCCGATCGGAGAGCACGACGTGGCACAGCGTATCCTCCTCGCGGCGGCCCTCGCCCTGGCCGCCGCAGCCGGCGCCGACGAGGCAGTGGTCCGTATTGACCTGGGCAAGGCCGAGCGCACGATGGCCGGCGGCATCGGCACCTCCTGGCACGCCATCCGCGCCAGCGTGCCCGGCGCGCGCTCCAGCGCCTGGGGGGCCAACCCGCGCCTCGACAACGCCCTCGCCTGGCGCCAGATCCAGGACCACGCCGCCTGGCTGGGCCTCGACTGGCTCCGCGTGCAGATCGATCAGCGCATGTACGAGCCAGGGAACACGCAGTTCAACTGGGACAACGACGAGATGCAGACCCTCTACCGCATCCTCGACTGGGCCGAGACGCACCAGGCCGACGTCTTTCTCCAGCAGATGTGGAGCCACGTGGCCTGGAACGCCATCGCCAACGTGGACCCCGCGCGCAGCGCCCCGAAGTCCATGCAGGCATTCGCCGAGGGCCTGGCCACCCTGGTCGAGCACCTGCTCAAGACCCGCCGCTACACCTGCATCCAGTGGCTCAGCATCACCCACGAGCCGGGGCGCGAGTGGTCCTGGTGGCAGGGGCCGAGCGGCCCGGAGTCCATCACGCCCGGCCTGGCCGCCGTGCAGGCCGCCCTCGAGCGCCGCGGCCTCAAGCTCCCCCTCTCCGCCCCCGGCTGGCTCGAGCCCCGCACCCCCACGGCGCGACGCATCGACTTCGACGCCCACGTGGGCGCCTATGACATCCACTGGCTGTCGGGCGTGGACGCCGCCCGGCAGGAGCTTCTGGCCGAATGGACGGCCTGGGCGCGCGAGCGCTCCAAGCCCCTCTTCCTCTCCGAGCTTGGCGAGGTGCGCTTCGGCATCGGCCCCGCCGACCCCGGCCCTGCCTCGTTCCGCTCCGCCGTCGCCAACGCCGAAGCCATCGTGCGCGGCCTCGCCGTGGGCGTGGACGCCTTCAGCCGGTGCAGCTTCCTGAACCGCGGCAACATTGACGGCCAATGGCAGCTCCTCCGCACCTGGGACGCGAAGCACGACAAGCATTTCGGCGAGGCGGCCATCGAGCCTGTGCCCTACTACGCCTACGCCCTGCTCAGCCGCTTCACGGCCAAGCACTCCGAGGTGCTGAAAACCCAGGTCGCCGCCCGTTCGCGGCGGCGGAAGGCCCCCGACATCCCCGCCGCCGCCCTCCGCAGCCCGAAGGGCAGCCTCACAATCCTCCTCGTCAACCCCACCGAGGCCGAGCACGAGGCCGTCATCGAGCTCTCGGACCTCGCCGCCCCCGTCAAGCTCTTCCGCTATCAGCTCACCGAGGCCGCCCTCAACGACGCCGCCTTCAAGTTCGCCCCCACCGCCGAGCACCGGCTGTCGAAGGACGCGGCCAGCTTCGCCGAGAAGCTCCCGCCCCTCAGCATCACCACCCTCACCACCTACGCCCTCGCGCCCGACGCCCCCGGCGCCATCGCCGAGTAGCCCCGCCGCCCAACTGTATCACCACTCCCCGCTCCGCGAGGTGATACAGATCGGCGCTTTGGCGATTCGGGCCGCTTTACGGCGTTTCCCGCCTATCTGTATCACTTCCCTCCCCCCAGGGGGTGATACAGATCGGCGCTTTGGCGGTTCGGGGGCTTCCGGGGCCGTTCCTGCCTATCTGTATCACTTTCCCCCTCCCTGGGGTGATACAGATAGGCAGCGGGCATGGTCTGCATGGCTCCCCGACGGCAACCGCCAGGATTGGGGGCCATGCGCCCCATACCGCGCCAGCTTGACTGTGCCGGTGCCTGTACTGAGTTGAACGGCTGAGCCGAATCACGGCGCCACGGCCAGCTTGCGACCGAGGGCCTTCGGCAGGGCAATCTCCGCGAAGAGCTTCTCCAGCACAGGTCCTTCTTCGCCTTCGAGAACGCCGGGGCCGAAGGTCTCGACGTGGAACTTGATGGCCGACTGCACGTCCTGGAGGGCCTCTTCGTAAGTGTCGCCCTCGCCCACGACCACCCCCTGGATGCCCACGGGATAGGCCACATAGCCATCGGCGTGCTTCTTGAGCACGATCTTGATCTGTCTCATCTCTGCTGGCCTCGCACGCAGCCCTGCTTCATAACCGGAATCGGTGAGCGGCCAGGGCCCGCCTCGCCGCATTCACATCCACCATTCATCATGCCTCAGCAAGAAGCGGAAAGCAAGTGAGAACCGCCGCCGAGCCGCTGGCTCACTCCCCCGTGATTTCCTTCAGCTTCGCGAAGAACGCCCGCTTGCGGGGGGTGGAGAGGGTCCAGTTGGTGGGGGGGCATTGGTAGCCGTCGCGGTAGTTGCTGGCGCCAGGGTCGAAGTAGCCCCAGGAGGCATACTCGCCAATGGCCGCGACGAAGTTGCTGGCCGGCTTGTCGAAGTCGAAATGGTCGTCCTCGTTGAAGAGGATGGGCATCGGGCGGTAGCCGGGGACCTTGCGGGTGCGGCGAACCATGTCGGCGATGCGGGCGGGGTCGCCGACGCCGTTGCCGTGGATGAGGAGGAAGTCGGAGGCCCTCACGACGTTTTCCCTCGGAATGCTGCCCCCGCCGTAGCTGGTGCCGACGAGCAATCGCCGCCCGTCGCGCATGCGGGACTTCACCCGCTCGATCAGCTCGTGGACGCGGCCCGGCCGCAGGATGTCGTGGTCGTAGCGGGCCACGTCGCATTCGTTGTTCACTTCGAGCAGGATATTGCGATAGCTGTGGTCGAACAGCCAGTCCACGGCATTGTCGAGGGCGCGTTTCACGGCCGCCTCGTCCCTCACCCGCTGGTCCTGGCCGAAGTAGAAGACGCCGAGGATGGCGACCATGCCCAACTCGTCGGCGCGGTCGAGGACGCGCTCGAGGCGTGCCATGTAGTCGGGGCGCAGGTCGCCCGCCTCGGTGAGGGCGGAGTTGTGCCAGGGCTGCTCGCGCGAATAGCCCTGGGGGCTGCCGCCCTGGAGGTTGATCGTGAAGGCCAGCAGCCCGTGCCGCCGCCACTCGGGCATGGCCGCGACGAACTCGCGGGTGTTCCGCTCGGGGTCCCACTTCCCCGTGTCGGGATAGGCCCACTTCGACACCGTCTCGGGATTCAGGTCGTCGAAGATGCCCTGGACCATGCGGGAGTTGAGGAGGAGCCCTTCGATCTTCTTCCCCTGCCACGTTCGGCCCGCATAGGTGGGCTGGCCGTTGATGAGGAACGCGTCGCCGCGAATCGAGACCTCGGTCTTGCGCTCCACGGGTGTAGCTCCCTGGGCCGTGAGGAGGCAGGAAGAGAGAATCACCACGGAGACACGGAGAGCACGGAGAGAGCAAGAGGAGAACCCAGCCGGCGGTTGGGCCGCAACCCCGATTCGCGCTTTCCCGTGCATTCTCCGTGTTCTCCGTGTCTCCGTGGTTGTTGGCTGCTTGCGCCGCGGGCTATCGTGGGCCGGCGAGGCGCCACGGCTCGCGCTTGCGGAAGGGGTGATGGAAGCGGTTCTGAATCCGCTCCTTCTCCTCGAGGTGGATCATGCAGGCGCGCATGCAGCCGCGCGCGCCGCAGATGCACGCGGGGTGGTGGTAGCTCTCCCAGGCGTTGCGGCTGTAGGGCATCTTCTCCTTGATGAAGCTCCAGATGCCGTGGCCGGTCGGGTCCTGGCCCGATTCGAGGACGGTTCGCATCGCGTCGGCGACCTCCTCGGTCATGAAGGGGCTGTACTCGGGGGTGCCGGCCTGGTACACGGCGGCGCACTTCGTGAGGTCCAGCTCGCCCCACTCGACCTGTCGCCCCGCGAGGGTGACCTTGACCGTTCGGTCGCCGGAGATGGCGCCGGCGGGGCAGTCGCGCACGCAGCTCATGCAGCGGTCGCACAGCTTGCCCTCGAAGAGCGGGTCGGGCTCGAGCGGCGCGTCGGTGAGGATGAAGGCGAAGCGCTGGCGCGGCCCGAACTCGGGCGTCAGGAAGACCTTGCTGTAGCCGATCTCGCCCATGCCGCACAGGAAGGCGGCGATGCGGAAGTGGAGGAACACGTCGGGCTTCGGCTTGTCGGGCGCCACGGCCTGGCCCACGCCGCAGCCCAGGCGCACCATCGTGTTCTGGTAGAGCACCGCCTCGTAGCCATTGTCCTCCAGGAAGCTCCCCAGCTCGCGGAGCGCGAGCGGGGCCTGCACGTCGTTGATGCACGCATAGCCCAGGGTCGGGTAGGCCGAGAACAGCGTGCCCTCCTCGATCCCGCGGAACAGCCCCCTGTGGATGCGAAAGCCGAGGCCGATGATGGCCTTCGCCTCCGGGAAGATGTAGCGGGGATCGAACTGCATGGGTGCGCCCTCGAAGCGGTCCATCGAGCCGATCCCGACCAGGTCGGCGCCGCACTCCCTGGCCGCCGCCTTCACCTCTGCCGACGTGAGCATCTCGTGGCCTCCAAGAAAGGTGCCGGGATCCTACCACCCTGCCGCCGGCTCGTTCAGGAACGTGCCGCCCGGCATCTACCGCATGCTGCGATGAGGTGCCGACGCCGGCTTGCGGCGGCGGCGCCAGAGCCCCAGGCCGCCCAGGGCGAGGAGGGCGAGGGCGCTCGGCTCGGGGATGACATACAAAGCGACGACCGCGTTGAACTCCGCGAGCCTGACCCCTTGTCCCGATGAATGGGTGAACTCCAGCCGGAAGGTGCTTCCAGTGAGGGAGCCCACGTTAGGGTCCGTGAAGCTCAGGAGGCGGACGATCGCGCTTTCGCTGGCGTTGGCGTCGAAGAAGTCGCGCTGGACGCCGTCAATGAAGAAGCGGACCAGCTCGGCGCCGCGGTTGAACGCGGTAGGGCCCTCGCTCCCCAGAATAATCTCGTAGCCGGCGATGCCGACCGGCATGGTGGTGGTCCACTGGAGCCAGTCCACGGACTCGCCGCCGTTCCCCATGGTGGCGTCGCCGTTGTCCGCCGTGCGGCCGTCGCCGAAGATGAAGCTGGCCCCCTCGACGGCGCCATTGTTGTTCCCGAAGGCGTCCTCGGGGGTATCTGTCCCCGAAACCTTGCTGCTGACCGTGAAGTTCGTGGAGTAGCCGGGGGCCTCGTCGCCTTCGGAGAGGAGGTTCGTCGCGGCGTTGAGGAGCACGGTGTCCACCGCGTAGTTTGCGGTAAGATGGCTGGTCCCGAAGCCATCGAGCTCGACGACCCGCGGGCCGTTGGAGTTCCGGGTGACCTGGAGCAGGAAGAACTGCGCCGTGGCGGCCGGCGAAAGCGTGTCGCTCACGGCGATCCCGTGGGAGCCGAAATTGGTGTCGTAGGGGTACATGTTGGGGTAGGTCGGCTGGGTGTCGGAGATCTTGACGAAGCTGCCGCTGAGCCCCGTGGTGCTGGCGTAGAGCCGGGCACTCCTGGCGGAGCGCGACCGATCGGCGCTGTCCTCATTGAGCCGCAGCCGGTAGCTTGTCAGGTCCACCGGCGCATAGGTGCTGAAGTAAGCGTAGTCCACAAACCCGCCCCCGCCGTTGCCGTCGTTGAAGATCGCTCGAGTGGTCTCCCCGCCGGCTGCGGAGTAGCCGAGCATCTTCCGGATGCGGAAGTCTACGTTCACGACGTTGGTGGACCTTCCCGGGGCGCCCTTCTGGGCCACGTCGAAGAGGTCGGTCGTCTCGCCTTCGTCGCTGGCCACTGTGATGATGGGCGCACCCAATGCGGCACTGGCCGGGCTCGCCACCACGATGGCCACAAGAAGCCCCAGAAACCAACGCTCGCACGGTGCCTTCATCGTCGTGCCTCCTGAAGTGCTGCGCGGGCCGATCCCCACGCCTGCTGGCCAGGCGGGGCGCGGAAAGGAACATCCCTCTCGCGACGCGAGTCAGTATAGCAGCCGGCGGAGGGAATGCAAGCGACTTCGCGCCTCGATGGAGGCCCGTGGGGCAGGAAGCCCGTGCCACCGCCACTTCCCAAGAGGTGGCACAGGCATCCTGCCTGTGGCATTTCTCACCACATGCGCGTGCGCGATGCGGGAGGCGGCCCCAATCTGTCATGCTGAGCTTGCCGAAGCACCTTTCAGGGGACAGGCCCCGGCGGCACGGTGCGCTCCGTCACGTCGGTCGCCCTCCTTGAGAGCTTCCTCGACAGGCTCGGAATGACACGGCTATTGGCGCATTCCCACAGGAGGTGGTGAGAGATGCGGGCCAGGGCTACGGCGCCCGCCTCCGCGCCACCCATTGCAGCGCGAGGAGCAGGGCTCCGAAGGCCATCAGGTAGGGCCCCTCGCCCGCCGTCCACCACCAGGGCATGCCCACCGACAGATCGGTTGCGAGGAGCAGAAGCCCCACGGCCACCGCGGCGGACGCGGAAAAGGTGACCAGGGCGGCGTAGCGCCGCACGTCGGTGGACAGCAGGAGCATCAGCCCGCCGTTCACCGCGTAGAGGGCCGCCAGCGACCGGGCGAGGTACTCGACGACCGGCCCCTCGGGGAACGGCCCCAGGCCGATGTGCTCGTGGACCGTCGCCATCCAGCTCCGCGGCATCACCGCGGGGAAGATGGCGAGGGCCTCCACCGCCCCCATCACCCGCAGGAGCAACGCGAGAAGCCGCTCGGCCGTGCTCGGCATGCCGCACCTCCGCCACTCCTCTACCACAATCGCCACCACGGCGCAAGCTGGGAAAAGACACCCGCTGTCTTTTGTGCGAAGCACCCGCAGGGCCGTTCCGGCAAAAGACAGCGGGTGTCTTTTCCCCCTGCAATGCGGAGTCTACTGGAACTGGGGGCCACACTCGGCGCAAGGGCTTGACTCGCGGGTCCCCGGGCTGTACCATCGGCCTGCCGAGGAAGCAGCGTGGCAGTCGCTGCGCCAAAGGGAGCGAAGATGCAGGTGGAACTCGAGTTCCAGCGGGAGAGCGCCTTCTGGAAGCCGTTGGACCGCTCGTGGCTGGCGGACTACGCGCGCAGGGTGACGGCGCTCGCACATCCCTCGCTCCTGCGGGTGTTCGACGTGCTCACCAACGAGCAGGGCCGCTGGGTGCTCGTGCGGCAGGCGACGGGCGGGAACTGGCTCCGCCCCTCGCGGGTCTCCGACGCCGCAAGGGACAACCTGCCCCTGGCCTGCTCGCTCGTGCTCACGCTGGCCGAGGCCCTGGCCTACCTGCACCAGGTGCTATTCCGCGGGGGGATAAGCCTGAGCTGGTCGGACTCGGTGCGCTGCGACCACGAAGGCGACGACTGGTCGGTCGGGCTGTTCCCTCCCACGCCGCCTGACATCGTCCTCGCCGACGACCCGCAGATCGCGGGGGTGCCCGGCTACATCGCTCCGGAGCTGCTCCTGTCGCCGGCAGCCCCTTCGCCGGCGAGCGACTCGTTCACCCTCGGGGCAGCGCTCTTCGAGGTCCTGTGTGGGGAGAGGCTGATCCGGGCACGACAGCTCATGGAGCAGTTCCAGGAGACCGTGGCGGGCGGCTTCCGCACGCTCGCCGAGGTCCGCGCGGGAATCCCCGACGAGTTGAGCGCGTTCGTGGCCAAGGCGGTTGACCTCGAGCCCGCCAAGCGTCCGTCGCTGAGGGAATGGGCGTTCGTGATGGAGCGGTTTGGCGGCCGGGTCCTGCCGCTGCCCGGCCCGCCGAAGGGCCCCGGCAAGCTGACGTATGTGACCTATGATGAAGCGTCTCCTCCCCCTCGGCTCACGAGCGTGCTGCCGGCGGGCGATGCGTCGCGCCGCTTGCGCGTCTTGCGCGAGCACCTCGGGCACGGGGGCATGAGCTCCACCTGGCAAGCCGAGTGGGAGGAGCCCCAGCGGAGCGAGATGCGAGAGGCCGCGGCGCCCCCCCGCGGGCCGGTGCGCTTCGGCGACGCGGACTTGCCACCCGAGGACAGCGCAGACACCGATCAGGATGAGCCGGACACGGACGAGGAGAATCCACCGCCCTACCTCGACGAAAACGTGCAGTTCACCGTGTATCGCCCGGAGGCCGTGAGGCCGGCCAAGTGGTACACGATGCTGGCGTTCGCCCACCTCGCCGAGCGGCCGCCCGATGCGCCGCCCGACGAGCCGAGCCCCATCGAGAAGGTGAAGAGCGAGGCCGAGAAGGCGCTCGGCGACCGCCTCCGCGACTACCGCGACGTGACGCAGGACAGCCTCGCCGCCGTGCCGCGCGAGGGCGAGATCACGCTGGTGCCCGAGATGGCGGGCGTGGAGTTCAACCCGCCCCGCTGCTCGTTCCTGTGGGTCGAGGACGTGCACCGAGTGGACTTCCGCCTCCGCGCCAGCCCGAAGCTCGACGGGGCGACGGCCCGCGGGCGCCTCACGGTGTTCCTCGGCAGCATCATTCTGGCCGACATTCCGCTGAGCATCCGCGTGGACGGCCAGGCCGGGTCGAGGCCGGGCGCCGAGCCGCGGAAGGCCGAGCATTGCCGCCCGTATCGCAGGATATTCGCCTCCTACTCGCACAACGACCTCGCGGTCGTCGCGGAATTCGAGCGCTACGCGGCGGCGCTGGGCGACCGGTACCTGCGCGACTGGGTGGACCTCCGCGCGGGCGAGGCGTGGGGCGAGGGGCTGGCGCGGATGATCGAGGAGGCCGACGTCTTCCAGCTCTTCTGGTCGCGCCACTCGATGGGCTCGCCCTTCGTGCGGCAGGAGTGGGAGCACGCGCTGGGCCTGGGCAGGGAGCACTTCGTGCGCCCCGTCTACTGGGAGGAGCCGCTGCCGGAGGACCGCGAGCGGGGCCTTCCACCGGACGAGTTGCGCCGCCTGCACTTCCAGCGCATCCTCGGCGAGGGGGGCGCCCACCTGCCGGCGGAGCCGATGCCGCAGGCCAGCGCCACGGGGAAGTTCACTACGGAGGGGTTGGACATGGCCGCGCCCGTTGCAGGAACCAAGTCCCACCCCGCGGGCCGGCGGGTCAGGTACTTTGGCGTGGGGCTGCGCCGATGGGGGGGCGCTGCTCTCCGGGTGTTCATCCTCAGCATATTGATCCTGGGCCTTTTGTGGCTCTTGGGCTTGTTCGGCGGGTGAGCCACTCGCCGTGATCCCGGAGCACTGTGGGCGGGGCCTTGCGGCTGACCCGCGCCCGTTTTGCGGGAAGGGGCATTCAGCCCGCCTTTGGGCGGGCGGCAGGTGGTAGCCCACGGCGTGAGCCGTGGGTTCAGGCGGGCACAATGCCCACAGCCCCGTAGGGGCGGCAGGGACCTCGGCGCCTGGCGCTCTGCCGCCCCTACGGGGCTTGCCTGCACGGTATGCCGGCGTTCCCACGGCTTACGCCGTGGGCTACCGTCTATCGCCCCTGACGGGGCTTGAGGGCACGGAGAGGCTTCCTCCTGGAACCGGGGGCGTGTCGGGCCTTGCGGGGCTTGACTTCGCTCGGCGTTCCGTCAACAATGGGCGGCGGAGGGACGGGAGCACGGGATGGAAGCGTTCACGCCGAGGGCCACCGGGCTGTTGCCGAGCGACCCGTGGCTGAAGAAGTGGGTGGTGGCGGCGCGGCTGCCGTTCCTCACGGCGTCGGTGATGCCGGTGCTGGCGACGGCGGCGGCGGCGTGGCGCGCGGACGGGAGTCTGTCGCTGGGCCTCGCGGGGCTGGCCCTGGTGGGCATCGCGCTGATCCACGCGGGGGCGAACCTGTCGAACGACTATTTCGACCATCGGAGCGGCGCGGACGGGGCGAACCGCTTCTCGACGCCGTTCTCGGGCGGCAGCCGCGTGATCCAGGAGGGGGTGGTGAGCCCCCGGGCCATCGTGACCGCGGCTGCGGTGTGCACCGCGGCGGGCGCCGCGTGCGGCATCTGGCTCTGGCTCCACACGCCGGGGCACGTGCTGCTCGTGATTGGGGGGGTGGGGATCGCCACGAGCTGGTTCTACACGGCCCCGCCGCTGAGGCTGGTCCACCGCGGCGTGGGCGAGCTGGCCACGATGATGGGCTTCGGAGTGCTGCCGGCGCTGGGCACGGAGTGGGTGTTGCGGGGGCGCCTGACGCTCGAGGTGAGCTGGGTGGGGCTGCCGGCCGGCCTGCTCGTGGCCGCGATCCTGCTGATCAATGAGTTCCCGGACCGCGAGGCCGACGCGGCGGCGGGGAAGCGCACGCTGGTGGTGCGCCTGGGCCCGCGCCGCGCGGTGGCGGCCTACGCCCTGGTGCTGGCCGCCACGTACGGCGCGGTGGGCGTCGGCGTGCTGGCGCGCTGGATGCCGCCGCTGGCCGGGCTGGTGGTCGTCGTGCTCCCCCTGTCGTGGCGGATCCTCAGGGTGCTTCGCGCGAACTACGCCGACGTGGGGGGCCTGCTTCCGGGCATGTCGGCCACGATCCTCCAGCAGATGCTGTTCCTGCTGATTCTCACCGCCGCCTGCCTCGCGGCCCTCGCGCTGCCGGCCTGGGCGCGGTAGCCGGCGCGCGCGATGGCGCGCATTGGGCCGCAAGCGCGGAGAGCCTGCCTGTGGCGGAGTCCCTGACGTTTCGGAGGCAGTACTGGCGGGTGGCGCTGGGCACGGCCGGTGCGGCGGCGCTGTGCCCGGTGCTGTGGCACGCCGCGCTGCTGCCGGCGGGAGGGGAGCGGTCGGAGGTGGTGGCCGCCTGCCTCCTGATTGCGGCGGCGCTGGGGGTGTTCGCGGTCGTGGGCATTGTGCGGGCCGCGCGGGAGCGAGTGGTGCTGGGCCGGGATTCGCTCGCGCTGTACGGGCTGCTGGGGAAGCGGGTGGTCCGCTGGGAGAGCGTGACCGAGCTGGCCGCGCCGTGGGGCGTGTATGCGGACGTGCCGCTGGTGGTGAGGCTGCGCGCGCGCCGGGCAGGGCTTCTCGCGCGCCTCGTCCCTCGCCAGGTGGTGCTGGCGGGCCACTGGCGCGACCACGAGCGTCTGGTGCGCGCGGTGGTGGCCCGCGCGCCCCACGCGGCGGCCAACGCGCGGCTGCGCGCGGTCCTGGCCGAGCCGAGCCGCGTGCCCTGGCCCCATCGTGCGGCGGTGCTGGCGTGCCTGGCGGCGAGCGTGGGCGTGGCGGGCTATGCGCTGGGCGACGCGCTGGCGGAGGGGGTGATCGGGCTGGTCCCGGGCGTGCTGGTCGTCGCTACGGCGGTGCCGTGCGCGCTGGCGGGAGGCTCGATGGGGCGCGAGTGGCGCCCCAAGGCGGCCCTCGTCGCCTGCTACGCCTACCTGGCCATGGGGCTCGCACTGGCCGCGATGCCGGCGATCCTGCACGGGCAGAGCGACTGGCTGGCCGTGGTGCTGGGGGCGTGTCTGGCCTGGGCGGCGGCGACGCTGGTCGTGTGCCTCCCGTGCCGGCCGCGGCCCGGCGCCGTGGCCGCCCTGTACGCGGCGGCGCTGACGGCTGCCGCGGGGGGCGCGTGGTACTGGGGCGTCCGCGAGCCGGTGCCCGTGTGTTCCGTGGGGCCGTTGCGGCTGGCCGACGGCACGCTCTGCTGGTCGCCCGAGGGGGGGCGGCTGGGCCTGCACGCGGGCGAGCTGGGCTGCGAGGACGAGGCATACCTGGTCGTCGAGCGGCCGGAGCTTCGCACGCACCGCCTCCCCGTGGCCGACCTTGCCGAACGGCTCTACCTGCCCAACGAGCGCCTGGCCCTGTACCTGACCTGTCTGCTCCGCCGCGGCGTCGGCCGGTCCCCCGGCGCTCGCACCCTCTGGGCGTGGGAGGCGACAGGCGGGGAGCCCCGCCGCGTGCCCGTGGCCCCCCGCCTTCGCATGGCCCACGAGGGGCTCGTGTCGCCCGACGGGCAGCGGGCCGTCTTCCTGGCCGCGGACGCCGAGGCCGGCGGGTGGCGCCTCTGCTTCCTGCGCCTGGCCGACCTCGCGGTAAGCCGGCTCGACGCGTCGGTCGACTTCTCCCGCTTCGGCAACGTGCGCTGGGCGGCCGACGGCGGGATGATCCTCAGCGAGCGCGTGGAGGGCAAGGCGGGGCAGCCCGACTACTTGGCCCTCTGGGCGCTCGCCCCGGGCGACGCGGCGCCCGTGCGCTTCTACGAGACAACCGCCGCGGACCTCTGGGAACGGCACTCGCCCGACGGGCGCTGGGCGCTCGTCGTCCGCTTCCGGGGTGCGAGGCACGGCCCCGCCTACGACCTGGTGGACCTGCGCACGCGCCGGAGCCACCGCGTGGAGTTCCCCGGGACGCCTCCGCCGCACCGCGTGGCCTGGTCGCCCGACGGCGCGGCGCTGGCCTACGCGGCGCCCGCCCCTGGCGGCCATGCGGTGGTGCGGTTCGACCTGGAGACGAGGGCGTTCCGGCGGACGCCGCTGACGCTTCGCGGGGAGATGCGATCGCTGGCCCTGTCGAGCGGGGGCCGGTTCGCGGCGTGTCTGGTCAAGGGCGAGCGGGCCGCCAGGGTGCAGGTGGCCGATCTCGAGACCGGCCGCCTCCTCATCCTGCGGCGCCCCATGCTCTTCCCGACGCCGGTCGAGCCGTCCTGGTCGCCCACGGGATACACGCTGGCGGTCACGGCCTGCGAGGAGCCTCTGCCGCCCGCCCGCACCGTGCGCGTGCGCCTGCTCGACTTCACCCACGGGTGGTGAACCGACTACGGCCGGAACTCGTAGACGCCCCGGCCGTCGAGGCCGTAGAGGACGTCGCGCGGCGTCACCACCAAGGCGTCGGGCGCGTACTCGAGCTGCTTGGCCACGATGTTGAAGAGCAGCGCGCCGCTGGCGTCGAAGGCGCGAAGATACACGCCGCCCTCGGACGCCGCGACGTAGACCCGGCCCTTGGAGTCGACGGCGACCGAGCGCACGGAGTCGAGCGCCGCGGCCTCGCTCGTCGCCCAGGCCTTGTCCACCGAGCCGTCGGGCTTCACCTTCACGATCGGGCCGCTCGCGCGCCGGAGGTAGAGGTTCCCCGCGCCGTCCACGCCGCCGTCCTGGGGGCGGCTGTCGCCCGGCAGCTCGATGGTCTTCTCGACCGTGCCGTCGGCCTTGAGCTTGACGACGAACTTGTCGCCGCAGAGGGCGAAGAGGGTGCCTGGCTCGCGCCCGAGGAAGAGGGCATTGAGGTCGCCGGGCAGCTCGGGCTTCAGCTTGGCCTTGGCCTCGGGCTTCTCGCCCCAGGTTTCGGCGAAGACCCAGAGCTGGTCCTTGCCGCCCTCGCGCACGCCGACGTAGAGGGAGCCGGCGCCGTCGGCCAGCACGGCCTTCACCTCCACGCCGCCCTCGAGCTTCAGCGGGTAGCCCGGCGTGCTGTTGGCCTCGACCAGGTGGACCTCGTTGCTGCTGCCGCCCCCCCCCATCGGCCCCATGCCGCGCGACGGCGTGGTGTAGTAGACCCTCCCGCCCGCGCCGACGGCCATTTTCTCGGCGTGCTCGGGGAGTTGATAGGTCCTGGTCAGGCGCGGCGGGCCGCCGTCGCCCGAGCCCCCGCAACTCACAAGCAGCAGCGCACACAGCGATCCCGCGATAGCGACCCATCCGCAACGAATCATCTTGTCTTCCTCCGTGCAACGTCAGCGTTTGGGGAACTGCATCTACTCTACCGGCGCTTGGCCTCCCTGTCAAGCCGCTGTCGCAGCGCCTCGTAGAGCAGGATGGCGGCGGCCGCGGCGGCATTCAGCGACTCGGCCCGGCCGGGCATCGGGATGGCCACGCGGTCGGTCGCCTCGGCCCGCACGGCGTCGCTCACGCCGTGGGCCTCGCTGCCGACCACGAGCACGGTCGGGCCGCAAAGGTCGGCTTCCCAGCAGCGCGTTGCGCCCCGCGGCTCGGCCACGGCGATAGCCGCGCCGCCGTCCCGGAGCCGCCGCAGAAGCCCAGCCAGGTCCTCGACCGAACGCGCCGGCACCGCGAACAGGCCGCCGGCGGAGGCCCGCACCGCCTTGGCGTTGAACCGGTCGCAGCACCCCGGCCCCAGCACCACGCACGAGGCCCCCGCCGCGTGAGCCGCCCGGAGCGCGCTCCCCACGTTGCCCGGGTCGCTCACCGCTTCGAGAGCGAGCACGAGCAGGTCGGGCGTCAGCGGCGGCTCGGCCGCGTCGGGCAACAGCTCGGCGATGGCCACCACCCCCTGCGGCTCTTCCGTCGCGGCCAGCCGACCGAGCAGGGCCACCGACACCTCCCACACGGGCCACGGCGCGCCGTCGAGCCGCTCGGCCAGCGCCGCGTGCGCCTCGGCGAACGCGGCGGTGCACAGCACCTCGCGGACGGCTGCCCCGGCCTCCAGCGCCGCCTCCAGCAGGTGCGGCCCTTCGAGGAGGAACAGCCCTTCGGTCTCGCGGTGGCGTCGGAGGTGCAGCTTCCGCGCCAGCTTCACCCGCGGGTTCGCATCGCTCGTCAACACGCGGCGCTTCATCGCTGCTCCAAACCCGTCCGGGGCGCTCCACCACTGGAGCTCATTTTCTACCCCAACGCCGCCGGGAATGCAACCTGGTCCCCGAGTTTCGGGTGCGAGCCGGAAGAGCAGGTGCTTCCGCCTTGCCGCCTCCACCGAGCTCGTCTCGGCCAACTTCGCCCGCCGTAGCGGGGCTTCGTCGCCCTCGCGGAGGAGGGTGGAGCGATGATTGGCAACTGCCGCAGCAGCCGCCCTTCCTCCCCCCGCCGCCCCACATTCACAGAATGCCAACCGCCTCTCTCGGGGGTTGGCATTCTGTGAAACCCCCGCCGGACGCGTCCGGATGGCCGATTCGCTCACAATGCCAACCGCGCCGGGGCGGGGGGCTTGGCATTCTGAGAAGCCCTTCAAGGGCTTGCAGGAAAACGACTCCAGGAGTCGTTTCTCCCACGTGTCGGGACGCATCGTGGCATGGCATCCTTGACGCCGCTCTGGCGAGCCGATATGATACGAGGGCGGACGCGGGCGCTCAAGCCCTGCCTGCCCATTCCGCGGAGCGGGCCTTGCAGGAGCCTCAAGCATGGACTCCCTGATCATCGAAGGCGTGCGCTGCTTCTCCGAGCGCCAGACCGTGCGCCTGCGGCCCATCACCCTGCTGACGGGCGAGAACAGCACGGGGAAGAGTACTGTCCTGGCCTTGGCGCGGATCGCGTGGCATTTGTGGCAGGGGAACACGGTGCCCGACTTCAATGAGGAGCCCTTCATTTTGGGCGCGTATGATGACCTCGCAACATGCCGTGGCAGAGGAAACGGGCGAGTGGCGTCATTTGCCGTCGGCGCGGAGTTCCGCCTTCCCTCAACCGCGCAGCGTGTTCGCGTCAGCGGCCAGTTCGTCAAGAAGGACGCGCAGCCCACCCTCAGCGAGTGGCTCCTTGAGACAACTGATACTGATCTCAACATGGCGGTCCACTTCGAAAAAGAAGGAACCCGCCTCGAATGGCACCACGGATCAGGGTCTGGTAGTCTGACCCTCGCGCCTACGCAGTTCGCGGTGCCGCCGACGCGCGTGTGGGGGATCTTCGCATCCTTGCCTTTTGAGTCCGCGCGGGACGTTGCGGGTGTGACCATGACCGAGGGAGCGCGTCCGGGTCACAAGGTTCTCGCGTACCTGGGACGGCTCGCGTCGGGCAGCGCGTGCGACTATGAGCACCGACCATATGCGTTCGCTCCTATCCGTACCAGACCACTGAGGACCTATGATCCCTTACGTGCAGAGCCGGAGCCAGAGGGGCGGCATGTCCCTATGATCCTGGCCACACTATCGCTCTCGGCTCCGGAGAGATGGGCGCGCCTGCGGGAGGCGCTCGGCGCTTTTGGGAGACAGGCGGGTTTGTGGCGGGATGTTGAAGTCCGTCACCTGGGAGGTGCTGCGGGCCCGTTCCAAATAAGAGTGAAGATCTCCGGCCCCTATTTTAACCTGACGGATGTCGGCTACGGCGTTAGCCAGGCCCTGCCGATTGTGGTTGACACGTTACGCGGCGATCCGGGGACGACATACTTGCTGCAAGAGCCGGAGGTCCACCTGCACCCCAGCGCCCAAGCTCAACTCGGCTCGCTGTTTGCCTCTTTGGCAAAGGAAGACGACAAGCGGTTCCTCATCGAGACCCACAGCGACCACTTGGTGGACCGCATCCGCATGGAGGTGAGGAAGGGGGGACTTCTGAAGCCCGAGGATGTGTCGCTTCTCTACTTTGAGCGCAAGAATGGTGGTGTGCGGATCCATCAACTGGAGTTGGATGAGCTTGGGAACATTCTCAAGCCGCCGAGGGGTTACAGGCAGTTCTTCCTCGATGAGATGAGAGCCTTGCTGGGGGGGTAGACTGCGTGTGTGTCATTATTGACGCCGATGTGGCGGCCCTGGTCTTCCGCGATGCGCCTGATCCGGGTTTCGTCCCTGTGCTTGACTGGCTATCCAAGCCGCTGAGGGATGGTAGGCTTGTCTACGGCGGCCGCCTCACCAAACAGCTTTTCCGAGTTGCTCGCGCACAACTGGCTATTCTTGAGTTGGATCGCGCAGGCCGGGCGACGCGCTTCCCAGACTCGGAGGTGGAAGCGGAACGGCGGCGGGTCAAGGGCTTCAGGCTATGCAAGTCCAACGATGAGCACATCATCGCCCTTGCCATCGTGAGCGGCGCGCGGACGCTGTGCTCGCGGGACACCGACCTGCACGAGGACTTCAAGAATCGCGCGTTGATTGACAAACCCAGGGGCCGAGTCTACCGGGATGCCTCCCACGCCGGCCTCCTGACCCACACGGCCTCGTGCCGTCGCCAGCAGAGGAAACTCGCGTCGGGGTCCTTCTGATCCGTCGCAGTCGGCGCCGCCGACCTGTCTACTTCGCCACATAATAGAGGAATGGCCTGCGGAACATGCCGCCGAAGTGGTGGGGGCAGTGGAGGCGCAACGCCAACGTATTCGCCCCAGGCCGGAGCTTGCCGGCGAGGTCAACGTCCCACTCGAAGCGGTAGTCGTTGTACCACCAGATGGGGTTGACCTTGCGGTGGGCGACTTCGACGCCGTTGACGTAGAGCCAGCATTCGTTGAAGAGGCCTGGGAAGCGGGTGTGGACGGGGGCCTTCGCCTGGTCGGCGGCCAGCTCGACGTCGGTGCGGTACCAGGCGTGGCCGGTGAAGCTCTGGCGGTCGGGATGGCGGATGCCCTGGGCCTGCATGTAGAGGTCGGTGCGGAGCATCTCCCACTGGTCGGGGTAGTCCTTGCGGCTGTCGAGGGTGAGAGCGGCGGAGCGGGCCTTCCAGTCGGCGAGGTCCACGGGTGCGGTCGCATACTTGCGTTCGAGGCCGACATTCGTGGGGTCGCGGCGGAAGGCCCATTCGAGGGGCAGCTTCGCCAGAAGGGTGCCCTTCGTGCCGTCGGTGAAGGCGAGGAGTTCCTTGTACTGGCGGACTTCGCCGGGCCACCAGGGATAGCCGTCGCCCTCGAGCTTCGTGGTGGTGAAGATGCCGCCGAGGTCGGCCATGGCCTGGCGAGCGGCGAGGCCGCGGTCGCCGGCTGCGGCGGCGGCCTTGTAGTCGGCCTCAGTGGCCGCGGCGTGGGCCATGGCCACGTAGGCGTCGAGGATGTTGAAGCTGAGGCGCGTGAAGCGCATTCGCTGGAGGTAGAGCTTCTCGTTGCGGCTGGCGTCGGCCTTCGCGGCGAGAGGCTTCGCCAGGCGTTCGGCCTCTTCGAGTTTGCTCCTGAGGGTCGCGACCCGCTCGGGGGTGTAGATGGCGGGGATGACGAAGTATTCGTGCTCCGTGACGATCGTCTCGTCCCAGGCCTTGAGGATGGCGCCCCAGTAGTCGGCCATGGGCTTGGCCATGGGGCCGTAGAAGGCGGGGTAGAACTCGGCGAGGAGGGCGTCGGGGTCCTCGTCGGGGTCCCAGAGGAGGCGGGCGCGGAGATAGAGGTTGGTGAAGATGGTGGCGATGGCGTTGCGGCTTTCGGTATCCACGCCGAGGATGCCGGCGTCGCGGTAGTGGCGGATGTCGCTCTGGATGGCGCGGGGCACGAGGGGGTTGGGGATGTCGCGCCAGACGAGCATGCCCTGGTCGTAGTCGTAGATGGCCAGCCGCTTCTGCATCACCTTGGCCCAGCCGGTGAGCATCGCCTTGTACTCCTGGCGGGGCGGCGATTGCGGGTCGTCCATGCCGTGGATGGGGTCGATGTCAATGGGGGCGAGGTAGGCCACGAGGGGCTTCTCGGCCACGACCTTGCGCACGGGGGGGAGTGTCATGTTGCTGTAGGCCAGGAAGCCGATCTTCGACGTGCTATCGGGGTGCTTCGCGAGGAGCGTGCGGGCGACGTTGTTGTAGAGCTCCATGAACGCGTCGGTGACCGCGGGCTTCATGAAATACTTGTCCCACTGAAGGGCCATCAGCTCCTTGTCCCGGGGCGAGTCGGACTGGTAGACGCCGTCCTCCATGCCGAGCATGATGTAGTCGCCCTTGGCGAACTTGGGCTCGAGCTGCGCGGCGACGTGCTGGGCGGTGGAGGGCTCGGAGATGGGGATGTGGAAGGCGTCCTTGCCAAGGCCCTTCACGTATTGGCCGAGGGCGTGGCCGTTGGGCACGCCGACGCCGTGGGTCATCATGTTGCGTCGCTTGAACTCGCGGGCGCCCGCGTTGTCGCCGACCCAGGAGATCCAGTAGGTGCGAATCTCGAAGGGCGGGGCGTAGGCGGCGTCAAGGTCGCCCACTTTCAGGGAGGGGGACTCGGGGATGCACTCGCCGAAGTCGGTGGGGACAAACCAGCGGCAGCCCCAGCGGCGGAGGAGGTCGGCCACGGCGTAATAGTGGCTCTCGTCGTTCGTGCCCGCGAGGCACACTCGGTTGCCCTCGCGGAGCAGGACGATGGCGTCGGCGCGGAGGAGCGGCTCCGGCTTGGCCACCTTGTCGAGGCGGCTCCGCAGCTCGGGCTTCGCCTTGAGCGCTTCGGCGCCGACGAGGAGCAGCGGAGCGTCGGCCTTCAACGCGGCCTGGATCGCCTGAGGCGTGTCGGCGATGGCAGGGGCGGCGCCGCACATGAGGCCGATGTACTTCGCCAAGTCGGCGGCGGCCAGCTTCTCGCTCTCGCCCGCGGCCGGCGAGACGACGATGGTTGCGCTACTCTTGCCGCCCGAGGCGACGGCGAGGTCGGCCTTGCCGGGCGTGCCCGCCATCTGCGCCCAGACCGTGGTGGTGAGGCACACCATCAGAGCAACCGCCCCAACGCGACACATGGCCACGAGTCTACCTCCTTGCAGGAACAGGGGAGGGCGCCGCGCGCCCCTTGAGGAACTGGCCCGTCACCGACCGCTCGCAGGTGGCGATGGCGGCAGGCGGGCCTTCGGCGACGAGGGTGCCGCCGGCGTCGCCGCCGCCCGGGCCGAGGTCAATCACCCAGTCGGCCTGCGAGATGACGTCGAGGTTGTGCTCGACGATGAGCACCGAATGGCCGTCGTCCACGAGGCGCTGGAGGACGCCCATGAGGGTCTGCACGTCGGCCATGTGGAGGCCGACAGTGGGTTCATTGAAGATGAGGAGGGCATGACGCGTGACGCGTGACGCGTGACGGGAAAAGGCCTCGGAGATGTAGGCGGCGAGTTTCAGGCGTTGGAGCTCTCCGCCGCTGAGGGTGGCGGTGCTCTGGCCGAGGCGCAGGTAGCCGAGGCCGACCTCGGCCAGGGGGCGCAGCTTCGCCGCCAGCGACGGCGTGTCCTCGAAGAACTCCATGGCCTCGCCGATGGTCATGTCGAGCACGTCGAGGATCGTGCGGTCGCGGCAGGTGACGTCGAGGACACGTTTCTGGAACCGCTTGCCGCCGCAGGCCTCACAGGTCACGGTGACGTCGGCCAGGAACTGCATGTCCACGGTCTGGGCGCCCATGCCCTGGCAGGACTCGCAGCGGCCGCCGGGGACGTTGAAGGAGAAGTGGGCGGCAGTGATGCCGAGGGTCCTGGCGCGGCGCGTGGCGGCGAAGGCGCGGCGGATGTCGTCGTATGCCTTGGTGTAGGTGGCGGCGTTCGAGCGCGCGGAGCGGCCGATGGGCTTCTGGTCCACCAGCACCACGTCATCCACCTTGTCGAACCCGCGGATGCTCTTGCACTTCCCCGGCTCGACACCCGTCTCGCCGTTGCGGGCGCGCCAGTGGGCGTACAGGGTGGTGTTGACGAGGGTGGACTTGCCGGCGCCCGACACGCCGGTGACGCAGGCCAGCACGTGGAGTGGGATTCGCACCGTGAGGTTCTTCAGGTTGTGCTGCCGGGCGCCGCGGAGGGTGAGGAACTCCTTGGGCTTCCGCGCGCGGTTGGGCCATTCGAGGGCCTGGCGCTGGCGAAGGTAGTCGGCCGTCTTGCCCTGTCCTCGGTCCAGCAGCCCCTGGGGCGTGCCCTCGAAGACCACGCGGCCGCCGTGCTCGCCAGCGCCGGGGCCGAGGTCGAGCACACGATCGGCGCCCAGGATCACCTCGGGCTCGTGCTCGACGCACACGACCGTGTTCCCCTTGCCCGTCAGCGCGCGCAGGATGGCGAGGAGCCGATGGGTGTCGGCGGCGTGGAGGCCGACGGTCGGCTCGTCGAGCACGTAGAGGGTGTTGGTGAGGGAGCTGCCCAGGGCCGAGGCGAGGCCGATGCGCTGGGCCTCGCCGCCGCTGAGCGTGCGCGTCTCGCGGCTCAGGGTCAGGTACGACAGCCCCACGTCCTCGAGGTACTGGAGGCGGCTGCGGATTTCGCGCAGCAGCGTGCGCGCTGCCTCCTCCTCGGCGGGCGGCAGGGCCAGCGCATCGAGGAGGCGGTGCAACTCGGGCACGGGCAGGTCGAGAAGCTCGGTGAACGAGCGGCCGCCGAGCTTCACGAACTGGGCGTCGGGCTTCAGCCGCGTGCCGCCGCAGTCGGGGCACGTGACGTAGCGGCGGTAGCGGGCGATGAGGATGCGATTCTGAATCTTGTACTTCTTGGACTCCAGCCAGGCGAAGAAGCCGCGGATGCCGCAGAAGTCGTCGTCGCCGCCGCCCGGCTTGCCCTCGATGACCCAGCGCTGCTGGGCCGCGGTGAGATCGCGGAACGGCACGTCGGTCGGGATGCCATCCTCCGCCGCACACTCCAGCATCCACTCGGTCATCATCTTGAGCACGGGGGTGGACCAGAGGGCGACCGCGTAGTCGGCCAGGCTCTTCGAGTGGTCGGGAATGGCGCGGTCGAGGTCGAGCGTCGCGTCCTTGCCGAAGCCCTCGCACCTGGGGCAGGCGCCGACGCCGCTGTTGAACGAGAACATCCCGGGCTGCGGCTCGCGGAACTCGCGGCCGCACGAGCGGCACACGAGGCCGGCGAAGAAGTGGTGCCTGTCGGCCGGCCGCCCGGCGTCGTCGAGGAGTTGCACCACGGCGCCGCGCGAGCCGATGCGGAAGGCCATCTCCAGCGAATCGGCCGCGCGGCTCATCCGCTCGGCGCTCTTCGCCAACCGGTCCACGACGACCTCGAGGTGATTGCCGATTCGCGATTTGCGATCTCCGATTTTCAGGTCCGAGATGTCCACGACTTTGCCGCCCAGGAGGATACGGTGGAAGCCGGCGGAAGCGAGGTGGTCGCGCAGGAACTTCAGCCGCCGCTCGGACTCGACGGCGATGGGGGCGAGGAGGAGGAGCCGTGTGCCCTCGGGCAGGCCCTCGATGAAGCGGACGGCTGTCTGCGGGCTGTGCTTCTCGGCCTCGACGCGGCAATCGGGGCAGACGGTGCGGCCGACATTGGCGAAGAGCAGACGCAGGAAGTCGTTCACCTCGGTCGCCGTGCCCACGGTCGAGCGGGGGTTCGTCACCTGGTTGCGCTGTTCGAGGGCGATGCTGGGCAGCATGCCCGAGATGTGGTCCACGGGCGGCCGCCGCATCCGCTCGAGGAACTGCCGGGCGTAGGCCGACATGGATTCGACGTAGAGGCGCTGTCCCTCGGCGTAGAGCGTGTCGAAGGCCAGCGACGACTTCCCGGACCCCGACACGCCCGTCACGACCGTGAGCTGGCCGTGGGGGAAGGTGGCGTGGATGGCCTGAAGGTTATTCGTCCGCGCCCCGCGGACCACGATTTCCCGCTGCATGCCGGGGATTGTACCAGAAGGCCCGTTCCGAGCCAAGCCGTGCGGGGGAGCGGCGGGGGGCCTCCGTCCATTTGGCCATTCTCGGCCTTCCGGCTCAGAGTCGTACGGGTTTCTCCATTTCCGGCGCACCCGTTTGGCGATTCTCGCCCATCCGGCTCAGAGTCATACAGTGTTCTCGAGTTTCCGACTCGAGAATCGCCGATTCTCCCCATTCCGGCTCAGAGTCATACAGACTCTGCAGAGTCATACACTTTTTCGCGCGGGCGGCCTGGGCTGCTGCCCGCACTGTCCCGGAAGCTCACGCCACCACGAATGGCCTTGACAGCCCTTTGCCGCGGTAGTAGTATCTCGGCAGACGGATCGCGGTTTGCGGGCGGGCGCATCTTGGGGGATTGGCCGGAGGCTTCGCATGAGCATCTCAACCTTTGAGGGCGTTGTCGAGAACGGCGTGATCCGCCTCCAGGGCGGCGTGACTCTGCCTGAGAGGGCCAGAGTCTACGTCGTCATCCCCGACTTCGAGTCCGCCCCGCGGGCGCATATCCGCACCCCGCGCCTCGCCCACCCGGAACAGGCCGTGGACTTTGCCAAGGAGGTCATCGAGGTCGCCCCTGATGCCAAGCTATGATGCTTCGCGCTATGATCCCCCGGCCCCGGTTGCCGAGGTGACACTGAACAGCCCGGGGGGAGGCAAGTCCGTCTCAGGGGGTTTCCTTGCTGCTGGACACCGGGGCCGACGCAACCCTTCTGCCGCGCGCTGCTGTCGAGCGTCTCGGCCTGTCCCCGCTGGCTGGCCAGCGCTATGAATTGCTCGCATTCGACGGAAGCAAGAGCTTCGCACTGGTTGTGGCACTTGACCTTGTCTTCCTCAACAGGGTCTTTCGCGGCCGGTATCTGCTGATCGAGCAGGAACACGGCATCCTGGGTCGGGACGTGCTGAATCACGCGACCCTGCTCCTCGACGGGCCGAAACAGCTATGGGCTGAGCGGTCGTCGCCCTAGCGCTGCGGCCCTGAGCGAAGGCGGAATTGGGTAAGGTGGCCCCGGAATTCAGAAGAAGTATGCGCGGCGTGTCCTGCGCGAGGAGCCGGAACTCGTCGGTGCCGGCAGCGACAAGGCCGACCGGAAGGCGTGAAGCCATGAACGCCGACACCCCTATTGCCGCCGAGCAGTTGCTCGAGATGCCCGTTGCCGTCTGCCGCTCGCGGTCCGACATCGAGGCCCTCTCCGCCGGCTCCGAACTCGATGGTAGCACCCTTCTCCCCGGCTTCCGCTGCCCCATTGCCGACCTCTTCGTCAACCTGTGAGGCCCCGGAGTCGAGTATGGTGTCCCCCGAACTGCCGCCGAACCCCGAACTCCGAACTGCCGTGTCCCCCGAACTGCCGTGTCCCCCGAACTGCCCCGAACTGGTGAATGCTTGCACGCCGCAGGCAGGTGCGTACAATCAGTTGTAGACACGATTGGCATACGATACGATGAACCGCTAACGAGGGCAGGACAGACAGTGATCAGCCGCCGCACGTTCATCAAGGCTGGGACCGCCATGCTCACGGGCGCCGCGCTGGATCCACGACGCTCCTTCGGAGCCGACGATGCCGATAAGCCGCGGCTCGCGCTGCCGACACCGGCGCAGTTGGCTTGGCAGGATTGTGAGATCGGGCTGCTGTATTCCTTCGACCTGGCCATCGCGGCAGGGGATACGAGCGCCAACAACACCTCCCGCAGAACCTGGGACCCCAATCTCTACCAACCAGCCAAACTCGACACGGATCAGTGGATTGAGGCGGCGAAGGCGTGCGGCGCGCGGTACGCCGTCTTCACCGCAACGCATTTCAACGGGTTCATGCAATGGCAGAGCGAAGCCTATCCGTACGGCCTCAAGCAAACGAGTTGGCGCGGCGGCAAGGGCGATGTGGTCGCTGACTTCGTGGCGTCGTGCCGCAAGGTCGGCATCAAGCCCGGCATCTACTTCAGTGTCCACCGCAACGTCTATCAACAGGTCTGGGGGCATTACGTGGACTGGGGCAAGGGCCGTGGGACCCCGGCACAGGAGAAGTTCAATCGCATCGCGGAAAAGCAGATGGAGGAGATCTGTTCCAGGTACGGCCCGCTGGTCCAGATCTGGTTCGACGCCGGCACGAAGACGCCGGCGGAAGGCGGGCCCGATATGCTGCCGGTCTTCGAGAAGCACCAGCCGGAGAGCGTGTTCTACTCCAGCACGCAGCGCTCGGACCATCGCTGGGTCGGCAACGAGGAGGGGCATGCCGGGGTGCCTTGCTATGCCACGATGCCGGGGCCGGAGCGGGGCGCTGTTTCGCACAACAGCCCGACGTGGAAGCGGTTCTTGCACAGCGGCGACCCAAACGGCAGCATCTGGTCGCCGGCAATGGTGGACATCCCGTTGCGCGGATACAAGGGCCACAACTGGTTCTACAAGCCCGGCCAGGACCACCTCGTCTACCCGCCGGAAGTGCTGGTGCAGAAATACTACACGTCCGTGGGGCGCAACTCGAACCTGATCATCGGCGTCGTCATCAAGCCGGACGGAACGCTGCCGGAGGCCGATGTCAAGGCTCTGGCCGAGTTCGGGAAGAGCCTGAGGGGGCGATTCTCGACGCCGGTGGCTGAGGTCAAGAGCGCCAAAGGCGATGTGATCGAGCTCCACTTCCCCAAGCCGGCACAGGTCGATCATGTTATCCTTCAGGAGCAGATCGCTAACGGCGAGTTGGTGCGCGATCACGTTGTGGAGGGCCTCATCGGCGAAGCGTGGACGCCGCTGGCGCAGGGCAAGGTGATCGGTCACAAGTGGATTCACCGGTTCAAGCCACAAACGGTTTCGCGTCTTCGTCTGCGGGTGACCGCCTCGCTTGCCACGCCCAAGGTTCGCTCGTTTGCCTGCTACTGGGTTGAGGAATAGGTGGGTGTCAAATCTACTTTATTCACTTTCCCAGCGGTCAGCGGGGAAGCCCCCGGGGCCGGCGGAAGGCGCGGCCGGCCCCGGGGGAAGGTGTCTCAGTCAGGAAGCCGCTGCATCCACGTCCCCCCGAGGCCATCGGGGGATGTGCCGACGCCCAGCATCCGCTTGGCTCGGCGAAGGATGTGGTACCCGAACCCTTCCTCATCAGCCGCCTTCTCCACGTCCCGCGTCGGGACGGGTCCCTTCTCGAGCAGGGCGCGAAGCCAGGTGACGCACTGCTGGTCGCGGAGGCGGGGGACGGGGTTTGCCGTGCTGGTGGAGAGCAGGGCCATGTGGATCGGCTCGGGCTCCCAGAGGAGGACGGGCTGCTTGGGGTTGACGGGGCTCGGGGCGATGCGATAGGCGTGGGCGTGCAGGGCCGCCGAGAGGTTGCACTTGAGGGGCACGAAGAAGGTCCGCTCCGGCTCGTCCTGGTCGGGCCAGAGGGTCCAGACCGCACGGCTTGCCGCGACGAGTGCCAGGCTGCCCATCGCCCGGTAGATGGGCGATGCCCCCGTGGCCTTGGTGAGGTGCGAGAGGGCGAGGACGGCGAAGCCCAATCGCTCGGCCATCTCCTGGAGCGTGGCGAGCAAGGCCCGCAACGCCGAGTTGCTGTTCGCCGTGCCGGTCGCCAGGAAGGCCATCAGCGGGTCAATCACGACGAGCCGGACGTCGGGCGTGTCGGTGACCGCCTGCTCGAGGGTCGGCAGGTCGCGGGGCAACTGGAAGCCCTTGTAGAAGCCTGCCCCGAAAAGGCCCCGCATCGAGCGGATGTAGCGCACATCGGCCCCCATCGCCTCGAGCCGGGGGCGGATGGTGTCGCCCACGTCGTCCTCCGCGCTGAGCAGGAGGGTGCAGGAGGGGCGAAGGGTGTTCGGCTGGCCGTCGGGCCAGGGCGCGGCGAGCGAGAGGCGGGTGGCCAGGTCGAGGCTCAGCAGGCTCTTGCCGCGGCCCGGGTCGCCCACGACGAGCGATATCTTGCCGATGGGGAACTTGCCGGGCCAGAGCCAGCGGACGTCCCCTGCGGGGACGTTGCCCACCTCAACCAGCGGCGCCCGGTTCTTCTCCGGACCCATCTCGATGCGGAACCGGAGGGTCTCCGGCTCCTGCGGCCTGGCCGCCTTCTGCCCCATCGCCAGCACCGATCGAAGCCTCGTGTCTAACATGGCCCAACTCCTCATTGATGAAGGACATGAACGCAGCGACATCCTGCAACGCGTCGGCCACTCGCACCAGGGCGAGGTGGTTGACGGCGACGCCGCAGGCATCGAATTGCCCGCTCCAGAGCCGGCAACCCTCGCGGTTGCACTCCCGTTCGTTGAACGGGCAGAACTTGGACATTTGCACGACGACCTCAGTTTCGGGCACGGCTCTCTCCTTTGCTGGCAGAAGCCCGAATGTGCTCTTGGCCTCCTCCCGAAGGGAGGTCAGGACTTAGCCGGCGCCTTCAGCCGCCGGACTCGGGGTCGGAATCACGGCAAGTCCCGAAAGGACGACAGACACGCGGCGGCCTCGTGCGGGAATGCGTTCTGCCGTCCCTTCGGGACTGGGCCGGGGTCTGCCCTCTGTTCCGGCGGCTGAAGCCGCCGGCTACCTCCTGTTGTCCCTTCGGGACAAGCATATCGGCACCTCCTTTGGCCCGGGGCCGGGTTGCCCGCGTTTCTCGCCAGCGGGCCCAGCTCTCGCATCATGTCATCCTGAGCGAAGTGACACGGAGCGAAGGATCTCTCAAGGGGCTCGGTCGCCAACAGAGGGCAACCGTGTGGATCAGCCCGTTCCCCTGAGAGGTGCTTCGGCTTCGGCCGCCTCTTCTGTGAATAGGGCGGCCTTCGCTCGGCATGACAGCGAGAGGAGCCGGCGCACCGAGGGCCACAATCCGCTGGTACATCAGGATTTGCGGAGAAAGGTGAGTATGCAGCGGCGGTCTTCCGACAGCCGTTGGGCCAGCGTGTCCGCGGCTGACCCTTTGGTCTGGCGATGGCAAGTCAATCGCCACACCACGAGTTCAGTATACCACACAACCTATGGTCTGTCAAGTCGAGCACTTGATTTTTTTCGCGCGGCTGTCCCGGCCCCCGCTCGCTCGATTTTTTCGCGCAACCGCCCCCGCCCCACGGGCCCAGAACGACCGCAGGCGGGGCTTGCGGCCCCGCCTGCGGTGTTCGGACCTGGGTTGGGTGCAGCTATGGCTTGCGCTGGCGGATGCGGTCGAGCACCTTGTTGATCTCGTCCTTGTGCTCGAAATCGGGGTCGAGCTTGAGCGCGAGGAGGAGGTGGCGCGCGGAGCTGGCGCGGAGGTTTTTCTTGAAGTAGATCATGCCGAGGTGGTAGTGGACCTCGGCGCTGCCGGGCATGCCGTCCACGGCCTCGCGGGCGAGCTCCATGGCCTTGTCGTAGCGCTCGGTGATGTAGAAGACCCAGGCGAGGGTGTCGCGGATGGCGGCGCCGGCGGCGGTGTCGGTTTCGGTGAGGTTGGCGGCCTTGGTGGCGAGCTCCTCGGCGGCCTTGAGGTCCTTGGTCTCGGTGGCGTAGAGCCAGGCGAGGTTGTTGTAGGCCACGGCGTTGTTGGGGTCCTGCTTGAGGATGCGCCGGTAGAGGTCAATCGCCTCCTTCGTCTTGCGCTGGCGCTGGACGACCGTGGCGAGGCCGAGCTGGAGGCCCAGGTCGTCGCGCTTCTTGCCGAGGAGGGTGCGGTAGATGGCGGCGGCGCCCTCGAGGTTTTTGTCGGCGAGGTAGTGGCTGATCAGGCGATGGAGGGCCGGCTCGTGGTCGGGGTAGGCCTGGAGCATGCGCTGATAGGTCTCGATGCACTTGGGCCGCTCGCCCATCCGTTCGTAGATGCTCGCCAGGAGGTGGAGGGCGGCCAGGTTGCCGCCCGGGAGGTCCTTGAGGATCTGCTCGTAGCGGTCGCGGGCCAGGGTGAGCCAGTTGGCGTCGGCGTACAGCGCGGCCTGGTTCAGCGCGTTGGCGGCCAGGCGCGCGGTGTCGCCGCCGACCGACAGGTGCTCGATGAGCTTGCGGTAGGCCCCCTGGAGCTCGGGCCCCAGGTCCACCGAGTCGATCGCTTTCCGGGCGTCCGGGATCTTGCCCGCCGCCAGGTTCGCGTTGGCGAGGAGGGAGGCCAGGCGTGCGTTCTTGGGGGTCTCGGTCAGGGCGCGCTGGAACGCCTCGAGGGCGTCGGGCAGCCGGCCCTTGAGCTGGAGGATGGTGCCGCGCAGGACGAGGAAGGCGGGGTCGGCCTCCCGCAGCTTCAGGAGCTGGTCGGCCATGCCCAGGGCGGCGTCGAGCCGGTCCTTGTGGACGTAGACGACGGCGAGGTCGTAGACGCCGATGGCCTCCTGCCCCGCGGCGCCGACGAGGCGCTCGAGTTCGGCCTGCGCCTTGTCGATCTCGCCCAGGCGCTTGTAGAAGGCGATGAGCGCGGCGCGGGCCGGGGCGAGCTGGGGCGACTGGGTGAGCAGCTCGGTGAGCTGGCTGATGGCGGTCTGGCGCTCGCCGGACTCGAACAGGGCCTGGGCGATGCCGAGGCGGGCGCGGAAGTCGTTGGGGCGCTCCTTGAGCACGCGGGTGTACTCGGCGATGGCTTCGTCGAACTTCCTCTGGCTGAAGCGGATGGCGGCGAGCTCGAAGCGGACGTCGACGGCCGAGGGGTTGATCTCGGCCGCCTGTTCGCAGTACTCGAGCGAGAGGTCCAGCCGCCTCATGTCGCGGTAGGCCCGGGACAGGGCGATGAGAGCCGGGGCGAAGGTGGCGTCGAGCTGCAACACTTCGCGGAACTGCTCGATGGCCTCGTTGAGCTTGCCCTTCATGCGGTAGGCCTCGCCGAGGCCCATGTGGGCGTAGGTGTTCTTGGGATTGGCCTTCACGGCCTCCTCGTACTGCGGGATCGCCTTATCGGGCCGGCCGTCCAGGAGGTCCAGCTCGGCGAGCTGGAGGTAGGGCAGGTCGCCCGCGCGCGAGTCCTTGTTCTCCGTGATGCGCCGCAGCGAGACGCGCGCCTCGTCGAGCTTCCGCTCGGCGAGCTGGCAGGAGGCGAGGAGGGCCAGTGCCCGGGGGTTGTTCTCCTCGATCTTGAGCGCCTTGCCGGCCTGTTCGGTGGCGAGGTCGTACTGGGCCATGCGCAGGAAGTAGGCGCCGAGCTGGAGCACCGGCTCGACGGCCTTGGGGTCCACCTCGGCGGCGACCTCGAACTCCTTGCGCGCCTCGGCGAACCGGCCGAGGTCGATCAGGCGCCTGCCGAGGCGGATGCGGTGGCGGCAGTCCTTGGGGGCGATCTCGACGAGGCGCTTGAGGATGGCGACCTCTTTCTCCGGCCTCGCGGTGGCCAGGTAGACGTTGGCCAGGACCGTGTAGGCGAAGGTGTTGTCGGGGGCCAGCTTGACGAGGAGGTTGCAGCCCTCCTCGGCCTGGTCGTGCCAGCCGCGTGCGCCGAAGAAGATGATGCGGGTGAGGGCGTCGGAGACGGCGCGCGAGCGCGCCTTGTCCTCGGCGAAGTTGTCGAGGAAGCTCAGGTAGGCGTCGCGGATGAGCTCGGGCACGTAGGTGGCCTGGCGCAGCAGGGTGCGCGCGTTCGGGGCGTCGCCCTGCCCGAGGTAGACGTTGAGGGTCTGGAGGGCGATGAGGGGGTCCTGGGGCTTCTGGGTGTCGGCCTGGGCGATGCTGGCGAGGGCCGCGCGGTGGTCGCCGCGCAACTGGAGGGCGGCGGCGGCGCCGGCGAGGGCGGAGGCCGGGCTCACGTCGTTCTGCACGGCCTTCTCGAAGAGCTTGACCGCCTCGTCGTAGCGGCCGAGGTAGACCTGGACGACGGCGGCCTCGTAGCCGGCGGCGAACTTGGCGTTGTCGCGGAGCGCGGCCTCGAGCTCGGCCAGGGCGCTCGACCAGTTCTGGTCCAGCAGGTGGAGGCGGGCCAGGAACACCCGCGCGTCGAGCAGCTTCGCGTCGATGCTGAGGGCCGCCTTGGCCGCCTGGACCGCCTTGTCCTTCTCGCCCTTGGCCAGGTGGAGCTCGGCCATGGCCAGGTGCACGTTGGCCCGCTCGCCCTCGTTCTTGAGCAGTTGGGTGAGCTCGGCCTCGGCCTTGTCGAACTTGCGCTGGAGCATGTAGAGCCGGGCCAGCGCGTAGCGCGGCTTGGGGAGGGTGGGGTCCTCCTCGGTGCAGCGCTGGAGCTGCTCCTGGGCGAGGTCGAACTCGCGGAGCTGGATGTGCACGGCGGCGAGGTTCATGCGCGCGCCGGGGTGGTGGTCGCGGAGGCGCAGGACGTGCTCGAACTCGGCCTTGGCGCCGTCGAAGCGCCGGCGGCGCATGTAGGCGAGGCCGAGGAGGAAGTGGACGTCGACGTTGCGCGGCTCGACGTCGAGCGCGGTGCGGCAGTGCTCGATGGCCTCGTCGATCTTCCCCTTGGCGAGCTTGATGCCGGCCAGCACCTGGTGGGCGCGGGCCGCGTCGGGGTCAATGCCCAGCATCTTCTGGAACATCTGCTCGGCGCGCTCGTGCTCGCCCTTGTGCAGGTAGGCGATGCCCAGGAGGCGGTAGACCTCGACGTTCTTGGCGTCGAAGTGCAACGCGTCCACCAGCGTGTTGATCGCGCCGTCGGGGTAGCCGTTCTGGAGGTGGGCGCTGGCCAGCACGAGGCGGGCGGTGGTGAAGCGGGGGTCGAGCTTGACCACGGAGTTGAGCTCCTCGATGCCGTCGCGCAACCGGTCCTTCATCAGCAGGCAGCGGGCGAGCCAGAAGTGGGCGGGGAGGTGGCGCGGCATGCCGGCGGCGGCGAACTGGAGCTCCTGGATCGCGGAGTCGAGCTTCTTGAGCTGCATGTACACGCAGCCGCGGATGAAGTTGGCGTAGGGGTTCTTGTTCGTCAGCCGGATCGCCTCGTTCGCGTCGGCCAGGGCCTCCTCGTACTTCTGGAGGTCCAGGTAGATCTCGGCGCGGCGCAGCATGGCCTCGATCTGGGTGGGCTTCGCCACCAGGATCTCCGTGAGCACCTTCAGGGCGCCGTCGTTGTCGCCATCCGTCCGCCGAATCTGGGCGATGATGAGCTTCGGGTCGTGCAGCTTGTCGTTGATCTTCAGCACCTCGTTGCAGCGCCGCTCGGCGTCCTTGAAGCGCCGGAGCCCGAAGAGGATGTGGATGCGCTCGAGGTGGGTCGAGACGTCGTTGGGGTCGATCTGGAGCACGCTCTCGCAGTAGCCGAGGGCCTCCTCGTACATGTCGCGCTCTTTGTCGGGCTGCTGGGCGTCGCGGAAGACGTTGGCCTTGTGCTTGGTCAGGCGCACGAGCAGCTCGTAGCTCTCCTTCATCTTGGGCTGGCGCTGGAGGAGGGTCTTGGCCGCGCTCTCGGCCTTCTCGAGGAACTCCCGGGCGCGGTCGTGCTGCCCGCGGGCGCGCTCGCGGGCGTCCAGCTCGAGGTAGGCCCCGGTGAGCTCGGCGTAGCCGTCCTCGCTGTCGGGCAGGAGTTGCACGGCCTGCTGGAGGTGTTCGGCGGCCTTGTCGAACTCGGAGATGCGGGCGTGCGACTTGCCGACCCAGAGGAGGGCCTCGCCGTTGCGCGGGTTGCGCCGCAGGGCGATGCGGAGCGCGGCGATGGCCTCGTTGTACTTGCCGCTCTTGTAGTAGATGCGCCCCCGCCGCAGGTCGGCGTCCTCCCGCGTCTCGTCCTCGGCGGCAAGGGCCGCCGCCCACGTCGTGGCCACCAGGCACACGGCCAGGAACCGACCCAGGGAAGAACGAACGCGGTGCTGCATGACCCAGTCTCCTCACTGTCGGGTTTCGGTCAGTGTGTCGCTCTCGCGGGCCGCGCGGGGGCCCGGCTTCTCACATGCCACCCAGATGGCTTGCCGCGATTCCCGCTCGATGTGGGCGGGGCCGGAGCCTGCCCTGAGCCCTGCCGAAGGGTGCCCCGCGCGGGGCACAGACGCCCCGCCGACAGTGCTGGCCCTCAACAGGCGGTCCCGCTTCGACCAGGAATCGTGGCAAGCCATTTAGCCTTCGTCCCCGTCGCCCGCGACCCCCTCGCGGACGAGTCCGTGGAAGCGCATCTTCTTGAAGAGCGTGGTGCGGTCGATCTCCAGCATGGCGGCGGTGGGCTGGCGCCGCCAGTTGTTGACGTGCAAGGCGTTTTCGATGATGTCGCGCTCGGCGCGCAGCAGGGCCGCCTTGAGGGGGAGCTGCCCGGGCTCGCCCTTGCCGGTGATGGTGGCGGGGAGGTCCCGCACGTCGATCATGCCCTCCTTGCGGAGCACGACGGCGGCCTCGATGGCGTTCTCGAGTTCCCGCACGTTGCCGGGCCAGGCGTACTGCTGGAGGCGCGCCATGGCCTCGGGCGTGACGCCGGCGACGGCGCAGCGGCTCTGGCGGGCGTAGAGGCGCAGGAAGTGCTCGGCCAGGAGCGGGATGTCGCCCACCCGCTCGCGCAGGGGCGGCATGTGGATGGGCACGACGTTGACGCGGTAGAAGAGGTCCTTGCGGAACGTGCCGTCCTCGACGCTCTCGCGCAGGTCGAGGTTGGTGGCGAGGATGAAGCGGACGTCGAGGCTGAAGGTCTCGGTGCCGCCGACGCGCTCGAACTCGCGCTCCTGGATGGCGCGCAGCAGCTTCACCTGGAGGCCGGGGCTGGCCGTGTTGATCTCGTCGAGGAAGATCGTGCCGCCGTGGGCGAGCTCGAACTTCCCGATCTTGTCGCTCGTGGCGCCCGTGAACGAGCCCTCGACGTGGCCGAACAGCTCGCTCTCCAGCAGGGTCTCGGGCAGGGCGCCGCAGCTCACCTCGACGAACGGGCCGTTGCGGCGCGACGAGTTGTAGTGCACGGCACGCGCGATCAGCGTCTTCCCCGTGCCGCTCTCCCCGGTGATCATCACCGTCGTCTTCGTGTCCGCGATCGCCTCGATGACCTCGAAGGCCCGCTTGATCTTGTCGTCCTGGCCCACGAAGTTGGCGAACTTCGGGCGCATGCCCAGGCGCTGGCGCAGGTAGCGGTTCTCCTCGGCCAGCCGCTTCTGCTCCGTCACCCGCCGCACGATCATCTTGATATTGTCGTCCGCCAGCGGCTTCTGCACGTAGTCGTAGGCCCCCTGCTTGATCGCCTGCACCGCGGTCTGCACCTCGCCGAAGCCGGTGATCAGCACCACCTGGGTCTCCGGGTACTTGAGGTTCACCTCGCGCAGGATGTCGAAGCCCGTGACCTCGCGCATGTTGATGTCGGTGAACACGACGTCGTAGGTGTGCGAGGCGAGCCTGCGGAGCGCCTCGTGGCCGCTTTGCGCGGCCTCGACCTCGTAGCCCTCGAGCCGGAGCATCTCGCTCAGCGAGTCGCGGATCAGGAAATCGTCGTCCACGACGAGGACGCTGCCTTCGGACATGCCATGATCCCTTCCACGTCCCGGCAGCCGCCCGCCGCCCCCCGTAGTCCGCGGCGGCCGTGCTGCAACCGAGCCGGCCCCGGGCAACTGCCCGGCGGCCTAGGGCCTCGCGGCCCCCTGCGGTATCGTCCCACACGGCACCGCGACCGTGAACACGGTGCCGTGGCCTGGCTTGCTCGTGACTTCCATGCGGCCCTGCAGCCGGTCCATCACCTCGCGGCACACGGCCAGCCCCAGCCCCATCCCGCGGCCGGCCGGCTTCGTGGTGAAGAACGGCGTGAACAGCCCCTCCAGCACCTCGGGCGGCATCCCGCACCCCGTGTCGGCCACCCGCACGACGATCGCGCCACCCTCGCGCCGCGAACTCACCGCCAGCGTGCCGCCCCCGGCCTCCATTGCGTCCAGGGCATTCGACACCAGGTTCGTGAAGACCTGGAAGAGGCCCAAACCCCCGGGCACCGGGGGCAAGCCGTCCGCGAGGTCCAGCTCCACCCGCACCCCGCGCTGCTGGGCCTTGCCCTCCTGGAGCGTGACGGCCTGGGTGGCCAGGTCGTTGACGCTCACCGGCCCGTCGTCGGCCCGGGCGCAGCCGCTGAGGCCCACGAGCCCCTCGACGATCCCGTTGAGGCGCTCGAGGCCCTGCTTGCTCGCGAGGAGGTAGCGCCGGCGACTCGCGGCCGGGCTGTGGCCGGCCAGGGTGAGGTTGAGGAACCGCAGCGCGCCGTCGAGCGGGTTGCGGAGCTCGTGGGCCAGCTTCGCCATCAACTGCCGCTGCCCGGCCTGCCCGGCCTCGACCTGCTGCACCCTGCGGAGGGCGAGCGCCAGCTCGCTCGCCAGGGCCGCCGCCCCGCGGAGGTCCTCCGCCGAGAAGGGCTGGCGGTCCTCCCGGTCCGTCGCACTCAGCACCCCCAGCAGCGAGCCATTGTCCTGCACCGGCACGCACAGGAACGACCCCGTGGCATAGCGGCCCGAGTCGCGGACGGCGAACCGCCCGTCGCGCGCGATGTCCTCCACGCGCAGCGGCTCGCGGTGCAGGGCCACGTAGCCCGCCACCCCCTGGCCCACGGGCAGCCGCAGGCCCTCGATGGGCACGGAGAACACGCCGCAGGCCTTCACCACGACCAGCTCGTTCGCCTGCGGCTCGTGGAGCAGCAGCGACACCTTGTCGGCGCGCAGCAGCGCCGCGCACTGGCCGAGCGCCGCGTCGAGCAGCTCCCGCAAGTCCACGGCGCGATGCAGCGCGTGGGCCGCGCGGCTCAGCCGGCTCAACAGGTCCACCTCGCGGCTCAACTCGCGCAGGTGGGCCTCGTGCCCCTGGAGATGCCGCGCCTTCTGCTCGAGCTCGTGCAGCCGGCTCAGCAGGACCCGCCGCTCCACCGCCTGCCAGGGCGAAGGGCCCGAGCCAGGGGGCGTCGCCCCCTGGCCGCTATCGCCGCCGGCCATGTAGGTAGATGCATCGCTCACGGGCGCTCGAATCCTCAGGTTAGCGGACCTACGCCTCTCGTCCTCTTCTGGCACAAGCAAATGGAGTGCCAGAGCCCAATCTCGGGCATGATCCGGGAATCGCCGCTCTAACAGCAGGCTCCGCAAGAACTTGCAGCGATCGGCCCGCGCGCCTGCTAATGATGACGCTCGTCAACATTCCACGACGAAATGTACACGTTTGGCAACATGCCAAAAGGGCGCCAGCCGTAAGCACTTGTCAAGCAGTCACTTACGGCGTTTCCGCCGCGCTGGACGCCAGTCCGCTTTTCCTGACCATCGGAAAAGCAGCCGCAGGCCGCGCCGCGGCGCCTACGCGTCCGTGTAGCGGGCAAGGTCTATGCTGTGCTTGCGGAGAAGCTCGTAGAAGTGGGCACGGGACATGCCGGCGGCCCTGGCCGCCGTGGCCACGCTGCCCGCGTGCCGGGCCAGCAGGGCCTTGATATACTGCTCCTCGAAGATCGCCTTGGCCGCGCGGTAGGGGAGGCCCGAGGCATCCGCCGCCGGCGGGGCCTCCTGCTTTCGAGGGCGCAACTCGGCGGGCAGGTGTTCCGGGCGCACCTCGCCGCCGCCGCACAGGATCACCGCTCGCTCGATGACGTTCTCGAGCTCGCGCACGTTGCCGGGCCACTCGTGGGCGCACAGGAGGGCAAGTGCCTCGTCGGAGGCCGTGCAGCTCGGCCTCCCCGAGCGGGCCAGCTTCGCGAGGAAGTGCTGGGCCAGCAGCGGAATGTCCCCCGTCCGCCCGCACAGCGGCGGCAGGACGATCGGGAAGACGTTCAGGCGGTAGTAGAGGTCCTGCCGAAACAGACTCTTGTCCACCATCTCCCGCAGTTCGCGGTTCGTGGCGGCCAGCACGCGCACGTCCACGTGCGTGTCCTCCACGCCCCCGACGCGTCGGAACGTGCCCGTCTCCAGAACGCGCAGGAGCTTGACCTGGAGCGGCACGCTCATCTCGCTCACCTCGTCGAGGAACAGCGTGCCGCCGTCGGCGAGCCGGAACACGCCCTCCTTGCGGGCGATGGCGCCGGTGAACGAGCCCTTCTCGTGCCCGAACAACTCGCTCTCGAGCAGGGTTTCGGGGATGGCGCCGCAGTGGACGGGGATGAACGGCCCGCAGCGGCGCGAGCTCTTCTCGTGGATGGCCGCGGCCACCAGCTCCTTGCCCGTGCCGCTCGCGCCCTGGATGAGCACCGTGGAATTCGTGTCGGCCACCTTCAGGATCAGCTCGAAGATGGGCAGCAGGGTCTTCGAGTGGCCGATGATCCTGGGGAACGCCTCGACAGGCGGCGCGGCCGCCTCGCCCGGGGGCGCCGGAGCGGCCGTCCGGCTCTCGCGCAGGGCCTTCCGGTGGTCCACCGACCGCCGGATCACGTGCAGCATCTCGTCAATGTCGAACGGCTTCTTGAAATAATCGTCCGCCCCGCGCCGAATCAGGTCCACCGCCTGGCGCACCGACGAGCGGCCGGTCATCACGATCACCGCCGTGTCCGGGTGCTGCTCCTTCACCTCGTCCAGCACCGTCAGCCCGTCCACCTCGGGCATCACGATGTCCGTGATCACCACGTCGAACGGCTCGGTCTGGAGCAGTTGCCGCGCGATGCCCCCGTGGGCGGCCCAGCGCACCTCGTGGCCCTCCTGCTCGAGAAACGTCGTGAGGAAATCCTGCATGCTCGCGTCGTCTTCCACCACCAGGATCCGCGGCTTCGCTTCCGCCATCGCCACACCTCGCACTGGCGCCCCGCCCGCGCGGGACACACGACGCGCCCTCTCCTGCCCCCTCCGTCCGCCAAGGGATTATATACCAGATGCCGCGCCGGACACAAATGCGGAGACCGGGCGGAGCCACGGCGGCTCAGCCGACGGGGAATTGGACGGTGAAGGTGGTGCCGGCGCCGGGGGTGCTGGCCACGTCCATGCGGCCGTGGTGGAACTCGACGATGCGCCGGGCGACGGCGAGGCCGAGGCCCGTGCCCTGGCCGGGCGGCTTGGTGGTGAAGAAGGGCTCGAAGATGCGCGGGAGGTCCTCGGCGGGGATGCCGGTGCCGGTGTCGGCGATGGCGACCTCGACGAGCTTCTCGTCGGCGCGCTCGGGGGTCGGGGGGAGGAGTCGGCTGGCGATGGTGAGGGTGCCGCCGGCCGGCATGGCGTCGAGGGCGTTGGTCATGAGGTTGGCGAAGAGCTGGCGGAGGTGGTTGGCCGAGGCGAGGACGGGGGGGAGGCGCTCGCCGCGCCGCCGCTCGATGCGCACGCCGGGCGCCGACAGGCCGTGGCGGACCATCTCGAGCGTCTCGTCGAGCACGGTGTTGAGGTCGGTGTACTGCTTGACGGTTTCGGTCTTGCGGGCGAGGCCGAGGAGCTCGTTGATGGTTTCGGCGATTCGGGCGCTGTCGGCGCGGATCTTGCCGAGTTGCTCGCGGAGGAAGTCCTCGTGGGGCGGGCCGCTGAGGCGCAGGAGCATCTGGGCGCGGCCCGAGATGGCGCCGAGGGGGTTGTTGATCTGGTGGGCGACGCCGGCGGCGAGCTGGCCGATGGAGGCGAGCTTCTCGGAGTGGAAGAGCTCTTCCTGGAGCCGCTTGCGCTCGGTGATGTCGCGCGCGATGACGAGCACGCCGGCCAGCGGCGGCGCGGTGCCGGGGATGGGGGACACGGTGAGGGAGACGCTGGCCTCCTTGCGGTCCTTGCGCAGCCATTCGGTCTCGACGTTGCTGGAAACCTGGCCGTTGAGGGCGGCCTGGATGACCTCGGCGAGCTGGTTCCTGGCCCCCTCGCCGCTGGCGAGGAGGCAGATGTCGGCCCCGCGCACCTCGTCGCGCGCGTAGCCGAGGGACTGGCTCGCCCCGTGGTTCCACGAGGTGATGCGGCGCTCGAGGTCCACCGTGATGATCGCGTCGCCGGCGGCCTCGAGGAGGCTCTCGAGGTAGCGCTTGACCTCCAGGGCCTCGCGCGTGCGCTCGCGCACGGTGTCCTCGAGCTGGGTCGAGAGGGCCTTCAGCTCCTCGTAGAGGCGGGCGTTGACGACGGCGCTCGACAGGTGGTCGCCGACGTGCTGCAGGAGGTCCAGGTCGCTCCCGGCGAAGCCGTCGGGCCGGCGGCTGGCGAGGGCGACGACGCCGATCACCTGTCCCCTGAGGGTGAGTGGCAGGAGGAGGAGGGCGCGGAGGCCCGCTGCCCGCAGCGCGGCGAGGTCGGGGGTCAGGGCCTCGCGCTCGAGGTCGGCCACGATGCGGGGGCGGCTGCCATCGAAGGTCTGCCCGAGGGCCGACTGGTCGAGGGCCACCTCGGCCTGGGCCGGGCACAGGGCCGCGGCCTCGGGCGTCAGCGGGTGCACCACCGCGGTGGTCTCGGAGGCGTTGCGCACCACGGCGAGGGCGAGGTCGAAGTCGGCCAGCGCCCGCAGGGCGCCGGCCGCCGTGTGAAGGACCTGGCGCAGGTCGAGGCTGGCGCCGAATGCCTGGGAGAGCTCGCTGACGAAGGCCAACTGGAGAGCGCGCTGGCGGACGGTGAGGCCGAGGCGTCGGCCCGCCAGGGCGTGGCGCAGGCGCGCGCGCAACTCGTCGGACCGCACGGGCTTCTGAAAGTAGTCGTAGGCCCCCGCGCGCAGGGCCTCGACGGGCGCCGCGGCCGAGCCGTCGCGGGAGAACACGAGCACGGTCACCCGCGGGGCCGCGCACTTGATGCGGCGCGTGAGCTCGCCCGGCGCGAGGCCCAGGGCATCCACGTCCACCAGCGCCAGGTCGAAGGAGCCCTCGCGCAGCCGTGCGACGAGGGCCTCGGCGTCCGCGCAGGCCTCGAGGGTGCAGCCCTCCTCCGCCAGGGCGGCGCGGACCCCCTCGGCCTCGGCGCCGTCCAGGCCGGCCAGGCCGGCGCGCGGCGGGCCGCCCCGGCTCGCGGGCCGTGCCCCGGCGGCCTTGGCGTCGGGGCCGCGCCCTTTCCGGGAGGTGGCCTGTGAAGCGCGGGGGTCAGGAGCCATTAGCATGGGGCCCAAGGCATGGGGTTAGGAACTGCCTGCCTCATCCGGGGGGATGCGGGGCGGGAGATGGTGACCGCCGCCATTAGGAACTATACCAGGGTTCGGTACCTTGTCAAGGGGAAAGGACACGTCGAGCGCGACTCCCGCGCGGTGTGGGGCCTAGACCTGCGCGAGCTTGCCGGTGCGGAGGGCGACGACGAGGCCGTTGAACGCGTCGGTGTCGAACTTGCCGGGGACCTCCTGGTTGAGGCCGACCAGCACCTGCTTGATCGCGGCGGCCTCGTGGGGGGCCTTGCCCAAGGCGCTCAGGCGCTGCTCGAACTCGTCGGCCACGGCGACGATGCGAGCGGAGCGGGGGATCTGGTGGCCGACGAACTGGCCCGGGCCGCCGGTGCCGTCGAGCCGCTCGAGGTGCGCCTCGACGGCGGCCGCGACGTCTTCCATGCCGTCAATCTTGCGGAGCATGGTCGCGCCCAGCGTCGCGTAGTCGTAGCGGTTCTCCTCGCGGCCGAGGGCGCCTTCCGGGGCCCCGAAGCGGCCGATCTCGTGGAGCAGGGCCGCCAGCTCGATCTGATGCGCGTCGGCCGGGGGGACCTCCATCACCTGGCACATGGCTCGGGCGCAGGCGTGCACCCGCTCGCTGTGGCCCTCGGTGGCGGCCGGCGAGGCCTGCTCGTGGGCCGAGATGAGGGTGCGGAAGACCGACAGGAGCCTGTGGCGGCTCTCCTCGTGGGCGCGGATGGCCTCGCTGGCCACGGCGGCCTGAAGGGCGATGGCGGTGGCGAGGCGCAGATGCTCGTCGGTGAACAGGCGGTCGAGCGAGCTGCTGTGCAGGTAGAGCACGCCCTCGAGGTGCTTGTGGGCGAGCAGCGGCGCGCAGATCACGGCGCGGATGCCGCGCGACACCACGCTGGACGAGGCCGAGAAGCGCGAGTCGCTCAGGGCATCGCTCACCAGGAGCGCGCGGCTGTGCTGGAGCGCCCGGCGGACGATGGTCGAGGAGATGGTCAACTGGCTGCGCTCGACGCGCCGCGCGTGGGCCACGGGCACGAGCCGCCCCTCCTCGCGCACGAACACGTACGCCGCGTCGGCCCGGACCGCCGCCATGGCGATGTCGCAGACCTTTTGCATCATGCTCTTGACGTCGAAGGCCGAGCTCACGGCCTTCGCCACGTCGTAGAGGACGGCGTAGTGGACGTTTGCGTCGGCGACCGCCGCGCCCTCCGAGACCTCCGTCTGCGCGTCGAGCGAGAGCTCGACCGTCGCCCCGATGTCCTCCTCGCCGCTACTGAACTCCGGCTCCTCGGGCCGCTTGGGGGCCGGCTCCTCGAAGACCACGAGGGTGGCGCCGATCCGCACGAGGTCGCCCACCCGCAGCAGGGCCTCCTGCTTCGGCTCCAGCCGCTCGTCGTTGAGGTAGGTGCCGTTCCGGCTCCCCAGGTCGCGGATGAAGTACATGTCGCCGATCGCAAAGACCTCGGCGTGCACGCGCGACGCCGCCGTGTCCAGGACCTGCACCCCGCCCTCGCGTCCGAGCTGGACCAGCTCGGACGCCAGGGGGTACACCTTTCCCTGCGCCGGCCCGTTCTTGACCCGCAACTGTGGCATGGGCCCTTCCTCGCCAAACGAGCGTTACCCCTCCTGCATCAACTGGCCTCAATCATACCCTGCGCGTGCCCCAGTGTCAAGCCTGTTGCGGGGCGCGGGCCTGGCCCCGAACCCTGGCAACGCGACCCGCCTTCCGGAAGCCCGACCCTCCCCCTACCCGCTCCCGCACACCCTGTCTCCTCACTCGAACCTGACGTCCTCTTACCAGATGAGCTTGCGGGTGACGCTGAGGAAGAACTGCGGCCCGTCAATCTCCACGACCAGCTCATTCCTGCCGCGCTGGAGGTCCACGGGCAAGCGCTCCTTGCCGGCGTGGAAGCCGGTCCAGGCGGAGCCCTGCTCGTGCAGCTTCCTGCCGTTGAGCCACACGGTGGCGATGCCGATGCCGGTGTTGACGAAGGCGTTCGCCGGCTCGCCGCATTCGACGACGGCGACGGCCTGCACGAGGCCCTTGCCGACCACATCGTGGACCCGCAGGCCGAAGCCGTTGCGGCGCTCCTGCTCCCACCAGTCCTCAGCCGAGGGCTTGGATGGGGGAGGGGGGTCGGGCAGCGTGTAGGTCTTCCACGAAGCGTCGGGCGCAAGCTGGCCCACCGTGGCCTCGGTGAGCCGCTGCGGCTTCCCCCGCCCATCGAGCGGGGCAAGGCGCATCCTCCACTCACGCACGACGCCGGGAAAAAGCGTGGGCCGGAACTCGCGGGGCAGCGGCACGTCGCGGTGGCCCATGGCGTCGAGGACTGCGCGGGCCATGAGACTCTGGCCAAGGTAGTTGGGGTGGATGCCGTCGTCGGCCATCAGCTCCTTGCCCTGGCCTCGGGCCGCCTGCATCAGGGCGTTGGTCTCGGCCACGGGATACCCTTCCTCGGCGGCGGCCTTGCGGATGACCTCGATGTATTGAGCAATGACCCTCTCGGCGGCCTCGGCCTTGGCCTTCGCCGCTGCGTCGCCCCCCTTGCCAGGGCTGACGATGCACGGGGTGAGAAGGAGCATCGAGCCGCCCTGGGCCTTCACCTTGGCGGAGATCTCGCGGAGCGCCCGCTCGTACTCGGCGGGCGAGACGCCCCGCAGCGCGTCGTTCGTGCCCGCGCTGAAGGTGACGAGGGTGGGCTGGAAGGCAAGCACGGTCGTCTCGAGGCGGGCCGCCATCTGGGGAGCGGTGTCGCTCGCCACGCCGGCGCAGATCACCATTGGGGCAGGGCGCCCCGCCTCGCGCAGCGTCTGCACGATGAGCTGCGGATACGTGCAGCCATCGGTGATCGAATCCCCGAGGCACACGACGCGTGGCGGCGGCGATAGACGCAGATGCCGGGCGCCACGGGGCGCGCAGGTCGCGGCGATCACAGCAACCGCCACGACCGCCATCAGTCCCCGCCTTCGTCCAGTCAACACCTTCTCCTCCGAGGTATCGGCGGGCATGTACAGGATTTGCATAGTTGTTCAACTATGCAAATCCTGTCTACCCCAATGGGCAGCGACCACCTCCAGCAGACGCGCGTGAAGCGGCGTCACACCATCGCGGGCCAGTTGATAGAGACGGCGCCCCCTGTGTCGCGTCACGCGGACATAGCCCCGCCGCATGAGCTTCCGGACATGCCGGCCGAGGGCCGCCCCCGACATCCGAAGTTCACGCGTCAACGCCGCGACGTCCGCCGGTTTGCTGTTTGCGAGACGACGCAGGATCTGGATGCGACGAAGATTCGTGAACGCGGTCGCCGCATGGAAGACGACCGTATGGGATTGGGGTGGGGGGGCCATTGCTGTCACGCTGGCGCTCTCGGGAGGGCGCGTGCGTGACTTGGTGGGGGATTCAGCGCGCAAGGCGTCCCGCAGCCAGGCGAGCACCTGGCCACTGAGCGCGTCGTCGCGGTAGGGGGACCGGGCAATGCAGAAGCAGCGCAGGCCCGAGCGCCGCCGCAGGATGAGCCCCGCGGCGGCAAGGCGCGCAAGATGAGCGGACACGAGGTCCAGCTCGATCCCCAGCTCGCGCGCGAGTTGGCTGGGCGTCGCTTCCTTGACGCCCAGCAGGTGGGCGAGGATGCGCAGCCTCGTCTGGCAGGCTACCGTGCGCAGGACGCGGACGATGACCTCATCCATTCCCGTGCCCCTGAGAGAGATTGGACACTCGAACAACTACGCAATGCTTGCCTCTCACCGACCACCCACGGCGTCCTCCCCTGTCGCCTCGGGCCAGCCACGCCGCGCGTGCAGGCCGGAGACAGACATTGCATACTTGAACAAGTATGCAAAACCTGTCCTCCCGCGCAAACGGCACGGCACCCGCGCGGACGCCCAACATCATCAATCCCGCCGGCCCCCGCTCGGCGACCACGGAGCCTTGACCTCGACAGCAGCGCCATCAGCAGGGAGAGGAATTGCGTACCTGAACAACCATTCAACCCCTGTTTGTCGCAAGGCACCCAAGGCTTCCCCCCTGCCGCTTCGGGCCGCCCAGGCCGTGGGCGCAGGCAGGAGACAGGAATTGCATACTTGAACAAGTATGCAAAACTTGCTCTGCCGCGCAAGCGCGAACGCACCCGCGCGGACGCCGAACGTCACCGATGCCGCCGGCGCCCGCGAGCGACCGCGAAGGCTTGACGTCGAAAGCTGCGCCATTGGCCGGCAGAGGAATTGCATACTTGAACAGCTATGCAATTCCTACTTCCCGCGGGATGCCCAACGCCACCCGCCGCTGGGGGCCAGGCAGGCCGAAGGCCGGGGCAAGAGACAGGAATTGCATAGTTGAACAAGTATGCAAGACTCATTCCCCTGCGCGAGCGGGAAGGGGCCCAGGCGGACGGCCAGTGCCGCGACGAGGGCGGGCCACCGCGGGGCCTTGGCCTGAACACGGGCGCTATTCGCTGGCATCGGGCTCTCCGGCTCGTCAGTCCCACACGGCAGGACGGTGCGCCGGAGCCGCTATACCATGCCCCGCGCCTCGCAGACGGCGCGGATGAGGAGGGGCCAGGCAATCGTGGCGTCGCAGTGGACCTCGGCGTAGCGCCCGCCCTCGTCGGGGCTGACGAATTTGCCCCACGACACCCCCTCGGAATACGTGCAGCCGCTCAGGCCGCCCCAGTGCACCGGCTCGGGGCACAGGCGCACGCCGTACTGGAACCGCGGCACGGGCAGGGCGCTGCCGACACGCATGTTGATGATGTCAATGAACGGCGCGACCTGCTGCGCCCAGTTGCGCGGCACGCCGCCGCCCACGGTGAAGATGCCCAGGCGCTTCGCCCGCAAGGCCCGCTTCGCGTAGTCGTGGAGATCCAGGTACGGGTTGAAGTTCGGCGCGTGCTGGAAGAAGGCTTCGAGGTTCTTCTGCTGGCGCCGGGCCTTCGCCTTGGCGAGGATGTGGGTGGCGAGGTCGAGGCCCAGCTCGGAGTCGGTGAAGGCGGGGACGTAGACGGGCACGCCCCTCTCGAAGGCGCAGCCGAGGATGCTGGGCATCTGGCCCTGCTCGACGAGGTAGCGGCCGATGGCGAGGGTCACCTCGCTGGAGCAGGTGGGGCGCGACCAGTCGAACTTCGCCAGCACGGCGCTCATCACGCGCTCGGCCTCGCAGAGGTTGGCCTCCATCTCGAGCGTGTCGTAGACGCGGTTGTAGCCCTTCTCGTAGAGCTCCTTGTCGGGGGTGCTGGGGTCGTGCCGGTAGTGGGTGAGGCCGATGGCCTCGGTGAGGCCGTGGGCCATGAGGGCGCCGGTCGAGATGACGATATGGGCGAGGCCCGAGTTGATCATCTCGCACACGACCTTGCCCATCTTGGCCACGGTCATGGCCCCCGAGATGGTGAGGACGATCGTGCAGTCGGGGTCGTCGGCCATGGCCCTGAGCACGTGGAAGGCTTCGCCCAGGTTGCGCCCGCCGAAGGCGGTCTTGGCCATCGCCTCGAGCATCTCGGCGAAGGTGCGGGTCGAACGCACGTCCAGCGCCTCGAGCGGCTCGAGCCCGTCCTCGCGTCCGTCGTGGAGGTTCTCGCGCTCCATGCTGTCCTCTCATCAGGCTACAGGGGGTGGGAGTGAGGCTGGGCGGCGGCGGGATGGGGCAGTGGGATGGCTGGACAGTTGCCCGAGCGTCCCGTCATCCATCCATTCGTCCACCCATTCAGTGGTCCGCTGCCTAGGTCGTGCAGCCGCTACCTGCGCGACGCCGGCGGGGGCTTGAGGAGCTGCGGGTAGCGCTTGGCGACGGTGCGGAGCAGGTCGAACGTCTCGGGCGGGAAGCGGCAGCCGAGGGCCGTCTTGTCCGACGCCTTGTCGGCCAGGGGGCTGCCCTCGGGCAGGCGATAGTCGGGGCCGTGCGGGTCCGCGAAGGGGGGCCGCGTGGCGCGGACGAGGACCTCGCCCTCCGTCTTCACCTGGTCCTTCGGCCACGGCCTCGTCTGGGCGTAGAGGGCGGTGTCCTTGAGGGTGACGGCCACCTCGGCACGCTTGTCCTTCGCCTTGGCCCTGCCGTCGGCGACCAGGAGCGCAGCGAGGATGCTGTCGGTGACGGTGTTGTTGCGCGAGTCGTCGGGGACGGTGAGCGGCCCGATGGCGGTGACGTGGTTGAGCTTCACGTCGCCCTTGAGCACGCCGTCGCCGATCACCAGGCAGTCGGTGAGGGTGACCTTGCGGAACGCGATGTCGTTGCCGACGAGGATGGAGCCGACGATCTCGCCGCCCTCGACGGTGGCCTTGTCGGCCAGTTGGACGGCGCTGTGGCGCGCGCGCACGTCGGCCATCTTGTCGAGCCGGAGGATCGAGGCGGCCAGGGTGACGTTCGTCACCGGATGCCTGGTGAAGGCCGAGTCGACGTTGTGGATGGCGACGCAGTCGCGGAGGGTGATCGAGCAGTTGATCTCGAGGTCAATGGCCGCCTTCGTGTTGGCGAACTCGAGGTTTTCGAGCCAGACGCCCTTGGCATCCTTCGCGAACTTGAGGATCGTGTCGCGCTTGACGCCGCCGTCGAGGCGGGGCCGCTTGTCGCCCATGCCCCGCAGGATCAGCCCCTCGGCCGTCTTGCCTGGGACCGCGATGTTGCCGCGGGAGTAGATGCCCTCGTCAATCTCGATGGTGGCCCGCGGCTTCTCGATGGCGGCCACCGCCTTGTCCACCGAGGCGTGGGCTCCTCGGGTGCCGGGCGACACTTTCAGGAGCTGGCCGCGTGCGTCCACGGCCTTCTGCATCGCCTCGACCGTGGGGGTGAGCTTCTTGTCCGAGAGCAGACGGCTCGCGGGCGACGCCTGCCTCAGCGCGGCGAGGTGCTTCTTGCACTCGTCGAACTGGTGGGCGCGGAAAGCGGTGGCGGCCCTCTCGTAGCACTCCTTCGCCTTTGCCTCGTCGCCAGGCTGCGGGGGCTTGGGCTCCGGCTGCTTCTGCTTGGGCGCCGGTTGCTTCTCTTTGGGCTCCGGCTGCTTCTGCTTGGGTGTGGGTTCTTTCTGTTTCGGCTCAGGGGGCGGCTCGGGCGGGACTTCGGCGACGCTGGGCGGCGTGTAGGGCTTGTAGGCCGAAGCGACCTCGTAGAGGCGCTCCTGCGCGACATAGTAATCGGTGTCGCCGAACTTCTCCTTGTAGCCGGCGAGGGCGGCGGCGGCGGCCCGCGACTTCCCCTCGAGGACGAGCTTGAGGGTGTCGGCGAACGCGCGGGCTGCCTGGACCTCCTTCTCGGCCTTCTCGGGGGGCTGGACGGGTTCCCTCAGCGCGTCGGTCTTGGCTCCCAACTCGCCCGCGCGGGCGAGGGTCGCCCTGGCCTTCTCGTCGCTTCCGAGGAGGAGGTACCAGAAGCCGATGGCAAGCTGCTGCGTGGGGTCGCCGAGCTTGACGATGCCGCGGAGCCGGGTCAGGCGCTCGACCGTGGGCTCGGCGAGCTTCGCCCAGGGGGTTTTCTCCTTCTCGTGGCCCCCGCCGCCCGTGACCACGGCGGTGATGCCCTCCTTGTCGGCATCGGTGAGGTCGCCATTGAGGCCGCTGACCCGCAGGTCGCTCTTGCGCAGCCGCGGCTCGGCGGTCTTGATGTGCCGGGCCACGGCGTCCCGGAACGTGGCCAGGGCCTCCGTGGCGGCCTTGCGCTGCTCGACCTGCGCGGCGAAGGCGGGGTCCTCGAACTTCAGCTTCCCCAGCTCCGCCAACGCCTCGTCGAACTGCCAGTTCTCGAGGAGAGCCTGAACGCCCTGGAGGCCCTTGGCCACCTCGGCCTGCCGGGCAGCGCGCCGCGCGGTCGCGTCGGCCGTGGCGCGCGCCGCGTCCACGCCCTTGACCAGCGTGGCCTGGCTCTCCTTGAACTGGTCAATCGCGTCCACCGCCTCCTTGGCCTTCACCACTTCCGCGTCGGTGCCATAGGTGTCCACGACGGCTTGCAGGGCGGCACGGGTCTCGTCGAGCTTGCCTTGGGCGGCGAGGGCTCCCGCCTTCTTGACGACGGCCTCGTAGGCCTTGGCAGCCTGGGCCTGGACCGCCGCCCTCGCCTCGGCCACGGCCTTGACGAGGTCGGCGTCCTCGTTGTCCTTCGTCAGCTCCTCGAGGACGGTGAGGGCCTTGCCGAACTGGCCCTCGGCCGCCAGGACCCCGGCGCTCCTCCGCGCCTCGGCGAGCCGGGCCTCCCAGGCGGGCGCATCCCCCTTCTTCGGCGCCTCCTTGGGCTCCTCCTTGGGCTCTGCCTTCGGCTCCTCTTTCGGCTCCGGCGGCTTCTCCTTCGGCTTCGGCGGCTCGACGACATCCTTGCCTTTGTCCTCGGGTTCCTTCTTCTCCTCCGGGACGACGGGTGGGGTCGGCTTCTCGGGCGGCGGGGCGGGGCTCTTCTCGGGCTCGGGCGAGGTGCTCGTGGCCGGAGCGACGGCCTGGGAGCGGCCGGACCCCAGACGCGGCACGACGACGATGAGGAGGCCGGCAACGACCAGCACGGCCGCCGCCACGGCGATGGCGACGGGCAGCGCACTCTTGCGGCCGCCCCTGCGCACCGTGGGCGAGCCGGTGTCGGTCTGAGGCAGGCGGATGGCGGTGCTCTTGAGGAGCGCCTGCATCGCGTCGAGCAGCTCCGTGTAGTTCTGGAAGCGCTCGGCGGGGTCCTTGGCGCACATTTTCTTGAGCAAGCCCTCCACGCTCTGGGGGACCTCGGGTGCGAGCGCCCGCGCCGACGGCATGGGCGCCTCGGCGTGCTGGAGGATGATCTCGGCGGTGCTCGAGCCGCGGAACGGCGGCCGCCCCGTGAGGGCGTGGAAGAGCACGGCGCCGAGGGCGTAGATGTCGGAGCGGCAGTCCACCAGTCGGGGGTTCTTGGCGAACTCGGGGGCCATGTAGAGCGGGCCGCCGTGCGTGCCGCGGACCATGCTCACGGACGTCCCCTCCAGGCTCTTCAGCAGCCCGAGGTCGGCCACCTTCACGCCGCCCCGCTCGGCCAGCAAGAGGTTCGATGGCTTGATGTCGCGGTGGACGAGCATCCGCTCGCACGCGTAGTCGAGCGCCACGGCTGCCTGGGCGACGATCTGCACCGCCTCGGGCAGCGGGAGCCGGCCCTTCCGCTCCAGCCGGTCGGCCAGGCTTTCCCCATCCACGTACTCCATCGAGAAGAAGTGATACCCCCGGTCCTCGTCAATGTCGAAGATCTGCACGATGTTCGGGTGGTTCAGCTTGGCGATGGCCTGGGCCTCGCGCTTGAAGTTCACCAGGAAGTCGGCGTCGCGTGCCGCGGCCTCGGGCAGCACCTTGATGGCCACGCGGCGCTTGAGCCCCTCCTGCACCGCCTCGTACACCGAGCCCATCCCGCCGTGCCCGACGAGGCGCGTGATCGTGTAGCCGCCCAGCCGCTGGCCCACGGCCAGCTCGCCGCCATCGGCAGGCTTCCGCGGCGGCGAAGGCTCGGGGGCGGCCGGGCTTGTCGCCTCGGAAGGGCCGGGCGCAGGGGACGGCGCGGGCGGAGCGGACGGCGCGGGCGCTACCTCCGTCGGCGGGACGGGCGCGGCGAACGTCATCGTCGCCGTCTGGGTCACCGACACGTCGTCGCCCGGCTGCTTCGGCGCCGAGAGCACGGTCTTGCACGTCGGGCACCGGAAGCGTTCCGCGCCCTCCGGCGCCGCCATCTTGCCGTTGCAGTTGGGGCAGGAGACGATCAGCTTGGCCACGGCGTGTCCCTCGTCCGGTAGGTCGCCTCTTCACCGCGCGCAATTATAGCGCCCCGTCGCCCGGCTTTGCAACAGCCGCATCCGTTCCGCTCAGACTCGTCCAGACTCGCCAGACTCGACCACTTCTGCGCGCCCGGGGGTCAGGCCACAACTTACAACTTATCTGTCCCCACTTTGGTTACGGGCTCGATCCCCTTGCACGTCCGGGCCGGCCGGCCTATAATCACACTGCACAAGGCACCGAGGGCATCACGCTGCACCGTGTGCGGGAGAAACGCCCGTGCCTGACGACCGTGCAGAGCCTGTCACCCTCAAGCCGCGGGTCATCCGCGTCTTCGTCTCCTCCACCTTCCGCGACATGCACGACGAGCGCGAGGAGCTGGTCAAGCGCATCTTCCCGCAACTCCGCAAGCTCTGCGAGGCACGCGGCGTCGCCTTCGCCGACGTGGACCTCCGCTGGGGCATCCCCGACGAGCGGAAGGCCGAGGGCAAGGTGCTGCCCATCTGCCTCGAGGAAATCCAGCGCTGCCGCCCATTCTTCATCGGACTCCTCGGCGAACGCTACGGCTGGGTGCCCGACGACATCCCCGGCGACCTGGTCGCCCAGCAGCCCTGGCTCGCCGAGCACCGCACCAAGAGCGTCACCGAACTCGAAATGCTCCACGGCGTCCTCAACAACCGCGCGATGGCCAACCGCGCCTGCTTCTACTTCCGCGACCCCGCCTACATCGAGCGCGTGCCCACTGCCCAGCGCGCCGACTTCGTCGAGGAGGACCCCCCGAAGCGCGCCAAGCTCGCCGCCCTGAAGCAACGGGTCCGCGACAGCCGCCTCGCCATCGAGCAGTACCGCGACCCCCAGCACCTCGGCGAACTCGTCCTCCACGACCTCACCATCGCCATCAACCAGGAGTTCCCCGAGACCGAGCCCCCGAGCCAACTCGACCGCGACGCCGCGGACCACGAGGCATTCGCCCAGAGCCGCACAGGCGTCTACATCGGCCGGCAGGAGTACTTCGACAGGCTCGACGCCCACGCCGCGGGCGACGGCCCGCCCCTCGTCATCCTCGGCGAATCCGGCTCAGGCAAGTCTGCCCTCCTCGCCAACTGGGCTTTGCGCCACCGCGAGAAGCATCCCGACGACCTGGTCCTGATGCACTTCATCGGCTCCTCGCCCTACAGCAGCGACTGGGCGGCCATGCTCCGCCGCATCCTCGGCGAATTCAACCGTCGCCTCGACCTCAAGATCGAAATCCCCGACAAGCCCGACGCCTTGCGCCTCACCTTCGCCAACGCCCTCCACATGGCCGCGGCCCGACTTTCCGGTGGCACAGGCGTCGGTGGCACAGGCGTCGGTGGCACAGGCGTCCCGCCTGTGTCTGATGTGGCACAGCCGCTCTCGGCTGTGTCTTCCCACAGGATCATCCTCATCCTCGACGCCCTCAATCAACTCGAGGACCGCGACGGCGCGCCCGACCTCGTCTGGCTCCCGCCCGTCGTCCCGGCGGGCGTCCGCCTCCTCCTCTCCACCCTCCCCGGCCGCCCCCTCGACGACCTCCGCAAGCGAGGCTGGCCAACCCTGGACATCGAGCCGCTCAACCCGAGCGAGCGAAGCGACCTCATCACCCGCTACCTCGCCCAATACACCAAAGCCCTCAGCCCATCGCTTGCCGACCAGATCGCCGCCGCACCCCAGGCCGCCAACCCCCTCTACCTCCGTGCCCTCCTCGAAGAACTCCGCGTCTTCGGCAGCCACGAACAGCTCTCCGAGCGCATCCGCCACTACCTCGCCGCGCGCACCATCCCGGAACTCTACGAGAAAATCCTCGCCCGCTACGAACAGGACTACGAGCGCGAGCGTCCTGGGTTGGTCCGCGACGCCATGACCGCCCTCTGGGCCGCCCGCCGCGGCCTCTCCGAACCCGAACTCCTCGACCTCCTCGGCACCGAGGGCGCGCCCCTCCCCCGCGGCCACTGGTCTCACTTCGCCATCCCTGCCGACCACTGCTTCATCACCCGCTCCGGCCTCGTCACCTTCGCCCACGACTACCTCCGCGCGGGAGTCCGAAGCCGCTACCTGCCCACCAACAGGGAGGAGAAGACTGCCCACGCGGTCTTAGCGGACTTCTTCGCAGCACGCCAGCCTTGCCACCGTAGAACCGAGGAATTCCCTTGGCACCTTCATCGCAGCGATCAATGGGAGCGGCTCCGCGAATGCCTCTGCGACCTGACCATATTGGACGCTCTGTGGCATGGCAGTGCCGGGGACGCGCTGGCGTACTGGATTACGGTCCAGCGTGAACTAAGCTGTCGGGCTCCGGATGCTTACCACACGATCTGGCCTGGTGCGCTCAACGTGGGCCGTAATCTCAAGTCGCTCGGTATCCTCTTCATGCGGCTAGGCTACTCGGACCAGGCCAATGAAGTCTTCCAGGCGCAAGCGCAGACGGCCAGAAGTAACCACGACGCAATGAGGCTGGCCGACGCATTGCGGGGGCTCGCGAGGCTCTCTTTTGATACACTTCAGTTCGCCGTGGCCAGGGATGTCCTGGGTGAGTGCGCCAGCATCTATCGCAGCACCGGGGATGAGCAAAGCCTTGCAAGAACCCTGAGCGAGCTGGCAGCTGTCACGGTGCAGTTGACTGGGGCCCCAAGGCGGGGCCTGGAACTGCTCCAAGAACCCGAGGGAATCTGTCGTCGCATCGGTGACCTCTACGGCCTCCATTTGTGCTTGGCCAACCGGGCCCAATTCCTTGGGATGCTAGGGCAGGTCCGCGAGGCCATGCAAGCGTACGTGGAGGCTGAGAGGCTCTGCGTAACGCAGGGGATGATGACCGAGCTTCTATCCGTAAGGATCGGGCGCGCGATGATTCTGAAGATGGCCGGCCGTCAGCAGGAAGCCCTCACATTGCTGAAATTGGTGGAACAAGAAGCCCGAGGGGCGGAGCAGTTCCAACTATGTGCAGCTTCGCTTTGCGAGCAGGCCGACATCTTCGAGCGTAACGGGAGGCCTCGTTCGACCGCTGCACTACTTCGGAAGGCCGAGCCGTTTTTCCGCCGGTGTGGTAACAGATTCGGCCTCGCAGCTTGTCTCTTCAAGCAAGCCTGCCTTCACCAGTACCAGCACATCTTCCAGTTCGGGGCCAGGAAGAAGGCGGAGGAATGCCTCGGGGTCCTCCTTGAGTGTCAAGTCGACCCTGGCAAGCGCCGCGACTGTGCTGAGCTGTTGTGCGCCATGCACCATCAGGCAACCGCCACCAGAACCATCGGTGCATTGGCTGCGGCCGGTCTCGCCGTCTGGCAGTTCAGCGCCGGGAATGCCATCTCCGGGGCTCTTCTGGTCGTTGCAGCCGGATTCCTGACTTGCCTGCAGCTCACAGCACCCCGAGTCCTTGCCAGGCATCGATGCCGGTGTGGGGGCCTTCGCGTACATGCTGGGACCAATGTGGTCTGCGCTTCCTGCGGGCGGGTGGATGCGCTGCCAGGCAGGTAGTTCGAGCACGCCTCCCTTGATTACCTTGATCACCGGGGCGGCGGAGCCGAAGGCGGGGCTTCGCAGAGGCACCCCGAAGGCTGCCGCATGGCATCGCGCGGCTTGCGGTGAGGCCAGTTGGCGGCCTGTGAGGGGTTTCGAGGGACGTGGCGGGACGCGTAAGTGCTGATTAAGCCATCTGTTACGGTGATGCAGCCTTGTCCTACAGACCGCCAAATGCGGGGGCGGGGGGATTGGCGGCCTGTCGGCCTGTCGCCCGGTTCGGTTGTTGACACGGACGGGACGACGGGCTACCATCGGTCGCGGTCAGGGCTCCGGTCACACGATGGCTCCCAGGAGATGAAACGAGTATGGACGAGTTGCGTTTCCGCCAGGTGCATCTGGACTTCCATACGTCGGAGGCCATCGCGGGCGTCGGCTCGCGCTTCGACCCCGAGCAGTTCGTGGCGATGCTCAAGCGGGGGCGGGTGGATTCGATCAATTGCTTCTCGAAGGGCCACCACGGCTGGTCGTATCATCCGACGCAGGTGGGGGAGATGCATCCGTCGCTGAGCTTCGACCTGCTGGGCGCGATGATCGAGGCGTGCCACGCCCACGACATCAAGATTCCCGTCTACGTGAGCGTCGGCCTCGACGAGCGGAGCGCCCGCCAGCATCCCGAGTGGATCGAGGTCGGCGCCGAAGGCAACCGCCACGGCGCGGCGCCGCTGAAGGCCGGCTGGCGGAAGATGTGCTTCAACTCGCCCTATCTCGACCTCGTCATCGCCCAGGCCGAGGAGATGGTGCGCAACTACGACGCCGACGGCGCCTGGCTCGACATCATTCACCAGGGCGAGTGCTGCTGCCCCGCGTGTCTCGCGGGGATGGCCGACGCCGGCCTCGACCCCGAGAAGGCCGACGACCGCCAGGCATTCGCCCGCCGCGTGCTGCTCAACTACTACGAACGCATGACCGCCGCCATCCGCGCCATCAAGCCCGACCTGCTCATCTTTCACAACAGTGGCCATATCCCGCGCGGCCGCCGCGATCTCTTCCCCTACTTCACGCACCTGGAGCTGGAATCGCTGCCCACCGGCGGCTGGGGCTACGACCACTTCCCCGTCTCCGCCAAGTACTGCGCGACGACGGGCATGGACTTCCTGGGCATGACCGGCAAGTTCCACACCACCTGGGGCGAGTTCGGCGGCTACAAGAACCCCGTCGCCCTCCGCTACGAGTGCGCCGCCATGCTCGCCTGGGGCGCCAAGTGCTGCGTCGGCGACCAGCTTCACCCCAACGGCCACATGGACGAGGATACCTATCGCCTCATCGGCGAGGCATTCGCCCACGTCGAGGCGCGCGAGGAATGGTGCAAGGGCGCCAAGCCCGTCTCCGAGGCCGCCGTTCTCTCGGTCGAAGCCGTCGGCCAGCGAGGGCGCGGGAGCGACGACCCGGACGTCGGCGCCGCCCGCATCCTGCTCGAGAACCACGTGAACTTCGATGTCGTGGACGCCGAGGCCGACTTCGCCCGCTATCGCCTGCTCGTGCTGCCCGACGAGGTGACGCTCGACGACAAGGCGCTACTGCGCAAGGTGAAGGCGTTCATCGTCGGCGGCGGCACGCTGGTCCTCAGCGGCCGCAGCGGCATGAACGCGGCCGGCACGCGGTTCCTCATTGACGTGGGCGCCAAGCCCCTCGGCCCCTCCCCCTGGCTTCCGGACTACGTGAAGATTGTGGGCGCGGCGTCTCTGCCCCGCGAGGGCCTGGTCGAGAACCCCTTTGTGATGTACGAGCGCGCGCAGCGCGTGAAGGTCAGGGACGCCGAGGTGCTGGCCGAGGCGTGGCGGCCCTACTTCAACCGCGAGTTCCGCCACTTCTGCTCGCACCAGCACACGCCGCCGAGCGAGCCGGCCGGCTACCCCGCGGCGATTCGCAAGGGCCGTGTGCTCTACTTCGCTCATCCCGTGTTCACCAACTACCGCAACAAGGGCCAGCAGCTCGCCCGCGACTACGTGTGGCGGCTCATCGCCGACACCTACGGCCGCCTCGACGTCGAGGTCGGCCTGCCCAGCGCCGGCCGCGTGAGCCTGCTGCGTCAGACCGAGCATAGGCGGCACGTCCTCCACCTCCTCTACGCCGTGCCCATCGCCCGTGGCCGCGGCATCGAGGTCATCGAGGACATCGTGCCCCTCCTCGACGTGCCCGTGTCGCTCAAGCTCAAGGCCCGCAGGGTCACGCTCGTGCCCGAGGGCAAGGCGCTCGCCTTCACCCGCACGAAGGGCCGCATCGAGTTCACCGTCCCGCGCCTCGAGCTGCACCAGATGGTCGTCGTGGATGAGTGACGTCCCGTGAGACGTGCATGCCTGCACGGAGAACCATATCATGATGAGCGCCCGCCGTGCAGCAATGGCTGTCGTGGCAATGGGGGCGCTGCTGTGCTGGCCCGCCCGGTCCTCAGGCGCGGGCGACCTACGTGACCTTGCCTCGCGCTGGAGCTTCGACGGCACGTTGGCCGATGGGGCCGGCGCGGTCCGCGACGACCTGAGAGTGCAAGGCAGCACGCCGCGTTACGTGGCGCAGTTGGAGGTCCCGGGCACATCGGGCAAGGCGGTGGCGCTGGGCGTTCGCGCTGGCGATGCGGCGTATCTGACGGTACCGATCTCAGAAGATGTGAAGCTCGGGCCGAGCTACAGCATCGAGGCGTGGATCCATCCGACGCAGATCGACACGTGGAACCGCCTGGTGCTCCACTGGGGCGGGCCAGGGCAGTACGCGTATCATCTGGCCATCCACAGTGGCCTCGCGAGCCTCTACCATGGCCAGGCCGACGGGACGTATCTGTGCGCCGAGGGCGGCCGCGTTGAGGCAGGTCGGTGGCACCACGTTGCGGGCGTCGCGCGGCGCAACGATGCCGAGCCGGCGAAGAGCGCCTTGGAGGTGTATCTCGACGGCAAGCTCGTGGCGACGGCGCCGTACGACGGGACCATCCGAAGACTGGAGCGCGAGGGCCTCGGCATCGGCGACTCGGCGGGCATCCCGTCGGCGCAGTGCCGATTCCGCGGCTACCTCGACGACGTGGCGGTCTGGCATCGCGCGCTGGCGCCAAAGGAGGTCGCGGCCCACGCCGCGGAGCGCGCCGATGTCCTGCGAGAGGCGGAGCTGGCCCGGCGCAGCGTGGGGATCGCCAAGCGAGCAAAGGTCTACGCGCGGCTGCGCGAGCTGGGGATCGAGCAAATCGTCTTCGCCGAGCGGGCGCCAGGCCGCGACCCGAGCGGCCACTACTACGCCAACTTCGGCTACTCGTGCATCGACCCCAACCACTGGATTCACGGCGCCGACGGCGGCCGCCTCTCCAGGCTCGACGTCCGCACCGGCGAGCTGAGCGCCCTCGTTGATGACCCCCGAGGCGCGGTGCGCGACCCGCAGGTCCGCTACGACGGAAGCAGGATCCTCTTCTCCTATCGCAGAGGCGGGACCCATCACTACAACCTCTACGAGATCGGCGGGGACGGCTCGGGCCTGCGCCAGGTCACGAGCGGGCCGTGGGACGATGTCGAGCCGACGTATCTGCCCGACGGCGGCATCGCCTTCTGCTCGACCCGCTGCAAGCGCTACATCGGCTGCTGGCTCGCGCCAAGCGCCATCCTCTTCCGCTGCGACGCCGACGGCCGCAACCTCCGCATGCTTTCCTCCGGCGCCTTCACCGAGAACACACCCGCCGTCCTGCCCGACGGCCGCATCCTCTACACCCGCTGGGAGTATGTGAACCGCGACGCCGTGAGCTTCCACCACCTGTGGACGATGGGCCCCGACGGCACGGGCCCGATGGCCTTCTTCGGCAACGAGCGGCCCGGCGGCGTCTTCATCGACGCCAAGCCCGTCCCCGGCACCGACTGCGTGGTCTTCATCCACTCGCCCGGCCACGGCCGCAACGAGCATCTCGGCCATGTCGCCCTCCTCAGCCGCGCGCACGGGCCGAACGCCACATGGGCCATGCGACAGGTCAGCCGTGCGGCCGACTGCCGCGACCCCTACCCGCTCTCGCCCGACGCCCTCCTCGTCGCGCGAGGCAACCAGCTCGTTCTGATGGACGTGAGGGGCGAGGCGGAGATCGTGCACCAAGGGGGCGCGATGGTCCACGAGCCTTGTCCCCTGGTGCCACGCCCCCGCGAGCAGGTCGTCGCGCCGCAGGTCGATCTCGAGCAGACGACGGGCACGCTGCTGCTGACCGACGTCTATCACGGCCGCAACATGGCCGGTGTCGAGCACGGCGCCATCAAGAAGCTGCTCGTCCTCGAGGATCTGCCGAAGCCGGCGAACTTCCACGGTGGCGGCTCCCAGCCCATCGGCCACGGCGTCACGTCCACCCTTAAGCGCATCCTGGGCACCGTGCCCGTCGAGGCCGACGGCTCGGCGCTCTTCACCGTCCCCGCCCTGCGCAGCATCTACTTCGCGCTCCTCGACGAGCGCGACCGGTCGGTGAAGCAGATGCGCAGCTTCGTCACCCTCCAGCCCGGCGGGACGGCCGGCTGCGTCGGCTGCCACGAGCCGCGCACCCACACGACCATGAGTGGCCGGGCGCAGCCGGAGGCCCTCGCGCGCCCGCCGAGCCGCATCGAGCCCATCGAGGGCGTGCCGGCCGTCCTCGAGTTCCCTCGCGACGTCCAGCCCATCCTCGACCGCCACTGCACGAAGTGCCACAGCCACGAGAAGCACAAGGGCAGCGTTGCCCTCGAAGGCGATCGCGGCCCCGTGTTCTCCCTCAGCTACTACACGCTCTTCCTGCACTGGCAGATCAAGGACACCGGCGGCAACCCCGGTCACGGCAGCGGGCGCCAGCCCGGCAACGACGCACCCTACGCGGCCTACAGCTCCGCGTCGCCGCTGATGCAGAAGATCGATTCCCACCACAACGACGTGCAGCTCACGCCTCGCGAGCGCACGCTGGTCCGCCTCTGGATCGACAGCGGCGCGCAGTACCCGGGCACGTACGCCGCCTATGGGACGGGCCAGGTCGGCGGCTGCTGGGGCGTCAATCGCCCGGTCCGCGTCATGGCCGACGCCTGGCCCTCAACCGCGCCGGCCGTCGATGGCATCCGGCGCCGGTGTGGCGCCTGCCACTCGCCGGAGCAGCTCCCGTACCATGTCACCGCGCTCGTCGCCACCGACCACGGCGACATGCTGTCGTGGACGCGCCCCCTCAGCCGCTACTCGCGCCACCGCATCTTCAACCTCACCCGCCCGGAGAAGTCACTCGTCCTCCTCGCGCCCCTCACCCGGGGGGCCGGCGGCTACGCCGAAGGCGACCCTAAGCCCAGGCACGTGAATGAAGATAGAAGCAGACCCCCGAAACCCATCGTGCATCCCGTCGTCTTCGCCGACGCCACCGACCCCGACTACCAGAAGATCCTCGTCCATCTCCAGGCGGCCAAGGCCAAGCTTGACGAGATCAAGCGCTTCGACATGCCCGGCTTCCGCCCCAACGAGCACTACGTCCGCGAGATGCAGCGCTACGGCGTCCTGCCTGCCGAGCTGCCGCTCGACGCGCCCGTCGATCCCTACGCCACCGACCAGGCCTACTGGAGCTCCCTGTGGCATCGTCCCGCGCAACCTTGATGCTGGCGCTGGTCCTCGTATCGTCCGCGGCTGCTGCCCCTCCCTTCGGCGGCAGGGGGCTCGTGGCGGAGTGGGAGCCCGATGAGGCGAGGGGCGAGGCAGGTGGCGAATCGGTCGCGCGCGTCCGCGGGCCGTTCGGCGGAGCCGCGCTGGCCTGTCTCGATGCGGCCCACAAGCTCGCGGGCCCCGACAAGGGCTTCCCGTCGGGCGCGGCGCCCGGCTCGATCAGCCTCTGGTTCAACCGCCCCGATGGGGTGCGCGACAAGGTGCTCTTCTCGTGCGGCTCGCCCGTCCGCGGCGGCGCCCGCGGCCTGTGGCTCGTGACCGAGAGCCGCCTGTGCTTCTACTTCTACGGCCATCCGCAGGACCTGCACTGCGACGTGAAGGGCGGCATCGCGCCCGACCAGTGGCACCACGTGGCCGCCACGTTCGACGGCACGACGGCGCGGCTCTACTACGACGGCGCCCCGATCGGCCAGGTCGCACCGAAGATTGACACGGTGCTGCGCGGTCGCTTCCAGGTCGGCGCGAATGTGGTCGAGGATCACCGCAACTTCATCGGCCTCCTCGCCGGTGTCGCCGTCTTCGACCGGGCGCTCTCCGCCGACGAAATCCAGGCCGAGTTCGCCGCGAAGGCGAGGCTCCTCGCCGCGCTGCCGAAGGACGAACTGCGCGCCTGGCACGCGAAGCGCGACGCGCTCGAAGCCGCCCGCCGCGCGCAACTCGCCGCCCAGACCGACAAGCTCGGCTTCGAGCAGATCGTCTTCGCCGTCCGACAGGTGGATGGCGACAACCACTGGTATGCGAACTTCGGCTACCACATCGCCGACGCCCAGCGGCGGCTCTACTACCACGACGGTGGCCGCCTGTGCACGCTCGGCCTCAAGACGGGCAAGGCCGCCACGCTCCTCGACGACCCGACGGGCGGCGTGCGCGACCCGCAGGTGCACTACGACGGGCGCAAAATCCTCTTCTCCTACCGCAAGGGCGGCCAGCCCTATTACCATCTATATGAGATCAACGTGGACGGCTCGGGCTTGCGGCAGCTCACCGACGGGGCGTTCGACGACATCGAGCCGACCTACCTTCCAGATGGCGATATCGTGTTCGTCTCCAGCCGCTGCCAGCGCTGGGTGCCGTGCTACTACACCCAGGTCGCCATCCTGTACCGCTGCGACGGCGACGGGAAGAACATCCGCCAGCTCTCGGCCAACGTCGAGCACGAGAACACCCCCTGGGTGCTGCCCGACGGGCGAATCCTTTACCAGCGCTGGGAGTATGTGGACCGCAGCCAGATCGGCTATCACCACCTGTGGACGATGAACCCCGACGGCACGTGCCCGATGGTCTTCTTCGGCAACCAGCAGCCCGACACGGTGATGATTGACGCGAAGCCGATCCCCGGGACGGGCAAGGTCGTCGCGAGCTTCTCGCCCGGCCACGGCCGCAACGAGCACGCGGGCGTCATCACGATTGTGGACCCCACGCTCGGTCCCGACGCCCTCCCGATGGCCCGCGCCGTGAGCAAGGGCGGCTTCTACCGCGACCCCTATCCGCTCTCGGAGCACAGCTTCCTCGTCGCGGGCGAGACCGACATTCTGATGATGGACGGCCAGGGCCGCACCGTCCGCCTCTTCGACCTGCCGCCCGAGTGGCGCCGCGGCACGATGAAGGTTCACGAGCCACGCCCCATCCGGCCCCGCCCGCGCGAGCGCGTCCTGCCGAACCGCATAGACCCCGCAAGCCCCACGGGCGAGGTGTTTCTCGAGGCCGTCCACGTCGGCCGCAATATGGGCGGCGTGAAGCCCGGCGAGGTCAAGAAGCTGCTCGTCCTCGAGATCCTGCCCAAGCCGTGGAACATGTTCAGCGGCATGGAGCCGCTGAGCTACGGCGGCACGTTCCTGCTCGAGCGGATTCTCGGCACGGTGCCTGTCGAGGCCGACGGCTCGGCCCGCTTCGACGTGCCCGCGCTTCGCCCCGTCTTCTTCGTGGCGCTCGACGAGAACGACCTGGCCGTGAAGCGGATGCAGAGCTTCATGACCGTGCAGCCGGGCGAGAGCGTGGGCTGTGTGGGCTGCCACGAGAGCCGCGTGCAAACGCCCCGCTCGGCCGCGACGGCCCTCGCCATGCGCCGCCCGCCGAGCGTCATCGAGCCCATCGCCGACGCGCCCGACGTCTTCGACTTCCCCCGCGACATTCAGCCGATCCTCGACCGGCATTGCCTCGCCTGCCACGGCGTCGAGAAGACCGCGAAGGGCGGGCCCATGTCCGGCGGCCTCCTCTTCGCCGGCGACCGCGGGCCGATGTTCTCCCACAGCTACTACGCCCTCACGATCACAGGCGAGCTGTGCGACGGCCGGAACCTGCGGAAGAGCAACTACCCGCCCCGCGCCCTCGGCTCGGGCGCCAGCCCGCTGCTCCGGCGGTTCGCCCGCCAAGGCGCGACGGCCCGCGAGCTCAAGCTCCTGCGCCTGTGGCTCGACACGGGGGCCGTCTACGCCGGCACCTATGCGGCCCTCGGCACCGGCTCGATTGGCGACTACAGCGGCCGCGGCCGGCCCGACCTGGCCTGGCCGAGCACGAAGGAGGCACAGGCTGTCCTCCAGCGCCGCTGCGCCGCGTGCCACAAGGGCAAGCAGGCCCTGCCCGCCTCGCCCTCCGACAACAAGCGCATGGTGCCCTGGGGCGAAGGGCCGATGAACGACCTGGCGCGCCGCGAGAGCCAGCGCTACAACCCCGCCTTCCGCTTCAACCGCCACCTGCTCTACAACCTCACGCGCCCCGAGAAATCGCTGCTCCTCCTCGCGCCCCTCGCCCCCGAGGCCGGCGGCTTCGCCACGACCAGGATGGGCAAGAGGGCGGCCCCGTGCGCCGTCGTGTTCAAGAGCGCGAGCGACCCCGACTACCAGGTTCTCCTCCGCGCCATCGAGGACTCGAAGAAGTATCTCGACCAGATCAAGCGCTTCGACATGCCGGGCTTCATGCCCCGGCCCGAATACGTCCGCGAGCTCAAACGCTACGGGCTCCTGCCCGAGACGTTCGATCTCGCCAAGGCCCCGCTCGACGTCTACGCAATCGAGCGCCTGTACTGGCGCTCGTTCTGGTACCGGCCCGAAGGCGCTGACCGCAACGCGGAGGCCGCCCGATGACCAATGCCACAATGCTGAACACCTGGACGCAGGACTACTGGCGCGCCGAGTGCGAGAAGGCTACACTGGAGCTCGACAGCCGCCGCCTCCGCGTGCTCACCGACCTGAGCGGAGAGCGCGTCGTCACCGAGAAGCGTCTCGCGCAGCAGCCGGCCTGGATGAATCCCTGGCTCGCCGAGATGTTCGTGGACTGGCTCAATGGCGGCCCCGAGCCACCCAACTCGCTCGACGACAACCTCCAGTGTGCCGCGCTCCTCTTCGCCGCCATCGAATCGGCGCACACGGGACAGGTGGTAGACGTGCAGGAGTTCCTGAAGAGGGAGATGAGCTTGCCGTGATCCGCAAAGCCTTCGTCATGTCGGTCTACCCGGGCCAGGAGGCCGAGTACGAGCGCCGCCACAGGCCCATCTGGCCCGAGCTGGAGGCCGTGCTCAAGGCCCACGGCGTCCACAACTACTCGATCTTCCTGCACCCCGAGACCTGCCAGCTCTTCGCCTGCGCCGAAGTCGAGAGCGAGGAGCAATGGGCCGCCATCGCCAACACGGCCGAGTGCAAGAAGTGGTGGGCACACATGAAGGACCTCATGCCCTCGAATCACGACAACAGCCCCGTCTCCCTGCCCCTCAAGGAGGTGTTTCACATTGACTGACGTGCCGCGCCGCAACTGGGTGCCTGTTCTGTGGTCGCTTCTCCTCGCCTTCGGAGCCATCGCCATGGCCGAGGACATCAATCCCTACCCCCGCGCGCTGATGCGCACGGAATCGCTGGTGAAATGGACGTTCGAGGCAGGGGACGGGGGCTGGGCCGCGCTGCACGACTGCACGGTCGCCGCCGAAAAGGGCGCGCTGAAGATCACCTCCACCAGCAACGACCCGTATCTCCGCAGCCCGGCGTTCAAGGCCGAGGGGCCGATCGCCGCGCGGCTGCGGCTCAAGGGGGCCGCGGGCGGCAACGGCCAGATCTTCTGGGCCACCGCGCAATCGCCAAGTATCGAGGAGGCCAAGAGCAGCCGCTTCGAGATCGCCCACGACAAGCAGTGGCACGACGTCGAAGTGCCGCTCGATGCCCATGGCACGGTCACGATGCTCCGCCTCGACCCCGGCACGGCGCCGGGCGAGGTCGAGATTCAGTCGGTCGAGCTGTTCCGCCTCACCCGCCACCCGCTCGAGATCGTCAAGGTCGAGGCGGGCGAGGACCAGGTGGTCGTTCACCTGAAGAACCACGGCACGGAACCCCTTGAGTTCAGTCTTGGCGGCAAGACCACGAGCATCGCGGCGGGGGCAGTCGAGCGCCCGGTCCTGAAGCTGGAGGGCAAGCGGCCCTTCGAGGCCCTCACCATCGCCGTCGAGGCCAAGGGCCTGCCGCCCATTAGCCGAACCATCTTCCTCCACCATCCCGACGCCCAAACGGACTGGGTGACGCTGGAGACCAAGGCACTCACCGTCCGTATCGCGAAGGATGGCTCGGGCGCGCGCATCGAGCGGGGGGGGCAGACAGTGGCCGTAGTGGCGCCCCTCGTTCACACCGACGGCGTGATGCCCAAGCTGGCCTTCGAGGGGAAGGTGGTCGGCGATGCCCCGCTGCATTCCGTTCTGGCGGCCAACTTCCGCGGGCAAGGGGTCTCCGTCTCTGTCGCCGTGCGGGCCGACCGCGAGGACGAGTTGAGCGTCGCCATCGAGAGCGACCAGCCGTGCGAGGGGCCGGTCGTGCGGGCCATCGGCAAGCTCGAAGCCGGCGTCTTCGCGGGCCTCGAATACCTCGGTAAGGGCGAGAGGTCCTCCTCCACGCTCGACATCGAGACGGCCGAGCACCTGCGCTACGCGCCCGACGTGCTCAAAGTGACTATGCCCCTGATGGCGTGCGTCACCGAGCGCGGCGCCGTCGCCGTGGCCTGGGACGACATGTCGCTCCAGCCTGTCTATGCCGTGCCGAACTTCTTCGACGGCACGCCCGACCATCGCATGGCCCTGCGCGGCAGGAAGATCGAGGCCACCATCTTCGCCCGGCCGGCCGCCATCGAGGAGGCGATTCTCTGGGCCGTGAAGCGCCACGGCCTCGCGCCGCTGCCCAAGGCGCCGCGCAGCGGCGAAGCCCAGCTCAAGCTCTGCCTGGCCGCCCTCAACGGCCCCCTCAAGGGCGAGGGCGGCTGGGGCCACTGCGCCGAGCCGAACTGGAAGCGCCAGCCCTACGCCTCGTTCGCATCCACGCTCTGGCGCCTCACCGGCGAAATCCCGAAGCTCGACCGCTACGTCGGCGGCGGCTCGCACGTGGACAACGATGCCATCTGGTTCGTCACCGGCCGCGCCCAGAAATGGCTCGAAATGCGCTCCAGTCAAGCGCAGAACCTCATCAAGGGCCAGAAGCCAGACGGCTCGTGGCACTACGAGGGCAAGTACCTCAAAGGCCACTACGAGGACACCGCCAGCGGCCACTGCGCCCGGCCCGCCGCCACGCTGCTCAACTTCGCCTGGATGACCGGCGACAAGGCGGCCCTCGACGCCGGCCTGAAAGCCCTCGACTACATGAAACGCTTCCGCGTGCCCCGCGGCGCCCAGACCTGGGAACTCTCCCTCCACACCCCCGACGTCCTGGCCTCCGCCTACCTCGTCTGGGCATACGTCCGCGGCTTCGAGCTCACGGGCAGGCAGGACTACCTCGCCGAGGCCCGCCGCTGGGCGCTCAGCGGCGTGCCCTTCGTCTACCTGTGGAGCCGCTATCCCGTCATGGCCTACGCGGCCATCCCCGTCTACGGCGCCACGAGCTGGCGTGCCCCGAATTGGATGGGCCTGCCCGTCCAGTGGTGCGGCGGCGTCTACGCCTACGCCCTCACGCTCCTCGCGCCACACGACAAGACGCTCGACTGGGCGCACCTCGCCCGCGGCATCCTCCTCAGTGCCGAGCAGCAGCAATACCCCGACGGCAGGCTCGTTGGCACCCTGCCCGATTCCTTCCACCTCGCTGCCCAGCGCCGGCAGGGGCCGAACATCAACCCCTGCGCCTTTCTCAGTCTGCGCTGGGTCCTCGACGGCCAGCTCGACTCCCTCGCCATCGCCAGCGACGGCAAGCACCGCGTCGTCAGCCCCTTCCCCGTCGAGCTTCGCGACGGCAAGGCCCACATCAAGGCCCGCAAGGGCACCACCTACCAGATCCTCGTGGACGGCCATCGCATCCGCGACATCCAGTCCGAGGGCACCGACCTCGTGCCGCTGGAGTGAGAGGGGTAAGAGCTTTTCGGGAGGAGGGGGTGCGGGGGGGGGAAGCCCCTTTTCGCTGAAAAGGGCTTCCTCCCCCGCAGTCATCTCTCACTCCACCAGCACCAGTCCATAGTAATTCTGCTCGCAGTCGCGGGAGGAGACGACGGCGATGGGGAAGCCGGCGGCGCGGGCGGTGGCGAAGACGTCGATGCCGCAGGCCTCCATGGCGGGGCGAGCGTCGTCCTCGTGGCGGCAGGCGCCCTCGAGGTCGCACTCCTTGCACAAATGGCACGGTCCGCAAGCGTAGGCGAACGCCTTGTAATAGCCGGCCAGGAAGACCTCGCGCTCGAGGGCCACGACGATCTTGCGGATGTCCGCCGTGCGGTCGCCGTGGACGAGGATGGCGGTGGTGAACTCATCGAGGATCTTCCGCGTGCGCTCCGGCGTCGGCGAGTAGGGCGGGCAGTTGCGGCTCGAGGCATACGCCCCGCAGCCGTACTGGCACTTCAGCCGCACCCACTCGGCGGTGAAGACCTGGCCCGTGGGCACGAGCTTCGCCTCCTTCGCCCCCAGCTCGACCGCGCGGGGGAGGAAGGCCCGGGCAGGGGTTCGTGGTGAAGAGAGGGTGTCGGCCACACACGTCCGCCGTTTCCGCATCGAGGCCGCCTCCGAAAGTGGCAGGGATGGCTCGCAGGCGCCAGTGTAGGCGCGCCACAGCCAGCGATCAAGTGCAGCTTCTGGGTTGACGAAGCGGCATCAAGGGCGTAGAATGCCGTGTGAGGTAGGGGAATGGTGGTGGCGCGGCAAACGGCAAGGCTTGATGGAGAGGGCTCGCAACCATGAGCTACAGAGGCACTGTGAAGGGGAACACGATCGAGGTGGACGAGCCGCTTCCGTTCCCCCAAGGCAGCCGCGTGGAAGTGGCGTTGGCGCTCGAGTCGCGCGTGCGCAGGGGGTCGCCGCGCGCGATCCTGCAACTGGCCGACACCCTGAGCCATGACGAGGCAGAGCTGATCCGGAAGGGGGCGGCTGAGATTCGCCGAGTAGACGCCGGCCTCTGGCAGGAGCAACCCTCCCAACGTCTAGTAGACCCCAACCTCAGTTGATGCCGCCGCGGATGAGGTCCACGGCGAATTCTCCGGGCGCGTCGCCGGGGTCGAGGCGCATGGCGGTGATGGTCTGCCCCGCCCATTGGGGGTGCTTGCCGACCTCGAGGCGGTAGTCGCGCCACTCGCCATCGGGCTCGACCTGGAAGCGGAGCGACTTGGCCTCGTCGAAGGCGGGCGATGCCTCGGTGGTCCAGAAGCACTGCGCGGCGGGGCCGGCCGTGCTCCGCAGGCGGATGAGGAGGACCGGGCAGTCGTCGCCCTTGACGCGGACGAGGCTGCGGACGATGTAGGGGTCGGGGGCCGTGGCCCGGCCGCAGAGGGCTCCGCCGCGGACCGCGAGGTCGGCGATGTCGTGTGCGGCCATCCAGCCCTCGGCCGAGCGGTCAAAGGCGAAGTCCAGGCGCTCGGCCAGCGTGGGCAACCGGTCCACCCGGCGGTGGCGCGCGCCCTCGATGCGGACCATCACACTGTCATTCTGAGCGGAGCGCAGCGGAGCGAAGAACCTTTCAGGGGAGCCGGCGCCGGTAGCTGCGGCCACCCTAGTGGTGTCAGCCGCCTCCCTTGAAAGATCCTTCGCTTCGCTCAGGATGACAGGGGTGGAGGCGGTGGCGGGCGAGGCGATGCGCACGCAGAGATAGGCGAGGGCATCGTCGTAACGCCAGGCTGGCTCGGCCCCCTTCTCGACCTCGGAGCGCTCGGCCAGCCGCTTGCCGTCGAGGGTGACGGCGGTCGGCTTCGCCACGTTGGCGACGAGGATGGTGCCTTCTTCGCCTTGTGGATAGGCGACCGTGAAGGTAAGAAGATCGCCATTCCATGCGGCGTCGCTGACCCTTGCCGTGGCGGAGATGTGGATGCGGCGCTCGGCGGCCAGAAACGGCTTGCGGCGGAGAATCGTCGTCTGCGGCTCCTCGTCGCGGCCGTTGAGCAGCAGGATATTCTGGATGACCTGGCGCGGGGCGAAGACCCAGGGACACTTCTTGCCGTCAATCGCGCTGATGTTGTCGGGCCAGAGGGCGACGTTCTCGCCGTCGGGGTCCTGCTGGAGGATGGCGCTGCGGATGATCAGCTCGGCGAGGCGGCGCCAGTCCTTGCTCTGGTCGTGCTCCGCGAGTTTCAGAATGGCGGTCGCGTAGCGAAGCCCATTCCATTGGACGGGCCGGCCGAACCACGAGCCGGTGAACCAGGTCGCGCCGTAGACGGGGATGCTGGCGCCCAGGAGCCACGGCTTGTCGGGCGGGTTCCACAGGTAGATGAACGGGATTCCGCGCCGCGCCCAGGTGACGGCGTCGCGGAGCCAGCGCTCGTCGCCGCTGAAGCGATAGGCTTCGAGATAGGCGTCCACCGCGTCGGCGGCGGCCAGCAGGTCGGGCGTGTGGACGGGCACCTCCCACACCTGCGCCGCGCGGGGCACGCGGAAGGTTTCCATCAGGCGGAGCGTCTTCTGCATCCGCTCGAATGCCTCGGCGTCGCCCGCGATGCGGGCGTAGCGGAGCACCTCGAAGGCTTTCCGCGCACAGGTGCCGACCTCGACCGCGTTGTCGGGGCCGAGCTCGTGGTAGTCCTTGCCCACGAAGGGGCCACGGCCTTCCTGGTCGGCATCGAAGCGCCAGGCCCCGTCGTCGCCCATCGTGGCGAGGAGGCCGGCGGCGCGGGCGGGATTGGCGATGGCGAGGTCGAACCGCCCCGGGAACCGCATCGCGTCGAGCCGCGGCTCGCACTTGAGGAGCGCGGCCATTTCCTCCGCCCGCTCGCGACACTGCTTCCGCACGGCCTCGTCGGGGCTGACGAGCGAGCCGAGCAACAGGTCGGCCACGAAATTGTGCGGCCTGCCCTTCTTCGACATGATCCGCCCGCCGCCCTTGCTCGTCCACCACTCTTGCGTCTCCGGCACCCACAGCGACTCCAGATACCCCTGCATCGAGAACTCGATTTCCCTCTCGTATGACCCGTGCGGCAGCGGCTGCGGCTCTGGCAGGCCATAGAGGCGAATCCACTCATCCACCGCCGCGAGCGCATCCTTCGCCTCGCCATCGGCGAAGATGAGGCAACGGAGGCGAAGCGGCTGGTTTGGCCTCAGGGCATACGGCTTCGATGCTTCCCAGGCGTTTGGCTCGACGAAGTCCGGCACGCTCGGCATGAAGAGCTGGACCAAGTGTGTGCGTTTGTTGTGGATCCGGTCGGGCGACGCGAACCCGACCGACGGACGGTCGCGCACGCCGTCCCACTTCTGATGCACGTCCCAGATCAGGCCGACGGTGCCATTGCGCCCGTGGATGCCCACGGCAGGGATGGTGACCATGTTGGGGTGCACGACGAAGCGGCGTCGGTCAGGGTGGTTCTCGGCGACGTCGAGCGCGCTCGATGAGAGCTCATCGTCAACGAGCCATTCCACACCAGGGAAGACGGCCTCTTCTCGGTCCATAGCCTGGAGTCCCGGGCCCTTCAGGGCCAACAGGCCAAGGGGTACAGCAGAGGTGAACCCATAGTCCACGAGAACGGACTTGTCTTGTTCCCCAAGTGAGAACTCCAGGGGAGCCCGGTGCTGAACCCTCGGGTCCTCAGAGCCCCAGTCGAACCGCAAGGTCGCCCGCTTGCCGAGTTCCACCCTGGGCACATCCCACGGGCTTATGCTGTTCCACAACTGTTGCTCCACGAGTTCACCGAGACGCAAGAGCCAGGCGGATCGTCGCCAGCCTCCGCGGCCCCTGAGCCACAGCTCGGCCAGCCCGTGAGCGCCTGGGGTTCTGTGGAACGCAAGGCGCACGTGGCTGTTCTCGACCAGAGCATAGTCATCCGTCGCTAGCGATCTCAGGCACCCAGATGGACGCGGCAGCTTGGCGAGCTGGGCCACGACCACCTCGACTTCGGCCGTGAGATCGCCTCGGATGTTCGCTGCGCCAACGCGGATCGAGCCCGACACCGGGCCCGGGATGCCGGCGCGAAACGCGGCGCGGAGCGTTACGGCCTCTCCCGGCATGAGGCCCTTGCACGCGCCCGAAGCGACCGCCGGCTGCACGAGAATGGCATCCTCCTCGTATTCCTCGGAATGCCCTTCCGGGTGCCCAGGAATCCGACGCGTTCCGCGCACACGGACGGGCGGGAACTCGAACGTTGCCTTCGGCCCGATAGCCACGGCGTTTCCCACGTTGCGCACGACGCATTCCATCCTGAAGGGCTCGAAGGACCCAACGACCGGTTCGCGCGGCCCATAGCTCTCTATGGCCAGACGAGGCGCGATGGCGATGGAGTCAACTGCTTCCTGGCCCCTGGAGGCCGCCTTGAGCGCCAGGACGATGGCGCTCGTCCGCGTCCCATCGAGATTCCAGATCACCTGTGGCGTCGCGTCGGGCGCAAGGTCGCCCAAGCTGAATTCCGCCGGACTTGATCGGAGTTCGGGTGGGGCGGTGAGGGTGGCGTGGACGTCGGGGGCGGGGGCGTCGCCGACGTTTTCGATGAGGGCCGAGATGGTGCAGCGCGCGCCAGGGCGCTTGGGGTCCTCGTCGAGTCGGAGGCGGCTGATGCGGAGGATGGGGCCAACCTTCTCGACGTAGGCGAAGTCGTCGAGCAGAAAACCGCCAGCGCGGCCGAGGATGCGGCCGCCGAAGTGGACCCATTTGGCCTTGGGGTCGCCGGTGAAGTCGTACTTGAGGCGGCCCTGGTGCCACTGGCCGTCAGCGATGTGCTCCTTGGGCACGTCGAAGATGGCGCGGGGCGAATCGGTGCCCTCGATAGGCTCGGCGGTCATCGGGATGGCCTGGACGGTGAGCCGGGTGCCGTCGGCGGCGGAGAGGGCTTTGTACCAGAACTCGATGCCGCCCTTGAGGCAGGCGACCATCGCGCCGCGTTCGCCGCTGTGGGCCTTCCAGGTGCGGTTGAGCCCGGTCTCGGAGGTTCGTAGTTCGCCCTTTAGGGGGTCTTCTCTGCGCAGCAGCCGCAGCGCGCGCTGGCCGGTGTGGGCGTCGGAGACGGCCTCGACCGTCTGGCCGACCCGCTCCCAGTCGAGGGGGAAGCCGTTGGGGGCAAGCTCCTCGAAGGAGCCGTTGGTGCAGGGGTTGGGCGCGGCAGCCCAGGGGCCGCTCACGATCAAGGCGGCAAGGAAGAAGGCGTGCATGGGTTCCTCCTCTGCCCGGCGAGTGTAGGCCGGCGCGGCGGCGGCGTCAAGCCCTGCTTGATAGGCGCGCGCGATCTCCTGGCAGGCGGAAGGAGGGAGTTGGCAACCTGTAGCGGCGAGCCCTTGCCCTAAGTGCCTGTGCGGCAATGGCTTGTAGAAACTACAGGTTGCCAAACCCAGGGGCGGGGGGATTGGCAGCCTGTAGCCTGTCGGCTCTCCAGCGCCTGCCGGACAGGTGCCGGCTTGATCGCGCCCTTGCCGGTAGCGTAGAATGCGGGGCAAGGAGGTTCCCATGTTGAAGAGCATCCTGTGCATTGGGCTGGCCCTCGGGGGCGTCGCGGCGGGCGAGGAGGAGGCGAAGCTCGTGGTCAAGTCGTGCACCGAGATCGGCAAGGTCTGGGCGGGGCATCCCGTGGGCTTTGCGTTCGAGGCGCGCCCCGACGGGCTCTACATCGGCTTCTACGACCATGAGCGGCGCATGGTCATCGGCCATCGCAAGCCCGACGCGAAGGACTGGACGCTTCAGGTGACCGACGAGCGGGTGGGCTGGGACAGCCATAACTCGATCGCCTTCGGCTTCGACCGCGACGGCGGCCTGCACGTGGCGGCGAACATGCACTGCCGCTCGCTCCGCTACTGGCGAACGGAGAAGCCGGGCGACGTGGCGTCGCTGCGAGCCGTCCACCGGATGACGGGCCAGGACGAGGGGCGGTGCACCTACCCGCAATTCTTCACCGCGTCGGATGGCCGGCTCCTGTTCCTCTACCGCGACGGCGGCAGCGGCAACGGCCGCCGCTTCCTCAACGCGTACGACGAGACGCCGCGCTCGTGGGCGCGGTGGCTCGACAAGCCGCTGCTGTCCGGCGTGCCGAAGATGAACGCGTATCCGACCCCCATCGTGGCCGACGGGCGCGGCGTGTTCCACATCGCCTGGGTCTGGCGCGACACGCCCGACTGCTCGACCAACCACGACCTCTCGTACGCCCGCAGCCGCGACCTGAAGACGTGGGAGACGAGCGACGGCCGCCCCATCGAGCTGCCGATGACCCTCAAGAACGCCGAGGTCGTGGACCCCGTGCCCGCGCGGGGCGGCATGCTCAACAACGTGAAGCTCAGCTTCGACCACGGCGACAGGCCGCTCATCGCCTACCACAAGTTCGACGCCAACGGGCACACCCAGCTCTATCTCGCTCGGCGCGAGAAGGAGGGCTGGAAGACCTATCAGACCACGAAGTGGGACTACCGCTGGTACTTCCAGGGGGGCGGCTGCATCGTCGCCGAGATCGGCTACTCGGCCGCGACGCCTTGGCGCGACGGCAAGTCGCTGGCCCAGAGCTTCTTCCACCCCAAGGCCGGCTCGGGGTCGCGGCTGCTCGACGGCGAAACGCTTCAGCCCACGGGCGAGACGCCGCGCAGCGCGCCGTGGCCGCCCGAGGTGCGCAAGCTCGAATCCGATTTCCCAGGGATGCGCGTCAACGTCCGCACCTGCGAGAGCGGCGGCACGACGTATGCGCTGCGCTGGGAGACCCTTGGCGCCAACCGCGACCGCCCGCGGCCCGCCGACCAGACGCCGCCCCCCAGCCGCCTGCTCCTCTACGAGTTGACCCGCGAGGAGGCGAAGTGAAGACCCTCTCGCTCGATGGCATCTGGCAGCTCACGTATTTCCCCGAAGGCGACCACGACATCCACGGCGGGGCCGACCTGGACCGCCTGAAGGACTGCACGATCGAGGCGCAGGTGCCGGGGAACGTGGAGCTGGACCTCGTGCGGGCGGGGCGGTTGGCCGAGCCGTTCGTGGGCGCGAACATCCTGCGGCTCGCCGCATACGAGCACTACGAATGGTGGTATCGGCGGGAGTTCGTCACGCCGGAGTCGGAACCAGGACACCGCCCCGTGCTGCAGTTCGAGGGCGTGGACTGCTTTGCCGGCATCATCCTCAATGGCAAGACGCTCGGCCACATTGAAAACATGCTCATCCCCAAGGTCTTCGACGTAACGGGGACCCTTCGGCCGCCGGGCGAGCGCAATGAGCTGGTGATCTGTATCCAGCCGGCCGTGCGCACCGCGGCTCAAGTGCCGCCCGACCCCAACACTCACGCGTTGCCGGCCAACTTCGAGTCGCTCTGCGTTCGCAAAGCCGCGCATATGTACGGATGGGATATTGCGCCGCGGGCGGTGTCGGCCGGCATCTGGCGCTCAGTGAAGCTCCAGTTCCACGGGCCGATCACACTGGGCGATCCCTACTATTCCACGCGCCAGGCCGACGAGCGTCGCGCCCTGCTGGCCGTCCACTGGCACCTGCGCTTTCTGCCCGGAGAGACGGACTGGCGGGGCTGCGAGCTGCGCTTCACTGGCTCGTGCGGCGAGAGCCGGTTCGAGCACGTCGTCCCCTGCCGCTTCGCGGCCGGCGCGACCGAGATCGCCATCGAGAGCCCCCGCCTCTGGTGGCCCAAGGGCTACGGCGAGCCGAACCTCTACGAGGTCACGTGCCAGCTTGTTCATGATGGTAAGGTGCTCGACGAGCGGACCGACCGCGTCGGCCTCCGCACCCTCGAACTCATCCGCACTGACACCACGACGCGCGAGCGGCCAGGGGAGTTCCTCTTCAAGGTCAACGGCACGCCCATCCTGGTGAAGGGCTCGAACTGGGTGCCGGCCGACGCCTTCCACAGCCGCGATGCCGAGCGGGTGCCGAAGATTCTCGCGCTCTTCGACGATCTGGGCTGCAACATGCTCCGCTGTTGGGGCGGGGGCGTCTACGAGGACCAACCGTTCTACGACTTCTGCGACGCCCACGGCATCCTGGTGTGGCAGGACTTTTGCATGGCCTGCGCCCGCTACCCGCAGGACGAGGCGTTCCTGGCGGTGATGCGCGAGGAGGCGGAGAGCGTGGTCCGCAAGCTCCGCAACCACCCCTGCATCGCCCTCTGGGCGGGCGACAACGAGTGCGACGAGGCGAGCCTCTGGTCGGGCCGGCTCGACCCGAACGCGAACCGCATCACGCGCGAGGTGCTGCCGCAGGTGGTCCGCCGCTGCGACCCGTGGCGGCCGTATCTGCCCAGCTCGCCCTACATGGCCCCCGAGGTCTTCGCCTCGGGCGACCATTCGCTGATGCCCGAGGACCACCTGTGGGGGCCGCGCGACTACTACAAGAGCCGCTACTACACCGAGACAACCGCCCACTTCATCAGCGAGATCGGCTACCACGGCTGCCCGAGCATCGAGAGCCTGAAGCAGTTCCTCTCGCCCGACAAGCTCTGGCCGTGGCAGGGGAACGACGAGTGGCGCATCCACGCGGCCGACACCTGGCCCCAGCCCGGCCCCTACGCCTACCGCATCGAGCTGATGGCGAAGCAGATCCGCGAGCTGTTCGGCGTCGAGCCGAAGAACCTGGAGGACTTCGTCCTCGCCTCGCAGATTTCCCAGGCCGAGGCCAAGAAGTTCTTCGTCGAGATGGTGCGGCTGAGGAAGTGGCGGATGACGGGCGTGCTCTGGTGGAACGTGATGGACTGCTGGCCGCAGTTCTCCGACGCGATTGTGGACTACTATTTCCGCCGCAAGCTCGCCTATCTCTACCTCAAGCGGGTGCAGCAGCCGGCCTGCATCATGGTCGGCGAGCCCGAGAACTGGCACTGCCGCGTCGTCCTTGGCAACGACGGCCGCCAGGCCGTGAGCGGCCGCTTCGCCATCCGCGATGCCGACTCCGACGCGGTGCTCCTCGACGGCGCGGCCGAGGCCGGCCCGAACGAGAATCGAGCGCTCGGCGCCGTCCCCGTCAGCCGCGGCCACCAGCGGCTGTTCCTCATCGAGTGGGAGCTGAACGGCGAGAAGGGCCACAACCACTACCTCCTCGGCGCGCCGCCGTTCGACCTGTCCCGCTACAAAGCGTGGCTCCCGAGACTCGTGCCGTTTGCTGTCACCGACCTCGTTCAAAGGGGTTCTTGAAGGAGGCAGGAGATGAGCTACAAGCACTCCCAGGTTGGCACGCTGGTCCTCGTGCTCGAGGGCGTGGCAGTGGCCGGGATTCTCGGGCTGTTCCTCGCCTTTGGCTGGCACCCAGTCGGCATCGTCGTCCTGTGCATCCTGGGCTTAGTCGCCGTGCTGTTCGGCACGCTCACCGTGGCGATCGAGGAGGGGTGGCTGGTGTGCCGGTTCGGGCCGGGGCTGGTCCGGAAACGGTGGCCGCTGGCCGATGTCCGCGAGGTGCGCGTCGTGCGGAACCCGTGGTACTACGGTTGGGGCATCCACTACACGCCGCACGGCTGGCTCTACAACGTCTCGGGCCTCGGGGCGGTCGAGATCGTCCTCGCCTCGGGCAAGAAGGCCCGCATCGGCAGCGACGAGCCCGAGAAGCTGGCCGAGGCGATTCGCCAGAGCATCCCCCCAACAGAGTCGTGAACGAAGGGAAGACCTCTTGAGATGTCTGCTGCTTGTCGTGTCCTTCGCCTTCCTGCTCGGCGCCTGTGGCTGCTCCCTGTGGCAGCCGACGTCGGCGCCAGGTCGGGGGACGATTCGGCTGCTGGGGCGATGGGACGCCTCGGGCGCGCCGACCCGCATCGTGACCGTGAACCCCGGCTCGTCGTTCGAGTTCCGTTACGAGGGCACGACGTGCGTGCTGCACCTCGATCGCTCGGCGAACAAGCCGCCGTTGCCGCAGCTCTGGGTGGAGTTCGACGGCGAATGGTCGAAGCAGGTGGTGGACCGCGACCAGATCGTGCTCGGCGAGGGGGCGAAGGCGGGCCGCCACCAGGTGTGGGTGGTCGTGAAGGCGCTCGACGAGCACCAGCCGCGCTGGAAGCCGCCGCTCGTCGCGTCGCTCACCCTCGGGGGCGTCGAGGTGCCCGAGGGGCAGCTCCTATCGCCCCCGCGCCGTCGCAAGCGGGTGCTGGAGGCCATCGGCGACTCGATCACCGAGGGGGTCCTGGCCGTCCGCGGGGGCAAGCTGGAGGAGTGGACGGAGATCGCGGACGCCCGGGCGACCTGGGCGTTTCGGACGGCTCTGGCCCTGGGCGCCGAGCCGCGGCTCATCGGCTTCGGGCGCCAGGGCATCACCGTCGAGGGCAACGGCGGCGTGCCGCCCGCGCCGCTCGCCTATCCCTTCGCCTACGAGGGCGTGCCGGCCGTCGAGCGGCCCGCCGACATCGTGGTCATCAACCACGGCGGCAACGACAGCCGCGTGCCCAACATCGAGCACGGCTACCTCAACCTCATCCGCCTCGCCCGCAAGCGCAACCCCGACGCCGCCATCTTCTGCGTCGTGCCCTATCCCCAGGTGCACGCGGAGTCCATCCGCCTCGCCGTCGCCGCCGCACACAACGAGGGCGACGCCAACGTGCACTCCGTGGAAACCGCCGGCTGGCTCGACCGCCGGACCGACACCACCGAAGGCGTTCACCCCAACCTCGCGGGCCACGAGAAGGTGGCGAAACGACTGACTGAGGTCATTCGTCGCACGCTCAGGCGCTGAGGAGCAGCCATGCGCAGCCGAGACCTGTCCGCGCGGGTTTGTGTCGCCATTGCCACCCTCGCCTCCCTTTGCGCAGGAGGGGCCAAGCGCATGACGCCCGAGGAGCGAATCGAGTCGGTGCTGCGCGAGACGCAGCCGCTGAAGTTCCCCCGCGGCGGCCGGTTGCCGCTCTACGTGTGGCCCGCGATGGACTTGCCTGGCGACGACGCACAGGTCGAGACGACGCTCAAGGCGCTCGACGCGCGCGGCATCGCCGCCTGCGCCTCGTGGCGGCCGGGCAAAGACCAGCAGCAGTCGCTCGACCGCGCGCTGCGGAGGAGCGCGGTCCAGAAACGCCTCGGCCTGCGCGTGAACATCAACGCCAACGCCTGCACCTACAGCATCTGCGACGGCTCCGAGGCCACCGCCCACCTCGATGCCGAGGGCAAGCCCTTCTTCGACACCTCGTCGGCCGAGCGCCGCAAGCTCGGCTGCCCCTTCCGCCTCCAGCACCGCTATCCCGCGATGCGCGAGCAGGTGGACTTCTTCTGCCGCGCCTACAAAGAGAAAGGAATGGCGCCCGATTTCGTCGTCGCCGACTGGGAGATTGACGGCCCCATCGAGTGGAACGGTGGCTGGGACGCGGCGAAGCGGTGCACCGTGTGCCGCAAGAACATCCCGAGGATGGACGACTTCCTGGAGTTCCAGAAGGCGTATCGCCGCATCCGCTCAGAGGTTCAGCGTGAGTGCTACGCGAGCGTGGTGCTCAAGCACTTCCCCAAGGCCCTGGTGGGCAACTACGGCGTCTATCCGCACGGCGGCTGGCGCTATTGGTACGACTACTTCGAGACCGACCCGCCGAAGGGCTGCCCCGTGCGGATGGACCAGCGGGCGCCGTACCGCCCCTGGGCGCACGAGTTCGAGGGCTGCGGCTACACGTTCGCCATGCCCGTCGTCTACACCTGGTATCGCATCTGGAGCTGGTACGACTGGCCGAACGGCGACTACCGCTGGTTCTACGCCCTGCTCCTGGAGGCGAGCAGCGTGGGGCAGGCCACGCCTGCGGCCACGCCCGTCATCACCTTCGTCCACCACACCACCACGTCGCCGCCCAAAGACCCCGACCCCGCCGTCAAGCAATTCAGCTCCGACGCCTACAGGGAGCTGCTCTGGCACATGCTCCTGCGGGGCCACGACACCTTCTTCCTCTGGTGTCCCGAGACCGAGATCGCGCAGGAGATTCGCCCGCTGCACGAGACGTGGGCCGCGGCGCTGGAGTTCCGCGACTTCCTCGACAAGGGCGAGCCCGTGGCCTTCGACGTGCCGAAGCAGCCCGGCCCCGTCGTCTCGGGCCTGCGCCTCGGCAATCGCCTCCTCGTGCGGCGCACTGACTTCGACGACACCCGCGAGCCCGTCGCCCTGAAGGTTGGCGACGCGACGGTCGCCGTGCCGCGAGTCGAGGGCAAGTGCCAGGTCTTGAGCCTCCCCGAGTAGCCCCGCTTCGCGGCAATCCAGAGCGGTAACTGCGTTACCGCACTCCAAACCTCACTTCTTGCCGACCTGGCGGCTCAGGCGCTTGCCGAGGCGCTCGAGGGCGGCCGAGCGGTCGTAGGGCTCGAGGTGCACGTTGACGATGGAGAAGCTGCCGGTGTTCTCGCGAGCCTTCACCAGCGCGGTCTCCAGCTCCCCCTCGGTCCGCACCTCGCAGCCCCAGCCGGCGCCCAGCAGCTTCGGCATCTCGTGGTAGGCCCAGTTGGGGATGTCGTTGTAGGCCCCGTCGTGGATGTAGCGCTCGGTGGTGTAGCCCTTGTTGTTGAGCACGAACACGATGGGATTGAGGCCGAAGCGGGCGATGGTCGAAAGCTCCTGCCCGGTCATCTGGAAGGCGCCGTCGCCCACGAGCACGATGGGCCGCAAGCGCGGCCTGCCTATCTGCGCGCCCAGCGCGGCCGGCACAGCGAAGCCCATCGAGGTGTAGTAGGCGGGGCTGAGGAACTCGGTCCTGCGGTGAATCGTGAGGTCCGCGGCGCCGAAGAGGCTGTCGCCGGGATCGCAGATCACCGCGAAGTCGTCCTCCAGGAAATCGTTGATCCTCGCGAAGAAGCGGCGCACCTTGACGGGCCGGCCCGGCTGGACGCGGAAGGGCTTGCGCAGGCGCTTGGGCGGCAGCGAGACCCGCCGCCGACGTCCGATCGGGGCCTTGAGCAGCCCGTGAATGAAGTCCCGCAGCATGATCCCATCGAAGTGATGGTGCTTGATCGCCACGCGCTCCGAGGTCGCGTGGATCGTGTGGCCCTCGTCCAGGTGCGCGGTGAAGACGCCGAGGTTGATGTCGGTCATGAACGCGCCGAGGATGAGCACGGCATCAGCGCCCTCAACGGCGCGGCGCACGTCCTCGCGGCCCATCGCGCCCTCGTAGACGCCCAGATACTGTGGGTGCACCTCGGAGACGACGGATTTCCCCAGCAGCGTGGCCGCCACGGGGTAGCCCGTCCGCTCCAGCACCCGCAGCAGGCAGTCCTGGAGCCCGAACCTGTGGATCTCCACCCCCGCCAGGACGACGGGGTGTCGGGCGCGCCGAAGCATGGCGGCGGCCTCGTCGAGGGCCTCGCGCAGCGCCGCGGGGTCGCTGGCCGGGTGTTCCTTGGAGAGCGGGGCGGGAGGAGCGCAGGGGCGGTCCACCATGTCGCGCGGCAGCTCGAGGTAGACCGGCCGCTTGTACCGCAGGCAGGCGGCGATGGTCGCGTCAATCTGCTGCGGCGCCCGCTCGGGGTCCTCGAGGGCGGCCGAGGCCACAGTGACCTGCTCGAAGATCAGCTTCTGCGTGTTGAAGTCGCGCACGCGGTGATGCAGGAGGGGCGAGCGCACGCGCTCGCGGAGCCCCGGCGCCCCGCTGATGGCGATGACGGGCGACTTCTCGGCGTAGGCCTCGGCCACCGCGTTCACCGTGTTGAGGCCGCCGACGCAGTAGGTGACGCACAGCGCGCTCAGGCCGTTCACGCGTGCATAGGCGTCGGCCGCGAAGGCCGCGCCCTGCTCGGCGCACGTGCCCACCACCTGCATCGCGCTCGCCTCCAGCAGGTCGTAGAAGCGCAGCACGTAGTCGCCCGGGATGCCGAACACGTGCTTCAGCCCCGCCTCCTCGAGTCGCTGGACCAGGTAGGCTCCGACGGTCGCCGACTTCGGCACTTGAAGGCTCCTCTCAGCAGTCCCCCCGGATACGGGAGAGTCTAGCAGGGCACGGTGATGGTGTCCACTGCTCTCTGACTCCGGCGGGAGCAGAGCCCATGACCTGTTGTAATCGGCGGCATCGCGCGCTACATTCGCGGGCGTGGGAGGACGGTTGCCGGCCGGCCAGAGGCAAGCAGGGACACAGGAATGAGGAGAGCGCCATGAGAATCGTCGGGCTCGCCGTGGTGATGATGCTGACGACGGCGCTCGCCGCCGAGGAGCGGACAATGGAGAAGAAGCTGGAGCCGGCCGATGTGCTGCCCCCCGCGCCCGAGGGGCAGGCGTGGAAGCTCGCGTGGCACGATGAGTTCGACGGCGAGAAGCTGGATGAGAGCAAGTGGGACGTCGCCGACGGCCCGCGCCGCGCGGGCTCCTGGTCGCCGAAGGCGGTCGCGCTCGACGGCAAGGGCAGCCTGGCCATCAAGACGCTCAAGGAGGGCGACAAGTATCTCGACGGTTGCGTGCGGACGCGCGGGAAGTTCGAACACGCCTTCGGCTACTATGTGGCGCGCATCCGCCTCCAGAGGTCGGGGGGGCACTGGTCGGCCTTCTGGATGTACGGCAAGGGCGTGACGACGGTCGGCAACGAGGGGATGGACGGCACCGAGATTGATGTCATGGAGAAGCCGGGGCTCGACGACCGCGTGCACCACAACCTCCACTGGGACGGCTACGGCAAGGCCCACAAGGCGGCCGGCCACATCTCCCGCCACCCCGGCATCGCCGAGGGCTGGCACACCTACGCCCTGCTGTGGACGCCCGACGAATACGTCTTTTACGTGGACGGCAAGGAGCAGTGGCGGACGAAGGCCGGCGGGGTGTGCCAGGTGCCGCTCTACCTGAAACTCAGCGACGAACTCCAGTTCGGCGGCTGGGCGGGCGACGTCCGCAAGGCAACCCTCCCCGACGAGTTCCTGACCGACTACGTGCGCGTCTACGACCTGGTGGACGCGAAGACGGAGCAGGTCGTGTGGAAGCCGAAGCCGCTCAAGTGACGAGGGGCGAGTGGCGAGTGTGGAAGCGGTGTTCGGTGTTGGGTGTTCGGGCGCAGGAAGCCGAGCCGTTCCCGAGACAGCACGGGCCTCGGCATTCGCGGCGTGCGGCGTCACGGCCTGCCGGGCGGTCCACGGGGGCATCATCGCGCGACGGCTTTGTTGATCTTCGCGGCGAGGTCCTTCGCCTCCTGCTCGCTGAAGGAGCCCGAGATGAGCGCCGCGCCGCCGGAGATCTCGGTCCGGACCACGGGCGCGGCGCACACACGGCCATCAATGATGAGAGCCAGGCGCTTGTCAATGTTCTGGCGGGTGATTTCCGCGAATCGCTTTCGGCCATCGTCGGTGAAGTCGATCACAATCGTCGGCCCGAACGAGGCCGGGCCTGCCATCACGCTGGCCGCTTTCACGGCCGAACCGTCGAGCAGGACCTCCTTCTTGACGTGAAGGACTTCCTCCTGCGTCTGGCCGGGGTCTCTGCCTGGCTGCACGAGCGTCATCCGCTCGGCGTCGTCGGCCGGCCCCTGGACTACCAGGCGCACCTGGAAGACCGATGCCCCGGCATCGCCCGGCGCCTTGGCGGGTGGCTCGGGCCCGGCGGCCTTGCGGATCATCGCCTCAATGGCGGGGTCCACGGAGGGCAGAAGGGTCTTGGCCTTCTGGAGGTCGGCAAGCGCCTTCGGGCCCTGGCGAACATGGGCATGCATCTGCGCCCGGAACAGGAAGGCCTCCCCATAGGTTGGGTCGAGGCGGACAGCCGTGTCGAGCCGCTCGAAGATCTCGGCGAGCAGGGCGCCCATCACTCGCAGGAGGATGGCGCGCTCCTTGTCGTTGTAGAGGCCCGGGGTCTTCATCTCTCGGTCCACCACGGCAATCTCCGTTGAGGCGACGAACGCGCGCGCGTAGTGGCCATCCGGCAGGTCGGGGAACCGCTTGACCACGGACTTGGAGAGTTCGGCGGCCTCCCCCAGGCCCTTGTCCACCGGATTGCCCCCCGCGAACACCACGATCATCATGCTGGCGAGGAGGCGGGCGTGGACCGCGGGCGCGACCCCGTCCAGGTCGTCCTGGGCCTGCGCTTGCTTTGCCTCGCTAACACAGCCGAACAGGTCAATCAGGAGCCCGTTCATCTTGTCCGGCTTTCGCTTCCAGGCCTCCTGGAAGCTCGGGGAGTCGCGGAGGTCGCGCAGCACATCGGCCTGGAGCTTTTTGCTGCGTGCAGAGGCTTCGAGCAGGTGGACGAAGGCCGACCGGCGGCGGCACATCTCGGCCGGGACCTGGCCCTCCTTTATCTGCTGCTCGTACAGGCGGATGGCCTCGGCCCGGTCGCGCATCGCCTCGTCCGACGTCTCGTCGTTGGCGGCCATGGCGCGCAGGAGGTAGGCGTCCGGATTCTCGCGCCACAAGCCAAGGGCGCAAGCGATCTCCTTCGCGGCATCGGCGCTGCGGCCCTGTGCCAGAAGCGCGAATGCCTGGCACACGGATTCGCTGCTCAGGTACCGGGCCAGGTCCGCGCTCAGCTTGAGGTCCTCGGGCGTCCTGCCGGCGCGGGACAGGATCCGGTACTCCATTCCCTTGAGCAGGTAGTCCCGCGGCTCCAGCTCGATGGCCTTGTTGATCGCGTTGGTGGCTTCCTCGTGGCGGCCGGCCAGCGAGAGGGCCTCGGCGAGCCACGCCCAGGCGTCCGCGTGGAGCGGATCGGCCGCGGCTATCTCCGCAAGTCGGGCACGAGCCGGCTCATGTTCGCCTTTGCGAAGCAGGGTTTGGGCGGCAAGGAGGGCGTACTCGGCCCCTCCCCGGTCGTCGCTCCGCGCCTTCCGCAACGTGAGGGGCAGTTGCAGAACCTTGGTGAACGTCTGCCCGCGCGGGAAGACGTCCACCTCGTGCTCCAAGGTTGCGGTGGCCACGTCCTGGTAGAGGTCGAGGGAGCGGCGGGTGACTCGTCCCCGCAGGATCGCTCCCCCGTTGTGCGTGAGGACCAGCACCTCGCGGTCCGACAGCCGCTTCTTGGCGAAGACGACGCTCAGGCCGTGGTAGTAGGGCGGGACGGCCTCGGCCCCGCGCAGGCGTCGCAGAGGCAGCTCGCCGACCCCCTTGAGGACCGGGTAGTCCACCCCAAGGTCGCGCAGGATCTTGCAGATGGTCACGAGGTCCACCAGGCCGTGGAGGCGGACGAGGACGCCCGATGGCGTCACGGCCGGTGAGCGCTCGATGCGCTCGTACGACTCTGTGAAGAGCTGTGCCTTCCGTTCGCGCCACTCATCGGCTTTGCCCGTCCACTCCGAGGAGGCATTCTGCGACTCCGTGAGGCAGCGGACGCCGGAGTCGAACAGCACCGACCGGTAGCTTGGGGAGACGTGCACGTCCCGATCGCTGAGCGGCATGGGGGTGAGCCAATAGCGGCCGGAGGTGCTGTCCGCGGCACCCCGTTCAGCCATGTCCCGGTCAATCTCCCGGAACCGAGGCACGCCGACATCCAGGTCTCCGAACAGAATCCGCTTCATCGCGTAGTCCGCGTCCAGCATGATCCTCGCGAACGTTGTCTGAAGGGGCACCCCGTTCACCCGCGAGTACTGGGGTCCGGCCGGCCGTCCCGGCAGAGGGTCGAGGGAGACGCTGGGGGTTGCCCCCTCCGCCCACACGCATCGGAGGGCCACGATCAGGGCGTCAACGTCCATCCGGTTCTCAGGGGCTTGCGCCCGGGAGGCGATGAGGAAGACATCCTGGCTCTTGGGGTCGAGGACGAATCCGTGGACCCGCTCGATGGCCGCGGGGTAGCGCAGGTCCTCGGGAAGGCCCTCCCACACCTCGGGCGACGCCGCGAAGGGGCGGACCTTCTCGTGGAGGCACGCCAGGGAGAGGAGGACCGGGGACTCCACGACCGTCGCGGGGCCGCGCTGGCGGAAACCCGCCACCCCGGCATACGAGAGCAGGTCGAGCGTGACATCCAGGGCGACGCCGCCGACCCTGTTGAGCTCCGCCTGGGCCTCCGGCGAGGCGAGCGCCTTGGCGACCTCTGGGTTCAGTTGCACCCTCGGGCCGTCGGGGGTCGGGACGGACACGAAGCGGTTCAGCCTCCGGCTCCGCTCGGGGAGCACCCGCTGCACCGCGTCGTCGAAGGGTCCCACGGGCACCCTCGTGCCAGACGATGTGGTCAGCACGCGCGAGTTGGGATCGTAGTTCACGGCGTCAACCGCTTGCGGCGGCGGGCGGCGGGTCCGGTCGAAGTCCTCCCGCCCGCCCTCGATGGCCACGGCCTGGTTCCAGGCCTCGGAGGCGAGCGACCAGGTTCCGCTGCGGACGTGCGGCGGCGCCACGGGTGGTGCGGGGGCGAGGGCGCTCTCGGCGCGGCGCTTCCAGTCGCGGGCAGACTGGGCCTTATCGAGGGCATCCTTGAGCTCCACCTGCGCCTTGGCGGGATTCGGCGCCACCTTGGCCCGCTCGAGCGCCTGCTGGGCGAACTCGTGGATCCCCTTGGCAAACTCCCATTCCTGGGCCACCCGGGCCTGGACCGCGGGCGGCAGCGGCTTCTCGTCCTTCTTTGCCTCCTTCTTCTTGGTGAAGACGTCCTTGAGCTCGAACAGG
>DATKZY010000007.1:0-60048 GCA_035527715.1 Planctomycetota bacterium | reverse complement strand
GGGTGGGTCTGCCGCGCTCTTCATCCCCTGCATCACCACGAAGTTGACGACGCGGGGCGAGCCGCAGTGTTTAGCGGCCAGGTCGAGGTAGCGGTCGAGGATCGCGTAGTCGAAGGCCAGCGCGCCGTCCTTCCCCCGCCGCCAGCGGATCATCGAGTCGTCGCGGTTGCCGAACTCGGTGCGCGCGATGACCGGCACGTTCAGCCACTTGTTGCCCAGGCGGCCCAGTTGCCGGAAGCTCGCCTCCAGGAGCTTGAAGTGCGCGTCGGACCAGAGCGGCACGCCGTACTGCTTCACAACCCCGTAGGGGTTCTGCTCGCAGCCGACGAAGGTCTGGAAATCCCTGGCGTCGGGAAGACGCCAGCCCACGACCTCGGCCTCGATGGGGAGCCGGATGGGGGCCACGCCCTCCGCCGAGACCTCCACCGCTCCCCGATAGGTCCCGGGGAGGGCGTCGGCCGGGATGCGCAACGACAGCCAGACAGGACGGCACGTGTTCGCGGGAATGCTGCGCGGCGGCGTGGAAATGAGGTGGTCGAAAATGTGCGGTCGAAGCGGCTCGGCCATTCCCTCGTACCGGGCGAGCACCTGAGGGTCGGGGAACGTGCCGCCCAGGCCGCGGTCGTCGCCCAGCTTCGTCTCGCGGAACTCCGCGGCCGGGTAAGGAGCGAGGTGAAGGACGTGGACCGCCAAAGCAGGGATGCGTCCTCCGCCGCCCGCCTGCGTGAGGTCCGTCGGCTTCACGCGGAGGCCATCGAGCGCCTTGGCCGTGCCCACGACCACCTGGGCGCCATACGTCCCATTCCTGGCCCCGACGAATCGGACGATCCCCACCGGCTCGCCCGGCGGCAGGAACTCCAGGGAGTCCACGCGGCGGTTCGGGTCTTGCACCCAGACCTGGACGCCGGGCGGGCGGGAGAGTGCGGAGGCAACGGCTTGCGACTCGGAGCGCAGCTCGAGCTTCAGCAGGCCGCAGTGGCGCCACAGGCCGACCATGCCCTGGCGCACTTTGTGGTTGTGCAGGGCGAGCTTCATGCTCAGCACGACGGGGTGGAGTCGGCTGGCGCGGACCTCGACCGCGAGGAGATTCGTCCCCTTCCGCAGGAGGCCTGGCGGGATTTTCACGGGGCCGAGGACGAGGTCGCGCAGCCCGGGCCTGTCGCCGTATGCGTCGCGGGGGTACTCCTCGGCGGGCGTGTCCGGCCGACCGTCCGGCAAATGGCCGCGGGCCACCTCCGTGCCGTTGAGGAACGCCCGCGCGCCGCCGCGATAGGCCAGGCGGAGCGTGAGATCGCCGACCTTCCCCGGGTCGCTGACCACGAAACGCGCCCTGTAGCAGCACGACTGCATGCCCAGGCTCGAGAACGCCTCCTGGTCGAGCGTGTCCTGCGTCCACCCCGGCCCCTTCGGCAGTGGCTGCCCGTGGGTGGGCGGCTGGTGAAAGAAGCCGCGCTCGAAGACCCACGAGCTGTCGTCGAACCCGGGCATCATCCAGTCGTCGGGGGGCGGGGGGGCCGCGTCGGGCAAGGTATTCTCGAAGAACATCCGCACGAGCACATGGTCCCGCCAGTCCACGCGGGAGGGGTCCACGCCGGCCTGGCGGAGGCGGTCCTCGGTCTGTTTCCTGATCCGCTGGAGGCAGGTAGGGCCGAGGAGCTGCGCCCCTTCGCGCTTCAGGATGTCGGCGGACACCCTGTCTGCGGCGAAGCGACAGCACTGCCGCCACCAGCCCTCCTCGCTGAGGACCAGGGAGCGGTCGGCGGCTGCCCGGACATTGGCATGTGCCAGCAGGAGACACCCGGCGGCTGCGGCGAGCCAGCCCTTCGTCATCGTCTCAGGTCCTCCAGCGGAAGGAGCCGCAAGCGGGCAGGCCCCGTCTTGGCCACATGTGGCCCGGCCAGCACCATCAGCCCAGTCGCCGTCGTGACCGTCGCCTTGCAGTCCGTGGCGTTGTTCAGGTCGTAGTCGGCGGCGAGCACTTTCGTCTCCTCGCCCAGCTTCCCGTCGTCGAGCGAGACCCTGCGGATGAGGATGGGCCAGGGCTTCACCATGCGGTCCGTGTAGACAACATACGCAAACGGTTTCTCGCCGTCCAGGACGACGATGGGCCGTGTCCTGTTCTGCCCCGGGGGAATGACGGGGAAAGCCTTGTCCCACTTGCCCTCCGCATTGCGCCGCCTGAGGGAGAACTGCACGGGGGGCATTCTTGGGCCGCTCTGGTGCTTGGTCACGGCCCACAGGTTGCCCACGGCGTCGGCGGCGAGGTTGATGTGGTCATTCGCCACGCCCTTCTCCGAGGCGATCACCTCCTCGGGCCCCCATTGGCCAGGCGGGTCGCCGTCGCGGTGGGCGCGGAAGAGGAGGCGCTGCGGCTTCTGGTGGCACCAGAGCACGCCCACGTGGCCCTTGAAGGCCGCGACGGCGGCGATGTCGTACCGCCCCGAGGCCGCGAGCACCTGCCGCGGGGTGAAGCCGGCGGCTGGGTCCTGCACCGCGAGCGACTGCACAGCGACCTCCGCCTTCTCATCCACGCAGGCCACCCACAGCGTCCCCTTGGAATCCACGTCGCACGTTACCGTAGACGCTCCGCCGAGGTACTGGAGCGCGACGGGGTAGCCCGGCAGCTCCTTGTAGGCGCCCTCTGAGAAGGCCAGGGCGTGGAGCGGGATTTCCTTAGCGTCCTTCTGGAAGGCCAGGACGAAGAGGGTCTTGCCGTGGAGCACGGCGTCGCACTCGGCGTTCGCGCCCGTGCCCTTGAGCGGGCCGGGCTTCTCCTGGCGCTCGAGGCGGCCGGCGGCGTAGCGCCACAAATACACGCCCTTGTCCTGGGGCAGCGCCGCCCACCACGTGCCCTGGTCGTGCCAGAGCTTCGACTGCGGCTTCTGCACGGTGATCCACGAGATGGCAACCTGGCCCTGAGGCGGCGCCTCCCCCGCCACCCCGCAGAGGGCTGCCAGGCCGGCAAACAGAGCCGCTGCGACGCGTCCGGACATCATGGCGCTCACTCCTCAAAAAAGTCAATGTAGTCGAAGAACGCCCCCTCGGCCCAGCGCTGGCTCTCGGGGATGACCAGTTCCAGGACGAGCCGGGCCTCCCGGCTCGGCTCAGCTTCGAGAAGGATCTTCAGGTCCTCCCAGGCGTCCTTGCCGATCGCCTTCGAGAATGCCTGTTTGTCGCCCACGAGGACGTTCAGGACGTAGGGGAAGTTGTAGGCCATCGTGCCGATCCGCAGGAGCCTGCCCTTGGCCGGCCCGTCCCAGAAGAGGCGCGACGGCTTGTTGCTCTTCTTGAGCGGAATGCAGAAGAGGACGCCCTGCCGTCCCTGGATGTTGTCCATGTACTTCGCCCCGGAGCGATGCATGGCTCCCTGGGTGTTGTGGATCCAATCGGGCTTGGCATCTTTCCGCCCCCCGACGAGTTTCCAGGCGTAGAGGCCGTGGAGGCCGCGGAGGTCGCATCGGACCTGGGTCATCCACAGGTCGCTGGCCTTGTCGGCTGCGGTGAAGCGCTGGCCCGGCGCAGTGCTCAGGTAGTCCGCCCGCGCCAGGCGGTACGCGCCATCGAGCCGTTCGAGCGCTTTCTGGCAGAGCGCCCGCCGCGATGCGACCTGGGGGTCCGACGCGCCCGCTGCGTCCTCGTCCAACACGCGGAGAAGGATGTGGTGGAAAACGGCGGCCTGCTCCCGGTCGTTGAGCTTCTCGAGCGCGCTCGCGGTGTAGAAGAGGGCCTCGGGTTGGCGGATGTCCTTCCACAAAGCCACATAGCCGAACTGCGTCGCGGCGGGGTAATCGCCTTGCTGATAGAGGAACTTGATCGCCTCGAGTCCCTTTAGCTGCACGCGCGTGCCGCCTGCCCCCAGGCTGGGCTGTGCGAGTGCGAGCGACAACCCGATCGTTGCCAGCACCCTCAGGGCCATGAGGCACCTCCCTCAGCGAGATGGCACGAGCTTGACGATGAAGGCGTCCCCTTTGCCACCGTGGGCCTTCTGCACGGCGTTGGGCGTGACGGGGAAGTCGGGCGACGAGGTGCTGCCGACGAGGTAGACCTCGCCCTTCGGGCCGAGGGCGACGCCGCGGATGAGGTCGGCGCCCTTCCCGCCCAGATACGTGGCGTAGAGCAGCTTCGAGCCGTCCGCGCTCACGACCGCCAGCAGCCCATCGCCGTCCCACGGCCCCGCCGCGCCGGCAAAACGGGGCTGAATGGCATCGGGCGTGACGGGGAAGTCGGGCGAACGCGTGGTGCCGACGACAAGGATGTTGCCCTGGGCGTCGGGCGTCGGCATCAGGATGAACTCGCCGTCCGAGCCCCCGAGCAGCGTGGAGAAGACGAACCGCTTGCCGTCGGGCGAGAGCTTCGTGAGGAAGGCGTCGGTCTTGCCCCCGAGCTTCCGCTGGAACGCGCCCCCGGTCGTCGGGAAGTCGGGCGAACCCGTCACGCCCGTGAGGAGCAGTGAGCCGTCGGGCAAGAGAAAGGGGCAGTGCTCGGCGAACTCGTTGCCGCTGCCCCCAAGGTAGGTGGCGTAGATGAGCCGGCTCGCGTCGGGCGAGAGCTTGGCCACGTAGCAATCGGACTGGCCGCCGATCCTGGGCTGCGCAGCGCCCCCGGTGACGGGGAAATCGGTGGACTGCGCGTGCCCCGCAACGTATAGGTTCCCCGCGTCGTCGAGGCGGATGCCCATGATGGCATCGTCTTCGCCCGTGCCGCCCAGGAGCGTGCCGAAGAGGAGGCCCGAGCCGTCGGGTTTCAGCCTCACGATGGCCGAGTCCCTCGGCCCGTTGAGGCGGGGCTGGACGACGTTCTGAGTCGCGGGGAAGTCGGGGGAGTTCGTGCTGCCGACGACGTAGACCGAGTCGTCGCTTCCGACAGCGAGGCCGCCGCGTGGGGAATCGTCGCGCGAGCCACCCACGTAGGTGCACCAGAAGAGCTTCTTGAGGTCGGGCGAGAGCTTCGCCACCATCATGTCGGTCTGCCCGCCGCCGTACTTCGGCTGGAAGCAGCCGGGGGCCGTCGGCAGGTCGGTAGAGCGAGTGCAACTGGCAATGAGGACATTCCCTTTCCTATCGAGCCCCATGCCGTAGACGTTGCGCTCCTGCTTCGAGCCGCCGAAGTAGGTGGCTGCGAGGATCTGCGAGCCGTCGGGGCTGAGGCGCACGAGGTAGCAGTCGCCGCCGTAGATGCCGCCGTGGCCGAGGGCCGGGTCGTCGCCCGCGTATTTCGGCTGCACGACGCCCTCGGTGGTCGGCAGGTTGCTGGAGGCCGATTGGCCGCTGACGAGCACCGAACCGTCGGGATAGACGATCACCTCGCGCGCCTGGTCCCACCATGCGCCGCCGAAGTAGGTGGCGTATTCTACCTTGAACCTGGGTTCGGCGGCGCGAGCAACGGCCGGCGCGAGCAACAACGCCAGAGACACGATGGCCCTAAGCCGCAGCGACATGGCTCACTCCTTGTGTGACGCAATGACCTTGGACACTTCGCCGGCCGCGTCGAAGAGCCGGCGGCTGCGCTCCTGCCAGCCGAAGGGCGCGATGTCCTGCACCCGCATCCGCCAGAGGCGCGTCAGATTCGTCCGCTCGTCGAGCAGCGCCCGGCATTTGTGGACAAGTTCCCTCGGCAGCGTGTCGTGCGCGCGGACGAGCGCCTTCTCGATGAAGACGCGGGCCTCGGCCTCCTGGCTGCCCTCTCGGGCGCACTCGAGGCGAATGGTCGTGGCCGGCCCCTCGGGGCCGGGGGCGAAGAGGTCGGTGCAGCTCCGCCCGAGGCCGGTCTCGTCGGCGTGCGAGTGGAAGTAGCGGTTGAAGAGCGTGCCGCCGCTGCCGCCGACAATGCCCCACTCGGCCTTGCCCTCGCCGAGAAGCTGGGCGCCGATGTGCCAGTAGTCGCCCCCCACGCGGCCGTTGCCCGCGCGGCCATAGACGAGCGTGCTCTCCATCCACATGCGGAACGACCACGGCGGCGGATAGCCCATCAGCATCAGGGCCGAGCCGCTGCGGTTGAAGTTGAGGATCACCGATTTCTCGTCATACTGCCAGCCGTAGAGGCGCCGTGTGGCGGGATCGGGGATGTCGCCGCCGTAGACGACCGAGTTCCAGCGGACGGGCACGGTGGCCTTGGTCTGCGGGTCGAAGACGTAGGCCCGCTGGGGCTGGTGCGATTCGGCGAGCCAGCCGGCCTCGGGCAGAATGCGGCGGAACATCGCGGCCGTGGGCGGGTCAGGGCCCATGTCGCCGGCAATGCCGATCACGATGCTGTCGCCAAGCCCCTTGGCCTTCAGGCGCTCGTGAAGCGCCACGAGCAGCGGCCGCCAGAGGGCCTCGCACTCCGACGTGCCATACTGCGGCAGCTTGACGCTCTCGCGCTTGCCCGTGGCGGGCTCAACCACGGTCACACGAGCGCCGTAGAACGAGGCGTAGTCGCGCGGCCCCCGCCACGTGCGGTTCGACGCCTCATAGCCCCAGGCGTTCAGCGAGACGAATCGCAGGCGGTCGTGGGTCTTGAGCGCCGTCTCGGTGTAGCGGTCGAACCGGCTGAAGTCGTAGCGGAACGAGCCGTCGGCCTGCTTGAGCCACGGCACCATGGATTCGGAGTTGCCCATCTGCGACTCGGCCAGCAGCGGCACGAAGAGGCCGATGTTGCCCATCCCGCCCATCAGCGTCAGGCTCTTCTCGATGAGCTTCCAGTGGGCGTCGGACCAGGGCTTCACCTTGTAGTACAAGGCCAGCGTGTCGGGCGACTGGTAGATGTTGAGCAGCGTCGCGTAGTCCTTCACGTCGGGCAGAGTCCAGTCGGCCACGTGGAGCTCAAGCGTTCCCGTGAAGGCCTTGCCCTGTGCCTCGATGCTCAACTCGCCCGTGTAGCGGCCGGCGGAGGCGTCCCTGGGCACCCTCGCCGAGACCCACACGGCCACGGCGGAAGCGTCGGCCGGCGGGGCATCGAGGAGCATGTCGAAGCGGGTGCCGCCCTCGGCGGCGGCATCGCGCCTCCAGCGCGGCGGCGTAACCGGCAGGCCCAGCTCGCGGAGCGCGGCGGGCCAAAAGGGGTTCGGCACGCCATAGCGGACACTCACCGCCTCGGCGGGGATGACGCCGTTGCCGCCGGCCTGGCGCAGGGCCGATGCCTTGGCAGAAAGGCCCGTCAGCGGCGCGTGGGCAGCAACGAGGGCCTGCCCCGCGAACGTGCCGTTGCGCGCCGCCACGATGCGGACCGGCCCGCGGCTCTCGTTCGCGGCCGACAGCGCCGGGTCGAACAGCGTGCGCGTCGTGTCCACTGTCCACACCTGAACGCCGAATGGCGGAGCGCTGATCGCGCCGGCGTCGGCTTCGGCGCGCAGCTCGAGGCGGCCCAGGCCCACCGTGCCAACCATGGCCGCGCTCTGCCGCGCACAGAGAGGCGGATACATGCCGCGGTGCATCTCGATGGCGAGGACGTTCACGCCGTCACGCAGGCGGTCGAGGGCGATCTCGGCGGGGCCAAAGACCCGCTCGCGCAGCGCCCACTGCGGGTTGCGCAGGTCGTTCGGGTCGAGGGCGCGGGGCCGCCCCTTCTCCAGGCTGTCGCGGTGGAAGAATGCTTCGGGCGGATAGGCCTCCGCCGGCGTTCCGGGGCGCAGTTCGCCCTCTGGGAGGTGTGCGCGGGCGATCTCGGTGCCATTGAGATAGGCCACGAAGCCGCCTCGGCAGCTCAGCGCGAGCGTGAGCTTTCGCACCTTGGCGCGGTCGGTCACGACGAAACGGCTGCGCAGGCACACCAGGCCCACGGCGGGCAGGAACGGGTCGGTGCCGCGGAGCCGCGCGCTGATCTCCTCCTGGCTCATCTCCCCAAGAAGGCGGAGGTTCTTGACGCCGTGCTCGAACTCCAGCCCCGGGGCGAGGAGCCAGCCGCTGTCGTCGAAGCCGGGCGCGGACCAGCCCGCGCCCGGCGGCTCGGGGAACATGGCCACCAGGCTGTCGGGCTTTGGCGCAGGAACGCCATCGCCCGCAAACACGGGCGCGAACGTGGTGTAGTGCTTCCGCCAGTAGTGCCGCTGGGTGAGGACCACGTCGCCCTCAGGGGCCGCCTGGCCCGCGAGGCCCGCGGCGCAGAGACCCAGCAGGAAGAGAGCGCGCGCTTCTCGTGGCACGGCTGCGATGCCTCCTTTCAGGGGTCGTCGTCGGAAGCGTCTCACTTCGCGCCGGCTTCGCTGAGCGCCCGGTACGCCGCCTCGACGATGGCCTGCACGGTCACCGTGGCGCCGCTGATGGCGTCTACTTTGAGGGCCTGGCGCTCGATGATCTGGCGCGGGGCGATCTTCGACGCACCCTGGTCGATTCGCTCCTTGTGCTCGACCTTGATGTCGGCGATCCGCCCGCTCTTGACGGTGACATCGAGCTGGATGGGACCGCCGTAGCCAATGCTGCTCCCGCGGTAAACGCCGTCCGCAAGCTTGCTGAGGTCGAGCGTCTTGCGGGTGAGGAGCTCCAGCTTCGACTCCGTCTTCCGGGCATATCGCTGGGCGAAGGGACGGATGTTCCGCACCATCACCTTCGGGAAGAGCTGGATGGCAGTGCGGTAGTGCTCGGCGGCCTTGTCGGTGTTGCCCAGGCCGGCGTACACGTCGCCCAGCTTGTCGTTCATCTTGGCCCGGTGCAGGACGTCCCAGGGCGCCCGGGGCGGCTTCGTGAGTGCCGTGGTGAGGAGCTCGACGGCCTTCTGCGGCTCCTGGTACTTCACGTAGAGGGAGGCGAGGTTGATGTACATCTCGGTGCGGCCCTGGGGATTCTTCGCGATCTCGTCGAGGAAGAGCTTCGCCGCCCAGACGTCCTGCCCGCCGAGCAGGAGGAAGAAGGGGTAGCCATCGCCCCGCTGGTGCTTCTCCTCGCCGTAGATGTAGAGGAGCTTGACGCCCTGCTTCGCCTTCTCCCCGCCGGCGTCCAGCAGATTCTGGATGACTGGCATGGCGTCCTTCAGGGGCCTGCTCGTGTCGAAGTCGACCTTCACGTCGTCGAACCAGGCTGGCGGCAGCTTGAGGTTGGCGACGGCCTCGGCGAGGCCGCCCTCACCCGCGCGGCATTCGCTCCCCACGCTCAGGACAAGCCCACACGCCACCCCAAAGCCCAACGCGAGCCAGACCAAGCGTCGTCCAGACATCACCGCACTCCTTTCTCCGGGAAACTCAGGGCGTTGAGAGGATCCGTGCCTGCTTGCTTCTCTTCGTCGTCGCTGTAGCCGTCCCCATCGTCGTCGGGGTCGGCGTTGTCGCCGATGCCGTCGCCGTCGGTGTCGCGCCACTCCCTCGGGTCGCGGGGGAAGGCGTCCCAGGGCACGGCACTGGCGTTCGGCACGCCGTCGCCGTCCCAGTCGAGTTCCTCGTTGTCTGGCACGCCGTTCTTGTTGAGGTCGTCGGCCTTGCCGTCGGCGTCAATATCGGCATCGAGGCTGTCGCCGATGCGATCGCCGTCGGCGTCGGCCTGCTCCTCGCGCTCGAGGGGGAAGGCGTCCTTGGAGTCGGGCATGCCGTCGTTGTCGTCATCGTCGTCGAGGTCGTTGGGCTTGCCGTCGCGGTCGCTGTCGGGCGCGGCGGCCTCGGTGATGAGGAGGGCCAGGTCAATCGTGAAGGGCGGAGCGGTGAAGGTCTGCCTGCCGGCCGGCGCGTCGAAGCGGGCGAGGATGGCCGCATCGGCGGGGCTGTACCAGTAGCCCTTGGTGGCCTGCGGCACGTCCACGGTGACCTGGAGGTCTTTCACCTCGCCGCGGTCGTGGTCCCAGGAGTGGTGGCGGTGCTGGCCGGCCGGCGTCCTGGCGCATTCGGCGCACGCGCCGTGGTGCAGGTAGACGCCGGCGCGCTTGTCAGAGCGGAGTCCGTAGGCGCGCACCTCTCGGGCCTGCGGCCCGGCAAGGTGGACGGGGGCAGGTTTCACCCCGGCATCCAGGCAATACGAGAAGTCCTGGAGGGCCTTGGTGTACTGCCGCTCCTCGGGGCCGAGCCAGATGTTCATGTGGTGGCCGTCCTTGGCGTACGACGTTTCCCAGAAGATGAAGCTGATCTCGTTGAAGAAGGCGCTCCAGAGTCGCACGCGCATGCGGCGGGCGGAGCCGGGGTCCCACACGCCGCCGATGCCTTGCGGGATCAGCTCGGGCTTACCGCCGCCGTTGCCCTGCTCGCCGTAGACAACGGGCTTGCCGCGACGCTTGTGGCTCTTGGCATTGCCGGCCGAGGATTGGTCGGAGGCCAACTCGTCCTCGCGGCCGTACCAGTGGGGGGCCGAGATGTCAATGCCCGCCAGGTCGGGCCGCTCCCAGCTCGTGGCCACGGGCTTGCCGTAGGGGTCAATGGACTTCAGGTAGGGGATCGTGATGGCGTACCAGCCGTCCGCCGCCTTCTGCTCGTTGAGGAGTTCCCAGAAGTCCACGTAAGCGCCCCAGCGGTCCACCGAGTACTTGAGGAGGGCTTTGACCTTGGCCATGCCCTGCGCGTCCTCGGGGTGGTCGTTGAAGACGCGGGCGAAGCCGAAGATGCCGTAGAAATTGCGCAGGCCATGCCGCATCGTGAGCTGGAGCATTTCGTCCACCATCACGGCCTGCTCCCAGCGGATGCGGGCGGGCGTCGCTGTCTTGGCGTCGTAGTTGATGTCGAAGACCGGGATGGAGAAGTTGTGGGGCGAGAAGCGCCAGAGGTTGAAGCCGGCGCGTCCGTGGCGGCCGAAGTAGACGTCGCCGTTCTGCGGGTTCATCGAGGGGCCGCGGGCGAAGAGCGCCCCCGGCGGCGGGTTGGGGCGATTGCCGCCGTGCGTGTCGAGGCGGAACGGGCCTTCCATGGACTTCTGGTCCATCGCCGAGCCGTTGTGGTTGCCGTCGAACACGCCGTCCTGGGTGCCGATGGGCCAGAAGGGGCTGCCATCCTCGAAGACGAAGCCGAAGGGGTTCGCGGGGTTGATGCGCACCCAGCCCTTGGGCTGGACGCGAGGCTTGACGACCTTGAACGAGCCGTTGCCCTTCGCGCTCTCGCCCTGCTTGTTCTGGAAGACGTAGTCGAACTTCCAGTCGCCGATCTCGCTGGGGGCGTAGCGTACCTTCCACAGGTCGGCGGGGTCGCAGGGCCAGGTCGCGTCCGAGCGCGCCCTGCCCTTTCCATCCTTGAACTCGCGGACGACCGGCTTCTGGGGCTGGCTCGAGCCGTAGAAGAAGCCGCCGACGCTGAGCTTCTTGCCGCTCGGCGACGCGAGGGCCACGTCAATCGTCACGTCCCAGTTCGGGTCGTGGTACTTGCCCTCGTGCTGGAAGGTGATCTCAAACACCTGGTACGGCATCAGGCGTGGGGTGTTCTGAGTGGTCTTGACCTCCAGCGCCCACGCCGGAGCGAGCGCGCCCAGGACAATGCCAAGCACCGCCACCTGTCGCATGTGGACGCCTCCATCACTTGAGGAAATCGGGCAGATAGCTGTCGCCGGCGCCCTTGGGCTGGAGCTTCCTGCGCTGCTCTTCGCGCTTGCGGCGCTCGGCCTCGCGGAGGGCGAGGTACGAGCCGCTCGTCAGGCGGTCTTCGTTGCCCGGCCCGGCGATGACGATGATAGAACTCTCGGCCATCAGGTGCTTCTGTTTCGCGTTGATGTGGTAACAGCGGCTCTGGCACAGGCCGCAACCGTTGCACTTGTCGGCCAGCACCACGGGCGCCGAGAAGCCGCTGCCCTCGATGGGCAGGCCGTTCTCGTCGAGCTCGACGTGGACGCGGACGAACTCGATGGCGTCGTAGCCCGCGGCCCTGCACTCGTCGAAGCACATCTGGCAGGCCTCGGTTCCGAGGTGGGGCAGGCAGGTGGCCTCGTTGACGACGGCCAGGCCGATGCGAGCGGCACGCTTCTCGGCCAGCGGCAGAGCGCGAATCGCCCCCGTGGGACACACCTGGCCGCAGTTGTTGCACTTCGGCTCGCAGCCCACCCAGTCGGGCACGACCTGGGGCGTCCACAGGCACTCGAAGCCGCCCTCGAAGCCCATGGGCTGGATGGCGTTGTAGGGGCAGGCCTTGAGACACTCGCCGCAGCGCACGCACATCCGGAGGAACTCGGGCTCGGGCACGCTGCCCGGCGGGCGAAGGGGCGGATAGTCGGGCGGCGCGCCGCGAAGCGCCCGCACGCCTAGCGCCGCGGCGAGGCCGCTGCCGAGGCCAGCGGCGAAGCCGCGACGGGAGAGGGGCCCGTCGCTGACGCGTGACGCGTGACGCGTGACGCGTGGACCGTCGGGGGCGTCGCCTTGGGCAAAGGCGAAGCGCGGGCGGAACTCGATGGCGCTCACAGGGCACACGCGGACGCAGATCTGGCAGCAGGTGCAGTCGAAAGGGCGGGTCGTGAAGTCGGCCTTGATGGCGTCGAAGGGGCAGGCCCTCACGCACTTGCCGCACTTGACGCACGCACTCGTCACCTTGCGCTCCGTCAGCCGCAGGAGGTTGGCGACGGAGAAGACGGCCCCGCTCGGACAGAGGTACCGGCACCAGAAGCGCGTGGCCAGCAGCCCCAGGCCCAGCGTCAGCACGAACAGGCCGACCGAGAGGTAGTGCCCGGCGTGCATGGGCGGGATGAGATACCAGCCCTTCACCAGCCCCATCTGGAGCGGTGCGGCCAGGTACACCATGCCCCGCGCGAAGACGGGGATCGCTGCGACGAAGCCCGTGAGCAGCACCCCGCACGCCGCCGAGGCCAGCACGCCCGCCAGCAGGTAGTACCTGAGGTGCACCCACCAGCCCCGCAGCTTGACGTGCAGGCGCTTCACTCGTTTCCCCGCCGCCCAGTTGAAGAGGTCGAGCAGCGTGCCGAAGGGACACACGTAGGCGCAGAAGCCGCGCGGGATCACCAGGCACACCGCCAGCAGCACGCCGGCCCAGGCGAGCGACCAGACCCACGCCCGCGCCGCAATGGCCGTCGAGATGCTCACCAGGGGGTCGAGGGCCAGGAACGCCTCGGCCTCGACGATCTCCCGCGCGGCCCGCGCCTCGGCGTGATGCCGCACGTCGTAGGGCCAGCAGACGTAGAGAAACAGGGCGAGGAAAGCGACGAAGCAGGCGGCCTGAATGATGCGTCGGGCCTTTCCGATCACTCGCAGCAAGAGAGACCCCTCGACAAGCTCGGACTGCCCGGCGCCGCTGGCTTCCTCCCCGTCCCCAAAGGGGCTACTTCATTGCGCCGGCCAGGGCCCTCGCCGTGGCGTTGACGATGGCGTCGGACGTGATGGTCGCGCACGTCACCGCGTCAATGCCCTTGACACCCTGCCTCCCGACGATCTGCTGGGGAATGGCGGTGAGCGACGAGTAGTACTGCTTGTCCTCGTAGCGGGTGACCTTGACCGCCTCGATGCGGCCGGCGGCGATGGTGACGGCGACCTCGAGCGGCCCGGCATACGACGTGGCGGTGCTGCGATACGTGCCGTCGGGGATGCGCTTGAGGTCGAGGGCGTCGGTGGCCTTGATGGCGTCCGTGTTCGCCTGGGCGCGCCGGTGGGAGCGCTCCACGCGGCCCTTCTGCTTCCCCCCGGCCGGCACGGCGAGGACCTTCTGGTAGCTGGCGAGGGCCTCGGGGAAGCGCCCGTGCAGGCGGTAGGCGTCGCCCGCCAGCAGGTGGCCCTCGGCCACCCAGCCGGCATCGGTGCGGGGGTCTTCCCGGGTCATGAGCGCGGCGAGGCGCAGCGCCTTGTCCAGCTCGCCCATGTCGGCCCACAGCTTGATGATGCTCGGGGAGATGTAGCGGTCCACCTCGCGGATCTTCTCCGCGGCCATCGCCTTGCTGCCGAGGCGCCAGTAGCACTCGGCGAGGCGCACGGTGTTGAACACGCTCAGGCCCTTCCGCTGCTCGCACTTCTGCCACCAGAAGGCGGCCCGCGCCCAGTCCTGCATCAGGTTGAAGTAGCTGTTCCCCAGGGCGTCAATCACCCGCCCCAGCGGGGCCGGGTTGTCCTTGTGCACGGTGAGCAGATGGTGGAGGAACTTGATGCCGCTCTGCCAGCGGCTGGGGTTCTCGTTGATGGTGCTCCAGAGGTACTGGCCGACGTTTTTCGACGGGTTCCACGGGCCTTGCGGCTTCTCGGGCCACGAGAGGTCGAGGGACTTCGGGTAGTCGAGTGGCGTGGCCTCGAACCAGTCGGGCGGCGTGGTGCCCGCCTTCTGGATGAGGGCCTGCACCTCGGCCCGCGAGCGGGCGGCACTGCCCTTGGTGGGAACGGGCGCAGGCGCCTCCTCGGTCTTGGGCGGGGCCTCGGGCTCTTCCTCGGGGGTCGCCTTCGGCGCCGTCGGGGCCGGCTTCTCGTTCAGCACCCGCCGCTGCCCGCCCACCGTGATGGCGTGGATGCGGCTCACGGGGAACTTCATCTGCGCGCTGCTGTCGCCCACCGCCAGGCGCACGGTGACTGCCGCGTCCGTCTCCTCCGTCACCTCGCCCCGCACGCGCTGGCCGTTCAGCAACTCCAGCTCATCGCCTCGCGCAGCGCCCGCGAGAAGGCACAGGCCCGCCAGGCCCAACACAACGCTCCACGCTCGCCTCGTCATCAGCTGCCCCACAAGGGAAAGGAGGAATTCGGCCCATCAAGACACGCGGGAAGCCGCCGCCGGGCGCTCAACCCATCCCGCCCGGCGACGGCTTCCGGTCACTCTCGCGCGACACTGCACCGCGTCATTCGGCGTCTATCTTGCGCAGCACCTCGACCAGGGAGACCACCTTGCCCTCGCGGTGGATGGCGCCGGCGAGCACGCGCTCGCCCGCCTTCAGCGCCGCCAGCGCCTTCACCAGCGCCTCGGGCGGGTTCGCCTCGTACTTGAGGGTGAGCGAGAGGATCTTGCCCACCAGGGCCTCGGGCGTCTTGCACGTGCTGCTCTGCCACACCTTCGTCACCTTCTCCACGCGGAGCACGAACGCGTCGTCGGCCTTGCCCACGACGGTTCCCTCGAGCATGCCCCGGAAGCCCGCGAGCATCTCCGCGGTGGCCGGCCCGCCGGCCTCCACGCGCGGCTTCGGCGCGTCCCCCTCGGGCTTCCTCTCGCGCCATTCGCCTTCGCCCTCGCCGTCGCGACGCACCGGCTTCTCGCGCCATTCGCCTTCTCCGTCGCGGCGCTCGGGTTTCTTCTCGCGGACCTCGCCCTCGCCCTCGCGGCGCTCGGGCTTGTCGCGCCTCGGCTCGTCGGGCGAGCCCAGGACGCGGAACTTCTTGACGGCGAGGACCACCCCCAGGTCGCCCTCGACCAGCACGCCGGCGACCGCGGCGCGGCGCCCGTTGGCCTCGGCCACGAGCCGCCGGCCCACGTCGTCGGGCCGGATACGGTACTGGGAAACCTTCTCCTGCACCCCCTCCTCGCCCCGGATTCTCTCGACGACTTTCATGACGCCGACGCCCTGGTCGGGCGTGGCCTTCACCCAGCCCTCCAGCTCGCGCAGGCCCCCGGTGCGCGGCTCGGTCTTCTTCTCGCGCCATTCGCCTTCGCCCTCGCGGGGCGCCGGCTTCTCGCGCACTTCGCCTTCGCCGTGGGGCCGCTTCTCGCGGACTTCTCCCTCGCCCTCGCGCCGCTCGCCGCTCTCCTCGGCCTTGCGGAGCAGTTCCATGATGGTCAGGCGGAAGCCCTGGACATCGAATGCCTCGACGATGATCTGGTCGCCCTTCCGCAGGGTCCGCAGCGTCTGGAGGTGCTGCTCGAGCATGCGGTTCTGGCCGACGACCATCTCGATGGTCTTGCCGACGGCTCTCTCGGGGGCCTCGGCCTTGCTCTGCGGCCAGGTGGTCGCCACCTTGTCGATCTTCAGCAGGAACTCCCGGGTCACCTCGCTGGCGATGGTGCCGACGAGGATGCCCTTGAAGCCCTTGAGCTCGGGCGGCAGCGTCGCCCGCTCCCGGTCGCCGCCCGCGAACACCTGGCTCATGCCAGGGCCGAGCACCGCCACGTCGCCGAAGTGGCACGCGACGACGCCGGTCACCACCATCACCGTCACCACGGCCGCCTTCCTCAGCTTCCCCATGTCGCTTTCTCCTTTCTGCGATTCCGGGTACTCCACGCTCGTGAGGAACTTGGTTCCCTTGACCTCGACGGAGCCGATGGGGGTCACGAGCGCGAACTCCCCTCGGCCGGGCTCCACCTCGCACACCACCCGCCCCCTGGTCAGGACGATGGCCTCGCGCCTCCTCTCGCCGCGAAGGGTGACCTGGGTGTTGGGGTCGAGGGTGACGCGGCAGTAGCCGCCCAGGCGAAGCTCGGCTCCGCCGGCGCCGGCGGCCAGGCTCTGGCCCCGCTCGACCGCGGGGGATGCAGGGCCGAGGATGCGGAAGTCGCCGCTCGCCCGCGGCGCCGGGTAGCCACGCTCCGCGCGCAACACCAGTCCTGCCAGCGCGGCGACGAGCAGCGCCGCGGCCGCGGCGAGCGCCGCGGCGACGCGGCGGCCCCTCCGACGCCCCGCGCGCACGCTCGACGCCTTCTCGCGCAGCGCGGCCTTGGCCAGGAGGCGCTCGCGCGAGAGCGCGACCACTGGCCCGGCCTCGGGGGCCAGGCGCTGGCGCAGTTGCCCCTCGAAGCACACGAGGGCGAGCGCCTCCGGCCGCTGCTCGTCGCTGGCCAGCGCGGCGGCGAGGGCCTCGGCCTCGGGGGCCGACAACTCGTCGCCTTCCAGTGCACGGTCCAGGAGTTCGCGCCAGTCGGGGCTCACGCCGTGAGTCCTTTCGACAATTGGCGTTCCACGCATTCCTTCAGGGCCTGGCGGATGCGGAAGAGCTGCACCCGCACGGTCGCGGCGTTGCGGCGCAGTTCCTCGGCGATCCGGGTGATTCGCATGCCCCGCTCGTAGCGGCGGGCAACCAGGTCGCGGTCCTCTGCCCCGAGGAGGCCCAGACAGTGGTCGAGGGCGGCCCGCAACTCCTCGCCGGCAGCCACGGTGAGCGCGTCGTCCGCCTCCTCCGCCAGGAGGACGAGGCGGTCGGCCACGTCCTGCGGCAGCTTGCGCCGTTCGCGCCACCAACTCTTCACGAGGTTCCGCAGCGCGCCGCGGAGCCACGCCCCGGCGTCGCCTGTGAACTCCTCGCCCGCCGCAAGTCTGTCAAAGGCAAGGAGAAACGCCTCGTGAACCATGTCCTCGGCCTCGGCGGCGCCGCGGGTGAGGAAGCGCGCGTAGCGCCACACCCCCTCGTAGTGGCGGTCCACCAGCTCCTCGAAGTGCCGCCGCAGCCTGGAAATCGCCGGTTCCTCCGGGCCCCACCACCTCGCACAGCCTTCATACAGTACTGTGTCGGGGCTGTCAAACGTTTCGCATGAGGGAAACTTCCAGCGGGCCTGCCACTGTGAATGTGTAAGCCCTTGATGGAAGGGCGGTTGCAGCGGGCCGAGTCATTCGTCAAGACCCACACGGGCTGCGTTGCCGGCGTCAGCGGGGCGGATGCAAGGCGCGGCAACGCAAGCGATGCGACGGAGGGCATCGCTGAGGAGACGCAACGCGGCAGACGCCCCGCTGGCGCTGCAACCCGGAGGGACGCCGCGACTTCTGGCTGCGGGCGGCGCAGCCCGTGTGGGTTTTGAGATAGTTCCTGGCTCATCTGTCTGAGGCGATCACCCGGAGCGGCCCACCCAGGCGCCCGCGCTAGGCGCTCACCCCCCCTTGCGCGCAGGTGAGCGCCTAGCGCAACTAGCTGGCTGCGTGGGACTTTCCACTGGCTGTAACCTTCGGCAGATTGGGCTCTTACGGCCATCAAGGCATTGGCTCCGCCGCCCCCAGCTAGGCGCTCACCCCCCGTGGCGCACAGGTGAGCGCCTGATGGGCGGGACGCGGGTCGAGAGCCGCGCGGATGATCGCTCGGGTCGGATGAGCCCAGTCTCTTAACCCCATTGTGTATCACCCCCAGGCGGGGACGAACTCATACGGAATGGGCAGCGCGACGGGTGGGTCGGGGCCTGGGAGGCCCACGCAGGGGGGCCGTGGCGGCATGCCCAGTGGCGCTTGCTTTTGCCGGGCGATGGCGGCATACTGAGGGGCACTGAGGGGCACGAGGCAGGGCCGCCACGAGGCGGCAGGTCTAACCGGGGGGTTGAGGAGATCTGGCGATGAGGGACAACGGCCTCTCGCGGCGGCAGTGGCTCGCACGAGCCGGCACGAGCGCCGCTGCACTCAGCATTGTGTCGAGGGCAGCACTCGGCGGCGAAGGCCGCCGGGCGCCGAGCGACGTGTTGACGCGCGCCGTCATCGGCCCGGGCGGACGCGGCGGCGGATTCGTCCGCAAGAACGAGCCCGACAAGCCGCCCGTCTGCCTCGCCCTGTGCGACGTGGACGAGGGGCGCCTCCAGGGGGCGATGAATCGGGCGGGCAGCCCCTGCGAGGGCTACACCGACTTCCGCCGCGTGCTGGACCGCAAGGACATTGACGTGGTGTACATCGCCACGCCGCCCCACTGGCACGCGCTGATCAGCATCGCGGCGATGGAGGCGGGGAAGGACGTCTACTGCGAGAAGCCGATGACGAAGTTCATCGCCGAGGGCCGCGCGGTGGCCAACACGGCCCGCCGCTACCGCCGCATCTTCCAGATCGGCACGTTCGGCCGCTTCGGCGTCGGCGGCAACGACCGCACGCACAAGATCATTGCCAGCGGCGCCATCAAGGGCAACGGCCCCGTCGTCCGCTTCGCCCGCCCCCACTACAACTGGAAGGTGCGCGAGTGGAGCGGGCACGTCAACGACAAGCCGCAGCCCGTCCCCAAGGCGCTCGACTACAACATGTGGCTCGGCCCCGCGCCCTACAAGCCCTACTTCCCGCATCACGTGCACGGCAGCTTCCGCGGCTACTGGGACTACGACGGCGGCGGCCTGGCCGACATGGGCGAGCACTACCTCGACGGCCCGCAGTGCCGCTACGCGAAGGACCACACCAGCCCCGTCGAGATCGAGGCATCGGCCCCCCAGCCGCAGCACCCCTACGCCGTGCAACTGTGGGGTTGGGTGAGCCTGAAGTACGCCGACGGCACGACCTTCGTCTTCGAGAGCGGCGAGTGGGGCGAGCCGTGCCCCATCGAGGACCGCGGCCTGCCGGCGTTGACGCCCGAGCAGGAGAAGGTCGTGGCCGCCGTGCCCGACGCGCCGCGCAAGTACGGCAGCGGCGAGGGCGGCTTCGAGGAGGCCGTGCGCCTGCGCGTCGAGTGCGCGGGCAACGCCGACGTGTCGCAACGCTGCGCCACGCTGCTGCATCTGGCCAACATCGCCATTCGCCTGGGCCGCAAGCTCCGCTACGACCCCGACAAGGAGCAGTTCATCGGCGACGACGAGGCGAACCGCCTGGTCAACATCCCCATGCGTGCCCCGTGGCACCTGCCCGTTTGAAAGGAGAGCGACCGATGAGGATTCGAACTGTGGCGTGGCTGTTGGCCATCGCGCTGGGCTTCGCGGTCGCCGCGAGAGCGGGCGAGGTGCCCATGGGCGTGGCCGCCCTCGTGGAGATACTCCCCGCCGACAAGCCAGAAGTGGCACAGGCTGTCCTCCAGGAGCTCATGAAGGGTGCGCCCGATAGCGTCGTCGAACTCACGAAGATGCTCAAGGTGCCCGGGCCGGACGACGATAGCAAGGTGCGCTTCACCCTCCACGGCCTGGCGACGTATTGCCACCGGCCCGGCGCCGAGGCCGAGCGGAAGCTCTTCGCCGACACGATGGCCAAGCAACTGGAGAGCAACCTGCCGCCAGCCGTCAAGGGCTTCCTCATCCGCCAGCTCCAGCTCGCGGGTGGGGCGGAGGCCGTCCCCGCCCTCGGCAAGTTCCTGCTCGACCAGGAGTTGTGCGAATACGCCGTCCAAGCGATGCTTGCCATCAAGGACAAGGCGGCCATCGCCCTCCTCCAGGAGGCGCTGCCCAAGGCCGCGGGGCCGTGCCGCGTGACCATCGTCCAGGCACTCGGCGTGCTGCGGGCCGCCAAGGGCCAGGCCGCCGTGGCCAAGGCCCTGAGCGACGAGGACCGCGAGACGCGCCTTGTCGCGGCCTTCGCATTGGCGAACTCCGCCGACCCCGCCGCCGTGGCGCCGTTGCTGAAAGGCGCCGAGGCCGAGGCCCTCTATGAACGCAGCCAGATGACCGACGCCGCGCTCCTGCTGGCCCGCCGCCTGGGCGAGACGGGCGAGAAGGCAGCCGGGGCGAAGCTCGCCCGCCAGCTCCTCACCAGCAAGGCGAGCGGCACCCACGTCCGCTGCGCCGCCCTCATCGCCCTCGCCGCCGCGGCCGGCGAGGAGGCGATGGACGAGGTGCTCGCCGCGATGAGCAGCGACGACCTGGACGTCCGTGCGAGCGGCATCTCCGCCGCCATCGCCATGCCCGGCGAGAAGGCCACCCAGCGCTGGGTCGGCCAACTCAAGGGCGCCAAGCCGGCCGGCAAGGTCGCCATCCTCGACCTGTTGGCCAAGCGGGGCGACGCCGCCGCCCTGCCCGCCATCATCGAAGCGATGGGCGACGCGGACGACGCGGTGCGCCTCGCCGCCATCAAGGCCGCCGCCACGACCGGCACCGAGGCCGCCGTGCCGCCCCTCGTCGCCAGGCTGGCCGGCGAGAACGCCGCGGAGCGCTCCGCCGCCCAGAGCAGCCTGCTCCAGGTCCCCGGCGAGGCGGCGACCGCCGCCATCGTGAAGGCGCTCGGCGCCGCGACGCCCGACGCCAAGGCCACGCTCCTCGACATCCTGGCCGGGCGCAAGGGCCGCGAGCACCTCAAGACCATCCTCGGCTACACGCGGGACGAGAATCCCAAGGTCGCCGCCGCCGCCATCCGCTCGCTCGGCAAGCTGGCAGACGAGAGCGACCTGCCGACGCTGGGGAAGCTGCTCGTCGAGGCGAAGGACGACGCGGTGCGCTCCGCCGCCGAGCGGGCGCTCGCCAGCGCCTGCTCCCGCCTGGCCGACAAGGATAAGGCGACCGCCGCCGTCGCCGCCGCCCTCAAGGACACCCAGGGCGCCACCCGCGCCGCTCTCCTGCGCGTCCTCGGCGGCATCGGCACCCGGGCCGCCTACGAGACCATCCGCGCCGGCCTCGCCGACGCCAGCGACGACGTGAAGGACGCAGCGATCCGCGCCCTCGCCGACTGGCGCGACGACACGCCCGCCGCCGACCTCCTCCAGGTCGCCAAGACCACCGCAAAGGAGGCCCACCACGTCCTCGCCCTCCGCGGCTATGTCCGCATGATCACCGTCCGCGGCGAGCGCTCCGCCGACGAGCGCCGCAAGATGTGCGAGCAGGCCATGGAGACCGCGAAGCGCGACGACGAGCGGCGACTCGTCCTCTCCACCGTCGCCGACATCCCGACCCCTGAGGCCATGAAGATGGCCGAGGCCAGCCTCGGCAACGCCGCGCTCAAGAACGAGGCCGCCATCGCCGTCATCCGCATCGCCAAGGCCATTGGCGGCGGCGACCCCGACGCGGCCAAGCAGGCCATCGCCAAGGCCGCCGCGGCCAGCGACAACCCCGAAGTCCAGAAGCAAGCCAAGGAAGCCGTCGCCTTCCTCGAGCGCAACGAGGGCTTCATCACCACCTGGATGGCCAGCGGCCCCTACAAGGGCGGAAAGACCAGCATCGTCCACGACCCCGAGAAGCCCGACGCGAAGGACATCAAGTGGAAGCTCGTCGCCGCCACCGGCCAGCAGCCGGGCTTCGTGGACCTCAATAAGGAGCTGGGCGCGCCCGGCGACTGCGCCGGCTACCTCAAGTGCCAGGTCTCCTCGCCCAAGGAGCAGCCGGCCGTCCTCGAGTGCGGCAGCGACGACGGCATCAAGATCTGGCTCAACGGCACCGTCGTCCACGACAAGGACGTGCCCCGCTCCTTCGCCCTCAACGAGGACAAGGTGAAGATCACCCTCAAGGAAGGCTGGAACCCGCTGCTCGTGAAAGTCGTCAACGGCGGCGGCGGCTGGGAGGCCGCCGTGCGCCTCACCGCCCCCGAGGGCGGCGCGCTCCAAGGCATCAAGCTCAAGGCCGAGTGAGCGCCGGCAAGTTACACAATCGTTTTGTTGTCCCACGCTTGACACAGCGTTTTCATTGTGTACAATGGAGATGGAGGAGGCATGGAACGGGCCGGTGGCATTCCTGACTTCGATGCGAGCGGGAACCTGCCGCCGGGCGTCTACCATGTCTCTCTGGCGGAGACTGAGGAGCGCTTCACTTGGAATGAGGCGCGCCGCGCCCTCTTCAGTGGCCTCAAACGAGCGCTCACCAACCTGGCCCGCGCGGGCGTGAGGCGGGTGTGGCTTGACGGGAGCTTTGTGACGGCAGAGGAGGAGCCGGAGGACATAGACGGCTGCTGGGAACCGGAGCCAACCATGGATGCGGGCAAGCTTGATCCCGTGTTGCTCGACCTCGCCCCGCCCAGGAACCCAATGAAGAGCAAGTACGGAGTCGACTTCCTGGTCGCGGGGACGCGCCTGTACGATCGAGCCGCCATGGGCAAGACGGTCGAGGAGTTTTTCCAGATGGACAGGGACATGAACGCAAGGGGAATCCTCCTGCTGACACTGGAGACCAGCGGCCATGATCCAGAATGAGCGGCAACGCTATGCCACGCTAGTGCAGATCGAACGATTGAAGGGCGCGCTGGAGGCATCCCGCGGCGCCAAGGGGAAGGTGGACGACCGCATCTACCGCGCGATGATCGCCGGGATCGAGGGGATGATCGAGGAGATGCGGCAAGAGTTGCGCGAGTACGAGGAACTCAAGGCGGCGACGGGGCTGCACATCGGGGCGACCGAGGAGTTGCCCCAGGTCCTCATCAAGGCCCGCATCGCGCGAGGCTACACGCAGAAGGAACTCGCCGAACGGCTCGGCCTTCAACCCCAGCAAATCCAACGCTACGAGGCCACGGGCTATCGCTCGGCCAGCCTCAAGCGGCTGCTGGAAGTCATGAAGGCGCTTGACCTCAAGCTCGAGGCCGACATCCCCCTCAGGCCCGCCCCGAATGCAGCGAAGGAAGAAGTGGCAGTGGGCGAGAAGGTCGAGCCGTACGGCAGGAAGAGGCGCAGGCCGTAGGGCGGCTGCCGCCGTGGAGAGAGCCATTGCGTGCTGCGGCGCTGAAAGGCGGACTGGCTATGCTGGCATTCCTGGCCGCCGGCTGCGGCGCGCCGGCGAGCCGGAGCGGCACCCCGTTGTTCCGCTTCTTGCAGGTCAACGACACTCACGTTGATGCCGACGCAGGGAAGGGCGGGTACGCCAAGGCCAACGAGAAGGCGCGATGGCTCCTCGAGGCCGCGGCCTCGGGCGAGCACTTCCCAAGGCCCGACTTCGTGGTCGGCATCGGCGACCTCATCAACGGCGAACGCCTCGAGGCCCTCGGACCCGACCTGCGGCTCCTCCGCGAGATGCTCAAGCCCCTGAGCGTCCCCTTCTATCCCGTCGTGGGCAACCACGAGGTGATCCAGCAGGAGGGAAGCCCAAAGCACGAGCAGGCATACCGCGAGGCGTTCGGGCACGACCGGGTGAACTACACGTTCACGCACGGCGGCATCCTCTTCATCGCACTCAACAACGCCGGAGCGTGCTGCGTGGGGCCGGCAGTGGTCAAGGCGCGAAGCGACTGGCTCCGCCGCACGCTGGAAGGCGCGCGCGGCGTGCCGAAGATCATCCTCTGCCACATCCCGCTCATTCCCCTGCGGGACGAGGCCGTGCTGGCCAGGAGCTTCGGGTTCCGAAGCTACATGGACCACGACGGGCAGACGCTGAGAATCATCGAGGGGCACGCGGACTCGGTGATTGCCGTGCTCTCAGGGCACCTGCACCTGACGGGTGTCGTCGAGCGCAAGGGCATCTTCCACATCTCCATTGCCGGCGCGGCATCCTACCCCTGCGACTACGCCCTCTACACGGTTTTTCCCGGCCGCATCGAGGCCGCCGTCCGACAGCTCCCGGCCGAGCTCGTGACACCCAGGACGAACATCCACGGCAAGCCCCGCTACAAGAGCGACTTCGTGGACGGTGCGCACACGACCCCCTTGGAGTATGTTGCTGGAAGCGCCTCCGAGCGGGCCTTCACGATCCCGCTTCCCGAGCCCAAGCGGAGTAGACAGCAATGAAGAAGCGACTGGCGCTTGCCTTGCTCCTGCTGGTCACTCCTGCCGCCTCTCCACTTTTCAGCGCCGAACAGGCACAGGCGTTGTGGGAAGCCAGGATGAAGGACCACATCGGCCACGGGTGGACGGGCGAGCTGGTGCACTTCGACATCCCGATCCGGGTGACGGGAGACCCGGCGCACCATCGCCTGATGCTCGTCGAGGGCGACGCGGCGACCGAAATCCCGTTCCAGACGATGGTCTCCGACGACAAGAAGCGACAGCTCTGGTGCGTCGTGGACCTGCCGGCGTTCGCCGAGAGGTCGCTCCGGCTGGAGGCGAAGCCGGCTGCCAAGCCCATCGCCGCGCCAATGGCCGTCACCGAGGCGAAGGACCGCTGGCAGATCGGCAACGGCGCGCTCCGCATCGAGGTGCCGAAGGGGAGCGACCAGAAGACGGCGGAGAAGGACGCGTCCCCTCCCCTCCTCCGCCTCCAGAACGCCGGCGGCAGCCCGTGGGTCGGGGCGGGTCGCTTCCAGGGCACGGGCGACCTGCTATCGCTCAAGGCAATCGTCCACCCCGGCCCCGTGACCACCGAGGCGATGTTCCACTACGAGTTCGAGAAGGGCAAGTACGACGCCTGGCTCCGCGTCATCCGCGGCCAGCCCGAGGTGCTCTGGCAGGAGCGCTTCGCCTTCGAGGGCAACACCGCCTCGCTGGAATGGACCCTCGCGGGCTTCGAGCCCGGCACCGGCGTGTGGGACTACTATCGCACGAAGGGCGCCTGGCGACAGACCGCCCTCGGCGTCTCCAAAGCCTATCCCATCGAGGACGGCCAGGAGGAGACCACCACCTTCACGCCCTGGATTCAATGGTGGGTCGAGGACGTGAGCACGTGGCTCGAGCTGTGGGACACGCAGAAGACTTGGGCCGTCGGCATCTTCACGGGCGACCCCCTCGGCTGGAATCCCGAAGACCGCGAGGCATATCGCGCCGCCGCGTTCCGCCTGGTCCGCAAGGGCCGCGCCGCCACGCTCAGCCTGCCGCTGCGAAAGGGCGTCCGCACCTGGGGCCTCTCGCTCGCGCCGAGGACGCCCGACGAGCGCATCGGCCCCAACACCGCCGTCGGCCCCGCCGACACCGCCCGCCGCCAGATCAAGCACGCCGAATCGCCGCTCGACGAGGTGAAGGACTACGTGCTGACCGACGACACGCCGCCGCAGTCGTACCCCCTCATCACCATCACGAAGGCCGACCGCGAGCGGCTGCGCCAGGCGATGGGCCAGGACGTGCCGTTCCTCAAGAAGCTCGCCAGTGCCGCCGCGTGGGCGAAGGGCGCCAAGCCCATCGAGGACGCCGAGGGCTTCTGGCACATGGGCGTCCCGCCCGATAAGCGTCCGTGGCCCCAGGGCCTGCCGCGGAAGGATACGTTGGCCGCCGCGGCGCTCCTGGGCATTCCCTGGCCCGCCGAGAGCCACCTGCGCTGCATGGTGATGCGGGAGAGCCTCGCCTGCACCGAGAACATCCTGCGCCACGTGACCGGCCCGGGCATGGGCATCGCGCCCCACAACTGGATGACGAGCGGCCCCACCGGCTACCTGCCCGTGCTCATTGACCTGGCGATGCCGCACCTGACCTCGCGGGAGCGCGAGGTGCTGCGCGCCCGCATGCTCTTCCTCGCCTACAAGCTGGCCTCGGAGAAATACTGGTCGCCCCGCCTCGGCTTCTCGGCCAACCCGAACATGACCACCCTCGTCTACGCCGAGCTGGCCTTCCTGTCGTTCCTCTTCCCGAGGCACACGATGGCCGAGGCGTGGCGCAAGACAGGCGTCGGCGAGATGTTTCACGAGGTCGAGACCTGGTCGGGGCCGAACGGCGGCTGGCTCGAGGCCCCCCACTACGCCACGGTCGCGCTCGACTTCATCGTGGCCATCGGCTACGCGCGGAAGAACCTCGGCCTCGGCGACGACCTGCTCTACCACGAGCGGCTGAAGAAGGCGGTCGAGTGGCTCGCCAAGATCGCCACGCCGCCCGACCCACGCTTCAAGGGCCTCCGCCGCTCGCCCCCCATCGGCAACACGTGGCTCTACGAGACCACCTGCCTGCCCGGCTATCTCGCCGGCGTGTGGCGCCAGCGCGACCCCGACTACGCGAACGCGATGCGCTGGATGTGGGAGCAGCAGGGCTGCCCCACCTGGCCCGGCATCGGCGGCGCCTATCCCGCCACCGACGGCATCCGCGAGGTGCTCTTCGACACCGTGCCCGCCAAGGGCGCACCCAAGTGGGGCAGCGAGCACTTCCCGGGCAGCGGCGTCGTCCTCCGAGCCCACTTCCCCAGCGACCGCGAAACCTGGCTCCACCTGATCCAGGGCCACCTCCACGACCACTACGACGACGACAAGGGCAGCTTCGAGCTATGGGGCAAAGGCCGCCCCCTCTGCTGCGACTTCGGCTACCACGGCATGGACCCCGCCGAGCACCACAACCGCGTGGACATCAATGGCGAGGGCAAGATCGCCGCCTTCGCCACCACGCCCGCCGCCGACTTCATCCACAACCGCCAGGGCGCCTGGGACCGCTACGTGCTGCTGGTGAAGGACGCCGACCCGCTCGGCCCCAACTACTTCTTCATCCGCGACGACGTGGCCAAGGACGCACCCAAGGCGGGCAACTGGCGCCTCTGGATGAACACGCCTGAGGCCCCTCAGCTCGACAAGCACGACGACACGACCATCCGCGTCAAGGGCCAGCACGACGTGGACCTCGACCTCTGGCTCCCGCCTGCGGCGAAGGCGCTTCTGCCGCTTGAGAAGGGCGCGCTGAAAACCGAGTTCCTGAGCATCAAGACCCACAGTGCCGGCCCGCCCTCGACCGACCAGTATGGCCTCCACCTCGTGCTCGCCCCGGGCACGAGCCTCCCCTTCGTCCTCTACCCGCGCCTGCGGGACGAGAAGCCCCCCGCCATCTCCGTCCACGGCCAGCCCGAGGCCCTTGAGGTCGCCACGGCGGCGGGAAGCGACTACCTGTTCCTTTCCCCCGAGCCGCAGGAGTTGCGGGTCGCTAACATCCGCTTCAAGGGCACGCTGGGGGTGGTCCAGGTGAGGCCGAAGCAGGTCATCCTCACCCTCTGCCAGCCGGGCGAGCTGAGCTACGACCGCTTCGAGCTCAAGAGCGACAAGCCGGCGAGCAAGAGCTTCGACAGACCCTAGAGCCGCCTTTGCCCCAATCTCGCCACGTGCTATAATCACAGCCCCATTCCACCGCGGCGCGAGGCTGGGCGTGAAGAGCAAGTGGGCAATTTTCGGGAGCGCATTCGTCATCGGCCTCTCGGGCGCGATGATGCCCGGGCCGCTGCTGACCGCAAGCATCGGCTACACGATGCAGCGGGGGTTCCTGGCGGGCGGCCCACTCCTGGTGCTGGGCCACGCGCTCCTGGAGCTGACGCTCCTGGTGCTGGTGCTCGCGGGCCTGGGGCCGCTGCTGGCCCGGCCGCGTGTGGGAGCGGCCATCGGGCTCGTCGGCGGCGCCGTGCTGCTCTGGATGGGCTATGGAATGCTCTCATCGGCGACCGGAGGAGCGCGGCTCGCGGCGGAGCACGAGGCGGGCGCGCTCCTGGGGAATCCTGTGCTCGCAGGGGCGCTGATCTCGCTGGCGAACCCCTACTGGTCGCTCTGGTGGGCGACGATTGGGCTGAAGTACATCGCGCTCTCGCGCGAATCCGGGAAGGCCGGCGTGGCCGCCTTCTACTGCGGCCACGAGCTGTCGGACATCGCCTGGTACTTCCTCGTGGCGGCGGGGGTGGCGCTGGTGATGCCCGAGGCGGCCTATCGCTGGCTCATCGGCGCCTGTGGCGTCGTGATGCTGGGCTTTGGCGGCTACTTCATCCTCGGCGCCATCCGCACCTTCGCCGGGGCGCGCGCCGTGGCCCCCAAGGCCCAGCAACCATGAGGGGTATGGCTTGGCCAAACGCATGGGACGTATGGGACCAATGGGACATATGGGATGACCCGTCCCATAGGTCCCATACGTCCCATGGGTCCCATCGCCCCCGGCCGCTGCACGTTTCCTGTAGCACAGACCAAGGAGAATCGCAATGCGTCTCGTGACATTTCGCAAGGGCAAGGCGAACCACATCGGGGCAATCGTGGGCGACAGCGTCGCCGACATCGTGTCGGCCAGCCGGGCGAGCGACGGCCCGAATCTGCCGGTGGACATGATCGCCCTGCTGGAGATGGGCAGCAAGGGCCTCCGCGCGGCAAAGGCGGCCGCCCGCTTCGCGCAGAAGAACCCCAAGCGCGGCCTCCTCGTGCCTCTGGCGATCGTGCGGCTCGAAGCGCCCGTGCCCTGCCCCCGCAAGCTCCTCTTGCTCGCCGGCAACTACACCTCGCATCTCGAGGAAGAAGGCCGGCGCGCACGGGCGAAACGCGAGCAGACGCCCCGCGTGTTCATGAAGCCGCCCTCGACCACCGTCAACCGCCCCGGCGGCGATATCCCCATCACCCGCCACTCGCACTGGGTGGACTGGGAGGTCGAGCTGGGCATCGTCATCGGCCGCAAGGCGAAGGACGTGGCCGCCAAGGACGCGCCCCGCTACATCGCCGGCTACACCATCGTCAACGACGTTTCCGAGCGCGACTTCTGCGTCCAGAAGCGCACGAAGACGGAGGACTTCGACAAGTTCTTCGACTGGCTGAACGGCAAGTGGCCCGACGGCTTCGCCCCGATGGGCCCGTGCATCACGACCGCCGACGAGATCGGCGACCCGATGAACCTGGACATCTGCCTGAGCGTGAACGGCCACGTGATGCAGGACGCGAACACGAGCGGGATGATCTACAACTGTGCCGAGATCGTCGCCTTCATCTCCCGCTGGGTCACGCTCGAGCCGGGCGACGTCATCGCTACGGGCACCCCCGCTGGCATCGGCAAGGTGCGGGGCATCAAGCTGAAGTCGGGCGATGTCGTGCGGTGCGAGATTGAGAAGATAGGGGTACTGGAGAATACGGTGACAAGGGGATGACTCGTCACGGCGCAAGCCGGCCACCGCGCAGCGTCAGTTCCCCGTTCACGAGGACGTGGCGCACGCCCTCGGCGAGGAGGCGGGGCTGATCGTAGGTGGCCCGGTCGGTGATCGTGGCGGGGTCGAAGACGACGAGGTCGGCGGCCATGCCTTCGGCAATCACGCCACGGTCATGGAGGCCATCACGACGGGCGGGCGGAAGAAAAGACGGTAAGACGGAGAAACCCTAAACGGTAATCAAAAGTCTCGGAGAACCACCCGACAGCCGAGGCCGACGTTCCCGTCCGTCGGGTCGAGCCTGAGCCGGAAGGCGGAACGGCAGAACGAGGGATTGTTGACCCACGAACCGCCCCGCAGGACGCGAAGGCTCTGCTCCCCGCCCTCGAGCCAAGCTGAACCATCACTGGGGGCGCCTTCGTAGTCGCGGTGCCAGACATCCTCGCACCATTCATTGACATTGCCGTGCACGTCGAAGAGGCCCCAGGCATTGGGCTTCTTCCCGCCCACAGGAGGGGCCTCCCCCTGCGAGTTATCCTTGTACCAGCCGTATTCCCCAAGTTGCTTCTCGTCATCGCCAAAGCAGAAGTCGGTCTTGCTGCCGGCGCGGCAGGCATACTCCCATTCCGCGTCGGTGGGCAGGGTGAACCTCGCGCCCTTCACACGATCATTCAGCTTCTTCACGAATGCCTGGCAATCGTGCCAGGAGACAAGCCCAACGGGGTTCTTCGGCCCCTTGTACCTGCTGGGGTTGTTGCCCATCACCGCCTGCCACTGCTCCTGTGTGACCTCGTACTTCCCCATGTAGAACGGCTTCGCGATAGTGACCTTGTGAACCGGCTTCTCGTGCTGCGCTCCCTTTTCGGAGCCCATCATGAAAGAGCCTGCGGGAATGCGGATGAACTCCATCTTCACGCCGCGGCCAAGGTCAACCACTCGCACGGCCGGCCAGACGCTCACGAGCGCGACGGAGGGGGAGACCATCTTCACGAGGGCCGGGCCGTCGAGCTTCTCCTTGGCCCCCTCCTTGCCAAACTCCACGCCCTGCTTTTCGAGCATGGGCTTGGCGTAGTTGATGGGGACCGAGAAGCCGACGTTGGACACCTTCACGTCCACGATCTTGGCGCTCACGACCCCCACCACCTCGCCCTTCTCGTTGACGAGCGGGCCGCCGCTGTTGCCGGGGTTCACGGCCGCATCAACCTGCAAGACCTTCTGCGCTGCCCGCATGGAGATGCCCGAGATCGTTCCCTTCGTCACCTTGAGGTCTTCCCCAATCACGCTGGAGAGCGGGAATCCGAAGGCGCGCACCTCAGTCCCGACCTCCACGGCGTTGGAGTTCGCCAGGGGCAGCGTGGCCACGCCCTCGACACGCACTTGGAGGAGCGCCAGGTCGAGTTCCTCATCCATGGCCAGCACCGCGGCCTCCAGGCTCTTGAGGCCGATGGAGACCTCGACTCTCCCCGCGCCCTTCACCACGTGGGCGCAGGTGAGCAGATAGCCGCCTTTGCCGACGAAGAAGGCGGTGCCTGTCGCGCTCGGCCGCTCGCCGGCCCAGGCCCAGAGCGCCGGCCCGCAGGCTGTCAGGACGAACGCCAACCGAACCCGCGCAGTCGTGAACATGGGTAACGCCTCCACACAGGCCCTCGTTTCAGGCGACACCTCTACAGGCATTCTACATTGCCAGGGAGCCCGGCGCAAGACTCTCTCGTCTCCAAGCTCATGATTGCATGATTGGGGGGGACACAATGAGCCGTGATGCGTGATGCGTGAGAAGAGAGAAGAGCCGGAGCCGTCTTGCTCTGATCACGCGTCACGGGTCACGCGTCACGTGAGTTGGCCGTCGCGCAGCGCCAGCTCGCCATTGACCAGCACGTGGCGGACACCCTCGGCCAGGAGGCGGGGCTGGTCGTAGGTGGCGCGGTCGGTGATCGTGGCGGGGTCGAAGACGACGAGGTCGGCGGCCATGCCTTCGGCGATGACGCCGCGGTCGGCCAGACCGTAGCGGCGGGCGGGCACCGAGGTGATGCGGCGGATGGCCTCCTCCAAGGGCAGGAGGCCGACCTCGCGAACGTAGTGGCCGAGGTAGCGGGCGAAGCAGCCCGAGGCGCGCGGGTGCCGGGCGCCGCCCATCGGGATGCTGTCGCTGCCCACAAGGCAGAGCGGATGCCTCAGCACGGCCTGGTGGTCGGCGTCCTCGATGGGCCAGCCGACGACGCCAACGCGCAGCCGCTCCTCAATCAGCAGGTCAATGCAGGCGTCAAAGACGTCCTTGCCCACCGCGGCGGCGAAGGCGGGGAGGCGCAGGCCCTCGAACCGCTTGTTTCGCTCGCCCCACACGCTGGCGACGTGGGCCTCGCCCCAATCGGCCTGGGGCACCGCGGCGCGGAGCTTGCTCCGTTTGGCAGGGTCGCGCAGCATCGCCACCGCGGCGTCCACCCCGCCCGCGTAGACCTCGGGCGGAAGGAAGAGCGCCGACATCAGGGTGTAGCCCTTGAGATAGGTGTAGATGTCGAAGGCAACATCCACGCCTCTCTCGCGCCAGCGCTCGACGTGAGTGAGGACCTCGGCGGCGCGGCCGCGGAACTTGTTCTGCGGGCGCAGGTGGGAAATCTGCACGGGGAGGCCCGCTCGGCGGCCGATCTCGCACGCCTCGTCAATCGCCTCCAGCAAGCCATCGGTATAGTTGCGCAGGTGGCTCACGTAGACGCCGCCGTGCTCGGCGACCACGCGGCCGACGGCGATCAGCTCCTCGGTGTCGGCCTCGCAGCCGGGGAAGTAGGTGAGGCCAGTCGAGATGCCGCGAGCGCCCTGCTCCATGCCCTCGGCGGCAAGGGCCTTCATCCGGTCCAGTTGCGGCGGCGTGAGGGGGCCGCGGGTCATGCCTGCGACCTCGGCCCGCAGCAGACCGTGGGGGAGGATGGGGACGACGTTGACCCTGCCGCGCTGGAGGAGCGAGAGATACTCAGACACAGTGGTGAAGGGCGGCAGCTCCGGGTCCCCGGCGATCGCCGCCAGGTAGTCGCGGAAGACGGCCTGAGTCGCGGGTGAGGCGGGGGCGAAGCCGAGGCCGCACTGGCCGACGTGATAGGTGGTGATCCCCTGCCGAAGGCCATCGAGGTGGTTCGGCTCGGCCAGGAGCGAGAGGTCGAAGTGGGTGTGGACATCGTGGAAGCCGGGGGCGACGGTGAGACCCGACACATCGAGCACCTCGTCGCCCGGCTGCGGAGCGACCTGGCCGACCGCAGCGATGCGGCCACCCTCGACCAGCACGTCGGCCTGCCGCACGGGCGCGCCAGTGCCGTCAATCACCACCCCGCCACGAAACAGAATGCGTCGAGGCTTGCTCATTCCTCACGATCTCCCTACAATCGTCTGCTGCTACACGCAACGGAAGACACGGCTGGGCGAGCCAGCCGTGCCACGAGTGGTGCCTGACTCTCGAAGTATAGCGCTGTCACACCGATTCGCTCAAGGGCAGAATCATGAACCGACCCGCAATTCCCGAGCTGGACACCCCCGCCCTGGTGATTGACGTGGAGGCGATGGAGCGGAACCTGCGGCGGATGGCCGAGTGGTTCGCCGGCCGCGCGTGTACGCTCCGCCCGCACGCGAAGACGCACAAGTGCACCGAGGTGGCCCGCCGCCAGGTGAAGCTGGGGGCCATGGGCATCACGTGCGCGAAGCTCGGCGAGGCCGAGGCCATGGCGGCCGGCGGCATCGAGGACATCCTGATCGCCAACCAGGTCGTGGGCGCGACGAAGCTCAAGCGCCTCGCCGCCCTGGCGCGCCGCGCGATGCTCACCGTGGCCATTGACAACCTGGCCAATGCCAGCGAGATCGCCCAGGCCGTCCGCCGCGTCGGGGCAGCCGTCGGCGTGCTGCTCGAGGTGGACACGGGGATGGGCCGTTGCGGCATCCCGCCCGACCGGGTGACCGTGGTGCGCCATGCCCAGGAGCTTTCACGCATGCCCGGCCTGCGCTTCCGCGGCCTGATGGGCTACGAGGGCCATGCGGTGCTCGTGGACGATCCGGCCGAGCGCCGCGCGAAGGCCGAGGCCGCCGGCCGCACGCTGCTCGACTGCGCGGCCGCCGTGCGCGGCGCGGGAATCGAGGTCGAGGTCGTCTCCGGCGGCGGCACGGGCACCTATGACTTCACGGGCGCGCTCGACGGGTTCACGGAGATCCAGGCGGGCTCCTACGTCTTCATGGACGCCCGCTATCGCCGGGTGCGGCCCGAGTTCGAGACCGCCCTCTTCGTTGCGGCGACCGTGGTGAGCCGCCCGACGCCCGACCGCGTGATCCTCGACGCCGGGATGAAGTCGGTCAGCCACGAGTTCGGCCTGCCCATCGTGGTCGAGCCGCAGGGCCTCCAGGTCGTCGGCCTCTCCGAGGAGCACGTGAAGTGCGTGGCGGCCGCGGGGACCTGCGACCTGAGCGTGGGCGACCAGGTGTGGCTGCTGCCCACCCACTGCTGCACGACGGTCAACCTCCACGACCGCTACTGGTGCGTGCGCGACGGCAAGCTGGAGGGCACGTGGGCAATCGAGGCGAGGGGGAAGAGCGCGTGAGCTGCCCCCGCCAGTCGCGCCACGTCGGGTCTGTCCCTTTGGTCCCTTAGTACCGCTCCACGGAGAAAGGCGCGCAATAGCGAGGCGGGATTTCCTCGAGCTTCGTCCCGCAGGGACGCCAGGACTTCGCCGGCGGCTTCAGCCGCCGGAACGCCGGCGGTCCCCAGCCCTCAGCCCCGCAAGGGGCGGCAGACCCCGCGCCGGCAAGCCCTCCTGCCGTCCCTTCGGGACTGGGCTTATTCTGGCACCCGAGTCCGGCGGCTGAAGCCGCCGGCTACGTCCTGACGTGCCTTCGGCACGAAGGCGGCAGAGCGTGGTCCCTGTACACTTTTCTCCGTGGAGCAGCACTTAGGTCCCTTTGGTCCCTTGGGTTGCCCGGATAGAAGGGACCTAAGGGACAAAAGGGACCCAAGGGACAGGGAGGGTGTGTAGCCCTCTCGGCGGGTTGACGGCCCGGCACTCGCGGCGTAGAATCATCCCCACGAGCAGGAGGTGCGCTGGGGATGAAAGTCGTCACCATCGTCGGGGCCAGGCCGCAGTTCGTGAAGGCGGCGCCGGTGTCGCGGGCGCTGGCCGCGCAGGGGATCGCCGAGGTGCTGGTCCACACGGGCCAGCACTACGACCCGCAGCTCTCCGACGTGTTTTTCGAGCAGCTCAAGCTCCGGCCCCCCGACCACCATCTGGGCATCGGCTCGGCCCCCCACGGCGCGCAGACGGGCAGGATGCTCGAGGCCATCGAGGCCGTGCTCGCAGCCGAGCGGCCCGAGTGGACGCTGGTGTATGGCGACACGAATTCGACGCTCGCGGGGGCGCTGGCAGCGGCGAAGCTGGGCGTGCCCGTCGCCCACGTGGAGGCGGGCCTCCGCAGCTTCAACCGCGCGATGCCCGAGGAGATCAACCGCGTGGTCGCCGACCACCTGTCGGGTCTCCTCCTCTGCCCCACCGACGCCGCGGTCCGCAACCTCGCCGCCGAGGGGATCACCCGGGGCGTTCGCCGCGTGGGCGACGTGATGTATGACTCGGTGCTCTTCAACCTGCGGCTGGCCGAGCAACAGCCCGACCCGCTCGCCGCGCTCGGGGTCGGCGAACGCGGCTACTACCTCGCCACGCTCCACCGGCCCGTGAACACCGACGACCCCGCGCGCCTGCGCCGACTGATCGAGGAGCTTGCGCAGCTCGACGCCCCCGTCGTCCTGCCCCTCCATCCCAGGACCGCCAAGGCGCTGGAGGCGGCAGGGATAGCGGCCGCCCGCGGCTCACTGCGCCCCACAGGCCCGGCCTCCTACCTGGACATGCTGATCCTGGAGCGCCACGCCCGGGTCATTCTCACCGACTCCGGCGGCGTGCAGAAGGAAGCCTGTTTCTTCGGCATCCCCTGCATCACCCTGCGCGCCGAAACGGAGTGGGTGGAGACCGTGGAGGCCGGTTGGAACGTGCTGGTGGATGCCGACGCCGCCCGTCTCCGCGATGCCATCGCCCGCGTGGCCAAGTGGGACAGGGCTGGTGCGCCCTTCGGCGGTTCGGCGGTCCGCCGCGACCTCTACGGCGACGGCCACGCCGCCGAGGCCATCGCGCAAGTCCTCATGCAGTCGTCGGCGCAATAGACTCCAGGGTTGTCAGTCGTGCGCACTTTGCGCACATGTGTGCAGGGGATGAATGGATGAATGGATGGGTGGATGGGTGTCCGACAATCATCCATTCATCCACCCATCCAATCATCCCCTTTGGTTGCGGCCCCCGGCCGCGTTAGGAAGGCTCAAGCAAATGGCTGTTGACCGCCCTCAAGTGCTGGCGAACGTTCGCCGCCTGGTGGTCAAGGTCGGCTCGAACGTGCTGACCTCGAAGACAGGGGCGCTGGACCGCCGGCGGGTGCGCCACCTGGCCGAGCAGGTTTCGACGCTGTGCGACGCGGGCAAGGAGGTCATCGTCGTCAGCTCGGGGGCCATCGCGGCCGGGGTGGGCGAGCTGGGCCTGCCGGGGCGCCCCAAGACGATGCCCGAGCTTCAGGCCGCCGCCGCCGTGGGCCAGGGCCGCCTCATCCGCGCCTACAACGAGAGCTTCCGCCGCCACGGTCGTTGCGTGGGCCAGGTGCTCCTGACCCGCGAGGACATGGAGGACCGCGCCCGCTTCCTCAACACCCGCAACACCCTGCGCGCGCTGCTCGACCTCGGCTGCGTGCCCATCATCAACGAGAACGACTCGGTGTCGGTCGAGGAAATCCGCTACGGCGACAACGACTTCCTGGCCGCCCACCTGGCCACGCTGATTCTGGCCGACCTGCTGGTGATCCTGAGCACGGTGGACGGCTTGTTCGAGACGGATGCGGCAGGCCGCCCGCGCCTGGTGGGCCTCGTCGAGAAGGTTTCGGAAGAGGTCGTGGCGCTCGACACGGGCGAGACGTCGGCCCGCGGCACGGGCGGGATGGGCAGCAAGCTCCGGGCCGCCGCGATGACCACGCGCGCCGGCGTGCCCGTGGTCGTGGCCGGCGGGCGGCGATCGAACATCCTCGCCCGGGTCGTCGCCGGGGAGAACGTCGGCACGCTCTTCCTCCCCGCCAGCCGGCGGATGGCGAGCCGCAAGCGCTGGATCGGCTTCACCGCGCGGCCCAGCGGGCGGCTCCTCGTGGACGACGGGGCGCGGCGCGCCCTCGTCGAGCGCGGCAAGAGCCTGCTGGCCTCCGGCGTGCGAGCCGTCCACGGCACCTTTGCGAAGGGCGACGTCGTGGCCCTGGCCGTGGGCGAGGAGGAGCCGTTCGCCCGCGGCCTCGCCAACTACTCGTCGGCGGAGCTGGCGTTGATCCAGGGCCACCACACGCGCGACATCGAGGCCCGCCTCGGCCACAAGGACTACGACGAGGTGGTCCACCGCGACAACCTGGTGATCCTGGAGTGACGGCGTAGCGGCGCCCTGCAGAGCAGGCGGCGCGCGGCGCCTTCCGGCCGGCTCACGGCAGGTAGAGGAGTCGGGAGCAGCTCGGGCACTTGACGATCTTGCGGCCGCCGCGCAGGACGTGGCAGAGCTGCGGCGGGAGCTGCATGAAGCAGCCCTGGCACGAGCTGCCGACGACGGAGGCGAGGGCGGAGGCGCCCTTCTTCGCGGCGATGCGCTCGTACTCCTCGAGGAGGGCGGGCTCGACGGCGCCGGCCGCGGCCCCCCGCTTCTTCCGCAACGCGGCGATCTCCCCCCCGACCCGCGCGACGTCCTTGTCCACGCCCTTCGCCTCGTCGGCCTGTTGCTTGTCGAGCTGGGCGAGGCTGCGCTCGATCTCGCGGGCATCGCCCTCCAGCTCCTCGGCGTCGCCCATCATGGTCAGGAGGTCGTCCTCGATGCGCGAGGCATCGGCCTTCTTCGAGCCGATCTCGTGCTGGAAGGCGGTGTACTCCTTGTTGGTGCGTGCGGTGTTGAGTTGGGTGGTGAGCTTCTCGATTTCCGTCTCGGCGGCGCGGAGGTCCACCTCTCGAGCGTGCATGCGGGCGCGGAGTTGCTTGAGGTGTGCCCGCTTGTCCTCGAGCGCCTGGCGCTGCTGGGTGAGGTGGGTCTCGATGCGGCGCAGGGCGACCGGGAGGAGGTCCCTCTGCGCGGTGAGCCGCTGAATCTCGCTGTCTATGCCGTGCAGGTGCAACAGGGCCTCAATGGCGGCGTCTTTGGGCATTCGGGGGTCTGCCTTACTTCAGGATGTCCTCCATGAACCCCTCGAGCTTTCGGCTTCGGATGGGGTGCTGAAGTTTTCGGATGGCCTTGGCCTCGATCTGTCGGACGCGCTCGCGGGTGACGCGGAAGCGGCGGCCGACCTCTTCCAGGGTGTACGTGTAGCCGTCGCCGATGCCGTAGCGGAGCTTGATGATCTCGCGCTCGCGGTAGGTCAGGGTGTCGAGCACCGCGTGGATCTTGTCCCTGAGCATCTCGTGGGTCGCGGCGCTCACCGGGTTCTCGGCGTTCTCGTCCTCGATGAAGTCGCCGAAGTAGCTGTCCTCGCTCTCCCCGATCGGGCGGTCGAGCGAGATGGGGTGCTTGGAGATCTTGAGGACGCGGCGGGCCTCCTCGATCGAGATCTCGGCCTCGGCGGCGATCTCCTCGACCGTGGGGTCGCGGCCGAGGTCCTGGACCAGGCGCTTGGAGACGTTGCGCAGCTTGCTCATCGTCTCCATCATGTGGACGGGGATGCGGATGGTGCGGGCCTGGTCGGCGATGGAGCGGGTGATGGCCTGGCGGATCCACCAGGTGGCGTAGGTGGAGAACTTGTAGCCGCGGCGGTACTCGTATTTCTCGACGGCCTTCATGAGGCCGGTGTTGCCCTCCTGGATGAGGTCGAGGAAGGAGAGGCCGCGGTTGCGGTATTTCTTGGCGATGGACACGACGAGGCGGAGGTTGCCGCCGGAGAGCTTGCGCTTGGCCTGCTCGTACTCCATGAAGCGCTCGGCGACGGCACCCACGCGGCGGCGGAGCTGCTCCATGTCCTCGAGGCACTCCTCCTGGAAGAGGGCGATGTCGTCCTCCAGGGCTCGCACGCGCGCTCCGTCGCTCTCGTTGGCGTTCTGGAGGAGCTGCTGGAGCATGGCGGCGGCGCGCTCCAGGCGCTCGCTCGTCTCGCGCAGGTGGTGCATCATGGGCGGGATCTTGTCGATGTTGATGTTCAGCTCTTCGAGCAGGGCCACTGCCTTGCGGCGGCGCGAGCGGAGCCGGCGGAGGAGCTCGGCCTTCTCCGCGGCGCTGCCGGTGGGCGCGGCGGTCGCGCGGAAGTCGGCCTTGTTCCGCTCGTGGAGCTTCCGCAGCGTCGCCAGGTTCAGCGGCAGCAGGCGCATGATCTCGTCGCGCCCCACCTCCACCGCCGTCGAGAGGCGCAGCGTGCGGTCGAAGGGCAGCTTGCCGCTCTGCACGTCCTCGAGGATGCGGATGCCGGTGCGCAGCGAGAGGTCCGATTCGAGCACCTTGGTGCGGTAGCGCTTGCGCGTGACCTCGATCTTCTTGGCGAGCGCGATCTCCTCCTCGCGGCTCAGCAGGGGGATCTCGCCCATCTGCGTGAGGTACATGCGCACCGGGTCGTCAATCCGGTCGGTGACTTCCTCCTCGTCGACCTCTTCGAGGACATCGGCCTCCTCCTTGGGCGCGCCGGGCTCCTCGGTCTCGTCGAGGATGTCTATGCCCATCTCGTCGAGGGTCATGAGGATCTTGTCAATCTTGTCCGGGGACACGGCGTCCTCGGGGAGGAGGTCGTTGAGCTCTTCGTAGGTGACGAAGCCCTTCTCCTTGCCTCTCTCGATGAGGACCTTGAGGCTCTCGTCGAGCGTCGTCGGCATGGCGCCTTGCTCTGCTTTGGCCATACGCTACTCCGTCGCCGTGCCGCTGGGCCGGCCGGCCCGGCGGCGGTGATGCTCTTGAATCGCGGCGAGGGCCTGGTGGTCGGCCTCCACGCCGCGGTCACGCAGTTGGCGGTACTCGGGTCGGCGCTGCCGCGCCTCCAGGCGATCCAGGCAGTCCTGGACAGACTTCTCAGCTTTCCCCCCGCCGCCCTCAAGCGCAAGAGCTGCGACGACGGCGCTCAGCTCGGGGTCCTGGAGCGTGGCGCTCAGGATGGCTGCGTCTATCTCGCCCTCCTGATCGTAGAGGCTCACACACTGCTCGAAGATGCGGCGCAGACGGCTGTCCTCAAAGTCCTGCGGGCCCACGCGGGCCAGCACGCACGGGATCAGCTCATTAGCGCCCAGCACGTGGCGCAGAATCCAAAGCTCGGCCCAGTCGAACTCCGGGGCCTTCTTCGCATCCAATTTCGGGGCGGCGCGCCGCGAGGGCCGGCGCAGGGCGCCCAGGCGCCGCCGCACGGCCTCGCGGTCCACGTTCACGCGGCGCGCGATCGCCTCGGTCAGCAGGTCCGCCTTCGTCGCGCTGGTCACCTGGGCCACCACGGCCAGCATCTCGTCTACCGCGCGGGCACGGCCGTCCGAGGTGTCCATGTTGTGCCGGCCGCACGCCAGGTCCAGCTTCACGTCGAACAGCCCCTTCGCCGCTTCGACCCGCTCGACGAATGCCGCCGCGCCGTCGGCCAGCAGGAACTCGCAGGGGTCCGTGCCCGCCGTGAGGGCCGGCACCCGCACGTCCAGGTCGGCGTCGGCGAACACCTCGAGGCTGCGGTCCACCGCCGCCTCGCCCGCCGCGTCGGCGTCGAAGAGCAGGACCACCTGCTCCGCATAGCGGCGGATGAGGGCGATGTGGTCGCGGGTCAGCGCGGTGCCCAGCGTGGCCACGGCCCAGGGGATGCCCGCCTGGTGGCACATCAAGGTGTCGGTGTAGCCCTCGGTGATCAGGATGCGATGGGCCTCGATGGCCGCCTGGCGCGCCTTGTCGAGCCCGTAGAGGCACCGGCTCTTCGAGAACAGCGGCGTCTCGGGCGAGTTGATGTACTTCACCTCGCCGTCGGCCAGGGCGCGGGCGCCAAAGGCGATGATGCGCCCCTGGACATCCGCGATCGGGAACACCACGCGGTTGCGGAAGCGGTCGTAGTGGCCGCTGCCGCCCTCGCGCGGCACCACCAGGCCGGAGGCCGCAAGCTCCTTGTCCGTGTAGCCCGCGGCCCGGGCGGAACGGCCCAAGGCGTCCCACGACTCCGGGGCGTAGCCGATGCTCCAGCCCTCGAGGGTCTCGGGGGTGAAGCCGCGTTTCGCCATGTAGTCGCGGGCCTTCGCGCCCTCGGGGCCCTCGCGGAACTGCCTGGCGAAGAAGCGGGCGGCCCAGGCGTGCACCTCGTACAGGCGGCCCTTCGCCTCGCGGCTCGCCCCGCCGCCGCCGCGGCGGTCCCACCGCTCGGGCAGGGCGATGCCCACGGCCCCCGCCACGATGCGCACCGCCTCCAGGAAATCCACCCGCTCGTGCTCGCCCACGAAGCTGAACACGTCGCCCGCCTTGCCGCAGCCGAAGCACTTGAACATCTGCCGCTCGGGGTTGACGATGAACGACGGGGTTTTCTCGGCGTGGAAGGGGCAGCACGCCTTGAAGGTCTTCCCCGCCTTCTTCAGCGTGACGTAGCGGGACACAATGTCCACGATGTCCGCGGCCCGCTTGACCTCGGCTACGATATCATCGGAGATACGCGCAGGCAATCTGCTCTCGCCCCTTGCCACCCGTCGGCGCTGTGCAGGCGGCCACACCGTCGCCTCGCCCGCCCCAGTCGAGCGCAATCCATCCACGGCGGTGCAACATAACCGTGTAAGTCTACCACCGAAAATCGGTAAAGTCAAACGACGCGCCACGCCGTTTGTCGCATCCCGCGTCCCATCCCGCCCCAAGAGTGCCACCAAGGGTGCCAACTCCCTCCCTCTGGGTTTGGCATTCTTGAGCCAGGCCGCCGCAGAGATAGGGCCATTCTGCCTGAAGGCAGTCTTCCCGTAGGTACTCCCGCCTTCGGGCGCTCTTCCTGCTCGTAGTCCCGCCTTTAGGCGGTCTTCCTGAGTCCTTGCCTCCAGGCAGTCTTCGCGTGTCGCTGGTAGCCTCCCCATTGTTGCGCCCCTCCGCGAGGTCGGGATCGCCGACGGCGGCCCCATGCGGGCGAGAATCGCCATTCTGCCCAACTTGCGCCCCCTCCGACGGGGCGCAAGTTGGGAAACGCGGCCACATTCAGCGGAGAATCGCCATTTCATCCATCTTGCGCCCCTGCGCGCGCCCACACTCGCGCCACACGACAGGGCATCTGGCACGCGACAAGACGCCTCTCTTTCCCGCCATAACGCAATGGGAGGCAGACGTTTACGGAACGGCTGGCCATCCGCTGTCCCGCGTGGGAGCCATCGGACAGCCCCCATCTTGCGCCCCCCTTCGGCGTCAGTGGGGCGCAAGTTGGGGGCCGAACTCAGCCCGGAGGCAACCGTTCGGAAACTCCGAACAGTTCAGCGCGAAGGCGCACGCGACGTGTCCCGCTCGGCGGAGCACTACAACACCGGAGCCATGCTCGCCCTTGGCTACCCCGTCCGCCCCCGCGCGGCACGCAGTAGGGGCGGGTCCCTGTGCCCGCCCTACCTGGCGTCCGAAACGAGCCACGTCCAAATGCAAAAGAGCGTTCAGAGCCTCCCACGTTCCTGAGATTCTGAGGCCGTAGCGACGGCAAGGCCCACGGGGGCTTTGCCCCCGGACCCCCAAGATTTGCCGCTTTGGGGCCGACGGCAGCCCCGCGGCCTCGCGGTCACGCGGACTTCCCCCAGGGGTGCCGGCGGCCGAATGCGGTAAATCCCAGGGGGCCTGGGGGACGGGTCCCCCAGTCCTACCCTGGAGCCATGCCGCGAGCGCCGCGCAGGCGCCGGGCAAGTCGGACTCAAGGACTTGGGACGCTGTCAACCGATTTCGACAGACTGATCGAAGACTCCAGGAACGCGCAGAGAGCGCTCCCACCCCCCCGCCGGCGCGGACACCGAGGCGATTGATGCTCGTGTGACTCGTGACGCTTGGCTGGGCAGTGGCAGGGCGCGCACACCTGCACGCGGGACCCCGATTCGCCCGAAGCCCGGGTGCAAGTATGCGCACCCTACGCTGCTGGTTCTGACACGACGCGCCGGCATCACCGGACTTCGCGCGCTTGCATTACTCCCGAAATGTGGTAGTATGATTGGTGGAAAGAGAGGTGAGCCGTGAGCGCCGCACACGTGATGGCAAAGGGCCAGATAGTCATTCCCGCCAAGCTCCGGCGCAAGTATGGCATCGAGCCGGGCACACCCGTCCACTTCCTCGAGGAGGAAGGGCGGATCGTGCTTCAGCCGGTCACGCGGGAGCATATCCACTCCTTCATGGGCATCTTCAAGACGCCGCCCGGCGAGAAACCCGCCACGCAGGAGCTGCTCGAAGACCGCGCCGAGGACCTGCGACGCGAGGAGGCCAAGCTTGCCAAACTCGGTCTTTGACAGCTACGCCGTCCTCGCGTTCCTCTTTGGGGAACCCGGGGCGGGACAGGTCGAGGGACTCCTCAACGCCGCCGCCACGTCGGGGCAGCGAGTGCTCATCTGCTCCGTGAACTGGGCGGAGGTTCTGTACATGTCCCGCCGGAAGAGAGAGGAGAAAGGGTTGGCCGGCGCGCGAGGGTTTGCGCGCACGATGCCGGTGGAACTCATCCCCGCCGACCAGACCTTGGCGGAAGCCGCTGCCGAATTCAAAGCCGCTCACAAGCTCTCCCTCGCCGACGCCTTTGCCGCCGCCCTCGCCGCCCAGCGCGGCGCCGAACTCGTCACCGGCGACCCCGAGTTCAAGCCTCTCGACGGCACCATCAGCCTCCGCTGGCTCCCCTGAGGCCCACTCCCCGCGAAGCCCTGCCGACCCGTGGCAGGGCGTGCACTCCTGCACGCGGGACCCCAATTCGCCCAACGCCCGTGTGCAAGCATGCGCCCTACACTGCCGGTTCGCCCGAAATGACATGAGCCGCCGCAAGCAATTGATGCTGAACCGCTTATGATTCCTCAACGTGACAGGCACGTTCCCCCGGCTAGTGGTGCCCGGCAGAACGCCTCTCGCCTCAGCCATAAAGCCATAGCAGGTTGACGGTTATGGCGCGGACGGCTCGCCGCTGTCCCGCGTTGAGGCCCTCGGCTGGCCCCAATCTTGCGCCCCATCGTGGCGCCTCAGGGGCGCAAGATTGGGCCCGACGCACCAAAGCCCCCCGCCGCGCCACAGTCTGCCCAGACTCTGCCAACTTCCCCCTCCCTGGATTTGGCAGACTCTGTAGTCAGTTCGGCCTGCCTGGGCAGTGGTAGGGCGTGCATACCTGCACGCGGGCCCCCACTTCGCCTGGTGCCGTGTGCGAGCTTGCGCACGCTACGCCCCGGCCGTCCCTGCTCGCCGGCGTGGACGCCACCATGGAAGCACATGCAGAGCCCAGGCTCCCACGACCTGACCCCGGGACTACCGTTCACCGCCCTGGCACACCAGCCTTCTGGGCGCTCTCCTCCGCCTGCTCGCGCTCCTTCTGGAGATCATCTATCTCCCTACGGATTCGATCCTACTCCGCCTCCGAGGTCGCATGCTCGTACGCAATCTCAAGGCGCATCCGTCGGCATCCAATGGAGTTATAGCAAGACCCACCTAAGATGACCGCCAGCCCGAGCGTGATGGGGGTAAACACCAAGAGACAGCCTCGCCGGGCAGCTTGATACTCGGGGTCCTGCTCCTCTGGGGATTGGCGCTCTGGAGGTATGCTCCTCAGTTGAGTCGCGATGATCGCCAACACCGCGACGCAACCGGACAAGCAAACGATGAGCACGAGTGGGGCCATCGCGTCCTCCTTCCTCACGTGCCGACTGCATTCTACCACTGGGGCGGCGGGAGTGCCAGCGCAGGGGCGGAGGGGTGATCATTTATCTCGTTGTGAGGATGGCGCGGTAGAGGCGGGCGCGGCGGGCGATGAGGAGGCCGACCTGGGCCTCCCCGACCTGCTCCAAGACGATGGCCAACTGGTCGAGCGACTGAACGACGACGCTGCCGAGCCGCAGAAGCACGTCGCTCTGCCGGAGGCCCGCCTTGTCAGCAGGGCCGCCCTTCTCGAGGGCAGTGATGATCAGCCCCGATGGCTCCCGGAAGCCGAAGGAGCGGGCCAACTCCGCCGTCATCGGCTGAAGGGTGAGCCCGAGCCTTGTGCGGACGATCTCGGCGCCCGACGGCTTGGGGGCCGCGGCCACGGCGACGCGGCACGTCTCCTCCTTGCCCCCTCGCAGGAGCCGCAGCGAGGCCACGCCCCCCACGTCCTTGTCCAGCATCTTCTTGAAGAATTGCACCATGTCGGCCACGGGCTGGCCGTCCACAGCCGCGATCACATCGCCCACGCGGACGCCGGCCTTGGCGGCCGGGCTGTCGGGGTCCACGGCGACGACGAAGACGCCGCCGCGGGCCGCCAGCTTGTGTTTCGCCACGTCGTCGGCCGTCACGTCGCGGCCGCGCACGCCGATATAGGTCTTCTTGATGAGGCGGTAGTTGAAGAGGGCCTTGAGCGCCTCGCGCACGCGGTCGGCGGGGATGGCGAAGCCGATGCCCTGGGCGTCGGCGCGGATGGCGACGTTGATGCCGATGAGGTCGCCGTGGATGTTGACGAGTGCTCCGCCGCTGTTGCCGGGGTTGATCGCCGCATCGGTCTGGATGAGGCCGGTGTATGCCTCGTTGCCCTGGAGGGTCACGGTGCGGTTCTTCGCGCTCACCACGCCCGTGGTCACGGTGCTTTCGAGTCCGAAGGGGTTGCCGAGGGCGATGGCCGTTTCCCCGATCATCAAGTCGTCCGACCGCCCCAGGCGGATGGCCGGCAGCGGCTTCTTCGCGTTGAGCTGGACGAGTGCCAGGTCGCTCTCCGAATCGGACGACAGCAGCTTGCCCTCGAACTTGCCGCCGTCGGCGAGCGTCACGTCAATCCGCGACGCCTTGCGCACCACGTGCTCGTTGGTCACCACGTGGCCTTCGGGGTCAATGATCACCCCCGAGCCGAGGCTGTGGGCGCGGAACTGCCGCGGGCCGGAGAAGCGGTCGAAATAGTCGCGGAAGAACTGGTCGAAGAAGGGGTCGCGGAACTCGTAGAACGGGTCGCCGCGTCGCACCGCGATCTGCTCGGTCGAGATATTCACCACCGCCGGCCCGGCCTTCTCCACCGCCGCGACCACCGGCGTCCGCCGCGAGACCTCCTGCGCCAGGCCGACACGCCCCACGAGCGCCGCGGCAGCCACCGCGGCACAGCCACGGAGAAGAAGCGCGGCAAGATGATTCCGGGCAGAATCATGGGAACAGAGATGATCTTGAGTCATTTTGCCCCCAATCATTTTGCCTTCGGGGGGGCTTCCCCTTTCGCCTCCGGCTCCTCCTTCTTGGGCTCTTCCTTCTTCGGTTCCTCTTGCTTGGGCTCGGGCTTCTTCTCGAGGTCGGCGAGGGACTTGGCGATGTCCTCGACCTTGCCCTTGGCGACGAGGAAGACCTGCTTGGCGTCGCCCTTGACGGCGGCGGAGCCGGGATCGTCTTTCTCCTCGGGCAGGGCCTTGCCGAGCTTGAGAACGAGGTCGGACTTGTTCTTGATCTTCACGGTCACGACGGCCTCGGCAGGGTCGAGGCCGTAGTCGGCGAGCTTCTGGGCGTCGAAGTCGAGGCACCGCCGGCCTTTGAGGTCCTGGAGGGCGTCGAGCACTTTCTTCACGGCATCCTGGTCGGCTTCGGCCTGTCTGGGCTTGGTGATCGCCCACGTGTCCTTGTCCTTCTCCTTCTCGATGACGACCTCGGGCTTGCCGCGGTGAGCGATGGTGAGCGAGGTTGCGTCGCCCTCGACGAAGTCGCCGAGCGTCGTCGAGATGACCTCGCTGCGGAGGTCGTCGGCATCATAGGACTTGATGCTGAAGACGAGGGTGCCGCCCTGCTCCATGCCGTAGGTCTTGCCGTCGAGCTTGCGGCTGACGAGGAGGGTCTTGGTGGAGGTCTTCTTGGCCGGCTTGGGCTCGTCCTTCTTCGCCTTCTCGTCGGCCTTGGCGTCGGCCTTCTGGGCCTCCGCGTTCTTCTCGTCCTCCTCGATGGTGGCGGTGAGGCGGAGGGCGGGGGCGTCGAGGCCGTAGCGCTGGAGGTCCTCGGGCTTGGGGTTCTCGGCGAGGTATTCGTCGGCGGACAAGTCGTCCATCGCGCCGAGGATCTTCGACACGCTGTTCTTGTCGGCGTCGAGGGCGACGGGGCTGGTGAGCTTCCAGTCGGCGTCCTTCTTCTCGAGGGCGAGTTTCGTGGCGTCGCGCTCGATGGCGAGGCGGGCGACCGCGCTTTCCCTGAAGTCGAACACCTTGCGGTCGAGGAGGGCCAGGTAGCCCTTGTCGAGGCTCTCGCCCAGGGACTTGAGGGCCTCGACGCTGTCCTTCTCGTCGTAGGACGCGCCGTCGGGGGCCTTGCCGCCGACGACGTAGAGGAGGGTGGTCTGCCCCTCGCGGCGGACGTAGCGCCCCTCCTCGAACTCCTTCTCCTTGGGCTTCTCGGGCTCCTTCTTGTCCTTATCGTCCTTGGGCGGTTCCTTGGGTTTCTCGGGCTCTTTGGGCTGTTCCTTCTCCTTCTTCACGACGGCGCTGAAGAGGAGCTTGATGGGGGGCTGGGCCTTGGCGCCGGGTGTGCCCTTCGCCTCGCGCACGAGGAGGACCACGGCCTCGGGGGTCTTGAGGTGCTCGTGGGCGGGGTCCTTCGGGTCGTCAATCCAGCGACCGACGCGGAGCTTGCCCAGGTGCCGCAACAGGTCGCTCGCGCCGCTCTGATAGGCATTGGCCTCGCGGGGCTTCGTGAGCTTCCAGTCCTTGTCCTTCGCCTCGCGTGCGACGGCCCAGGTGTCGGTGCCGCGGGCGATCTCGATGCTGGTGACATCGCTGTCGTCGAAGCTGGCCACCTTGCGGTCGCGGAGGTCGTCCAGCTTCGGCTCCATGTCGGTGAGGAAGTCCTTCTTGATGGTGAAGATGGAGGGCTCCTCGCCGCGCTTGGCGTAGAGGTGGTCCTTCTCCGTGGCGTCGTTGCCGACGAGGAGGGTGAGGGCCGAGCCGTCGTCGGCCTTCAGCTCGCAGGTGAGCTGAGGCTTGTCGAGGCCGCACTCGGCGAGCTTCTTGGGGTCCTCGGAGAAGAACTTCTCGACCTCGAGGTTGCGCGCCTTGGAGAGGAGGGTGGAGACCTTGGAGGCATCGGCGAGGTCGGCCACGGGGCTCTTGAGGCTCCAGGCCTTGTCGCCCTTCTCCAGCTCGAGGGTGCGGCTGGCGCTCACGAGGCGGAGGGCCGTGGCCTTCTCGGGGTCGCGGGCGCGCTCGAAGACCTTCTTGTCGCGGAAGCCGGCCGGCTCCTTGTCGAGCTTCTCGACGAGGTCGTTGGCGACGACGAAGACGCGCGAGTCGTCCTTGAGACGGATGTAGGCCCGCTTCTCGTAGGATTTCTGGCCCTTGACCTCGGAGCCGACGTCGAAGGCGTGAGCCGTGTCGCCGAGCCAGAAGGTGGCGGCGATGCGCGGCTCCTTGAGGCCGAATTTGGCCAGCTCGTCGGCAGTGGCCTGGACCGGCTCGGCCTCGAGCTTGAGGTTGTGGAGGGCGTCGAGGATCGAGAGGACGGCGGAGCGGTCGGCCCGTGCGTCGGCGGGCTGCTTGAGGCGCCACTCCAGGGCGCTCGCCTTCTCGAGGACCATGGTCTCCTTGCCGCGCTGGATCTCGAGCTTCGTCGCCAGGTCGCGGATCGTGCGGTTCTTCTCGTCCCTGACGGGGAAGACGAGGCTGCGCTCCTTGAGCGCCTCATCGGTGGTCGGAGCGGCGCTCTCGACGAAGAGAATGTAGGCGCCGAGTGCGAGCACGGCGACGAAGCCGATGCCGAGGAGAACGAGCATCTTCCTGAGGCCCATGGGACACTTACCTCCGATGAAAGCGGGTGCCGGATTTCTCAGAACCCATCGTTCTCGTCGTCGTCGTCGTCCTCGTCGTCGAGCTCTTTGGAACTGTCGAATGGCGATAGGGATTCGACGACGAGCACGAGTTGGCGTGCCAACAGATTTCTGGCGTTACCTCCGTCGAATCCACCAGACGACGATGCCGATGACGAGGATGTGGAACGGCGGGGCGAACACGGTGGCCCACCAGGCGAAGTTGCGCTGGTCGCTGGGCATCTCGAGCACGTCTTCCTGCGCGAGCGGCTTGGGCGGGATGCCGGTCTTGTACTCCTTGCCCGCGGCCCACGACACGGCGTTGCGGAAGAGCGCCGAGTTGCCCGTCGCGCCCCGCTGGATGTACATGTTCGTGATGAAGTCCGAGTCGCCGAACACGACCAGCTTGCCCTGGGGCGGCGGGGCCATCATGGGCTGCCGCATGGGCGGCTGCTGGCCCTTCGTCATGCCCCGGGCGATCGCCAGGGTGAAGGGGCCCGTCTTGTCCTGGTCGCGGTCGATCCGCACGCGGCCCAGGCTCGCGGCGTCGAGGCCCTCCTTCGAGAATGCCTGGGGCGAGGTCTTCACCAGCTCGGCGGTGAACGGGTCGCCCTGGGGCGGCCCGCCGTAGGGGCTGGGCCGCGGCGGCGCCGTGGACACGAGCGGGCAGGCGATGTGGAACGTGGTGCGCAGGGTCTTCATGTCGCGTGCGATGGGATGCGGCGGGCCGCTCATGGCCATCGGCGAGGCGCCGTAGTCGGTGGCCTCCACGGTCACGGTCGGCCCGCGGCTCACGATGCCGGGCAGGATTTCCTGGCGCCCGATCTCCACGATCGTCTCGATGGTGCGGGCCTCGATGGCGTTCTCCTGGAGCAGGGCCTCCAGGCCGCTCGGCAGGGCCTCGCCCACCACGGGGTCGAGCATCACGATGAGCCCTGCCTCCGGGCGGCTCGTGAGGTAGCTGCGCACCGCGTCCACCTCGTCGGGCTTCAGCGGCATCCTCGGCCCGGCGAGGACCAGCACGTCGCAGTCGTCGGGGATTTCCGGCAGCGTGCACGTCTTGGCCTCGCAGTTGTCGCCGCGCACGCGCTCGACGATGGCGGAGAGGCCGCTGAGCTCGTAGTCGTCTATGCTCTTCTCGCCGTGGCCGATGACGAAGTAGACGCGGGTGCCCTTCTCCTCCAGCAGGGTCTGGAGGGCGCCGGTGAAGACCTCCTCGCCCTTGAACTGGGGCGGCTGGCCGGACATCGGGTTGGGCGGGGTGAGGATCTCGGCGAACTCGACGACTTTCGTCTTCACGTCGCGGCCGCTGCCGAAGGCGAAGACCACGCTGTCGGCCAGCAGCTCGGTCTTCAGCTCCTTGCCCAGCTTGTCGGCCGCCTCGGGGGCGGCGTAGATGTTCAGGGGGATGTACTCGACGTGGCGCGACTGGCTCTCGTACTCCTCGAGGAGCTCGCCCACGCGGCTGCGGACGAAGTTGCGGAACTCGTCCTCCGGCCCCTGGGGGTTGGGGTGGCGGACCATGGTGGCGATGATGCGCAGCGGCCGCTGCACGCTCCGGAGGATTTCGGTCGTCTGGCTGCTCAGGCTGTAGAAGCCGGTGCGCGTGAGGTCCACGCGGCGATAGTGCCGCACGTTGAGGTAGCTGACCAGGCCGAGCCCCAGGACGCCCAGGAGCGCGGCGCCCAGGACGATCAGCGTGAGGGGGAAGGCCGGCCCCGTGCACACGCGCATGATCGTGCGGTGCTCGGCGGCCAGGGCCAGCTCGAGGAGCAGCAGCCCGATCACGATGCCCGCCACGGGCACGGCCGAGGTCCCCGTCCAGTAGAACGCCAGGCAGTTGCCCAGCACCACGATGCCGGCCACGAGGGCCACGCCGCCGCCGGCCTCGACCCAGCGGCGGTAGGGCGCCTTCTCCAGGGCGCGGTAGAAGGCGGCGTTCATCCACGAGCCGACCTCGACCAGGGCCGCGCCCACGAGCAGGCTCAGGACGGCCAGGAGCGTGCTCGCTCCGACGGCTGCGGGGTCCTTCGCCTTGCCGGCGAACACGGCGACGCCCACTCCCGTCGCCACGAGGCCCGCCAGTGCCACCACCAGGGCGCCCACGTTCGGCTGCGCGTTGGTCCCAACTCGCTGTTCGGTCACGGCGCTCACCTCCACCTGCGGACGGTGACGATGACCGTCGTCAGGAAAATGCAGAACAGGCTGGTCGTGAGGAAGTACAACACGTCGCGCGTGTCCACAATCCCCTTCGTGAAGGCCCCGAAGAAGTGCTGCGAGAAGGAGATGTAGCGGAGGGCCTTCGAGAAGGGGTCCACCGCCTCCGGGCGGATGATGTAGCCCAGGATGTAGAGGAGCAGCAGGAGCACGATGCAGATGACGGCGGCGGCGATCTGGGTGCGCACGCACGCCGAGGCCACCATGCCCACGGCCAGGTAGAAGGCCCCGAGCAGGAACAGCCCCAGGTAGCCGGCGACGATCGGCCCGGGGTCGGGCTTGCCGTACACGAACAGGGTCGCCGCGTAGAGCATGGTCGGCAGGATCAGCACCAGGAGAAACGTGAGCGCCGCGAGGTACTTCGACACCACGACCTCGAAGGTCGTCACGGGCGCCGTCATCAGGGTCTCGATGGTCCCGCTCTCGAATTCGTCGGCGAACAGCCGCATCGTCATCAGCGGCATGATGAAGATCCAGATGAAGCCCATGAAGCCCAGGATCTGCGTCATGTCGGCGCGACGCGAGAACGTGAGGAACTCGAAGAACAGGTAGCCGATCAGCACGAGGAACACGGTGAGGATGATGTAGGCCATGGGCGAGAGGAAGTAGGCGACCAGCTCGCGCTTGGTGAGGGTGGCGACGTTCTTCATGCCTGCACCTCCTCGGCCCTCTCGTGCCCCACCACGTCGGCGGTCGTCGTGAGCTTCGTGAACACGTCCTCGAGGGCGGGCCCGAGGCGGTCCTTGAGGTTGGCCGTCTTGTCCTCGGCGACGATGCGGCCGCCGCTGATGATGATGATGCGGGGGCAGATCATCTCGACCTCGGAGAGGATGTGGGTGGACAGCAGCACGGTGCGGCGCTCGCCCAGGTCCTTGATCATCTCGCGCACCAGGCGCACCTGGTTGGGGTCGAGGCCCACGGTCGGCTCGTCGAGGATGAGGATCGGCGGGTCGTTCACCAGGGCGTCGGCGAGGCCCACGCGCTGGCGGTAGCCCTTCGAGAGCTGGCCGATCACGCGGTGCGCCACCTCGTTGATGCCGCAGCGGTCGAGCACCTCGCCGATCCGCCGCTTGCGCTCGCAGGCCGGCACCCCCTTGAGCCGCGCGCGGTGGAACAGGTACTCGCTCACCCGCATCTCGCGGTAGAGCGGCACGTTCTCGGGCAGGTAGCCCACCCGCTGGCGCACCTGCATGGACTCCCAGAAGGGGTCGAAGCCGGCCACGCGCACCGTGCCCGCCGTGGCGGGCGAGAAGGCCGTGAGGATGCGCATGACGGTGGACTTCCCGGCGCCGTTCGGCCCCAGGAACCCCACCACCTCACCCTCGTCCACGCGGAACGACACGTCGTCCACGGCCACGATCTTGCCGAACCGCTTCGTCAGATGGTCAACTTCGATCAACCGGCACCTCCTGCCTCACGGTTACAGCCGCCGGGACTCGAATGCATCCACCACGGGCGGCAGGTTGAGGTACACCAGCAGGAAGAGGAACAGCACGGCGGCCGAGCCGAGGAAGAGCGCGAGCGGGAGCGTGGCCCCCGCGGCCTTCCACTTCGTGAGGTTGAAGATCAGCGCCACGACCAGGAGGGCGACGGCGAAGCCCGTCACCGCCAGGCTGCCCGGGCGCGCCCACGTGCGCAGCTCGGCGATCGCCGCGCCCAGCGTGCGCACCAGCATCGAGACGAAGATGCCGAGCACGAAGAGCGCCGCCAGGCCGGGCTGCGGCTCCTTCGGCAGCACCGCGGTCATCACGGCCAGCGCCACGCAGCTCGCGGCGCCCAGCGAGCCCACGACGCGGCCCAGGTTCCCCAGCAGCTTCAGCCCCAGCGGCACCTCGGGCGCCACCGCCCAGTCCTTCAGCCGCACGAAGTCATGGAACAGCGCCCACCCCAGCAGCGCCACGGGAAGGAACAAGAGCGCGCGAAGCAGCAGGGCGCCGCCGGCGCTGCCGCGCAACACGCCCACGACAGCGAGCACGCCGCACGCCGCCGCCGCGGCACAGCTCAGGCCGTAGCCCACGTAGCCCACGACCCTCGGGGCCAGCAGCGGGGCCGCTGCCCCCGCGGGACCTTTCGCTTTGGCCATCGTCACGTCCCTCGCTTAGAAGCCACCCATCCCCATGCCGCCGCCCATCCCGCCCATGCCACCGCCCATCCCGCCCATTCCGCCCATGCCGCCCGGAGGGCCGCCGGGCGCCGGCCTCTTCTCGGGCACCTCGGCCACCAGGGCATCGGTCGTCAGCAGCAGGCCCGCCACGCTCGCCGCGTTCTGAAGGGCGACGCGGACGACTTTGGTCGGGTCAATGATCCCCGCCTCGACCAGGTCGCAGTAGCGATCGGCCAGGGCGTCGTAGCCGAACGCATCGTCGTCGCTCTCCAGGATGCGATGGATCACCACGTTGCCGCTCTCGCCCGCGTTCGCGGCGATCTGGAAGGCGGGCGAGCTCAGGGCGCGGCGCACGATGTCCACGCCCACCTTCTCGTCGCCCTTGGCCTTCACCTTGCCGAGGCACCGGGCGGCCCGCAGAAGGGCCACGCCGCCGCCGGGCAGGATGCCCTCCTCGATGGCGGCCCGGGTGGCGTGCAGCGCGTCCTCGATCCGCGCCTTCTTCTCCTTCATCTCGACCTCGGTGGCCGCGCCGACCCGCACCTCGGCCACGCCGCCGGCCAGCTTGGCCATCCGCTCCTCGAGCTTCTCGCGGTCGTAGTCGGAGGTCGTCGTCTCGATCTCGTGGCGGATCTGGGCGATGCGGCCCTTCAAGGCGTCGGCCGTGCCGCCGCCCTCGATGATCGTGGTGTTCTCCTTCTCGATCACCACCTTCTTCGCCGTGCCCAGCTCCTCGAGTTGGGCGTTTTGGAGCTTGCCGCCCAGGTCCTTGAACAGGGCCTTGCCGCCGACGAGCAGCGCGATGTCCTCGAGCATCGCCTTCCGGCGGTCGCCGAACCCGGGGGCCTTCACCGCGCACACCGCCAGCGTGCCGCGCAGCCGGTTCACCACCAGCGTCGCCAGCGCGTCGCCCTCCACGTCCTCGGCGATCAGGAGGAGCGGCCTCCCCGCCTTGGCCACCTTCTCCAGCACGGGCACCAGGTCGCGGATCGCCGAGATCTTCTCCTCGTGGATGAGGATGAAGGGGTTCTCGAACTCGCACGCCATCGTCTCGGGGTTCGTGACGAACTGGGGCGAGATGTAGCCGCGGTCGAACTGCATCCCCTCCACCCAGTCCACGGCGGTCTCCATCGTCTTGCCTTCTTCGATCGTGATCACGCCGTCCTTGCCCACGCGCTCCATGGCCTGTGCGAGCATGTCGCCGATGGCCTTGTCGTTGTTGGCGGCGACGGCAGCCACCTGGGCGATCTCCTTGCGGCCTTTGACCTTCTGGCTCATGCGCCGGAGGTCCTCGACCACGGCGTCCACCGCCTTGTCCACGCCGCGCTTGAGGGCCATGGCATCGGCGCCGGCCGCGAGGTTCTTCAGTCCCTCCTCGAAGATCGCCTCGGCGAGCACGGTGGCCGTGGTCGTGCCGTCGCCCGCCACGTCGCTGGTCTTCGAGGCCACCTGGCGCACCATTTGGGTGCCCATGTTCTCGTGGACGTCCTCGATCTCGATCTCTTTCGCCACCGTCACGCCGTCCTTCGTCACCGTGGGCGCGCCGAAGCTCTTCTCGATCACCACGTTGCGTCCTCGGGGGCCGAGGGTGATCTTGACGGCATGGGCCAGCTTCCGTACGCCGGCCCGGATGGCCTCGCGGGCCTCCTGGTCGAACGCCATCTTCTTAGCGGCCATTCGCGGGTGCTCCTTAGTCTTGCCTGATGATCCCCAGCACGTCGTCCTCGCGCAGGATGAGGAGTTCCTCATCACCCAGCTTGATCTCGGTGCCCGCATACGTGGTGAACACGATGCGGTCGCCCTTCTTCACCCGCATGGGCAGCCTCTTGCCGTCCTCGGTGAGCGCGCCGTCGCCGACGGCGACGATCTCGCCCTGCTTCGGCTTCTCCTTGGCCGTGTCGGGCAGCACGATGCCGCCCGCCGTCCTCTCCTCGGCCTCGAGTCGCCTCACCACAATGTGGTCGCCCAGCGGCTTGATCTTCGGCTCTTTCGCCATCGGTTTGCCTTCCTCCTGGGGTGGCTCGATCGCGGACCGGACCTCAGAACACACGGAAGCGCCGGAGCGCCAGCTCGACCACGCGCTTGAGCAGCGAGTCGTCGGGCGGCTTCGGCACTACCGTGAATACATCCTCAAGCAGGGCGTCCACTTGCAGGCGCCCCGACACCTCGGCGGCCGTGAGCACGCAGGGTACCCTCGGCCCCGCGACGCCGCGGATCACCCGCAGCAGGCCCAGGCCCCCACCGCGCGGAAGCTCGAGCGACAGGATCACCACGTCTATCGTCTCGTGCCGCACGATCTCCACGGCCTCGTCGTCGTCGGCCGCCACGTGCGTCTCGTAGCCCTCCGTGCAGAACAGCGAGTCCAGCTCCTCCCGGAGATCGTCCTCCTGCTCGGCGATGAGCAGGCGACCCCGGCCGAGCCGGCTGGCTTCCCTGGTTGGGCTGGCGACCATTGGCGTCTCGCGCTTCCCTCGGCGGCTAGGGGCACACCCGCCGAATGCGCCAATAGGGAGCAAACGTCGTGCCGAACGTCGCTCGCACGGCCGCGCCGCACACGCCCGACCTGTCCAGCCCACGGACGAGTGTCAAATGGCTCGACGCAACCATCGTACCCACAAGCTCTTATGCCTCCGCTGCCCGCTGGCCCCCAATCGGCAATCTGGAATCTGGAATCTGGAACCTGTGCTCGCCAACTGTCACGCAGGCAGATGCCTCGCTGCCAAAATGGCAGAGCCTCACAGCGGCAGCGGCACCGTCTCACCACACTCGATGGACTGATAGGCCGCCACCCCCACCTCCACCGCCGCCCGACCCTCCGCCCCGGGCACAGGCGGCTCCGTGCCGTTCAGCACGCTCTCGACGAAGTCCCGCAACTCGTGCCGCACGGGGTCCTCCACCTTCAGCTCGTCGGCGGGGAGAAAGGTGGGCTTCTCGCCCGTCTTGCAGACGTGGATGCCTGCGTTCGCGCCCCAGATGGCGGGAAAGACGAGCGAGCCGCGCTCGCAATCCACCCGCCCGCCGTAGCCGCCCATCGCGCTCACCTGCCCCGTGTGGAGCAGGCCCTTGGCCCCGCTGGCGAAGTGCAGGGTCACCAGGGTCAGGTCGGGGTAGTCGAGCCGCTTGTCCACGTAGAGCCCGCCCGCAGCGTACACCGCCTCCACGTCGCCGCACACCCAGCGCAGGAAGTCGATCTCGTGGGCGTTGATCTCCAGGAGCGTGCCGCCGCACATCTCGCGCTGGAGGCGCCAGGGCTGCGTGTAGGCCCCGCCCCACTGCCCGCCGAGCCGGTGCACGGTCATGCAGATGGCCCGGCCGAACTCCCCGCCCCGCACCAGCTCGCGCACCTTGCCGTGCATGGCGTGGTAGCGGCACACCTGGCCGATCATCAGCTTCACCCCCGCATCGGCGCACGCCTCGATCATCGCATCGCAGTCCTCCAGCGTCACCGCCATCGGCTTCTCGCAGAACACGTGCTTCCCCGCCTGCGCCGCCGCCACCGTGTTCGCCGCGTGGGCGAACTGCGGCGACGCCACGGCCACCGCCTGCACCGCCTTGTCGGCCAGAAGCTCCGCGTAGCTCGCGTAGTCCGTGGCCCCGTGCTTGGCGGCAAGCTCCTTCGCCTTCTCGGGCACCTCGTCGCAGGCCGCCACCACCTGGGCCGTCTCCAGCCCCGCCAGCCCCTGAGCCAGCGCCGCGCCCATCCCGCCGCAGCCCACCACCCCCACGCCGATCTTCGCCATCGCTCGCCTCGCACCCCCCCGCCCTGAATGGCCACACACTCACGAGCCAGAGCATACACTTCCGCACCGCCCTGTCAAGCCCGCCGCGCCCATCTCGCGCCCCCAGTTTGGCCACTCGGCGGTTGGAAGCCCTGCAAGGGCGTCGTGTGACAGCCCAGTCTGAGCAGGCGCGCTCCCAGCCCCGTCAGGGGCGTCAGATGGTAGCCCACGGCGTAAGCCGTGGGATCGCCAGGCACCGCACAGGCAAGCCCCGTAGGGGCGACAGAACGCCCGGTGCCAAGGTTTCTGCCGCCCCTACGGGGCTGTGGACCTTATGCCCGCCTGAACCCACGGCTTACGCCGTGGGCTACCCTCTGACGCCCGCCCTCGGCGGGCTACGGAGCCCGAGATGTGTGCAACGATGAGGGTGTTGCCCTGGGCTGTACCAGTTCGCCCCGTTGTGGCTCACGAGAGGTCGAGCAGCAGAACTGGGGTCGCGTCAGGCGCGAGGACAGAGGGTGCGAGCCGAAATGGCAGGCAGTTCCTGTTGCAGAAGACACGGACAAACGAGTTTGTCCGTGGCACCCCCCGTTTCTGCGTTGTGAAGCACGGGTGCCACGCCCAAACTCGTTTGGGCGTGTCTTGGGGCTACCTGCAAAGACTGCCCACACCCGAGGAGAGAGGACAGATGACAGGCAAGGATCGTCGTGGTGTTTGCGTCCTTGGGGCTTCTCGCGCCTCACATGGCCCACGGGGCCAGGAGCCAGCCGAGGGCCGCGCCGCCGAGGATGAGCCAGGCGGTGTTGACCCTCCAGCGGATGGCGACCGCCCCCGCCAGCAGAGCAATGACCCAGGCGGGCCAACTCACCAGGGTCGTGCGGCCAAGGTTCACCACCACGGCGACCATGAGGGCCACGGCACTCACGTTCACCGCGTCGAGGAACGCCGCGCTCCACCGCGACTGGCGGAGCCTCGGCAGGATGGGGTTGAGGAGCACGACGAAGAGGAAGGAGGGGAGGAAGACCGCCGCCGCAGCAATCGCCGCGCCGCCAACGGCCGACAGGCCCGCCTTCGCCGAGACGACGTAGCCAACGAAGGCCGAGGTCGAGAGCAGCGGCCCAGGCGTGAACTGCCCCGCCGCAATGGCATCGAGCAGCTCGCGGCGGGTCAGCCAGCCGTAGTCCTGCACCAGCCCGCCCTCGAGGAACGCCACGAGGACGTAGCCCGTGCCGTAGAGGACCGCGCCGATCTTGAGGAAGAAGAGTCCCAGCTTCCACAGCGACACGGCGGCGACGCCGACGCCGCCCGCCGCAACGGCCGCGACCTGCGCCGCCGCCGAGGCCCTGACATTCGAGCCGACGGCTACGGCGGCCGCGAGGGCGCCGCCTGTGCGGACCAGGTGTGAGCCGGAATTGCAGGTGGGTTCCGCAGCCCCAACGGGGCGTGATAGGATAGCCCAGGGCAACGCCCTGGGACCACGTGCCGCCGTTCGGAAAGCCCTGAAGGGGCGAGATAGAGCGCCTCTATCACGCCCTTTCAGGGCTACGCCTGGGGGTGGCCTCGTTCCCAGGGCGTTGCCCTGGGCTGTCCTATGCGAGCCCTTCAGGCTCCAGAAAGAACCCCTCTGCCCGCAATTCCGGCTGGCGTCCGTTGGCCCCTTGCCCCGCTCGGCCAGGCGCAGCCAGAGCATTCCGAGGGCGCCCCCGCCCAGGAGCGCCAGCACCTCGTTCGCGCCCAGGAACACCGCGGCGGCCACGCCGACGCCGATGGCCAGCAGTCGGGGGCCTTTCACCGCCGTCCGTCCGAGCCGCCAGATGGCCGCCAGGATGACCGCCAGTACGGCCGGCTTGCAGCCCAGCAGGAACGGCTCGACCCGCGGGAGCGAGCCGAACCGCACGTAGGCCCAGGCCAGGAGCGTCGTCATCAGCACGGCCGGCACGATGAAGCACCCGCCCGCGACCAGCATGCCCAGCCAGCCCCGCTGCCGGTAGCCGAGGTGGATGCACATCTCGGTCGAGTTCGGGCCGGGGATGAGGTTCACCGCCCCCATCAGGTCGAGCAACTGCTCGCGCGTGAGCCACTTGCGGCGGACGACGAGGTCGTCCTCGAGCATCCCGATGTGGACGGCTGGCCCCCCGAAGCCGACCAGGCCGAGCTTGAGGAAGACCCGAACGAGGTCGGGAAGCGACGTGCGTCGTGGAGTAGTCTGAGCGTCAGCCATGCCGCCAGTGTGCACGAGACTCCGCTCGCAGTCAACCCTCGCTCGGCATGGGGGCGCCATAGCGCACTTGCACGGGCTAGAGCACCCGCAGGGACGCCTCCACGGGGCTCGCCCCCGTGGGGCGATGATTGGCGACTAACCGCCTAAGCCACCCCCGCAGTCGCCATCCCCTCCTGGGAGATAGTTGCAGACTTGTACAAGTGTGCAACTATCTCCCAGCCCCCATGCCTGCCAGGAAGAGAGGGCTGGGTCGGGTTCTCGCGGCCCCATAGTCGCCAATCGCCGCCCCACCGAGACAAGCTCGGTGGAGGCGGTCAGGGAAGCCCCTTTCGCCAGATTCGGTGGGGCACCGTTGGGATGCAGAGAGCGATTTGTTCGCCCCGCCGCTTCCTGTATAATCGCTGCCCAGCGGACTCGGTTCACACGCGGCACCAATTCCGGAGACGAGGCATGAAGGAACTGGTGGGTTGGGACTGGCTGGTGATCGGGCTGTACTTCGCCGGCATCGCGGCCGTGGTGTGGTGGTCGTCGCGGCGGCAGGAGTCGTCGGCCGACTACTTCCTGGCCGGCCGCAACATCGGGTGGTTCGTGATCGGCGCGTCGCTGTTCGCGTCGAACATCGGCTCCGAGCATATCGTGGGGCTGGCCGGCTCAGGCGCGAAGAGCGGCATGGCCATGGCCCACTACGAGCTGCACGCCTGGTGCCTGCTCGTGCTGGGCTGGGTGTTCGTGCCGTTCTACTCGCGGGCGGCGGTCTACACGATGCCGGAATTCCTCGAGCGCCGCTACAACGCCACGGCGCGCTGGATTCTGTCGCTCGTGAGCCTGGTGGCCTACGTGTTCACCAAGGTCAGCGTCACCGTCTACGCCGGCGGGATCGTGTTCCAGACGCTACTGCCGGCCGAAACGTTTGGCGGCCTCGACCCCTTCTGGGTCGGGGCGGTGGCCGTGGTCGTGCTCACGGGCATCTACACGGTGCTGGGCGGCCTGCGGGCGGTGGTCTACACCGACACGATGCAGACGTTTGTGCTGATCCTCGGCTCGGTGTGCATCACGGCGATTGGCCTGTGGAAGCTCGGCGGCTGGGGCGAGCTGCGGGCGCTCTGCGGCACTGAGCACTTCAACATGTGGCGGCCGGCGACCGACCCCGATTTCCCCTGGGCGGGCATCCTGTTCGGCGCGCCCATCGTGGGCCTGTGGTACTGGTGCACCGACCAGTACATCGTCCAGCGCACGTTGGCGGCGAAGAACATGCAGAACGCGCGTCGGGGCACGATCTGGGGCGCCTACCTGAAGCTCACGCCCGTGTTCCTCTTCCTCATCCCCGGCATGATCGCCTTCGCACTCGCCAAGTCGGGCAAGCTGACGCTGGAGAAGACCGACATGGCGTTCCCTGCCCTGGTGCAGGAGTTGCTGTGGCCGGGGCTGCGAGGGCTGGTGGTCGCGGGGCTGCTCGCCGCGCTGATGAGTTCGCTGTCGTCGCTGTTCAACTCGTGCTCGACGCTCTTCACCGTGGACATCTACGAGAAGATACGGCCGAAGGCGTCGGAGCGTGAGCTGGTGCGGGTGGGGCGGATTGCGACAGGGGTGGTCGTGCTGCTGGGGCTGGCGTGGATTCCGGTGATGCGCCGCGTCTCCAGCGCGCTCTACGAGTATCTCCAGATCGTGCAGGCATACCTCGCCCCGCCGATCACGGCGGCGTTCTTCCTGGGCGTGTTCTGGCGGCGCATCAACGGCAAGGGCGCCGTGACGGGGCTGCTCGTGGGCTTCGGGCTGGGCATGGCCAAGCTCGGGTGCCAGGTGCTTGCAGGAATCGAGTCGCTCGCGTCGAGCCTGCCCCCCGCCCTCATCGCCTTCGGCAAGT
>DATKZY010000006.1:0-9585 GCA_035527715.1 Planctomycetota bacterium | reverse complement strand
TTGGCGGCCTCGGCCAGTTTGACCCCGCGGCCCTCGTCGCCAAAGGCGCGACCTTCACGCCGGCCGAGGGCGCCGCCATACCGGCGCAGGCCCCGCTCGGCACCTTCGCCATCGTCGCCCTGCTCGGCACCTACATTGTCGGCTTCTTCGCCACCGCGGGCGCCGCGGGCTGCGACTTCGGGATGAACAACCGCAACGGCAAGGACGTGCAGCTCGGCGGCCTGTTCGGCGTCGCCCTTGCGACGATCTTCGCCGGCGGCATGGCCCTGCTCATCGTGGCCGGAGCTCACGGCTCCGGGATGGCCGGCGCGGGCGCGGCGATGGAGCCCACGGGCCTGATGGGCGCCATCGTGGGCGCGAAGGCGGCCCCCATCCTCATGTACCTGCTGGCCATCGCGGCCTTCCCGCCCGCCTGCTTCTCCGCCTTCATCGCGGCCAACAGCTTCAAGACCACGCTGCCGAAGGTCAACCCGTTCATCTCGTGTGGCATCGGCACCCTCGTCGCCATCGTCCTGGCCGTCACCGGCTGGGCCGGCAACGCCATCGGGGTCTTCTCGATCATCGGCGCCTCGTTCGGCCCCGTGTGCGGCGCGATGATGGCCGACTACCTGCTGGCGGGCCGCAAGTGGGCTGGCCCGCGGGCGAGCTTCAACCCCGCCGGCTGGATCTCGTGGATCGTCGGCTTCGCCGTCGGCGCCGCCGACTTCATCCCGCCCCTCGCAGGCAAGGTCCCTTGCCCGCCCGTGGCGGCCTTCGTCGTCGGCTTCATCCTCTACGTCGTCCTCGCCAAGGCGGGCCTCCAGTCCAAGACCCTCCAGATGCCCGCTGCCGGCAAGTGACCCGCAGCGATGCTGCCGGAACCCCACGCGGCCTGCTTCGGCAGGCCGCGTTTTTTCATGGGGGCCGGCCTGCGTTGAAACCGGCGGCGGCCTCTGCTACACTGCTGCGGCAGTCGGAGTGACCCGCGCGCTCGCTCGGAGGATCTGCCCGTGGACAATCGCCGCAGGCTCTTTCTCGCGTGCTGTCTCGCCCTGATCGCCAACGCGATGTGGTTCGCGGTCAGCGTGGACATCCTGGGCGACTTCGTGCGCCACTTCCGCTTCACCCGCGAGCAGGTGGGCCAGGCCGTGTCGTGGGGCGGCATGGTCGGCGTGGCCGCCATGTTCATCATCGGCGGCCTGCTCGACTTCATTGGCGTGGGCGTCGCGCTGTGGCTGGCGGTCGCGGCCCACCTGGTCGGCGTCACGCTGGTCATCTTCGCCCAGGGCTTCTGGTCCCTCGCCATCGCCTGCACCTGTCTCGCCCTCGCCACCAGCACCGTCGAGGCGGCCACGAACCCCTTCATCGCGACCGTCTACCCCGACCGGAAGACCCACATGCTCAACGTCTTCCACGCCTGGTGGCCGGGCGGCATCGTCATCGGCGGCCTCCTGGCCTGGGGCTTCTCGGCCGTCCTGAACGCGACGGGAGCGTCGCAGCGCCTCCTCGACATCAGTTGGCAGATCAAGATGGCCTTCGTCTACGTGCCCGTCATCGCCTACGCTCTGCTCATCCTGGGCCAGAAGTTCCCCAAGACCGAGCGGGTCCAGGCGGGGGTGCCCACGTCCGTGATGTTCAAGGAAGCCCTCCGCCCGATGTTCCTCATCCTCGTGTTCTGCATGCTGCTCACGGCCTCGATCGAGCTGGGGCCGAACCGCTGGCTCGGGATGTTCATCGAGGACCTGATGGGGATCCGCGGCGTGCTGGTGCTCATTTACCTGTCGTGGCTCATGTTCGTCCTGCGGTTCTTCGCCGGCCCGGTGGCCCGCGTGCTCACGCCCACGGGCATCATGGCCATCTCCAGCGTGGTCGCGGGCGTGGGTCTTCTGCTGTTGAGCGGGGTGCGCGGCTGGGGGAGCCTGCTGGTCGCCTCCACGGTCTTCGGCCTCGGCTGCACGTACATGTGGCCCACGATGCTCGGGATCGTCTCCGAGCGCTTCCCCAAGGGCGGCACGCTCCTCCTGGCCATCCTGGGCGGGGCCGCCGGCCTCTTCCTCTCCCTGGTGACCGGCCCCAAGATGGGCGCCATCCACGACCACTACGCCGAGGCCGCGGTCCGCGAGGCGCTCGCCCCAGCGGTCCAGGCCGAGGTCCTCGAACGCTACGCCGTCGTCGAAACCGTCCGGGAAGAGATTGGGCCGACCCTCGAGGGCACGATCGCCGGGCTTGCAGCGTCCCTCGACGCCGCCAGGCGGCCAGAGCCGGCGCCTGCCCCGCCTCCGACCGACGCGGCGACGAGGGAGCAGCCTCTCCCCAAGTCCCTTCTCACCAGGATTGACGAGGTGAAAGCCCAGCTCTCGGAGGCCGACAGACGCGCCGTCGAGGCTGCCCTGACGAAGGCCGCCGACCCCGCGAAGCGCAAGGCCATCGAGCCCCCGCGCCTGACCAAGGCGATCCCCGAAGCCGTGGACCGGCTTGGCACGCCGCACCAGAGGCAGACCGTAGCGGGGGCGCTCAAGGAGGCGAACCGCCGCGCGGCGTCCATCACCTTCCGCTACGTCGCCGCTCTCTCCGTCGTCATCTTCCTCGTCTTCGCCGGCATGTTCCTCTACGACAGGGCGCGCGGCGGCTACAAGCAGGAGTTCCTCGACACCCGGGGCGCCGGCGGCACGCCGGCCTGAGCGCCGCCGCGGAGCGTACAGCGCATGCACCCGACCCTCTTCTTCTCCTTCATCCACTCCTACGGCCTCATGCTGGCCGTGGGCTTCTACGCGGGCTGGTGGCTCGCCGCGCGACGCGCGAAGGCGCAGGGCATCCACCCCGACGTCGTCGGCAACATCGTGCTCATCTCGATCCTCGCGGGCGTCGTCGGCTCGCGGCTCCTCTGGTTCGCGCTCCACCGCGACGCCGGCGACTCCATCTGGGTCCTCATCGAGGTGTGGAGGGGCGGCCTCGTCTTTTACGGCGGCCTCATCGCCGCCGTCGTCGCCGACTACGCGTACCTGCGGAAGAAGCGGCTGCCCGTGGGGCTGGTCGCGGACCTCTTCGCCCCCGCGGTGGCCCTCGGCCAGGCGTTCGGGCGCATCGGCTGCTTCCTCAACGGCTGCTGCTTCGGCGGCGCCTGCACGGGCGGGTTCCCCTTGCCCGTGCGGTTCCCCGCCTTCCTCAACGACACGGGCGCCCCCGTTGGCAGCGCGCCATTCCTCGACCACGCGCGGCGCGGCTGGGTCGCCGACAGCGCGGGGGCCTCGCTGGCCGTGCACCCCACGCAGCTCTACGAAGCGGCCAGCCTGTTCCTCACCAGCGCGCTCCTCATCGCCGCCACGCCCTACAAGCGGCGGCACGGCGAGGTATTCGGCCTTTTGTGCATCCTCAACGCGGTGTCGCGCTTCGGCGTCGAACTCGTGCGGCGCGACACCGCGCCGGTCGCGCTCGGCCTGAACCCCGGCCAGATCGGGGCTCTCGCGGTCTTCTCGGTCGGCGTGGCGGTCTTCCTCTGGGCGCGCCTGCGCGGGCCCGAGGCCGAGGCCACAGCCGTGTGACCCGCGCCGCCTCCTTCTCCTCCAGCCGCCCGAACAGGCAGGAGCCGACCCGCTGAGCCCGGCCCCGGCGATGGCTCGAGGGGAGGGCTCGTCGGCTGGCCTGGGGGCTGGAGAAAAATGGGCCTTGACAATCCTGGCCGAAGTGCTATAATCATAGCGCTACGGCTACGACATCGACATGGAAGCCGTGGCCGTTGTTCTTTGACAAGTCGGTAGCCCTGTGGCGTGAGGTTGTGGAGCTGACCCTTTGGGGAAGGCTCGAACCGTCCTGAAAGACAGCAACGCAATCTCACGTCCGACGTGCGAGCGCGTGTGCTGAGCCTTTCTGATGGAGGGTATGATACTGGCTCAGAACGAACGCTGGCGGCGTGGATTAGGCATGCAAGTCGCACGAGAAACCCGGTGAAAATCGGGGAGTAAAGTGGCGAAAGGGTGAGTAACACTTGGGCAACCTGCCCTCGAGATCGGTATAACCTGTCGAAAGACAGGCTAATCCCGGATACGTTCCTCGGTCGCATGGCCGGGGAGGAAAGGTGGGGACCCCGCAAGGGGCCTGCCGCTCGAGGAGGGGCCCAGGGCCTATCAGCTAGTTGGTGAGGTAGTGGCTCACCAAGGCGATGACGGGTACGGGGCCTGAGAGGGTGTTCCCGCACACTGGGACTGAGACACTGCCCAGACTCCTACGGGAGGCTGCAGTCGAGAATCTTTGGCAATGGGCGAAAGCCTGACCAAGCGACGCCGCGTGGGGGATGAAGGCCTTCGGGTCGTAAACCCCTGTTGGGGCGTAGGATGCGGGGATGTGCTAATACCATTTCCTCGTGACTTCAAGCCCTGAGGAAGCCACGGCTAACTCTGTGCCAGCAGCCGCGGTAAGACAGAGGTGGCAAGCGTTGTTCGGATTCACTGGGTTTAAAGAGCACGTAGGCGGCTGGGCAAGTCCGGTGTGAAATCCCCCGGCTCAACCGGGGAACTGCCTCGGATACTACCCGGCTAGAGGGCAGGAGAGGAGAGTGGAACTCCTGGTGTAGCGGTGAAATGCGTAGATATCAGGAGGAACGCCGGAGGCGAAAGCGACTCTCTGGACTGTCCCTGACGCTGTGGTGCGAAAGCCAGGGGAGCGAACGGGATTAGATACCCCGGTAGTCCTGGCCGTAAACGATGCGCACTGAGTGGGGTGGGCTCCGATGTCTACCCTGCTGGAGCAAAAGTGTTAAGTGCGCCACCTGGGAACTACGGCCGCAAGGCTAAAACTCCAGGTAATTGACGGGGGCTCACACAAGCGGTGGAGCATGTTGTTTAATTCGAGGCAACGCGAAGAACCTTACCCGGGCTTGACATGCACGGATTAACCCGGTGAAAGCCGGGCCACACCCGCAAGGGTGGAACGTGCACAGGTGTTGCATGGCTGTCGTCAGCTCGTGCCGTGAGGTGTTGGGTTAAGTCCCGTAACGAGCGAAACCCTTGCCACTAGTTACCATCAGTTCGGCTGGGGACTCTAGTGGGACTGCCGCCGTCAAGGCGGAGGAAGGCGGGGACGACGTCAAGTCATCATGGCCCTTATGTCCGGGGCGACTAACGTGCTACAATGGCCGGTACAAAGGGAAGCAAGGCCGCAAGGCGGAGCCAATCCCAAAAAGCCGGTCCCAGTTCGGATTGGGGGCTGAAATTCGCCCCCATGAAGCCGGAATCGCTAGTAACCGCAGATCAGCTACGCTGCGGTGAATATGTTCCTGAGCCTTGTACACACCGCCCGTCAAGCCACCCGAGTCGGGGGCACCCGAAGCCGCGCCTCTCAAGCGCGTCTAAGGTGAAACCGGCGAGGGGGACTAAGTCGTAACAAGGTAGCCGTATCGGAAGGTGCGGCTGGATCACCTCCTTTCTAAGGATAATTAGAACCCGTCTTCGGACGGGCTCTGAATCGGCGCAACCGAGCGCCACGGGCTACCACTTGGATATATGAGATGCCGATGGGCGACCTTCCCGGTCGGGACGAGCCCGGCCCGCGGCGTGCGACTGCCGAGGGTCGCCGCTCCGGCCCCCGGGACGGACGCCCATCGGCATTTCTTTTGGGCCTGTAGCTCACTTGGCTAGAGCGTGCCCCTGATAAGGGCAAGGTAGTAGGTTCGACTCCTACCAGGCCCACCACCCGCCGAGGCCCGCCGGCTACTTCGCAGCGCCTGGGGGCGCGAGGGCGCCGGGCTGGTAGACCCGCCGGAACAACTGCTTGATCTTCGCGTTGTAGCCGTCGTCGAACCAGCCCCGGAAGAACATGCTGTCGCCGCCGCGAACGCCCTCCAGGAACTCGCCCTGCCGCTTGTCCCAGTCCGCGGGGGAGAGGTTGACGGACTGGCAGACGCTGAATGCGCCGGGAAGCAGCTCCAGCACCTCGGGCGGGGTTCGGGCGCCGCTGTACGGCGGCTGGAGGTACTGGGCGGCGTAGGCCCACTGGGCGGGCGCGCCCGTGCCCAGCTCGGGGATCAGCAGCACGTCGGGATGCCGCCGGATAATGTCACGCCAGACGTGGCTGTCGAGGAGCGCCCAGCCGAACTCGTGCTTCTCGCCGGCCTGGCGGTAGACGCCGTTGGTGTCCACGTAGAAGATCGTGCAGCCCCAGTTCCTCCTCGCGTATTCGATCTTCCGGCACATCCGCTCGACCACTGGGTAGAAGCGCCACCAGGGCAGGCCCTTGGGCCAGATCGCGCCGAAATCGTCGCCGAGCGGGTTGCGCTCGGGCCCGTGGCTGCCCGTGCCGTGCGACCAGCCCTTCTTGGCGTCCAGGTACACCTGGGTCGGGCGGATGCAGCAGCCCGCACGCAGGCCGGCATCCAGGAACTTCTTGAAGAACTCAGGATAGATGTCCTCGGCCTCTGGCGCCAAGACCTTCACCATGCGCGGGTCACCGATGTAGGTGATCGGGTGGGGGTTCTCCGAACCCTCCGCGTCCCACACGATCATGCCCTGCGCGTCTGTGTTCCTGAGCGACTTGATGCACCTGTCGGCGAATTCCATGAAGAGCTTGCGCAGCTCGGCCTTGCCTTCGGGCGTTCGCACATCGAGGTCTTTCCTGCCGAACCAGTTGCGGGGATTGTTCTCAGGCCCCTTGCCCTTGCCGACGAAGATGGTGCCGATCGGCCGGCGGTCCTGCCAGACCATTCGCGGCTGGTGGTGCTTCCTGAACGCCTCGTACAGGTCCGCCAGGAGCTTGCGGTCGTTGGCCCCTGTATCGGCCGGGGCGAACCGCAGTGAGAACGCGATGGCAAGGCTCTTGCCTGGCTCGACGCGCGGCAGGCCGAGGGGATGGTAGAACACCGCGCCCGGCTCCATCCTCATGACGCCGCCCTTCAGCACGACCGGGGATTCGCTCTTCCCGCTCTGGGCCAGCCCGAAGTTCAGCGGGGCGAGGGTCTCGCAGCACAGCAGGAGCCTGGTGGCGCCGAACGTGGCCTCGACGACCCCCAGGCGGTCGGGCAGTGTCTCGATCCAGCGCCCTTGCTTGGGCTTGGCAGGCGGCGCGGGGAACGACAGGCTCAGGGGCTCGATCTCGAAGTCGGCGATGGGGAGCTTGGAGTCGTTCGCGATCGTGGCCGTGATGCCCAGGCGGTCGGGGCCTGGCGCATAGGCGAACGAGACGGAGCCCCAGGGGTAGCCATAGGTCAGCCGCCGGGCAGCGCCATCGGAACTCACCTTGGGATTCGCGCCGTCCAGCTTGTCGAACGAGCAGCCCTTCAGTTGATTCTCATCGAGCGTCTCGCGCTCGAAGACGACCCTCTTGACCTTAGGCCTACCGTCCTTCAAGAGGTCGGCACCCGCCCACGCCAGGCGGCCCAGGCCACCGTCGGCGACTGTGACTTCGAGCTCGTCGGCAGCAGACACGCCTGTTGCCAGCGCCGCGATCACAACCATCGCGCGAAGCGATTGCACCATCCGTCGCCTCCATTTCCCAGTTGGCGGGGACGCCAAAGTATACCGTCCAGTCATCCTACGACGCCGCGTCGTGGGCGTCAAGGACCGGCGACTTGGCTCCATGTCGCGGCTCCGCCCGGGCGAGCTGGCGAGTCGGGCCATTGACCATGCCCCTTCGGGCTGGCATAATGGCAGCGAACACAATTGGGAGAAGTCCCCATGGAACGACGCGTTTTCCTGAAGATGGCTGCGCTGTCCGGCGTCGGGGCACTGCTGGACCGCGCCGCGCGCGCGAAGGGAGCCGACCCGATGCCGAACATCGTGTTCATCCTGGCCGACGACCTGGGCTACGGCGACGTGGGGTGCTACAATCCCGAGAGCAAGGTGCCCACTCCCCACACGGACCGGCTGGCGGAAAAGGGCGTTCGGTTCACCGACGCACACAGCCCGTCCACCGTCTGCACGCCGTCCCGCTATAGCGTCCTCACTGGCCGAATGGCATTCCGCACCGGCATGCGAGGCGTCTTCACCGGCGTCGGCGGCCCCTGCCTGATCGAGCCGGGCCGTCTGACTCTCCCGCAGATGCTCCGGAAGCGAGGCTATACGACGGCCTGCTTCGGCAAGTGGCACGTGGGGCTCACCTTCCTCGACGGCCAGGGGAAGCCCATCAACGCGAGCGGGCTGGAGGGTGTCAAGCGGGCCGACTTCTCGCGGCCCATCCCCGACGCCCCCATCCACCGGGGCTTCGACCACTTCTTCGGCACGGCCTGCTGCCCTACCACCGACTGGCTCTACGCCTTCATTGACGGCGACCGCGTGCCCGTGCCGCCCACGGGCCTCCTGGACGCCACGCCGCTGCCCAAGCACGCCTACTCGCGAGACAACCGTCGCGGCCTGATCGCGCCCGGCTTCGACCTGGAAGAGGTGGATATGCTCTTCCTGGACAAGAGCCTCCGATTCCTCGAGAACCACGCGAAGACGGCCCCGAACAAGCCCTTCTTCCTCCTCCATTGCACGCAGGCCGTCCACCTGCCGTCCTTTGCCGGGAGGGCCTTCAAGGGCAAGACCCAGGCCGGGCCGCACGGCGACTTCATCCTGGAGTTCGACTACATCGTCGGGGAGGTCGCCAAGGCGCTCGACCGTCTTGGCCTCGCCGAGAACACGCTGCTCATGGTCTCGAGCGACAACGGCCCCGAGGTGACATCGGTGATCCGCATGCGCAAGGACCACAGCCACGACGGCGCCCGCCCCTGGCGCGGGGTGAAGCGCGACCAGTGGGAGGGCGGCCACCGCGTGCCGTTCGTCGCGCGGTGGCCGGGCAAGATAGCGCCGGGCAGCACCACCAGCCACACGGTATGCCTGACGGACCTGATGGCCACATGCGCCGCCATTGCCGGCTGCGACCTCCCGAACGATGCGGCCGAGGACAGCTACGACTTCCTCCCCGCGCTCCTGGGGCGGAAGCCGGATGGCCCCGTGCGCCAGTACACGCTGCACCAGACCATCAGCCTCGCCCTCGCCATTCGCCGCGGGCCGTGGAAGTACCTCGACCACAAGGGTTCGGGGGGGAACGACTACCAGAAGGGTCCCATGAGGGCCTACTCCCGGCCCGACACTGCGCCCGACGCACCCGCGCAGCTCTACCATCTCGACGACGACCCCGGCGAGACCACGAACCTCTACTACAAGCATCCTGAGATTGTGAAGGAACTGCGCAGCAAGCTCGAGGAGTTCAAGGCGACGGGCCGCAGCGCTCCGAGGCGAGGGTCATAGCATCATCGCGCTACTTTCGCTGGCGCGAGGGAGGTAACGTCTTGTCAGCACAAGAGATACGCTACGATAGCATGTCATTCTGAGTGGAGCCGGCCCTGGGCGGGCGGAGCGAAGAATCTCTCGGCGGACTGAGCCCGTGAGTGAGCACGTGACTCCGTGCCCGGACGCACGCCGAAGACAGATTCTTCGACTACGGCCGCCAAGAGGCGGCCTACGCTCAGAATGACAACTGCTTGCGGCTCGCCCCGGAGAGAGCAGCTTCGCAGTGCTAGGGACTATCTCAGAGGCAGGGGTGCCTGCCTCTGGGGCCGCACGGAGATTGACGCGGGGCGGCCCCTGCGTAGAATGGCAGGGGGGGTGTTGGGATCGAGCGCAGGTAGCCGGGAGC
>DATKZY010000005.1:0-17607 GCA_035527715.1 Planctomycetota bacterium | reverse complement strand
GTGGGCAAAGATCAGCTCTCGAAGGGAGGGGGCAGGGGGAGGGCGGACCACTCATCCGAGCACCGACCCTCACCCTGCCCTCTCCCTTGAAGGGAGAGGGGGAAGAGGGGGGATCGGGGGTGAGGCACGGCCCCGCGTAGTTGTCAATCCCTCACCCCACCGACACGAGGTCGGTGGGGGCGTGCACTTCACACGGCCGGAGTGTTCCCCGCCCGCGAGCGTGGCCACCCTCTCGACCACCTCCAGGAGGCGCGAGGTGGTCGAGATGGTGAAGATGGTCGAGTTGGTCGGGATGGGCGGAGGCGGCACAGAGTGCCAAACCCAGGGGACGGAGTTGGCATTCTGACCTGGCACTCTGGCTCTTCGGCCAGGGAGAGCGCTCTGTCCCAAGGCATAAGATGCCGCCGTTTATAGCGTTACGTCGGAACGACACGCCTGGGCGGCGCTTGCCGGTCAGCGACGCCACAGAATGCCAACCCTGAGGAGCGCAGTTGGCATTCTGTGGTGGCATTCTGTGGTGGCATTCTGTGGCGGGACCGAACGCTGCTCGACCGAGGGCGGTCAGTGATACTGCGGCAACATGTCGCCGTGGGCCTCGATCAGGTCGTCGCAGAGGCTCTTGATCTGGTCGAGGGTCAGCTCGGCACTGGTGTGCGGGTCGAGGTAGGCGGCGTGGTAGATGGCGTCCTTCCGGCCGGTCAGGGCGGCCTCGATCGTGAGGAGCTGGACGTTGATGTTGGTGCGGTTGAGGGCGGCACACTGCTCGGGCAGGTCGCCCACGTAGGTGCCCTGGACGCCGTTGCGGTCCACCATGCAGGCAACCTCGACGCAGGCCTTCCGCGGCAGGTTGGTGATGAGGCCGGTGTTGAGGACGTTTCCGCCGACGCGGATGGGGGCGTCGGTTTCCATTGCGTTCATGATGTAAGAGCCGTATTCGTGGCTCTTCTTGTGGGTGAGGGCCTTGTTGGCGACGATTTCGTCGCGCTGCTTCTTCCAGCCGGCGATCTGGCCGATGCAGCGGCGCGGATACTCGTCGAGCGGGATGTGGAACTCCTCGATCAGCTCGGGGGCCGTGCTCTTGATCCAGTAGGGCATGTACTCGGCGGTGTGCTCGGAGGATTCGGTGACGTAGTAGCCGAACTTGAGCATGAGCTCGAAGCGCACCATGTCCCAGTGCTTCTTCGCGCCCTTCTTCCGGGCCTCGGCGTTCATGGCGGCGGCGCGGCGCTTGATCTCGGGATAAAGGTCCACGCCGCCATCGGTGATCTCGAGCAGCCAACCCTGGTGGTTGATGCCGGCGATCTTCCACTGGAGCGCTTTCACCTGGTCGCGCAGGCCGACGTGGCGGAGGAGGCCCTCGGCGCAGCCCTGCACCGAGTGGCAGAGTCCCACGATCTTGACGCGCGAGCCGAGGAGCATCGCGCCCGTGATCATCGCCATGGGGTTCGTGTAGTTGAGCATCCAGGCGTCGGGGCAGACCTTCTCGATGTCGCGGGCGAAGTCGAGCATGACGGGGATGGTGCGGAGCGCGCGGAAGATGCCGCCGATGCCCAGGGTGTCGGCGATGGTCTGCCGCAGGCCATACTTCTTGGGCACCTCGAAGTCAATCACGGTGCTCGGCTCGTAGCCGCCGACCTGGATGGCGTTGATGACGTAGCTGGCGCCCTTGAGGGCCTCGCGGCGGCTCTCGACGCCCAGGTGCGCGGTGATCCTGGCGCGGCCCTCGTTGGTGTTGGCGTTGAGGGTGTCGAGCATGAGCTTCGACTCCTCGAGCCGCGTCGCGTCAATGTCGTAGAGCGCGATATGCGAGTCGCGCAGCGACTCGGTCAGCATCGCGTCGCCGAGGACGCTCTTCGCGAAGATCGTGCTCCCGGCCCCCATGAACGTGATTTTCGGCATGCGGTCGGCTCCTGTTGCGGGTCGGGGAGGCCCTGTTCTGAAGCCCCATAGCATAGCGAACCGGGCGGAGGGATCAAGCGGCAGTTACTTCGTGGGATCGAGCTGGACCCTCGCCAGGTAGATGCTCGTCTTGCCCTGGTGGCTCGAGTAGTAGCTGAGCCACAGGAGGCCGTCGTGGAGGACCATGCCGGCGTAGCTGGTGTCGCCGCCCGAGGGCAGGGTGAGGATCTCGGTGAGGCGGCCCGCCTCCGGGTCCAGCGAGCAGAGGCCGGTGCGAACCTTCTTGTCGTAGAGGCGGACGGTGGCGAGGAACCGGCCGTCGGGCAGGCGGATCATCTTCGGGCCGCCGATCTGCACGCCGAGGTCCTTCCACGCCCACTGGGTGTAGGGCGGCTTCGCCGTGCCAAGCTGGGCGGAGGACGGCTTGCCGTCGCGGCGGAGGAGGCAGTAGCCCGTGTCGTCGGGCGCGAAAACGAGCGAGGTCTCGTTCGCGTAGGTGCCGCCGGGGAAGAGGTCGTCGGCGAGAGTCTCCCACTTCTTGCCGTCCTTGCTGTGGTAGAGGCGGATGAGTTTCTTCGCGGCGGTGCTGTAGCCGATGCCGTAGCCCGTGCCCTTGTGCCAGGTGACGCTCCACATCCAGAAGTTGGGGTCGGCCACCTTGTTGGCCTCGCCCCACGCCTCGCCGTCGGGCGAGAGCCAGGTGACGGACTGGTGGACGTGTCCGGCGACGGGCTTGATGAATCGAATTGCCCCGTTGAGCATCAGCGAGCCGTCGGCGGCTATGGAGAGCTTGGCGTCGCGCACGTCGCCACCGTCCCACGTCATCCGCGCGACCGACTTCCACTCCTGGCCGTCCGCTGACGCGAGGACGCGGAGGGCGCCCGTGTCGCACACGTGGCTCTTGCCCTCGCGGAAGGCGCAGAGCCAGCGGTCATGGAAGCGAATGAGGTCGGTGAAGGCGTTGTGGGGCGCCTGGTCCCAGATCTTCCGCACCTCGATGAGCTTGGCCACGGGAGCATCTCCTGCCGTAACAGCGGGGCACAAGACAGCAGCCAACAGCGAGACAATCACGAGCCTCATCGCGGTCTCCTATCCGTAATGCCACGGCTCGCGCAGCGGGCGGCGAAGCATGCGCGCGGCGTCGGGGTCGCCGATGATTTCCTCGCGGGCGGGGTCCCAGCGGATTCGGCGGCCAAGTCGCATCGCGATGTTGCCGAGGTGCGCGACGGTGATGGAACGCTGGCCGATCTCGATCGGCGTGATGGGCACGGCGCGGGTCTTCACGCAGTCGAGGAAGTTGCGGCGATGCCCCTGGCGGTGTCCCTCGGCGGGGCTGGCGAGGTGGATCTCGTCGGGGCCGATGCGCTCCTTGAGCAGGCTCTTCGGGCTGGCGTCCATCCGCCCGCGGTCCACGTGGACCCAGCCTTTCCCGCCGATCCAGCGGGTGCCGCCGCGGAAGCGGTCGGAGCTGGCGACGTCCATCACGACGCCGCTGGCGTACCTGCATGTGAAGTGGTAGCGGGTCGCGACGTTCCACAGGCCATCGGGGAATTCGCCCTTGCCCTCGACCTCGGCCGGCCCCGTGCCGTCGGCGCCCATGCCCCAGTGGGCGGTGTCAATGTCGTGGGCGCCGGTGTCGGTCACCTGGCCGCCCGAGTAGTCGAGGATCCAGCGGAAGTTCCAGTGGCAGCGCTTCTCGGTGTAGGGCGCCCAGGGGGCGGGCCCGAGCCACAGGTCGTAGTCGAAGCCCTCCGGGACCGGCATCGGCGGCTCGGGACCGCAGGTGGGGCTGATGGGGAGGCCGACCTCGACGCGCGTGAGCTTGCCGATGCGGCCGTTGCGGACGAGTTCGCAGGCAATGCGGAAATGGGCGGTCGAGCGCTGCCAGCTCCCCATCTGCCACACGACGCCGGCGCGCCGCACGGCCTCGACCATGGCCCGCCCCTCGGCAATGGTGAGGGCGAGGGGCTTCTCGCCATAGATGTCCTTGCCCGCCTGGACCGCGGGGATCGAGGCCGCGGCGTGCCAGTGGTCGGGCACGGAGATGACCAGGGCGTCGAGGCCGGGGTCGGCGATGGCGTCGCGGAAGTCGCGCACCTGTCGGCAGTGAGCATTGCCGTACTGCTTGTTCACGACCTCGGCGGCGGCCCGGCGGCGGGCGGCGTCGGCGTCGCAGATGCTGAGAATCTGGCAGTCGGGCTCCTGGAGAAAGCCGTGGACGTGTCGGAGCCCCATGCTGCCGACGCCGATCATCCCGAGCGTGATGCGGTCGCTGGGCGCGGGCCGCCCCTCGGCGCCGAGGGCCGCCGAGCGAAGCACGAAGGGCGCGGGCGCGGCCGCCGCGGCGTGCCGCAGGAAGGCGCGCCGGGGAAGTGTGCTCATTTCAGGCAGCCCTCCAGGTAGCGCTGGGCCTTGATGACCTCGGCGGTGACCTCGGCCGCGGTCGGCAGGATGGGGATGCCGCGCGGCGTGGGGTGCATGAAGACCTCGGTCCAGCCCTTATAGCCGGTCTTCCGCAGCGCGGCAAGCAGCGGCGCGAAGTCCAGCGGCCCGCGGCCGGGCATCTGGAGCAGCTCCTCCTCTTTCGGGAGCTTCGTCATGCAGCCCTTGCCGTGCTGCCAGGCGTAGAAGTGCACGAGCCGGTCGCCGAGGTCGCCGATGAGCTTCGCCAGCAGTGCGGCGTCCTGCGGCAGGTGGTAGGGGGCAAGGGCGACGCCGATGTGCCTTGACGGCGCCGCCTCGGCGAAGCGGCGGACGGCCTCGGGCGAATCGAGGAGCGAGTTGCCGTGGTTCTCGATGCCCAGCACGAGGCCCGCCTCCTCCGCGGCGGCGACGTGTGGCTTCATCTGCTCGATGAACTTCGCGGCGGCGGCCTTCAGTTCGTCGCCCTGGAGGCCCTTCGGGCCGCCGCTGCCGCTGATGAGCATCGAGGCGCCGAGCTTCTTCGCCACGGCCATCTCGGGTTTGAGGCCGAACGGCCCGAGGTCGTAGCGCGTGAGGATGCCAAGCTTCACGCCGTGCTGCTCGAGGAGCGCGGCGAACTTCTCGTGGCCCATGGCCTCCATCTGCTCGCGCTGGTTGGCGTGGCGCTCGGGCCAGATGTCTATGTGCTCGGCCCCGGCCTTTCGCACCTCGGGCAGGATTTCCTCGAGCTTCAGGCGGCCATAGAGCGATGAGGCGAGGATGGTGCGCAACTGGAATCCCTCCTGTTTCTCCCCCGCAAGGGCCGCGGCGGCAATGCCGACTCCAAGGCTTGTGCAGAACTCGCGGCGCGTGGCACGCATGGGCCTCACCTCGCCAGAATGTCGGGGTGCCGCTCCTGGAGGAAGCGGACGGCGGTGCGCAGGGTGTGCTCGGGGAAGGCGTTGCCGTACATGCAGAGGACCCACGGGCCGTCGTGGCCGACCTCCTTGGCCGCGCGGATGCAGGCATCCACGTCAATCTCGCCCTGGCCGATGGGCAGGTGGAGGCCGGGGGCCTGAATGCCGTCGGAGATGTGGATGGCGCCCATCGCGCCCTTGAGCGCGCGGATCATCCCGACGGGGTCGCCCTTGGTGATGACGTTGGCGTGGCAGAAGTCGAGGCAGATGCGGACGGCTTTGGAGCCGACCTCTTCGATGAGGCGGGGGGCCTTGTCGGGCGTGCTGGCGATGAGGCCGGGGTGCAGCTCGATCTGGATGGTCACGCCCCCGGCCTCGGCGATGGGGGCGGCCTCCTTGAGGGTGCGCACGAGCCGGCCCCACGTCTCCCGCTCGTCGGCGCCGTTGGGCAGGCGGCCCTCGGCGGTCGAGAAGTGGCTCGCGCCCAGGGCGGCGGCGAGCTCGACGTTGTGGCGGACGAATGCGACGCTGTCGGCCCGCCCCTTGTCGGGGTCGGGGCCGAGGTAGGCGCCGAACCCCGCGTTGCCCTGGAGGGGCGCCCCGATGATGCTCTGGATCGGCACGCCCGCGGCCGCCGCGGCCTGGCGGCACAGCGCCAGGTTCCTCGACCCGAAGCGGCCATCCAGCAGATACGGCACGTGCGGGAGAAAGAGATCCAGCCCTCCCGCGCCCGCGCGCGCCAGGCGCTCGAAGACCACCTCGATCGGGCCCGTGGGGAACATGTGGTTGCTGGCCAGCAGCACGTTCGCTCCTCCTGAGAAAGGGACATGGGGACGCCGCCCGCGCATCCGCGGAGCGGCGTCATTATACCACAACGGCGACAGGTTTCCGCTACGGGGCTACTGGAGCTTCCACTCCTGGGAGAGGCGGGAGGGCTGGCCCGTGACGTCGAGCCGCCGCACCCAGGTGCGGCTCTCGTCGGCGTAGAAGCCCACGTAGCCCGCCTGGAGCTTCGGGGAGTTGAAGGCGAAGAGGAACTTGTCGCCAAAGAAGACTCGGACGAGCGGCCCCTGGCACTCGACCTTGGCCTCGTACCATTCGCCTTCGCGGCGCGTGATGCCGCCGCGGCGGTCCAGCTCCACGCGGGGCTGGCCGGGCGTCACGCGGTAGAGCACCACGTCGCGGCGGCCAATCTCGACGGCGTGGTAGGCGGAGCCGCTGGTGGACCCGAAGATGAGGCCGACCGCCCGGGCGCCCGCGCCGACGGACTCGACCTTGAACTGGAAGCTGGCCTTCGTCTCGCCAAACGTCTGGTCGCGGCGGAACACGGAGACAGGCTCCTTGCCTCTCAGCGCGTCGAGGTAGAACATCTCGTCGCGAATCTCTGCGAGATTCGATGAGCGGATCCACGACTTCAGGTCGCCGATGTTCGGCTTCTCCTCCTCTTTCGTCGTGTCCTCTTTCTCCTTCGGCGGCAGCAGGCTGGGCGGGAGGGGGGCCGCGGCCAGCGCCGCGCCGGCCAGTGTGAGGAGCCCGAACACAAACGCGTTTGACCTCGACATGCCTGCCTCCTGTCCTCGTTATCCCTCCCGGCTGCGGAGCAACCACCAACCCAAGTATAAGCGGGAACCTGCCCGCTGTCAATCTGGCAGAGGGCGCCAACTCGGCCCTCCTACTCCATTAGACGGAGCAGGCCGGGCCATGCTTCAATCGGGTGGCAGGGCACCACGAGGATGGGCGACGCGGACGGAGGCACCCTATCGCCCGCGCCAGGCCTGCGGCAGGCGGGCGGGGGTGGGGGTGCCGCCGATGTCGAGCTTCCTCACCCAGGCCCGGCCGCCATTGGCGTAGACGCCCACGTGGCCCGCCTGGAGCTGAGGGGAGTTGAAGGCGAAGAGGAACTTGCCGTCGAAGAAGACCTTCACCTGCGGACCCGAGGTCTCCACCTTCGCCTCGTACCACTGGCCGTCGGGCTTCGTGAACCCGGCGCGGCGGGCCAGCTCCCGGGGCGGCTGCCCCGGCCTGTACTCGTAGAGGATCACGCTCGTGCGGTCCACGTGCACGGCGTGGTGCGTCGTCGCATTCGTCGAGCCGAAGACGAGGCCGAACTCGCGCTTCATGCCCACGGGGTCTATCCGGAACTGCACGGTGGCCGTGACGTTCTGGAACGCCTTGTCGCGCCGCAGGGCGTACACGGGCTCCCTCGACCGCAGGGCGTCCACGCTGAGGAGCCCATCGCGGATCTGCACGTCCTGATCGGACGAGCGCAGGTAGTCGTTCAGCGTCCCGACGCCCGAAGCCGGCTCGGCCGGCTGGAGGTTTGGCAGAGCCGGCGGGCCCGCCACGGCCGCACTCACCAGGATGCCAATCAGTGCCATCGCTCTTGTGTTCATCATCGCAGGCTCCTGTCCTGTTTGGGGTAGCGATGCCTCTACCGTCAATTGTACGGCACGTCATGCCCCATGTCAAAGAAATGGCCCGGTATCTGCGCTGCCCATGCGGGCGCCGCCGCAAGCCGTTGTGGATTCGTGACTTGGGGCGCTCCAGTCCCCGCCGTGCGGGGCGGGGCCGCGCGGCGCGCTTGACGCGGCCCCCCCTCCCGCGGTAGGCTACCGCCGAAGGAGGCGGCCGTGCCCAGCGTGCTGCTCGTGAACCCGAACCTCATGCGGCCGCCCGTGACGCCGGTGGCCCTCGACCACATCGGGCAGCATCTGCGCGACGGCGGCCTCGGCGTCGAGTTGCTCGACCTGGCCTTCGCGCCCTCGCCCGAGGCGGCGATTGACGAGGCGCTGCGGCGCGACTGGCTGCTCGTGGCCGTGACGGTGCGGAACGTGGACGACTCGTTTGCGGCGAGCCGCGACTTCTGCCTCGCCCGCACGAGGACGCTCATCGGCCGCCTGCGGGCCGGCACGGGCGCGCCGGTCGTCCTCGGCGGCGTGGGCTTCTCGATCTTCCCTCACGCCGCGCTGGCCTTCTGCGGCGCGCCCTATGCCATCCGCGGCGAGGGCGAGGAGCCACTGCTCCGCCTCGCCCGCTGCCTCGCCGAGGGGCGGCCGCCCGACGACGTGCCCGGCCTCCTCGCACTTCGCGACGGGCACATCGTCCGCGACAACCCGCCCCTCCGCCACGACCTGGCCGCCATGCCCCCCTGGCGCCGCGACGTGGTGGACAACCCCCGCTACCTCGCCGAAGGCGGCCAGGTGGGCTTCGAGACCAAGCGCGGCTGCCCCCGCGCCTGCGCCTACTGCGCCGACCCCGTGGCCAAGGGCACCCGCCTTGTGGTCCGCACCCCCGTCCAGGTCGCCGACGAGCTCGAGGCCCTCCTCCGCCAGGGCGTGGACGTGTTTCACACCTGCGACGCCGAGTTCAACGTCCCCCGCGACCACGCCCTCGCCGTCTGCGACGAGCTGGCGCGCCGCCGCCTCGCCGCCCGCATCCGCTGGTACGCCTACGCCGTGCCCGACGGCTTCGACGACGAGCTGGCGGCCGCCATGGCCCGCGCCGGCTGCGCCGGCGTTGATTTCACCGCGGACCACACGGACCCGCAGATGCTCGCCGCCCTCGGTCGCTCCCACACCGAGGCCGACCTCTGCCGCGCCGCCGCCGCCTGCCGCGCGCACGCCATCCCCTTCATGTTCGACCTCCTGCTCGGCGGCCCGGGCGAGACCCGCGACTCGCTCCGCCGCTGTATCGAGGCCCTCAAGCAGATGAACCCATCCCGCGTCGGCACCAGCCTGGGCATCCGCCTCTACCCCGGCACTCCCCTCGCACAACGCCTGGGCAGAGGGGACGCCGAAGAGGGTCTGCTCCGTCCCGCCTACTACATCGAGCCGTCCCTCGGCCCCGACGTCCACGACTACGTTCGCGCCCTGATCGGCGGCGACGAGCGGTTCCTCTTCCCCTCGGGCGGCGAGGGCGCGGCGAACTACAATTACAACGACAACTCGGCCCTCTGCGAGGCCATCCGCCGCGGCGCGCGCGGCGCGTTCTGGGACATCCTGCGCCGCATGTCCCCGGCGCCCGCAGCTGGGGAAAGGCCGCCGCAATGATCGACTTCGCCCGCTGTCGAGCCCTCCTTCTCGACCGCTGCAACAGCCTGCTGGGCGCCTCGCGGCCGTTCGGCGACATCGTGCTGCCCGGCCGCGAGGCCTCGAACCTCCTCCACGTGACCGACCTCGTGTGGGTCAAGCACATCCTGGGCGACCTGACGCTCGCGGAGGGCGAGCGCGACTCGTGGGCCGAGCGCATCCGCCGCGACCAGGAGCCGCACACCGGCCTCTTCCGCTACCCGCCCGGCGAGCATCACATCGCCGAGCACGCCACCTGGCAGGCCGTCGCCGCGCTCAACCTGCTGGGCCGCCGCCCGCGGCACCGGCTCGCCTGCCTCGAGCCGCTCCTCACCCAGGACGGCTTCCGCGCCTGGTGCGACGGGTTCCGGCCGGGCACGTCGCACCACCGCTTCTTCCTGGCCGTGCTCGCCGCGGCTTCGACGCCGGTCAGCGACGGCTGGAAGGCCGTGTTCGGCGCCTGGTACGACAGCCACCAGGACGCGGCGACCGGCTTCCCCCTCTACGGCAACTCCCCGCACTGCCTCAGCCCGGCCTTCCTGCTCACGACGGTCCGCTTCGCGTTCTGCGGCCCGCCGCGGCGGGCCGACCAGATCGTGGAGACCACTCTCGCCTTCCAGACCCCCTGCGGCGGCGTGACCGGAGAGGACCTGCCGGGCTACATGGAGATGGACGCGGCGTACCTCCTTCACCTCCTCGGCCCTGCGGCGGGCGTGGCTCCTCGCCGCATCGAGGCCGCCCTGGAGCGGCTCGGCGCCTTCGTGGAGGCGGTGGTCGCGGACGCCTCCCGCCGCGAGCGCCTCCTGGCGGACCCCCACCGGGCCCTCGCCGCGTGCGGCACCCTGTCCGTCCTCCGCCGCCACATGGGCACGGCTGGGCAGCCGCCGCTCCCGTTCCCCTGGGCGGAGTTGCAGCACTTCCGGGTCGAGCTCTGACGGGTGACGGTTAGGGGGCCGAGCGTACCGCGCTACGGGGCGGGGGGCTCGGGGCCCTCGCTGAGGTACAGCTTGTCGAGGGCCACGCCGCGCTCGCGCACCGCGATGATCACGGCGTTCACCCCCGGCTGGAGCTGCACAGGGCTCGGCTGGCTGCTCCCCGCGTCCACGCGGCTGGCGGCGTTGTACGGCTCCCAGTGCCACCCGGCCTGCGGCGTCAGGTGCCAGGGGCGGACGCTTGGGCTCTCCGCGCCCTCGGGCGCCACGGCGACGAGGAACGAGTTGGCCTCGGTCGAGGCCGAGCGCACGCGCGCCCACAGGTACACCGTGGCGGGCTGCTGGACGAGGATGTGGAAGACGACGCGCGAGGAGGGCTTGCCGTACTGCGAGTCGCCCTCGCCGCGCGGCTCCCACACGAAGCGGTCGCCGGAGGCCGTGTCGTCGCGCTCGACCTGCATCGCCCCGAGGCGCTGGACCGCCGCCTCGGCCTCGATGAACAGCGGCTTGCCCGCGTAGGTCACCTTCTCGCCCGTCACCGGCTGCGGGGGCGCGGCCTTGGCCGCGGTGCCGGGCCGCGGGATCACGAGGCCCAGGTGGCGAGCCACGTCGGCCCCAGCCCTCTCGGCACCGAGCAGCTCGGCCCGCACGGCGGCGGCGGCCCCGCTGCCGTGGAGGCGCAGGAGCGCGGCGGCGAGCCGGTCGCGCCCCGCCTCGGCCGGGCGGGCGCGCGCCGCCAGGGCCAGGAGCTCCTCGCCCTGGAAGCTCGCGAGCTTCTTCGGCAGGTCCGTGCCGTTCACCCGCACGACGACCAGGCCGCCCTCGCGCCGCTGAAAGGCGGCCTCGGCGCCGCCCGCGCGCAACGCGTCGCCTGGCTTCAGCGTGGCGAGGCCGGCCTCGGCCGCCTGCCACAGGCCCGCCAGGGCCTGGGCGTCCTCGAGCATCCACTTCGCCGCGGCGGGCGACTGCGCGTACGGCTCCTCCTTCACCAGGGCCCGTGCCCTCGCCAGCGCGGCCGCGTGCCGGCTCGCCTCCCACAGGGGCCGAAGGGCGGCCGCGCCGCCGGCGTAGACCCGCAGCGCCTCGAGCTGCCCCGCCACGCCCGGGTTGGCCGCCAGCCACCGCGGGTCGGGGCGCCCGAGCAGCCACACGCCCCGCACCCCCGCCCGCGCCCGCCAGGCCCGCAGCAGCACGCTCCCCTGGTGCAACGCGGCGTCCCGGCCGCGCAGGTGCACCGATTCGTCAATCCACGCCTGCACCAGGTTCCCCAGGCGCGCGAGGTGAAACGTGTGGTCGGCGTTGTCGCGGAGCCGGTCGTCGTTCATCGCGAGGAAGGCGGCCGGCACGCCCTCGCGGTAGATGTCCTGACGCCCGTCGCGCAGGACGAGCCAGTAGCCGCGCCAGGGCGCGGCGCACAGGGCCGCGGCGAAGTGGCCGTGGATGCCCAGTCCCTCGCGGACGCGGCACGCGCCCGCCACCTCGACGACCCCGAGGAACGAGCCGACGTGGCGCAGCGTGTGGCTTTCGCCGGAGCCCAGGCGCAACTCCCCCTCGGCCACCTGCGGCTCCGCGCCCGCGACGACCCGCCAGTCCTGAAGCTGCGCCGCGCCGCGCCAGTCGTAGTACAGCTCGAGCCGGCCGTCGGGCAGCGGCCGCACGTCGCCCCGGAGGGAGGCCAGCCTGCTCACGGGGGGGAAGGGCGGCTCGGGCGTGGCCTTGGGCCCGGGCGCACCTTCCCCCGCGGGCGCGAGGCCCGCCAACGCCAGGAGCCACAGCAGCACACGGGGCAAGCGTCGCATGCCCAGAGCATACCGGCGCGCGACATGCCTGTCAACCGTGCACGCTGAGTCGCCTCTCGGCGGGGCGCTTCGCCGCGCCGAGAGGCGATGCAAGAGTCTTTGGAAGGTGGGGCGTGGGGAGGGAGCCTTTCTGCCAGAAAGGCTCCCTCCCCGTTCTCCCCCGCCGCCCGCGGGAATCACCGCTGGTACTGATGCATCTTCCCGAGCTTCTCGATCTGGTCGGGGAGCAGGCCGGGCCGCATCTTCTCCATGCACTCGGCCTGGCGGAGCTGCCACACGTTGGTCCGCGACAGCTCGGCCACCTCCTTCTCCGCCTTCTCGATCGCCGCCACGTCGGGCTTCTCGGCCCGCCGCAGCTCCGCGAGCCGCTCGCGCGCCGCGGCCGCCTGGTCCTCCATCTTCGCGTACTTCTCGTACACGGGCGCCAGCAGGCCCGCGATGTCCTCCACCTGCGCGTCGCTGAGCTTCAGCCACTGCTTGTAGCTCTGGAGCCACTGCTTCGCCTGGTCGAGATAGCGCTGCTGCGTCCAGCTCTTGAGCTGCGCCTCGCTCATCACCGACTCGTAGACCCGCACGAGCTTCGCGTTGGTGAGGGCCTGCAAGTCCCGGTTCACCCGCATCACCTCGGCGTTAGCCGCCGCGGCCGCCTGTTGAGCCGCCTTGAGCTGCGCGTCGAGGCCGACCCGCTCCTTCTCCAGGTCGCGGCGCAGTTCGGCGATCTTCTGGATCTGCTCGGCCGACAGCCCCAGCTTCCGCTGCTGCTCGATCGACAGGTCCAGCCCTGGCTGCGAGTATCCGGGATAGTAGTGCGTGGATCCCGGCGCCCGCCACGCGCGCTCCTCGGCGCCGGCTTGGCCCGTGGCCAGCACCACGCACAGCCCCGCCAGCCACACCCACGTCCTCATCGCCCTTCTCCTTACCAGGACCAGGACACTGCCCACGTGCTCACGCACCCCCCCTCTATTGTGCGCCCCGCACGCGGATTTGCAAGCCGCGCCTGGCCGGGGAGTCTGGCCCCCGTTCTCAGGCTGCGGCCGATCTGCTCTTCTCGTGCTCGTCGTCGTCGTCGAATCCGTCTGCTTCGGTGCCCTCTGTGGATTCGATTACGAGGGCGCCGACCACCACGACGCCGAGCGGGGGCTTTGGGGTCAGCTCTTCAGGGTGTGTTGCCCGAACCAGGGATCCAGTTCGGAGTGTGGCCTTCAGGCCGCATCTTTCGCCTCCGGTGCCGTGAACTACGGGCTAAAGCTCGCACTCCGAACGGTTCGCGCCCGCGCGCCCGCTTCGGGCAACACGCCCTTCAGGACATGGTGTCCGAGCCGCCTCACGCGCCGCACGCTGCCGGGGCCGCGGTCCGGGGCATGGCGGAAAACGGACCCTCGCCCCGGCAGGAAAGGGTACCTCTGGGCGGGACAAGAGCGGGCACCGTGCCGCCGGATAGCACGTTGAAGGCGATAGCGAATGAAGTGAAATGCTTGCCAACGATTCGCCCTGATCAAGGTGGCGGCGTGACGAAAAATGAACGGGCGTGTCGAAAAATGACCGAATTTGCGCGCGCGGGCGTAACTCGTTGGCCGGCATTGGGTTAGCGTGCACTCCTCAACCCAGCCACCGGAGCTTGATGGTCCCGTCGAGAGCCTTCAACTCGGTGGCGCCGGTGACGAGTTCGGCGTTCCTCTGCGCAGCAAGGGCGGCGGCGAAGGCATCGGCCAGCGACACCTTGTGGGCGGCCTTGAACTCCCCGGCGGCCTCCGCCAGCGCGTGGTCGGCGGGCACAAGCTCGATCGGCATCGTGTCAGCGAGCGCTGGCCTTGAGGGCCTCGGCCATCTGGCGGTGCATGGCCTGACGCTCGTCGAAGCTCTCGAGGGGGATAACCTCGGTCTCGTGGAGCGGCCAGAGGGGCAGCCGGGCCAGCAGCCGCGTGACCTCGGCGTTCGACTCCGCCTCGAGGATGCACACGGTGCCTCGCCGGCCTGCCATGTCGCCGCCGGCCAGGAGCTTCCCCTGCTGCTGAAGCTCGAGCAGCGCCTCGTGGGTGGGGATGACCTTTTCTTCGACGTGCCGGAGCAGCTCCCGCGGCTCGTGGGGCAGCGCTTCCGCCAGCTCCGTCATCACCAGGTACTTCATCGTCGGGGCCTCCTCGATGAGGTCGTTGGGGCGACGCGCGCGGCCCAACGCCGGCCCGCGTCCATCCCCACGGACTTTGCCTCCGGGGCGCTCTGCGTCATTGTATCGCCAGGCGCCCCCCTGTCAACAGCGGCCCCAGTGCCGGGGTGCGTGTAATAGTGGACCTGCGCGTCGGGGGGGGGGGGGCACTCCCCGCCTCCACCGAGCCTGCCTCGGCGGGCCGACGACGGGCGGCCACCGGGCAGGGGCAACCGCGGCCCCTGTCCCCCTCCCACGTGGCTCATCTTTGCCCACATGTTCTGGTGAGCCGGGCTTAGCCCCCGAATGGGGGCGTTTGAGCCGTAGCCCAAGGCGACCGAAGGGAGCCCTGGGAAAGGGTGCCCCCGCCGGGGAGCCCCCGAAGGGGGCGATTCAAGCGCCGAGAAGCACCCCCTTCGGGGGCTTGGATGGGGGAAACGCCGTGGTCCCAGGGCTCCCTTCGGTCGCCCTGGGCTACGACTGGCTCGCCCGCGTCCGCGGGCCAGCCCCCGACATGTGGGCAAAGATGAGCACGTGGGCAGGGGGGCGATGGCGTACTTGAACAAGTACGCCAAGACCCCTCCCCCTGCGGAGCGGGACGTGGGAGACGTGCCTTCCACTGGTAGTCGCCAATCGTCGCCCCACGGGGGCAAGCCCCGTGGCGGCGTCCGCGCAGCATGTTTCGGGCCTGCGCAAGTCTGTTATCGCCCCCCGCGAGTGCCGAGCAGAGGACAGGCCTGTCCGGGTGCGCAGGCGTGGGCTGGCACGACAATTGCATACCTATTCAAGTATGCAACTGTCGTTTCTCGTGGAACGCCGCTGCCGAGCGGTGCTGGTGCGCCCGGGCCGAGGGGGCCCTCATCCCGTTGGGCTCGGGAGGAGAGACGCCTCGACCCGCTCGGCAGGCGGCCCCGCCGCGCTACTTGCGCCTGTGGCCGCGGTCGTGCGAGGACGGGTAGGGGTAGGGGTAGTAGGCATTGGGGCGCTGCTGGAGCCAGAGCTGGTGCCAGAAGATGGGGTCCTGCGAGGAGGCCTGGCCGGCTCCATAGAGGTTCGGATAGAGGTTGGGCACGTCGTAGAAGTACCGCGGCGACTGCGGCTGGCGGAGCGGGTCGGTTGAGTAGCCGCCTGGGCCGCTCATCATCACGGGATAGGGGGCCGCGCTGCGATGGGCGGCGACCTGGACGTATTGGGCGTCGAATGCCTGCCCCGCGCCGGCCGTCAGGTGGACTTCGAGGACGCCGTTGATGATGTGGTTCTCGGCAGGAAGGGTGACCGACGCGGTCGTCTCGCCGCCCTTCAGGAAGTAGAGGTTGCCGAAGAAGGCAGGGTCCTCCTCGAGGGAGCGCTTGGTCTCCTTGAGCGCCGCAGCGGCCTGCTCCTCGATGACCTGGTTTCGGACGAAGAGGAGGCCGGCGACCTCCTTGTCCTTCGCGGCGGCATCCACACGGTAGCCGACCTCGATGGTGAACCCCTTGGCAGCGAGGGGGACCTTGAAGAGGTAGACGGCTGTGGCCACGGCCTGCCCCTTCCCCTCCTGGGCAGCAGCGGGCGCGGCGAATCGCTGCCCGCGCGGGAGCAGCTTGCTCTCCGACACCGTGCCTCCGCCGCGGACGAACGTCTTGTCCGCCTGGGCGGCATACCGGTAGTCGGTCGACAGCAAGGCGGGCGCGGCCAGCGCCACGCTCGAGGCAAGGGCAACAGCAAAGACAAGAAACCCGATGCCAAATGGCTTGTTGGGATACATGGCCTTTCTCCTTCGCGCTCGGCTCAACGCGTACTCTCTCCCCTCTACCATTCTATCACAATAGACGGATGGCCGGAGCGGATATTCAGTCGGCGGCAAAGTGAGGGGCTGGTTGACGGCGCGGGGGCAGGACGCTAGCATAGGCGCTCGGCAGCATGGACGGATCAATCGGTCCCCTGGCGAGGCAATGGCATGAAGGCTCTTCGGTGGCTCACGCGGATCGGCCCGGCGTTCGTCATCGCGGCCGTGGTGCTCGGGCCGGGCAGCGTGACGACGATGTCGAAGATGGGCGCGCAGCACGGCTACGCGATGCTCTGGCTGCCCCTGCTCGCGGGCGTGCTGATGGCAGGCTTCGTGATGCTGTTCATGCGGTTCGGCATCTCGACGAACAAGAGCTTCCTTCAACATTGCGCCGACACGTGGGGCCGCGGGTTCGCCGCGCTCGCCGGCATCGCGATGTTCTATATCGCCACGGCGTTCCAGTTCGGCAACAACATCGGGGTTTCGACTGCCCTCAGCTCGCTGCTGACCCCGAGCGGCGAGGCAAGGGCCGCCGTGCCCGAGTGGGTGTGGCCCCTGGTCTTCAACGCCCTCGCCCTCGCATTTCTCTTCGCCTTCCGCCGCATCTACACGATCCTCGAGAAGTCCATGACCGTGCTCGTGGCGGTGATGCTCATCGCATTCCTCACCAACCTGTTCTTCGCGCGCCCGAGCCTGGGCGGCATCGCGCGCGGGCTGGTGCCGTCGGTGCCCGAGGGGCTCGACGTGCTGGTCGCGGCGGGACTCGTGGCCACGACGTTCTCGATTGTGGGCGCCATCTTCCAGTCGTACATGGTGCGGGCGCGGGGCTGGACGCAGGCCAATTGCGCCGAGGGCGTGACCGACTCGTTCAGCGGCATCGGCATGCTCACGCTCATCAGCATGGTCATCATGATGACCTCGGCGGCCGTGCTGCGCCCGCGAAACGTGCAGATCAGGGACGCCGCGGATATGGCGGGGCAGCTCGAGGCCCTGCTGGGGGCGGGTGCGAAGCTCGTCTTCTGCATCGGCTTCGGCGCCGCGGCGTTCTCGAGCTTCCTGGTCAACGCGATGATCGGCGGCACGCTCTTGAGCGATGGGTTGGGCTGGAGCGACGACATCAACTCGCGGCCTGCGAGGCTCTGCTCGGCGGCGAGCCTGATCATCGGGGGGGCAGTCGCCGTGCTGATCCAAGGGGCAGGCATCCTGACCCCGGCGGACGCGCTCGTGGCGGGTCAGGCGGGCACGCTGTTGGCGATTCCGCTCGCGATTCTGGCCACGCTCGTTGTCCTTTTCCACCCGGGGCGCTCGGGCGCGCGGCCGCTGGGCCTGGTCGCCAAGGCATTCGTCCTCATCGGCGTCGCGGTCCTCATCGTCAACGCCGTCGGCTCCTACATCGGCTTCATCGCGAAGCTGAGCGGCAAGTGAGGCGCCATGCCGGCGCGTGCATTGCGGCTGGCGGCTCTCAGGTGGGCTGAAACGTTGCTCTTCGCCCCAGCGGGGCGCTGGATGGTAGCCCACGGCGTGAGCCCTGATCTTTGCCCACATCTCTGCGGATGGGCGCTCCCAGCCCCGTCAGGGGCGTCAGAAGGTAGCCACGGGCGTAAGCCCGTGGACTGGGCGGCCCACGGTCCAGCCCCCGCAGGGGGCGGCAGAACGCCGGCGGCCAACGCTTCTGC
>DATKZY010000004.1:0-7216 GCA_035527715.1 Planctomycetota bacterium | reverse complement strand
GTCCTCTTGGCCTCGGTGGTCCGGAGCGCCCGAAGGTGCGGACGCTACGGCTGCAAGTGCAACCGGGGCGAGAAGCACATCCGCACCCAGATCACCTTCAAGCAAGGCGGCAAGACGCGCTCCGTCTACGTTCCCGCGGACCTCGTGGGCGACGTCAGGCAGTGGACCGCCGAGGCCCGTCGCCTCCAGGGCCTGCTGAAGGAGTGCTCCCAATTGGCCATCGCCCTCCTGCACAGCAAGCCTCAGGCAGCGAAGAGGTCCCGCCGGCGTCCGGGATGACGCCCTCTGTCGGCAGCAGGATTTCTCGACGGAATTCTGCACCAGGGACTTGATGTTCCCGTGCGAACGAGGATGTATGTAGGCGATGGCGAGGGCGGCAGGCAAATGGACTGCCGCAAGAGAGACGGAAGACGCGACTGCTTCGACACCCTCGCCCCCCCGCCCCGACAGTGCCGCGGAAAGAGAACACCCCGCGACACAGACAGTGCGGCGCCAAGCGGAATCGGGCAGGGAAAGCCGGCGTTTACGATCCCTCAGAAGACTTGCATTTCTTCCGAGAGGTGGTAAAATGGCCCGCGTGAGCAAGACACGCTGCCAACGAGTGCTGGACCTGGCCAGGACGGCAGGGATTCTGCGCCCGCGTGACCTCGAGCCCCACGGGATCGCGCGCCAGTACCTGCGCCTCCTGTGTGACCGTGGGCTGCTCCAACGCATCGGGCGCGGGCTCTACGCACTCCCCGATGAGGAGGTGACCGAGCATCACTCGCTGGCCGAAGCCTGCAAGCGCGTCCCCGCCGGCGTGGTGTGCCTGATCTCTGCGCTCGGCTTCCACGAGCTGACGACGCAGATACCGCACGAGGTCTGGCTCGCCATCGGCTACCGGGCGTGGCGGCCCCGCGTGGACCACCCTCCCATCCGGATTGTGCGCTTCTCGGGCGCGGCTCTGGAGACAGGCATCGAGGAACACAACATCGAAGGGGTGAGGGTGCGCCTCTACTGCGCGGCGAAGACGGTGGCCGACTGCTTCAAGTACCGAAACAAGATCGGCCTCGACGTGGCCATCGAGGCCCTGCGGGACTGCCGCCGTCAGCGGAAGTGCTCGAACGACGACCTGTGGCACTACGCGAAGGTCTGCCGGGTCGCGAGGATCATGCAGCCATACATGGAAGCCATCGGATGAGCAGCCCTCCACGCGCCAACCTTCCCGCATCGGTCCGCCAGCGCCTGCTGAACCTGAGCCGGCAACGCGGGGAGAGCTTCGACCTCATCCTCAATCACTATGCGACCGAACGTCTCCTCTACCGGCTGAGCCGGTCGGAGCACGCGCAGCGGTTCATCGTCAAAGGGGCCATGCTGTTCACTGTCTGGGCGAAGCGCACGCACCGCCCCACGCGAGACCTCGACCTGTTGGGCTTTGGGGATAACAGCTCGGAGGGACTCGGGGCGGCGATGAGGGATGTGTGTCAGGCAGCGGTCGAACCGGACGGCATCGAGTTTGACCCGAGCAGCGTGCGGGTCGAGCCTATCCGTGAGGGGGACGAATACCAGGGCCAGCGCGTGCGCCTGCTGGCGACGCTCTGCGGTGCCCGGATTCGGCTACAGGTGGACATCGGTATCGGCGATGTGGTGACACCCGCTCCGGAGACCGTGGAGTACCCGACGCTCCTCGAGTTCCCAGCTCCCCGTGTCCGTGTGTACCGCAGGGAGACCATGGTGGCCGAGAAGCTCCAGGCGATGGTGGAACTCGGCGTCGCGAACAGCCGGATGAAGGACTTCTACGATATCTGGACCTTGAGCCGCCTGTTCGACTTCGACGGGCCCGACCTGGCGGGCTCGATTCGGAGCACCTTCGAGCGGCGCCGAACGCCCGTTCCCCGGACGCCACCCATCGCTCTCACGGCTCAGTTCGCAGGGGAACCGGGGAAAGCAGCACAATGGAGCGGGTTCATCCGCCGTAGCGGGATCGAAGATGCCGACCTTGACTTGGCGAAGGTGGTCGAGGCGCTCAGCCGGTTCCTGGAGTCGCCGCTGTCGGCAGCAGGCGAGGGTGTGGCCCTCAAGATGCACTGGCCTCCAGGTGGGCCGTGGCGTACCAGGTAGCCAGAGCGGGTGCGCCTCGCGGGGACCGCGGGCTTCTGCTTCGGCCGTAGCGGAGTTTCATCCTCGCGGCAGCGGCCCCAGCCCCGAGGCACCGCCACACGGGAAGCTCGGCGGCCCGCGCGGGGGGAATCCGCTGCGCTGGCAGAACGAGGCAGGGTCCAGCCACTTCGGCCCCTGACGCTCGCCCGTCCGCGGCCAGGGGCGGCCCACGGCGGCCCAAGGGGCGACCCGTCGCGCCCGTTCGGCCCAGGCTCCCAGCGCCAGCTGACGGGCGGCCCCTGGGCCAACGCCGGCCGGCGCGGCTTCCCGCAGGCCCCCACGCCCAGCCGGCCTCACATCAATGGTGTGGTCAGCCGCTGCCAAATTGGCAAACCTACTGGTTAACAGGGTAACCGCTCGGCCCCTCCTGCTTCGCCTGCTCATCGCCTCGCGCCCCTCAAAGGGGCTCAGCCCGACCTATCTCCTTGCCAGGCAATGGCTTGCAACCTGAGCCGCCGTCGAGCGCCTACCCAAAGTGGCGCTTCCCCGAGCGACCCGCCACCGCCCAAGCACGGCCCCGCCATCGCTTCCGTTGCCGCTGGGCCGCTCGTGCTCGGGGCGCGTCTGCACGCGGGGGCGCACCCGCGGCCGCCGCGCCCAAGCATCACGAGGGCAAGCCTGCTACGGAGGTGCGCCGCCGTAAGTACCTGGCACACAATCGGATGCGTAGTGCCTACGGCACAGGTCCCTGCCCCGCTATGCTGTAAACCAGAGCGGGGGATCATTTCGCGGCCCGAAAAAGTGGCTCCCCGACGAGGACTCGAAAAGGCGGCCCCAACGTGCTTGTTCGGCTGAACGAGCCGGTCAACAAGTTCCCCGACTTCGTGCGGTACATCGTCCAGCGGCTCAAAGCCCTGTGTCCCATGCTCGGCAAGGTGAAGATCGCGGAGATCCTGGCGCGGGCCGGCCTGCACTTGGGCGCGACCACGGTGGGGCGTATCCTCAAGGAGCCGGCGGCTCCTGAGCCGACAGACGCCGAGCCTGTTCGAAAGAAGGGCGCCATCACGTCGAAGTACCCCAACCACGTATGGCTCGTGGACCTGACCACCGTGTCCATCGGGTCTGGCTTCTGGACCGCGTGGTCTCCCTTCTCGCTGCTCCAGTGCTGGCCGTTCTGCTGGTGGGTCGGCGTGGTGCTCGACCACTACTCGCGTCGCATCATGGGCGTGACGGTGTTCCGGAAGGAACCGACAGCCGCGGTTCGAGCCGCGGGCCCGGTGGCCACGGAGCTCGCCTTGCGCCACGCCAGTCACGCTGGTGAAGGGCCAGCCGGGAGTACGCCTCAGGATGGAGGTGGAGTGCCTCGCCGGCAGGAAGCACCTCCCGGTCGTTCGCCTCCAGCGTGCTGCGTAGGAGACGAAAAGCGCTCTCAGAAACGAGGCTGCACTCACCGCACCGCGCGCCTGGACTCTATCCCGGTCGGCCTGCGCCACCACCACGTCATGTGGCCGTGCCTCGCGACCCGGACTCACAGCCATGAAGTGCTCGATCCACCGCTGTGCTACTCATTGTGGCTCACCATCAAACTGCCTGGCCCAGTACAGTGGGGCCGCAGTCGGGGCAGCTCTTGGCCACGTAGACCTTGCCGTCGCGGATGGCGTGGGTGATGGGGATGCGTTTGCGGCACTTCTCGCAGACGCCGTAGTTGGTCGAGGGCATCAGGCCCCCCTTCCCGCGGCGGTCGCGGCAGGCGTCGCGGGCCGCCCGCCTTTGCGGATGACTAGGCGGTTGCCCTCAGGCCCCCGGGTGATAGAGAGGATCTCGTGGCCGTCGGCGGCAGCGCTGGCGGGGACGTTTGCGAGGCCTTCGTCGCCGAGGATGAGGGTAAGCTCCTCGCCCGGCTTCATCTTCTCGAGGGCCAGCTTGGCCTTCACGTAGTTGAGGGGGCAGGAGACGCCGCGATAGTCCTCGGTGACGGCCTCGGCGTCCTCGCTCGGCGCCGCGGCGGGCGGAGGCTCAGGCGGAGGGGCGAAGCGGAGCGAGCTGTCCATGTTCTGGTACAGGGTCTTCACGGCATCTATGAAGACGGCCACGACGTCGGACCTGACGACGAAGGCGGTCTCGGGGTCGGAGGCCGCCGCGACCTGGATGGCGTTCTCCACGATGGGGGCGAGCGCCGGCTCCACGAGGCCCTGGGCCACGAAGTGTTCCTGGAAGAGCTTGAGCGCGTCGAGGTCGTCGCGGGGCTGGGCGCCCCGGGTGACGAGCAGGGCTCGGGCGGCGAGCACGGTGGCCGCGTGGCGGTGGCCCCGTTCGAGGGCCTGGGTCGCGCTGGCGAGGTCCACCTCGATGAGGTCGAACACGCCGGCGCTGCACTCGCCCGGCCCGCGGCCGGCCAGCGAGAAGGGCGAGCACGAGCCCCAGTCGTACTCGGCGCCGGAGCAGCAGGCGCAGGCGTCGCCGTCCGCGCGGCGCGGCTTGGCGAAGCGGGCGAGGAGCTGTTGGGCCGTTCGCCGGCCGCCGGCGTCGAGGAACGCATGGAAGTCGGGGCAGTGCGGCGAGCGGGCGAACTCGCGGAGCAGTTCGGTGAGGAAGACGGGCACGTTGCGCGCGGGGATGGCCGTCGCGCCCTGGGCCAGGCGGGCGAGCCCTTCGCCCACGCGGCCGCCGAGTTGCACGACGTAGTGCGGGATCAGCTCGCCGCCGATGCGGCGAGCCGCGCCGTGAAGACCGATGTCCGCCACCGGGTGCCGGCCGCAGGAGTTCGGGCAGCCGCTGATGCGGATGGCCAGCGGCCCGAGGGCGTCGAGGTCCAGGCCGTCGCTCGACAGCACCTGGCTGATGGCCTGGGCGAGGCCGCGCGAGAGGCAGATGCCGAGGCGGCACGTGGATGCCCCCGTGCACGCCACCAGCTTGCGGAGCACGGGGGGCAGCGGCTCGGCGAGGCCGAGCGCCGCCAGCTGGGCGTGAACGTCGGGCAGCTCGGCCTCGGGCACCCAGCGCAGGAGAGCGTTCTGTTCCTGCGTGGTGCGGAGCATGCCGTCGCCGTAGTGCTCGACGATGTCGGCCAGGCCCCGCAACATCTCGGTGCCGATGTCGCCGAGGGCGAGTGGGACTTCCACAAGGCAGTAGCCCTCCTGTTTCTGGGGCAGGACGTTGCGGGCGCGCCAGGCGTCGAAGCCCTTCGCGGCGCTCGCCGAGGGGCGTGCGGGCCGGGATGCACGTTGACCCTCGGCGGCGCCAACGAAGTCGCGAAGCGGTGGGCACGGGGGCGCGGCCTGCCGCAGAATGGCCAACTCGGCCTCGTAGAGCTTGCGGAAGCCGCCGAGGCCGATCAGCTCGAGGAGGAAGCGCAGCCGCGCCCGGTTGCGGTTCTTGCGGTTCCCGTGCTGGTCAAAGACACGCTTGACGGCCTCGGCGACCAGATGGATGTCGGAGGCAGGGACGAATTCCTCGAAGAGGTCTGCCACGCGGCTGTGGGCGCCCATGCCGCCGCCCACGTAGACGGCGAAGCCTGGCTGCCCGCCTTCGCCAAGGCTACGGCGGGCGATGAAGCCCAGGTCGTTCACCGTCGCGCTCGCGCAGTCGGCGCCGCAGCCGGAGAACGAGAGCTTGTACTTCCGAGGCAACTGGTACGACAGCGGGTCGGGCAGCAGGAACTCGGTGACGGCGATGGCGTGGGGCGCGACGTCGAAGACCTCGTGCGGGCACACGCCGGCGTGGGGGCAGGCGGTGATGTTACGCACGGTGTTTCCGCCGCCGCCCTTGGTGGCGAGGCCGGCCGCGGCCAGGGCCTCGAGCGCGGGCGGCACGTTCTCGAGGGGCACGCGGTGCACCTGGATGTCCTGCCGCGTGGTGACGTGGAGCGTGCCGTCACCGTAGCGTTCGGCCGCGTCGGCCAGTGCCTGCATCTGATGGGGCAGCACGCCGCCCGCGGGCAGGCGGACGCGGAGCATGAACGTGCCGCTCTCGCGCTGCTCGTAGACGCCCATCGGCACGCGGAACGCCCGCAGCCGCTCGGGCGTGAGGCCGCCCGCCCGCACCTGGTCGATCATCTCGCGGAGCTTCGCGAGGTCGGCGGTCAGCGAGTCGGGGAGGCGATAGGTGCGTTGGCCTGGCATGAGACGTGTTCCTCGGCCCTCCGGCCCAGCCCGGCCTGCCAGGCTTCGAGCATCTGCGCATGGCGCGGGCAGTATTCGCTGCCTTGGAGTTGTGCAGCGAGCATTTCGCTCTGCCAGTGGGCGTTGAAGAGGCGGCAGCCGACCTCGTCGCAGAACGGCTCGCCCGTGGAGGCATAGAAGATGGCCTGCATCGCGTAGCCCTTGGCCACGCGGGCCGTCCTGGGGTCCTCGTGTCGGAGATGGTCGGGGGCGTCGGGTGCGCCCGCAACGCTCATCGGCACTCCGAGGCGTCGAGCGAGATAGTGCTCCCGCTCCCTGGCGGGCGCCTCGACCATGCCCGACGTGGAGAGAATGGCAGGAAACCCGTAGAGGCTCACGCGCGCGTGGTAGCGGCGGTCGTCCTCGTCCCACGTGGCGACGAGGCGCTCGGTGATCCAGATGTGGAGCGCGCAGAGGTGGCGCTCGGCCCGCGGCAGCACGTTGAAGGCCAGGCGCTGAAGTTCGACGCCGTCGTAGGCCACCCCGGCCGAGGGCCGGGCGGCGCCGGTGAGCAGGCGCGTCTCGTAGTCGAGTGCGGGCTTCAGCGGTCGCCTCCTGCGCTCGGCCACCTGGCGCATCGGGTCGTGCACGCGCACCTGGCACAGCTCCTCGGCGAGGCCGGCGAGGGCCTCGGGGCCGCGGGCCTCGCCGAGGGCGTGCGCGAACAGGTCGGTGCGGACCTCCACCGTCAGCCAGGGCAACCAGAACTCCAGGTAGTCGCTCACAGCCGCCGCGTCGAACCACGGTTGGCCCACGGCGTCGTAGAGCACCACTTTTTCGAGACCAGGCCCGGACACGGGGGTCTCCTCGCTCACGGCTTCGCGGCGGGCACCTTGTCGAGCACCACGCCCGCGTCCTCGAGCTGCTTGACGTACTTCGCCGGGTCCTGGCGGACCTTGGGCACGCAGTCCGAGCAGCACACGTAGATGCGTTTGCCTTCGTAGTCCACGAACAGCTTGCGGTCAATCTTGCCGCCC
>DATKZY010000003.1:0-62548 GCA_035527715.1 Planctomycetota bacterium | reverse complement strand
CGCGGTGATTTACCGGACGATGGGGAGCCTGGGGTTCGTGGCCGCGTCGCGGGCCGTGTGGGCGGTGGGGCAGGACCGTCGGGAGCCGGGGCGAATGCTGCTTCTGCCCGTCAAGTGCAACCTGGCGGGCGGGGTGACGGGCCTGGCCTACCGCATCGTGGGGTCGGCGGGGGACGCGGCGGTGCCTGTGCTGGCGTGGGAGCCCGAGGCGGTGACGGAGACGGCGGAGGAGGCGCTCGGGGTCACGCGCCGCGCGCCGGCGAGCGAATTGGCGGCGATGTGGCTTCAGGGGCTGCTCGCGGCTGGGCCGAGGGCGACCCGAGAGGCCGAGCGACTGGCGCTCGCCGTGGGCATCTCGCCGACGGCCTTGCGGAAGGCGCGCAAGGCGCTGGGCGTGGAGGGCTGCCCCGACGGCAAGCGGGGTAACTGGCTTCTGCGGCTGCCCTTGGGCGCGGCCACTGCTCTGGCGCTGCCGGAGGGTGGGGCTGAGGTCGCCGTGGCCGAGTCGTCTGCCGAGGGCGAGGCCCAGGCGGCGGCCTCCTGACCTTCCCAAGACTCGCGCCCCCCGTGGGGCGCGAGTCTTGGGCCCATGCCCGCGGCTCGCGAGGAGCGAGATGGCGTAAGAGTTTGTCAGGAAGAGACTTACAACTCTCTGTCAGGAAGAGAGCGCCTGGTCCGAGACTCGTGCCCAAAGAGGGGGGGAAAGGGCGCGAGTCTTGGCGAGGGGCGAGGCGACCCCCTCCCGCGGGCTTGGGCGCCCGCGGGAGGGGTCGGGAGGGGGTTACTTCTTCGGCGGGGCCGCGGGGTCCGCGTCGGTCTTGAACGGGCAGGCCGGCAGGTCGGCCTTGTTGTAGAGGTTGCAGACGGGGTTGTTGCCCCAGGCGTAGCGGACGGCGACGGGCTTCTCGACCTTGGGGCTGGAGACGACGACGGTCTCGCCGTCAATCTTCGCCTCGGCCCAGACGAACTACTTGTCGTCGCCCGCGATGGCGAAGCCGTAGACGTCCGTCTGCGGCCGCAGCTCGGGGGTGACCTCGACGCCGAATCGCTTGGCGAGCGTGGGGCCGTTGGGCGTCATGTCCGCCAGCGGCTTGGCGACCAGGCCGCCGCCCACGTGCTTGAAGGCGATGCGGGCCTTGTTGCCCTCGACCGTCATCTTGTCGAACCGCGGGCCGGAGTAGACGATGTCCTTGCCATACTCGATGGCGAGGGCGGCGAGAGCGAGGCGCTTGCCCACGTCCTGCTTGTTCTTGGGATGGATGTCGCGGGCCTCGCCGATGTCAATGATGCAGGCCTGGCCGGCCTTGGGCAGGGCGAGGGTCATGTCCTGGGCCTCGCGCAGGTCGGCCCAGCCGTGGTCGGCGGGCGTCTTGTCCACGCCCATGAAGTTGGCGAGCTGGACGAAGAGGAAGGGGAAGTCGCCCTGGCCCCAGTCCTTCCGCCAGTTCTTGATCATCGTGGGGAAGAGGATGCGGTAGTCCTTGGCGTTGCCGGCGTTGGATTCGCCCTGGTACCAGATGGCGCCGCGGATGGTGTAGGGCGTGACGGGTGCGATCATGGCGTTGTAGAGGGCCGAGGGCGTGTGGGCGCCGACGCCGGGCATGGCGGGCTTGCGCGGGGGCTGCTTCTTGGCCTCCTTGGCCTTCGCGGCATTGTCTTCCCACTTCTTCAGCGCCTCCTCGAACTTCTTCTTCGCCTCATCGGAGGGGTTGGCCACTGCGTCGAGCGCCTTCACGTAGTGCTGCATCTCGGGCACGGCCTCGAGGGCTGCGCGGCTGGTCCAGGCCTGGGCGGGCGTGCCGCCCCACGAGGTGTGGAGCAGGCCGATGGGCACGTTGAGTTCCTTGTGGAGGTGCCGGCCGAAGAAGTAGCCGACCGCGGTGAAGCGGCTCACGGTTCCCGGGCTGCACACGGCCCAGGCGCCCTTGGCCTCCTTGAGGGGGGTGGCGGAGACGGCCTTCTGGAGGCCGAAATGGCGGATGTTCGGGAAGTTGGCCGCCGCGGCCTCGTCCTTCGCGTTGTTGCAGCCGCCCTCCGAGAACTCCATGTTCGACTGGCCGGAGCAGACCCACACGTCGCCGACGAGGACGTTCTCGAGCTTGATCGTGTTCTTGCCGGCGACGGTCATCTCGAGCGGGCCGCCCTCCTTCATCGGCTCGAGGACCACGGCCCAGTCGCCCTTGTCGTCGGCCTTGGCCGTCTGCTTCTGGGTGCCGAGTGTCACGGTGACCTGCTCGCCGGCGTCGGCGGTGCCCCAGATGCGGGCCTTCACGCCCCGCTGGACGACCATGTTGCTGCTGACGACCGCCGGCAGCTTGACGTCCGCCACCGCCGACACGGCCAGCGCCACAGCCAGAACGACCACCCACGCACGCCATCGCCGCATAGCCAACTCCTTTCGCACTGAGTGAGACGCAGCACACAGCGGCTGCAAGCCCACATAGTGCCCGGTTTGTCCTCTCGTGTCAAGCGGCGGAGGACGTTGACAGGACGGCCTGGCTCGGGTATTGTGGTGAGGGTGGATCCACGGCCAGGTCACGGAATCGAGGGACGAACGAGATGGAGAAGCAGACCCTTCGCACGGGGATCGTGGGCTCGGGCTTTGCCGCACGATTCCACTTCGAGAACCTCAAGCGCGTCTTCGGCGTCAACGTCGAGGTCGTCGGCACCTACGCCATAGACGCCGCGATGGCGGCGAGCTACGCGAAGGAACGCGGCATCAGGGCCTTCGCCAGCCTCGACGAGCTGGTCGAGGCGGCGGACGTGGTGCACGTGTGCACCCCGCCCTCGGCGCACGAGGAGGTCGCGGTTGCCGCGCTGAAGCGCGACCGCTGCGTGGTGTGCGAGAAGCCGCTCACGGGCTACTTCGGCGACGGCTCGGAGAGCTTCCACGGCGACCGCTTCCCGAAGCAGGCGGCACTCGATGCCGCGCTCGCCAGCGTCGAGCGCATCCTCGCCGCCGAGGCGGCCAGCAAGGGCACCCTGTGCTACGCCGAGAACTGGGTCTACGCGCCCGCCGTGCAGAAGGAGCGCGAGATCATCGAGAAGACGGGCGCCCAGGTCCTCTGGATCCATGGCGAGGAGGCCCATTCGGGCTCGCACGCGGCGACCTACGCCTTTTGGAAGTTCTCGGGCGGCGGCACGATGATCGGCAAGGGCTGCCACCCGCTCACCGCCGCGCTCTACCTCAAGCGCGCCGAGGGCAAGGCGCGCGACGGCAACCCCGTCCGCCCCAAGACCGTCTCCGCCCGCGCCCACGCCATCACCCGCCTGCCCGCGTTCCAGGACGCCGGCCACATCCGCTGCAACTACCACGACATTGACGACTTCGCGATGATGCACGTGGAGTTCGAGGACGGCACGGTCGCCACCGTGTTCGCCTCCGACATCATCCTTGGCGGCATCCACAACTGGCTCGAGGTCGCCGCCAACAACCACCGCACCCTCTGCCACATCAACCCCAACACCTCGGTGCAGACCTACAACCCCAAGGGCGAACGCTACGCCGACATCTACACCGTCGAGAAGATCGAGACCAAGGAAGGCTGGACCGCCATGTCGCCCGACGAGGACTGGACGACCGGCTACCCCCAGGAGATGGAGGCGTTCTACCGCTGCATCGCGGCGGGCCAGCGGCCCGAGAGCGACAGCCGCCTCGCCGCCGACGCCATTTCCACCATCTACAGCGCCTATGTCTCCGCCGAGCGCAAAGGCGCGGCCGTCGAGGTGCGCACCTTCTGACCGGGAGCCTTCTGAGGATCTGTGCTTTCACGTCCCTTGAGTCCCTTAGGTCCCTTGGGTCCCTTGGCTTCTCCGGCGCAAGGGACCAAAGGGACGCAAGGGACCAAAGGGACCACAAGGAGTGAGCTTCATGACTCGCCTGCAATTCGGCCTGGGCTCGCTTGCTGCCACCTTTTCCCTGTTCGCCTGGGGAGCGGAGCCAGCTCAGCCCGCGTTCCACTGGAAGCCCGTCAACGACAACTCGCTCGGCCTGTGGGACGGCGACAAGCCCGTGCTCGTCTACAACCACGGCATGATCGCCAGGGAAGGCGTCGCCGAGCGCTACAACCGCGCCTGCTACGTCCACCCCCTCTACGGCCTCGATGGCGAGGTGCTCACCGAGGATTTCCCCAAGGACCACTACCACCATCGCGGCATCTTCTGGGCGTGGCCGGGGATGAAGGTCGAGGGCAAGAACGTCCAGTCGTGGATCCCCTCGGGCATCTACTACAAGCACGAGAAGTGGGTGCGCAAGGAGGCGACCGACAAGGCGGCCATCCTCGAGGCCGAGAATGGCTGGTACGTGGGCGACAAGAAGGTGGTGAAGGAGGCCCTGGTCATCACGGTGCATCCCGCCGCGAAGGACTCGCGGGCGATTGACTTCGACCTGACCTGGACGGCGCTCGAGGTGCCCGTGACGCTGTGGGGCGCGGCGGGGAAGAGCTACGGCGGCTTCAACATCCGCTTCGCACCGAACAAGGACGAGCCGAACGCCAACAAGCGCAAGGACACCGCCATCATCACGTCCAAGGGCCCATCGAAGGGCAAGGACCTGGCCGACACGCGGCTGGAGTGGGCCGACATCACGGGCCAGGTCGCCGGCGCCCCCGGCCGCAGCGGCGTGGCCGTCTTCATCGCGAAAGACCACCCCGACTATCCGCCGACCTGGCTCACCCGCCACTACGGCTGCCTGTGCATCGGCTGGCCGGGCATCAAGTCGAAGGACCTCGAGCCGGGCAAGCCCGTGCGCTGCCGCTACCGCGTGTGGGTCCACCGTGGCGAGGCCGATCTGGCGACGCTTCAGACGACGTACGAAGAGTACCTGGGGCGAGAGGGCGCCGCCGCGGGGAAGCAGTAGCCCCTGCGGCGGCTACTTCGGCGTGAGGGTGTAGCCGAACCTCGAGTCCTGCTCGAGCGTGCTGCGAGCGGTCTGGCCCAGGACCCGGATGGTCATCGAGCCGTCGAGAGCGACGTTGCCATTGACCTCGGTGGCAAGGCCGATGTGGAGGGGGAACTTCACGGTCATGCGCAGCAGCAGGGTCATGTCGTCCACGGTCGTCTTGGGGGCGCCTGGGATGCCCATGCCGCTCATGTCGAGGTCGCGGTCGCGCAGCCTCGCGCTGCCGTCGCACAGCATCACGGCCACCTTCCCGGCCGGCGACTCCTCGACGTCGGTGAGCCAGCACGTGAAGTCGAAGTCGAGGTCGCCGAACATGGGGAACTGCTCGAAGTCCACGCGCCGCTGCCAGGTGTCGCCCGGCCCCACGGGGTCGGCGGGGAGGAGCTTGCCCCAGTGGCGGGTGAGGGTGTCGCGGAGGAGCGGCTCGAGCATCTTCCTCATCACGGCCGCCATCTGAGGGCCGCCGGGCGCCGCGCGCATCTTGGTCAGCAGGTGCTCCAGGCCCTCGAGGCGGAGGAACTTGCCGTCCTTGGAGTAGACCTGGACGCCTGTCCAGCCGACCATGGCGCCGAGGACACCTGCGAGCATCTGGCTCCCCGGATCGCGTGGGCTGGCCTTCGGATCGTCGCTGTGGAACGACATCTTCTGGCCCCCCTGATCCGCGTCCATCTTCACTCGCGTGCAGGTGTAGGTGACGCGGCGCTCGCCCGTGGTCGCGTGCGGGGGCTGAATCTCGATCTCGCCGTCCACGCGCACGGTGGAACTGGTGTTCGCGTCCTGCGACTCGCGGCCGGCCTTGACCGTCTGCGTGCCTCGGTCCTCCTGCGTCTCGACGATCGTGTAGCGCCCCGGGTTCAGGAGGATCTTCATCTGGACCTTTGGTCCCTTGTAGCTCGACTGGATGACGGGTGGCTTGCCGAACGGCCCCTTGTGCCGGCGGCCGCCGCGCAAGGCGAGGAAGTACACGGCGGCGCCCACGACCACCAGGGCCGCCACCGCGCCCGCCGCCAGGGGAGCCAGCCGCCGCGCCGAGCGCGCCGGCCGCGCCCGCGGCGAGGGCGGGGCGTACTCGGGCACGCCCACCGCCGCATCCCACGGGCCGCCCGCTGGCGGGGTGGACTCCCGCAACTGAAGCTCGTCGGCCAGGGGGGCCGCCGGCGCCTGCGGCACGGCCATGTGGGTCCCGCACACCGGGCAGCGAGCCGTGTGTCCGGCCATGGTCTCCGGCGCTCGCAGCTTGCGTCGGCATGCGGGGTTCGGGCAGCAAACTTCCAGCATCGGGAACACCCTCCGTACCTGATGGTGCCGACAGAAACCTGGCTTGAGCGGCATCATACTCCCAGCGGCCCGTTCCTGCAAGGGGAGCGGGAAGGGGAGTTGACAATCCGGGCCAAAAGCGCAACATGCGTGGCGGCGGCGACACCCCAGGGCGCGAGACGAGGAGCACGACGCGATGTATGAGCCGATCTGGCAGGCCGTGAAGGCGGAGCTTTCGGGCGAACGGGCGAGAGACTACACGGCCCGCCTCTGGGAGCACGCCCGCTGGAACTCGTTCGACCACCTCCAGAAGACGGCGGCCGAGATCGCGGCGATCCTGCGAGAGATCGGCCTCAGCGACGTCCAGGTGCTCGAGTACCCCGCCGATGGCACGACCGCCTACGGCGGCTGGGTGATGCCCGAGGCGTGGGACGTGGAGGACGCCACCCTGGAAATCGTTGACCCGGTTCCCTCGTCCTCGTCCTCGACTCTGGCTCACTACCGCGACTGCCCGATGGGGCTGTTCATGTACTCGGCGCCCACCCCGCCCGAGGGGGTCGTGGCCGAGGTCGTCGCCATCGAGAATGGCGCGAAGGCGGCGTCGTACGAGGGAAGGGACGTCGCGGGCAAGATCGTGCTGGTGGACGGGGTGGGCCTGGAGTACGGGCTGAACGCCTTCTCGCGCGGCGCGGTGGGGGTGGTGTCCGACGCGATGAAGCTCGCCGGCTCGCCGCAGGAGAAGGCGCCCGGGCACTTCGACCACGCGGCCCAGTGGCAGAACTACGCTATCCCGCCGTGGAAGACGCCGCAGAAGGGCTTCGGCTTCTCGCTGTCGCCGGCGAACGGCCGCCGCCTGCGCGAGTTGTTGAGCACGCATCCCTGCGTGAAGCTGCGGGCCGTGGTCCGCACGCGGCTCTACCCCGGCATCCTCCCCGCGGTGACGGGGCTGCTGCCGGGCGCGACGAGCGAGGAGATCGCCATCACGGGCCACCTGTGCGAGCCGGGGGCGAACGACAACAACTCGGGCTGCGCCCTGGGGCTCGAGGTCGTGCGTGCGGTGAAGGCTCTGGCCGAGGCGGGCAAGCTGCCGAAGCTCCAGCGCGGCATCCGCGTCGTCTACTCGTTCGAGGTCCGGGGCTACCAGGCGTTCCTCGCCACCTGGCCGCACCTGCGGCGGCTGGCCGCGGGCATCAACCTCGACATGGTGGGCAACGACCTCAGCGAGGCCCGCTCCCGCGCGAACCTGCTCTACAACTGGTCGGCCCTGCCCGCCTGCACCGACGCCCTTGGGCTGGAGCTGATGCGCCGCCTCGGCCGCGACGACCCGCTCTTCCGCTTCCGCACCGAGCCCGGCGCGCTGGTGGACAACCTGTTCGGCGAGCCCTCGGTCGGCGCGCCCACCATCGTGCTCGGGTGCTGGCCCGACGCGTACTACCACACGTCGCTCGACACCATCGAGCACATCTCGCCGAAGGCGATGGCGAGCCTGGGCCGCGTCGCGGCCACCTACTGCGCGTTCCTGGCCACGGCCGGCTTCCGCGAGGCCGCCTGGCTTGCGCGCCTCACGCTGGCGTTCGCCAAGGAGCAAGTGCTTCAGGCCGTTCAGCGGGGCGAGGCGCCCGAGCGCATCGAGCACGCGGTCGCAGAGAATGTCGAGCGGCTGAAGTCGGTCGCGCGCCTCGTCCCGACCCGCTCGCTCGCGGCGACGCGCGAGAACCTCGAGAAGCACACAGACTGGCTCTGCCCCTGGTCGCACCTGTTCGAGCGCGAGGAGATCGGTCAGCAGGCCGAGAGGCTGGGCCAGCGCCTGGCCGCCTTCGCCCGACGCGAGGCGAAGGCTTCCCGCAAGGACGCGCGCTATGCGAAGCGCCTCGGGACGGGAGCCAAGCGCGCGAAGACGGCCGCGCCATCCGCGAACGAGGAACAGCGGGCAAGGCGGCTCGTGCCCGTCCGCACGTTCCGCGGGTCGCCGTGCTTCGAGTCGCTCGATGAAGCGGGGCTGAAGGAACTCAAGGCAAAGACGGGGCTGACGGTCGGCTGGGGCGCGCCGCACTGGCTCCACCTCGCGCTCTTCCGCAGCAACGGCAAGCGGACGGCACTCGACGTGTGGCAGTGGCTCCAGCGCGAGGGGCAGGCGATCGAGCTCGCGCGGCTGAACGACACGGTCGAGTTCCTGGCCGCCCATGGCTTCGTGAAGCTGCGGCCCGTGCTCACGCGCGACGACTACCGCGCGGCGCTGGACGTCCTCGGCGTGCCACGAGGCGCCGTCCTCATGGTCCACTCGTCGGTCAGCCAGTTCGGCTACGTCGAGGGCGGGGCCGATGCGGTGATTGAGGCGCTGCACGATGCGATCGGCCCGGAGGGCACGCTGGCGATGCCGACGCTGAGCTACTCGTGGGTGGGGCGGCCGCCCTACGACCCGGCGACGACCCCGTCGCGCGTCGGCGCCATCACCGAGGTGTTCCGCAAGCGCCCGGGCGTGCTGCGAAGCCCGCACCCGAGCCATTCGGTCGCGGCCTTCGGCCCGCGGGCCGCCGAGATCACGAGCGGCCACGTGCCCGACCGCCCGGTCTTCGCGCCCGAGGGGGCCTACGGCAAGCTCTACGAGCTGGACGCCTGGATTTTGATGTTGTGCAAGCTGTCGTCGAACACCAGCATGCACATGGGCGACGAGCGGAACGGCCTGCTGCTCCTCGACTTCGTGGGCCACGTGCTCGAGGGCGGCAAACGCCGCGAGGTGCTCGTGCGCCACATGCCGTGCCACGTGAACTTCGACCCGAGCTACGAGGCGATGCGGCAGCGGGGCCAGCTTCGCTCGGCCCCGCTCGGCGAGGGCACGATCCACCTGATGCGCGCCCGCGACGCGATAGACACTGCGACGGAGAACGTGCGGCGCGACCCGCGGCTCGTCACGGGCGGCGAAAAGTGCCAGTGCGACTTCTGCAACGCCATCCGCGCCAAGCTGGGGACGCCCTGAAGGGCCTGTGGGTCATTCGCCGGAGTGGAACAGCTCCACGCGATCCAGCTCCGCAGGCCCCGTCCAGATGATCTTCAGGAAGCGCTGTGCGGGCGGCAGGCTGCCGGCATACTCCACCCGCGTGCGGCGCTGGCCACCTGCCGGGCCGCCTGGTGGGCTGGGGTACGCGCGGTCGTGGCGCTGCGGAGCCAGGTTCTGGAAGGCCACGCCATCGGGCGACGCCTGGAACCTCAAGTGCTCGGGCGCCTTGGGAAACCAGGCGACGGCCTTGAAGGCGGCGATGTCGCCCGGCGCCTTGTAGGCGAGCCACGCTCCGCTCTCTCCCTTTGCACGGAAGAGGCGCTCGGCGTAGAGCGCGTTGTACTCGTTTGCGAGCGTCAGCCCGTCCGAGCGGGCGTGCGCGAGCGCGAAGGTGGCCAACTCGTCGGCGAGGCAGACGGCTCTCACCTTCACCGGGCCAACGACGTTCGACGGCTCGGACTCCCCCGAGGCATTGCGCGCGACGACGCGGTAGTGGCACGTCTGGCCCGCCCTGGCCGTCGTGTCGCTGTAGAGGGGCCGGTAGGCGACGTCGGCGTCGGACACGTTGCGCGCGATCCGCGCCCAGGGTCCGGCGGGATCGGGGGCGCGCTCGACGTCGTAGCCGCTGGCGCCGGCTGAGCCGCGCCACGACAGGAGCGGCACGTCGCCCACGGGAAGGAGCTGGGGCGGGTCGGGGACGGGCACGGGAGGCACGGGCCTGCCCTGGACTCGGAACGCGGCCTCGCGCAGGGCGCCGAGAATCTCGCGCTCGGCCTGGGCCTCCCCGCTCGGAAAGCCGGGCCAGTGGTAGCTCCAGACCGATGGGTATGTGAAGATCTGGTGCCAGTAGAAGCCGCCGTCGCGGTGGTGGAAGTACATGCTCCAGAGCAAGGCGCCGCTGAGCTCGCTGCCCGCCACGTGGTCGAGGAACCGGCGGTGGGCCGCGACGGCCCGCGCCCTCTCGGCGGGCAGGCGGAAGTACGGCCCGTACTCGCCGACGACGAGGGGCCGCTGCCCCTTCAGCGCCGCCCACTCGCGCTCGCAGTGCTTCACCCAGTCGCCGTCGCCGGGGTAGTAGTGGCGGGTGTAGATGTCTATGTTCGGGTCGGGCCGGTCGGGCTGCGGCACGCGGCGATGCCGGGTGTCAATGACCAAGTGGTTGGGGTCGAGGCTCTTGACGTAGGCGGCCATCTCGCTGCACCAGGCCTCGGGGGCCTCCTGGATTTCGTTGCCGAACTGCCACGCGAGGATCGCCTTGTCGTCCTTGTAGGCCGTGCCGGTCACGCTGTTCGTGCGGCTGAGGACGTGGCGCACGGTGGCCTTGTAGTCGTCCTTGAGCTGCGGGTCGGAGAAGAACTCGGCCCGCTTCTTGCCGCGGTGCGCCGCGTAGGTGCCGACGCCGCCGAGGTAGTCGCCGGACCCCGCAGTGAAGTCGAAGATCACCCGCACGCCGTAGCGGTTCGCCAGTGCCAGCAGGTGGTCGGGGGTCTTGAACGCCTCGTCGTTGAACTGGCCCGGGCCGAGGACGTAGTGCCAGCCCTGCGCCTTGTCCTGGGGAGGGCGAATCGGGAGGTTCCAGAGGCGGACGACGCGCAGGCCCATCTGCGTCAGCGTCTTGAACGCGTCCTCCTGTTCCCACGGGGTGGGCAGCGTCATGCGCTCCGGGATCCGCAGGGTGAAGTCGTAGGGGAGGATCAGCCCGGGCATGTTCGCGCCGAGGAAGCGGAACTCGCGGTCGCCCTCCATCAGCTTGTTGCCGCGCCGCGTGATGAAGTGTTCGAGCACCGGCGCACCGGCACGGGCATTGCCGAGCAGGAGCGCCGCCACGAGAGCGGGGAGTTGACGCCTCCATCTGAGCATGCCCACCTCCTCGGTCGCATCGTGCCTCGGGCGATTCAGTCGAGTCGGGTCAGCCGCACGCCCAGCATCACGAACGCCTGCTTGCCGGGCATCTCGGTGACGCGAAGCGTGAGGCTCGACCGGCCGGGCTTCAACTCGATGGCGCCGATGCGGAGGGCGGCCCACCGCTTGATGTCGGCCTCGCCGCGCCGCACGCGGTCGCGGGTAGGGAGCGAGGCGGGGTCGGCGGGGCGGTCCACGACGGCCTCGGCGCGGCTGTCGCCGGCCTCGAGGCGCACCTTGGCCCCCACGTCGGCCGGGGCGCACACGTAGACCAGCTCGGCGTCGTAGCGCCCGCCCTTCACGACGTCCAGCGCCCAGGTCACGCGGCCCTTCGTGCTCGTCCACGCCTTCATGTAGCCGTTGGTCCAGGGCGTCTGACGCTCGACGTTCTCGACGCTGGCGAGGTGGGTGCGAAGGGTGACGGTCTTGGCCTGGTCGTGGCCGACGGGCAGCGGCGGGGGCATGCCCTCCTGGCCGTGGCGCACGTCCTTGTCCCAGGCCGCGTAGGCGGCGGCAAGCGCCTTGACGACGTCGGGGTGCTGCGCCGCCACGTCGGTCTTCTGGCCGGGGTCGGCGACCATGTCGTAGAGCTGGGGCCGGCTGGCCTTCTTGCCTCCGAGGCGGAGGCGCCAGCGAGGGGTGCGCGCGGCGCCGACCTCGAAGAGGGTCCGCTCGGGCCACCCCGCCGCCCGCCCTTCGAGGAGGGGCACGAGGCTCACGCCGTCGAGGGGCAAGGTCTTCGCCTGCTTCACGCCGCACAGCTCGGCGAGCGTGGGCAGGATGTCAATGTGCGCGGCGATGGGCTGGATGGTGAGCCCCGGCTTGATGCGGCCGGGCCAGCGGATGAAGCAGGGCACGCGCACGCCGCCCTCGTCGGCGCTGCCCTTCGCGCCCTTCATGCCGGCGTTGAAGCGGGGGCCGTTGGGCCCGTTGTCGGTGATGAAGACGACGATGGTGTTGGCGGCGAGGGCCAACTCGTCGAGCTTCGCGAGGAGGCGGGCGACGCTGTCGTCCACGTTCTCGACCATGCCGTAGATGCTGGCGGTGCGGTCGTCGAAGCCGCGGGCCTTGTACTTGTCGAAGTACTTGTCGGGCACCTGGAAGGGGCTGTGGGGCGCGTTGTAGGGCACGTAGCAGAAGAAGGGCTTGCCGCGATTCGCCTCGATGAAGCGGAGGGCCTGGTCGGTCAACACGTCGGTGATGAAGCCCTGGGTCTCGACGGGCTGGCCGTTGTGCTCGAGCAGCACGTCGAAGTAGTTGCTGATGCCGCCGCCGCAGAAGCCGAAAAAGTCGTCGAAGCCTTTGCCCAGCGGGTGATGGGGGTAGACCTCGCCGTTGTGCCACTTGCCGATGCAGGCGGTGGCGTAGCCGGCGGTCTTGAGCACCTGGGCGAGGGTGACCTCGTCGGCGCGCATCGTCTCCTTGCCTTGGGCGACCCACGAGGTGCCGGTGCGCAGGAAGTAGCGGCCGGTGAGCAGGCTGGCGCGCGTGGGGGCGCACAGGGGGCTGACGTAGAAGCGGTCGAAACGGGCGCCCTCGGCGGCCAGGCGGTCCATCGTGGGCGTGTCGAGCTTGTCGTTGCCGTGGGAATGGATGTCGCCGAAGCCCTGGTCGTCGGTGAGGATGAGGAGGACGTTCGGGCGCCCGGCGGCGGGGGCGTCCGCGCTCAGCGCGTGCTGCGTTGCGGTTGCCGCGCCCACCGCGGCACTGGCTTGCAGGAAGGCACGTCGTGTCACGTCAGGCCCCTTTGCCAATGTCGAGCCGCTCATCGAACAGCGGTGCCGTCTCCTCGGCCGGCGGGTGGGAGGAGAAGACGATGAGCTTGAAGTTGGTCTCGCGGCACAGGGCGGCCAGTGCCCGGAGCGTCTCGGCGGGGGGCGGGTCGGCGAAGTCCCACACGACGTTCACCGTCCGCCTTGCCGCGGCGTGGGGCACGAGCCTTGCCGTGAGATACTCCACCGTGTCGGCGAGAAGCCTTCCCGCGACGTCCAGGCCCGTCGCCACGAAGCAGTAGCGGCCGAACCAGGCGGAGTCGAGGACGAATTGGCTCGCGGGAAAAGATGCGCCGGAGAGGGCGATCCTCTGCAACGGCTGCCGCCGCAGCCTGCCCAGCGACCACCTGTGGACCTCGCCCGCGCCGAGGGGGTCGGCCTGGCCCAGGTAGAGGAAGGACTCGCCCTTCCGCGCGAGGTCTTCCAGGTAGCGCTTCACGACCGCGGGGCCGGCCCCCTGGACGTGGGCGGCGTGGGTCTTGGGGAAGAAGGCGTCGAGCGCCCGGCCCGCGATGGGAATGGGCGGCAGGTAGCCAAACGTGCGGTTGAAGCGGCTCAGGTAGTCGAGGCAGACCAGGCACAGTGCGAGCCAGGGCGTGAGCCGGGCGAAGAACAGGTTCAGGCGGTCGTAGGCATCGGCTCGGATGACATCGGCCTCGGGGAGCCGCCGTGCGATGGCGACGTCGGCCTCCTCGCCGATGGCGGTGAGGTCGGATGCCTTGAGCTTTGCGCCCTCCTCGCGCTTCTGCTTGCCGGCCTCGCGGTAGGAGGGGACCGGCGGGACGAGGGTCGAGGGGCGAGGGTCGAGGGTGGAGGGAGGGGCCTCGGAGGTGTCGGGTGACTTGGCCTTCTGGGCGCGGGCGCGCGCGCGGGCACGCAACTCGGCCTGCTCGGCCGAGCGGTCCACCTCGATCTCGCTGATGCTATGGGAGTTGGCCTTGGCGAGAATGAAGCCGAGGAGCGCGAGGGCAAAGGCGACAAGGTACGCGCGCGTCCGCTGGCGGCTGCGCGCGAAGGCGGCGAGGAGCAGCAGCGCCGCGCCCCACGCCACCACGGAGGCGATGCCGACGAAGCCGAAGTAGGTCCAAAGCCTGGCAATCACTTGCGGTACTTTCGCGTGGCCTCGAGGTAGTGGGTGAAGGCGTAGTAGATGATGTTGATGCCCATCTGGAACGCGCCCTTGGCCAACTCGGGCGCGATGCCCGAGTGGCCGGTCTTCCAGGCGTCGTTGACGTCGCCGGGGTGGTAGAACACGAGCCATCGGCCCTTGTGCTTGATGCCCATCGCGCTCGTGCCGCCGTGGTGCCACAGGGGCGGAGCGCCGTTGGGAAACACGTAGGGCATCTGGAAGATCGGATCGTCGTCCGCGATGGGCACGAGCCGCTTGTCGGGGAACAGGGCCTTCGCGAACGACCGGAAGCTCCGGTCCCACCGCGAGCTGCTTGCGTCGGCGAAGAGCAGCCCGCCGTCGAGCAGGTACTCGCGCAGCACGGCCATGTCGTAGGTGGAGACGTTCAGGGAGCCCGAGCCCGTCATGTAGACGAAGGGCGGGGCGTAGCCCTTGGTGTACCTTTTCAGGAGGCGGATCGGGTGGCTCTCGGAGCGGGGAGCCACCTTGAAGCCCGTCACGCGGCGGAACTCCTGGAGGAAATTCATGTCGGCGCGGCTGCGGGTGTCCATCCCGTCGTCCCAGTGCTCGCCGTTGTACTCGAGCCGGACGAAGCGGACCGGCTCGTTGCCCACGCCCTCGGGCCAGCCGCCGGTCTTGCCGCCGCCCGCGCCCATCTTGGCGTTCACCGAATCCGGGTCGGCGACGTAGGTCAACTGCGTCATCTCCTCGACCTCGCGCAACACGTCCGACTCGTCGAGGTCGGGCACGTGGAAGTAGATGGCCGAGTTCGGGTTCAGCACGAAGCGCTTCTTCTTTTTCTTCTCGCGGCGCTGGACGGATTGGATGACGGCGACCGCGGGCTTGCCGCTGCCAAAGGGGATGAGGTAGTTGCGCACGCAGCCGTAGGCATCCAGCAGCAGCGGCACGACGATGACCGCGACGTGCGCGAGCACGCTGGTGAGGAGGCTCTTGCGGTAGCGCGGGTCGTCGCCGTGGGTGCGGAGGTTCTCCACGATGCGGTCGCCGAGCAGCGGCCCGGCGGGCGCCGCGCCCGCGTAGACGCCCACGGCCACGCGGCGAAGTGCGGTGACGTGCAGCGCTGCAAACACCGCGACGGCGCACAGCGCGGGCCACAGATACTCCCAGCGCCAGCCCGCGACGGCCATCGCGCTCGGGGCATAGCCCTCCGGGCTCGTGCTCGCCACGCGCGCGGCCCCGGTGACCCGCCATACGACGTAGGCATAGAGGAGGGCGACGACGTAGGTGCCCAGGTAGGCCCTCCGCAGGAAGGCCAGCGCCCAGGGGCGCCGCGCCAGCCCCAACAGGCTCACCGCCGCGAGGGCCGCGGCGCCCACACCGCACACGAGCGCGAACGAGCCGACCAGGCCGGGGATCTCCGCCTCGGCGAACGCCCGCTCGAACGCCTTCTCGGCCAACATGGTGTTGCGGCACAGCCACGGCATCACCACCGCGTAGTGCGCCATGACCCCCGCCGCCACGGCCAGCGGCAGGCACAGAGCCGAAGGCAGGAATTGTCCGATGGTTCGGCGCATGGGCTCAACGGGATGCGTGCCGCGTGCCGCGTGACGCGTCACTTGTTGGTTTCATCAATCGAGATGCCCAGGTCGTCGGGTGCCTTGGGGATCTCGCCCTTCTTGGGGAGTTCCGTGATCTCTTTCATCACCGGGGTGCCCTTGGGGGCATCGTCGGGCGACTTGGCCTTGGCCTCCTTCGGCTCCGGGCGCGACGCGTCGGGCCTTGGGCTCTCGACCTTGGGCTTTGGGCTCGGGACGTCGGCCTTCGCGGCATCCAACTGTGCGGCCTTGCGGCGTGCGGCGCCTTCGGGGTCCACCCAGCGGTCGCGGATGTAGCCGATCGAGGTGGCGGCCGTGGCCACGAGGTGGATGGCCACGGCGATGAGGAAGCACCAGAGCACCTTCGTCTTCGTGAAGTCGGTGAGCAGCTTGTCGGGCGAGAGCTTCTGGATTCCCTGAGGGTCACTTGCCATTGCGTGTCTCCTGGCTGCCCGAGGGGCGTTTGCCTTCTTCCCGTTCCCCGATGGCGGCGACGACGCCGCCGCCGCGCGTGATGGCGTCCAAGACCGGCTCGAAGACCTCTCTCCCGACCGTGCGGTCGCAGCGGAAGAGCACGGTGCGCGCCTCGGCCGTGCGGGCGGTGCGCAGCAGGTCGGCCAGCTCGGTCTCCGCCGAGCGGGCGTCGGGCACGCGTCGGCCCTGGACGTAGATCTGGCCGTCGGCGTCTATGGCCACGACCGTTCGGCTCTGGCGCAGGCGCTCGAGGTTGGGCGCGCTCGGCGGCTTCACGGGGATGCCGGCCTCTTTGGCGAAGTTGCTGCAAATCATGAAGAAGATGATGAGCTGGAACGCGATGTCGGCCATGCTGGCCACCGGGACGACTATCCGGGCCCGGCGTCGTCGTCGTCGGGCGTGCTTCATCGCTCGCCCCCTGTCTCGCGGACGATGCAGATGGTGCCGCCGGCCTGGGTGATCGCGGCCATGGCCGCGAAGTAGTCGCGGTACTCGACTTTGCCCGCGGACTCGAGGATGACCACCTTGTCGTCGCCCGTTCGGTCGTAGAGCTTGAGGTCTGCCAGCTCCTGCCGCAGCCTGGGCAGGTCCATCTCCGCGTCGTTCAGCGTGAGCTTGCCGTCGTGCAGGCACACGGTCGTTGTCTTCTTTTCCTGCTTCTCGCTCCGCTCGCCCGAGGGGAACTCGGTGAGCAGGCCGCGCGTGGCGACCAGCGTGGTCGTGAGGATGAAGAAGACGATCAGCAGGAAGGCGATGTCGGAGAACGAGGCCACGGGAATGTCGTCGAGCCCGAATTGGTGGCGTTCGCGGCGAGCCATGGGATGCTCCCTACGGCCGGACCCCGGCCCGTGTGGCGATGAGGTCGAGGAGCTCGGACGATGCCTCGTCAATCTCCAGTTCGATGCGGTTGGACATGGCGATGAGGATGTTGTAGGGGATGACGGCGGCGAGGGCGATGAGGAGGCCGGCGGCGGTGGTGATGAGGGCCTCGGCAATGCCCGAGGCCACGCCGCTTGCCTCCACGCCGGCCGCCGACAGCGCGCCGAACGACGCGATCATGCCCGTCACCGTGCCGGTCATGCCGAACAGCGGCGCCGCGCTGCCCACCGTGGCGAGCACGGTGAAGCGCTTCTCGACCGCGTGCATCGCGTGCTGCGTGTAGTCGGACATGGCCTTCTCCATGATGGCCAGGAGCGACTCGACCCGGCTCGCCAGCGAGCGGTGCTTGGCGTAGGACTGGAGGCCGGCCAGAAGCACGGCGGCCACGGGGCTCGGCGTGTTGGCGCACAGCGCCGCCGCCTCGTCCACGCGGTCCTCCTCGATGAGACCGAGGATCTTCGCACGCATGGCCCGCGTGTCGGTCTTGCTGTGCCGGTAGAACGCGTAGCCCCGGTCAATCAGCACGGCCACGGTGAAGACGCTGCACAGCAGCAGGGGCACCATCAGCGGCCCGCCGTCAATGAGCAACTGCAACATGGGTCGTCCTCTCATCCATGGATCTGGGCCAACATCTGGTAGCCCTCGAGCGGCGCCAGCTTCAGGCCCCGCACGCGAAGGTGATGGGGCGGAGCGAGCACGAGTTCGCCCGTGACAGGGTTGTACGTGCTCTCCCGAAGCCGGGAGAAGGGGATGCGTTCGGTGTAGGGCCGCGGCCCGTGGGCGACGAGGGCCAACGCGCCGCGGAGCGCCAGCGCCCACAGGCGGCCCGGGCCGAGCCAGCTCCCCACGTCCACGCGGCTGGCGGTCCGCACGACGAAGAGCACCTCGTCCGCCCCGACGAACTCCTGGGCCAGGCGCCGCGTGGCCTCGGGCATCCGGGCGAAGGCGGCGGAAGTCCGGTCGAGGGCCTCGGTGAGCGGGGCAGGCAGCTCGGCCGCGAGGGTGTGGGCCATGGTCTTCTCACGACCGCCTGACGGCGGGCCTCGGAGGGGACGCCGCGAAGCGTCTACTTCTTCTTGTCGGCGTCGGCGTCGCCGACCTTCACGAGGGCCTCCTCGGTGAGGCGGCCGCGGGCGAACTTCGCCCACTTGCTCGCCGGGTAGTCCCACGTGAGGCGCTTGAACTGGCGGTACGCGTTCACGGGGTCGTTCTGCTTCATGTAGCAGTCGCCGCACCAGTACATGGACTCGGCGACGAGGTCGGGCTCCATCTTGGGATTCTGGGCGATGGCTTTGAAGACCTCGATGGCCCTGGGCGGGTCCTCGGCCTGCATGTAGCACTGGGCGCTGAGCACCAGGGTGCGCCCGGCGAGGCGGTGGGTGGGGAAGCGGACGGCGAGGCGACCGAAGACCTGTGCGGCCGTCTTGTTCATCTCGCGGGCCTGCATCTCCAGCTTCTCGCGCTCGACGGGGGTCATCTGCGGGGTGGCCGCGGCCCGCAGCTCCTTGCTCTTCGAGAGGAAGTACTGGCCGAGGCGTGCGATGGTCTCGGCCACCAGCTCGTTGTCGGGGTAGCGGTACGAGAGCTTCACGTACTCCTCGCAGGCCTGGTCAATGAGGCCCATCTTCTCGTAGACGAGGGCCTTCTTGTACTGGGCCTTGGGCGCGTAGGGGCTGTCGGGATACGTGGCCACGATGTCGGTGAAGCGGGTGACGGCCTCCATGTAGTGCTTCTTCTTCGCGTCCTCGTCCTTGGCCTCGTTGGCGAACTCGAGGGCGAGGTCGGCCAGCAGGTAGTCGGCCTGGGCGCGGGCCTCGGTGTCGGGGAAGTCGCGGATGGCCTCCTCGAGGAGCTTCTTGCCCTGGCCGATCTCGGAGCGGGCCAGGTCCTCCTGGCCCAGCTCGCGGTGGCGCTTGGCCAGCTCGAAGTATGCCTCGGCGATGGAGAACTGCGTCTGCACGGCGATCTGCGGGTCGGCGAACCGCTTGGTGAAGGGCACGATGCCGCCGTTGCTGCCCTTGTGGATGGCGACGGAGCGCTCGGTCTTCTCCTTGCCGTCCGCGCGGGTGTAGGTGGCGGCGACCTGATCGCCGTACGTGACGGGGAGGACGCCTGGGGTCTGGGCCTCCGCCTTGTCGCCCTTGAAGGCGACCTTGACGGAGCCCTTGAAGACGCCGGAGTGGGTGAAGGTTTCCGTGAGGTCGAGCTTCTGGGTCGTGCCCGAGGCGGTCCTGAGCTCGATGGCCAGCGCGTCCTTTTCGTCGGTCGTGTCGCGGAGGGGGTCAATCACGCGGAAATGGAGGCCCTCGCCGACGTAGACGCTCTCGACCGTCTCGCGGAAGCGCGGGTCGGTGACATCGAAGAAGGCATCGGCGTGGAGCGCGGCGCGGGCGGTGAGCCACTTGGTTTGCCCGGCCGGGTCCTTGTATTCGAAGCCGACGAAGATTTCGTCGTTGCCCTTGATGGCCAGGATGCGCTCCTCCTTCGATTGCGCGTCGTCGGCCACGAGGGGCCTGTCGGGCAGCTTGGCCAGGTCGGCCGGGATGGTGAACGTGAAGCGGCCGTCCTCCAGGGCGTCGCCGGCGAAGGGGTTGCCCTTCACGAGCACGCTCTTGTAGCCGGGCGGGGCGGGGATGCCGGCCGCGGCATTGCTGGGCCGGGCCTGGAGCGCGAGGGTGCCGGGCGCCTTGATGTCGAACTCGCCCTCCGGGGGCTTTCCGAGGGCCTTGCGGCCCGACGAGGTCTGGACGTAGATCCTGGCCGTGCTCTCGGGCGACTGGGCGATGTAGGGGAAGCTCAGCTCGACGAGGATCGGGCCGCGGATGAACACAGGCGTCGGCTTCGCAGGATCCCGCTGCTCGGGCCAGGAGGCGGTGAGGGCGCGGGTGACGGGCACCTCCTCCTCCGGTGGGGCGCCGCCGGCTTGCCCGGCAGCGGCCGGCGTGGGCCGCGCGGGGCCGGGCGCCGCGGCCGTGGCAAGCTCCTCCTCCGTCAGCGGCCGCGAGGCGACCTCGTAGATGCACATCTGCGGCAGGGCCCAGACGGTCTGCTCGACCACGCACGTGCGGTCCCACGGGATGCCGGGGTCGGTGTTCTCCTTGTCCAGGTAGGCCACGACCACGTCGTCGCCCTGGGCCACCTTGAGCTCGCTGTCGCGCTTCGTGTCGCCTTCGACGGGGAAGACGCCGCCGACGAAGATGCCCGAGTGCTCCGCCGTTTCCAGCGCGGGGAACTCGACCGGCTTGCCGTCGGCTGTCTTCGCCGTGACCTTCACGGTGTCGGGCTTGTCGGTCGTGTCGCAGTCGGGGTCGTTGATGTAGACGTTGATCTTGTCGCCTGCCTTGAAGCGGCGCATGGGGATGTAGCGGGCCTTGCGCTGGGCGCCCTCGCCGCTGTACTCGACGAAGCAGGCGCTGAGCGCGGCGTTGTGGAAGGTGGCGGCGAGGGTCGCCTCGTGGGTCTCGCGGCCCTCGGTGATCACGCGCGGGTCCTCATAGGTCACTGTGATCTTGTCGCCGGGGACGACCTCGAGCACCTGGTTCTTCCGCAGGGCCGAGAAGTCCTCCTTCGTGGGCAGGATGGCGGCGCCGGCGGCGTCGGTGAGGGTGATGCGGTTGATGGCCGGGGCATCGGTCTCGAAGTCGGCCAGGATGAGGCGGATGACGCGGGCGCGGGACTCGGCGGGGAAGGCGATGTCGAAGGCCGAGTTGTCCTGGCTCGCGGCGACCTTGGCGGGCTCGGAGCGGACGCCTTCGCGGATCTGGGGGTTCTTGGCGGCGTCGAACATTTCGGCCGGGGCGGGCCGCAGGAAGGGCGGCTCCTCGGCGTCGGCGAGCAGCTCAAACGTCGGCTCGGCCTTGCGGCTGGCGAAGACGTAGAGGTCCACGCGGTGCGCGCCCTTGCCGAGCGAGCGGTGGACTCGTGTGGGCGATTCGCCGGGCTGGCCGTCCACGGTGAGGACGTAGCGGATGCCGGTCGTCTTCTCCTTGGTGTCGAGCTCGAGGGTGCGCACCTTGCGGAGCGGCTGGTAGAAGGCGCCATAGAGGTGGGCGATGTAGTTGCTGCCCGGGCCGTCGTCGGCGAGGCCCATCGTGTGGGCCTGGCCCTCGACGCTGGCGTCCCACTTCGCGGCGAATGCCTTGGCGGCGACGGCGAGCTTGGGCGTGTTGTTCTTCAGGTAGCCGATCTCGAGGTACTGCCGGAAGTCGGCCAGCGCGGCCGGGCCGCCCGTCACCGGGCCGTACTTCACGAGCTCCAGGCTCAGCGCGCCGTCCCACGGCTTGTGCTCGCCCGGCCACTGGCCGAGCGTCGTGAAGTCCCTGCCGTTCAGCGAGGTCTGGAGGAGGAACTTCTTGAGCTTGCGGCCCGGGACGTTGGCCTGGATGGTCATCTTGCCGAGTGCGACGTTGTCGTTGAGGTCCACGCTGTAGAGCTTGGGCATGGTGAGGTCGGGGAGGCCGACCCAGGCGGGGTAGTCGCCCTTCGAGATGGCGAAGTTGGGGTCCTTGCCGTCGTCGGAGTCGGAGGCGAAGGCGGTGGGCTGCCCCGCGCTGGTCTGCACGGCGCTCTCGAAGACGCCGGTGTGGGTGCCTGTCTCGGTCAAGGGGAAGGCGGAGATGGAGTCGCCGCTGGTGGTGGCGACGCGGACGGTGATCTTGTCCTTGCGCGCAGTCTCGCCGCGGTCGGGGTCAATGACGCGGACGTTGAACCTGTTTCCCGGCTTGATCTGGTTTGCGGCGCGGAGGGTGCTGAGGGCGACCTTCTGCTCGGGCTCCTCGGTCTTGAGTTTCTTGCGGATCAGGTCGTCGAGGGCCTGGGCCTCGCGCTCCTCCTTCGTGAGGAGCTTGCCGGAGGAGGCGGCCAGGTCGGCGTCGGTGGCCACGATGAGGGTCTGCGGCTCGGTCATGAGGATCTTGTGTTCTTTCTTGAACTTCTCGGTGTAGTCGTAGTGTGCGGTGTCCTTGCCGAGGAGCTGGAGCTTGCCGTCGCCCTTGGCCACGGGCGCCAGCTCGGTGGGGATGTGGCCGACGAAGCGGGTCTTGGAGTCGCCGAAGGGGGTGAGGGTGAAATGCTCCTCGTCGCCGGAGTCGGCCCAGGCGCGGATCTCGATGTGTGCGGAGGTGCCCACGACGGCCAGGTTGCGGTCCTCGAGGTTCACCTTGAGCGGCTTGCCGGGCACGATGAAGCGGCGCGCGGTGGCCGTGCCCACCTGGAGCTCGGTCGGCTCCTCGAGCTTGCGGAGGCGGACCTTGGTGCGGCCCTCGAGGATGCGGGCCAGGGAGTGGTCGGGCAGGCGCGTGAGCACCTGGTCAATCTGCTCGAGGGCCTCGCGGTACTCCTCCTGGTCGAACTTCACGAGGGCGAGCTGGTAGTAGCTCTCGGCCTGGACGCCGCGGTCCTTGTTGCGGGCCAACTTGTCGAGGCGCTGGATCGCGTCGTCGAAGCGGCGGGTCAGGCGGTCCACCTCGGCCACCTTGATCTCGGCGTCAATCTGCCCACGGGTGCCCTCGAACTCCTTGGCGGTGGCGATGCGCTCGTAGAGCGCGCGGGCCTTCGGATACTCCTGCCGCCCCAGCGAGATGTTGCCGTAGGCGAGGAGCAGCCGCGCCCGCGTCTCGGGCGCGAAGCCGTCGGTCACCGAATCGAGCCACTGGATCATCTCGCGGGCCAGGGCCTCGGCGGCATCGTGGTCGCCCGCCTCCGTGTTCTTGTCCACCAGCCAGATGCAGAACGTGGGGTCGAGTTCCTTGAACATCGTGAGCAGGACGGGTCGGTGGCCCAGGTAGAGCTCCCAGGCATTCTGCGACCTGCCGGAGAGGTAGGCCACCTGGGCGGCGAAGAGGGGGTAGCGGCGGTCGTCGCGGCGGACGGGGATGACGCCGCCGACCTTGGAGAGGGTCTTCGAGCGCAGGGCGGCGAGGGTGGCGCGGGCCTCGCTCGGCAGCGCGGTGCCGATCAGGTCGAGGCCCACCGAGGCGAAGATGAGGCCGAGGTCGTTGGGCGTCGCCGCGTCGGGCTCCGCCGTGTCCACCAGTTGCGCCGTCCAGCGCGCCAGGTCGTGCTGGAACTGGCCGCTGCGGGTGTCCTTCGCGATCTTCCACAGATGGGGCACGAGCGGGTAGAGATCGCCCGCGCGGCCCTGGCTCGGCAGCCCCTGCATGAGCGTGGTGGCCAGGAGGTCGAAGCCCCAGCGGTCGGGCCAGGAGGCCGGCACGCAGCCGTCGGGGGCCCTCGGGCCATAGCCGGGGAAGATGCCCAGCAACACGTCCAGCTCCTCCTTCGTCACCGTCTTCGGGCCGCCGAGCTTCTCGAGTTGGCCGAGGAAGGGCGGCGAGAGGCGCTCGGGGGTGTTGCGCACGCGGTCGCTGTAGGCGGCGAGGCGTGCGAAGAAGTCCTTGCGGCCCCCAGGGGTCGAGGCGTCGGCCGTCGTGCCGAAGTAGGCGCGGCCCATGGCGTAGGTGTCGAATCGCGTCTTCCCGTAGGCGGCCTCGATCCTGGCGAGCATGGCGTCGCGTGCGGCCGGCTCGGCGCCGAGGGCGCGGGCCTGCCAGTTCCAGAAGTCGCCCCCCGAGTAGGCGACGGCGTCGTAGCCTGGCCCGAGGGGCAGCGTGTCGAAGCCCTGGAGGATCTTCGCCGCGGCGTTCGCCACCTTCTTCTTCTCGTCGAGGCCGTAGTCCCAGTAGCGCCAGTCGAGCAGCTTGGTCCGCGTGGCCTCCTCGACGAACAGGTCGTCGAAGAACCGGGCGGGCGCGAACCGCTGGACGAGGCCCGGGAACTCGTGGCGGATGAGCCACATGTAGCTGCACGTGGCGCTCTGCACGCTCTCGTGCGGGCGGTAGGTCGTCTTGTCCAGCGCGCGCTTCTCGATGAGCGCGGCCATCACGGCCTCGCCCCGCTCCTTGGCGCTCCAATTGTCGCCCGTGCGGGTGCCGCGGAAGCACTCGAAGAGGAAGGGAGAGAACTGCCCCTTGGCCAATTGCGCCAGGACGGCCTTCTCGAACACGCCGTTGAGCGCGAGCGTCCGGTCGCGGAACTGCTTGGGTGCGCGCCCGAGGCCCCGGTCGTTCTGCACGCGCACCACGGTTTCGCAGATCTCCTCGGTCCAGGGGCTGGGCGAGGCGGGGTTGTATTGCTGGAGTTGGTCGGCGAGGACTTCGGCCTGGAACTCGACCTTTTCGATGCCATCCTGGCGGTTGCCCAGGACGAGCAGGAGGGCGGCGCGGCCGAATGGCGTCTTCTTCGCCGCGTAGTCGCGCAGGAGCGGGTACAGGGCGCGGGCGTGCTTGAGAAACTCGCCCTGATTCCGGTCGCGGTCGGCCAGCACTGCGAGCGCGAGGGCCTGGCACAGCGGGTTCGGGGCCTTCTTGGGGTCGGGCTGCGAGTCGGCGCCGCGCCGCAGCGCCTCCTCGACGGGGACGATCTGCTTGGGGATGGCGGGGGAGAGCTTCGAGCCCGCCGCGCGCGCCTCGCGGCGCACCCACTCGGCCCAGCCGCGGAACCGCTGCTGGTGCACCTTGTTGAACAGCTCCTTGCGGTCGCGCTTGTCGAAGGGCACCCACTGGAGCGAGGCCACGTGCTGGATCATCCTGGCCTTGTCGTTCCGGTCGGTGCCGCTGCCGAGCTCCCAGGCGGACTCGAGGAACATCTCGATCGAGCGGCGGTCGAGAGCGGCCGGGGTCGCGGCGATCTCGGCGCCGAAGTGGGCCATCACCTGGTGGCGATAGTCGTCGGGCAGTTTCTTGCCCTCCTGCTCGGCCAGGGCGCCGTAGGCCGGCCACATCTCGCCGTCGAGGGCCTCGAACGCCTCGTTCAGGTCCAGGTGCCAGGACTCGTTGCGGACGAGGTGCTCGACGGCCTTGAGGAGGTCGTCGCTGGCGGCCATGGAGTTGATGACCGCGGCGTCGCGGGAGGGCACGCCGCGGAGGAATTCGGCCTGCTGCTTGTAGAGCTCGCGCTTCGCCGGGCGGGTGACGAAGGGCAGGTAGCGGACCGCTTCGGTGCGGCGGAAGAGGTCGCGGTGCTTCGTGCCCAGCTCGGCCCACTGCTCGCGGCTGGCCAGATACTTGGCGACGGGGCCGCGGTGCGGCAGCCGCCAGTCCAGGATCGCCTGTCGATCCGCGTCGGAGAGCTTGCCGAAGGCGTAGGCGAAGAACTCGCTCTTCTGCTCCTCCTGCTGCTTCCACGCCCCGTCGTCGAAGTTGTTGCCCACGCCCCCGTTGGTGAAGGCGTGGACGATGTCCTGGAGGGTGGCGGCAGTGGGGGCGGCATCGAGGTAGCCGCGGGCGGCGGCGAGGACGCGCTCGAATGCCTTGTCGAGGGTTGCTTTCTCCTTGCCCGCGGCGCCGGCCTTGAACTCCAGGTTGGCCACGTGCACGGCGTAGCGGAGGGGGCGATGCTTGTCGCCGCGGATCAGGGGGAGCAGCTTCCTGCAATGGGGCAGGGCGGCGAAGTGCTCCTGCCGCCCCTTCACCACCTCGCCCATCAGCCAGTCGAGGTACTCCCAGAAGTACAGGCGCTCCTGCTCCAGCGGCAGGGCCGGCTGGGCGAGGACGAGGGTGAGCCAGCGGGCCGCCCCTTCGTAGTCGCGCTTGCGTCGGGCCGTGTCGAGATACCAGGAGTCGAACTTGCGGGCGGCGACGCCGGCGCGGCACTTCGCGCCATAGGCGGTCATGAACTGGTAGAGCTCCTCGTGCCCGTCGAGGAAGTCGGCCAGGACCATGTAGAGCATCGCGGCGGCGGCGGACGCCTCGGCGGCCGGCGGGTTGGCCGCGAGATAGGTCTTGTAGCGCGCCGCGGCGGAGCGGAAGTCGCCCGCCAGCAGCGCACCCTCCGCCGCCAGGCGCAGCAGCGGCGGCGACACGCGGAAGTTCTGCGCGAGGTATGCCTTCACTGCCAGCGACGCCGCATAGCAGCGGCCCAGCCGCCGGCCCGTCGTGAGGAGCTCCGTCACCTGTTCCTCCGTGGCGCCTCCGGGGTTGGCCTGCACCTTCATGAGGTGCTGGTCGAACGCGGCCGCTTCGCCGTCAGCGGCCGGCGCGGCGGGGGCCGGCGCCATCGGCGGCGGCGGGGCGGGCCGTTTCGTCTTCGGGGCCGGCTGGGCGGCGAGCGCCCCAGCGGCAGCCAGCAGCAGGAACAACGTGGCGTGGGCACTCTTGCTCATCAGTGATTCCTTGCGGGAAGGGACGAAAGGGACCAAAAGGACCAAAGGGACAGCGGCCCGTCACGCGTCACGCGTCACGTGTCACGGGACGTCATTCCTCCTCTTTCTTGTCGTCAATCTTCTCGTCGCCGCCCTTGATCTTGGCCTCGATCTTGGGCAGGATTTCCTTGGCCTTCTTGGCGTGCGGGCTCGCGGGGTACTCGAAGAGGAGCTGCGAGCACTTGTTGTAGGACTTCTGGAAGTCGTTCATCCGGTACGCCACGATCACCCACTTGAGCAGCATGCCGTCCAGGAAGTCGCCATCGGGGTAGTCCTGGAACACCTGGGTGAGCAAGTCGTCGGCGCGGGCGTAGTCCTTCGTCTCCACGTAGTAGTCCACAAGCTTGGCGAGGGACTGGCCGGCGAAGGGGCTCTCGGGGAAGCGATCGGAGCAGAGCTTGTACTGCTGGATGGCGGTCTCGGCCTTCTCCGGCCCCTGGGCCTCGATGCACTGGGCGATGCGGAACTGCGCCTCGGCCTTCACCTGCGAGTTGGGCATCGTGAGGATCTGCTGGAAGACCTTGATGGCCTCCGGGTAGTCCTTGTTGTCCAGCTTGACGGTGCCGATGCCCACGAGCGCCTGGTCCACGAACGGGGAGTCGGGGTACAAGCGGTTGAAGAGGCGACACGTCGTCACCGCGCTGGCGAAGTCGTCCTGGGCGATGTAGAGCTCCCACTTGAGCTTGAATGCCTCCTCCTTGAGCGCCGAGGGGATGGGGCTCTCGGTGCGCAGGATCGCGTCCACGCGGTCCAGCCCCTCGCTGCTCTTCTCCTTGGCGCCCTTGGTGAGGCCCATGCTCTTGAAGATCTTGGCCAGCTCGAGGTAGGCTGTGGACTCGACGATCTCCTTCTTGGCCTTCAGCACGGGGTCGGGCACGACGTTCTGGGTGGCGCGCGGGCGGCTGTCAATCTCGCCCGTGACCTTGATGTGCGCGGCGACTTCGCGGGCCACCGCCCCGCCGATGTGCAATTCGTCCACATAGGAGACCACGATCTCGTCGTTCATCGCGCAGGCGAGCACCTGGTCCGTCTTGTCAATGGGCTGGCCCTCGCGGAAGGGCTCGACCTGCACGCTTCCGCCGAAGCGGCCGGTGTGGACCGGGGCGTCTCCCTGCTCGGTGAGCTTGAGGGTCATCTCGTCGCGGACGACGTAGCGCACCTCCTGCTCGCGGAGGTCGAGGGCCGCGCCGAGGCCCTCGGCCGCCGTGGCCTCCTCCACCATCTGCGGATACCGCGAGAGGAGGCGCACCGACACGGTGTCGGCCTGGGCGCTCGTGTCCTGGTCGAGGTCCTGGAGCAGCACGAAGAGGGGCTGGCCGAGGAAGGCCGCGTTCGCCTTCGACTCGAACGTGCCGAGCGTGAAGCGCAGTTGGGCGGTGGAGACGACCCTGACCTTCTTCTCCCGAGCGACGTTGGGCTGTCCCTCCTGCGTGTTTTCGTCGCGGTACGTCGCGGCGATCGTGTCGCCGCCGGCGACCTGGAGCACGCCGTCGCCGGGCTTGGCCGCGGTGAGGTCGGTGGGGATCGAGCAGATGAAGATGCCCTGCTCCGCCGCCAGGGGGATGCAGGCCACGCTCTCCTTATCGCCGCTCTGCGTGGTGAGCGTCACCTGCACCTGCTTGCCCAGGCGATGGAGGACCGGCAGGTCGGCGTCCTCGACCTTCACGAAGAAGCGGCGGCCCGCCTCGGCATACTCCACCGAGGGGCTCTTGGGGTCCACGAACGTGCCCACGAGGCTCAGGGCCTGGATGGCCTTGTTCCAGTTGCCCTGGGCGAAGTGGCACATGCCGATGTAGTAGTACGACTGGTTGGCCCACACCGTGTTCGCATAGTTGTTCGTGATCTTCCGGAGAATGGGGAAGGCGGCGGCGTACTGCCGCATCTGGAAGTATGCGACGCCCGTCAGGTACAGCCCCTCGAGGTACATCTCCTTGGCCTGGCCGGTCGGCCCCTCGCCGGCCTCGGGCGGGGCCGCGGGGTCGCCCTTCTCGAGCTCGTTGAGGTGGCGCAGGTAGTTGACCGCGGTCGCCTGGTCGTGCGCCTCGATGAAGTGCTTGCCGAGGGCGAGATATGCCTCGTAGCGGACCAGGCTCTTGGGGTGTTGCTCGATGACGGACTCGAACATCCTGACGGCGCGCTCGGTCTCGCGGGCGAGGAGCAGGTCCTGGGCGCGTTTGAGCAGGCGCCGCGCGGCGAACTCATCCTCCGCGGCCTTGGCGGCCTTGGTGTCGCCGGGGGCCTTGGCGGCCCGCTCTCCTTTGGGCCACCGCCCCCCCTTGGCCCCCGCCAGGGCCATGCCGCCCAGCGACAGGATGAGGATGAGACACGATACGACGCGGGAGGTGCTGTTCCGCATGCTTGCTCTCCGAGCTTGAGGCCTGCCGTCCGCAGCGTGGGGCCTACTGGGCGTCCACGCCGCCGCCCATCCTGATTCCCAGGCGCTCCAGGTCCTGGTGGGCGGCGCTGGATTGTCCGCTCTCCGGGTATTTCTTGAGCACCGCCCTCAAGGCGGCGATCTGTTGGGGCTTCATGCCCACCTCGCGGTACAGGTGGGCGATGCGCAGCGCGGCCTCGGGCGCGTGCTGCTTGAAGAACGCCTCGATCTCGCGGAGCTGGGCCACGGCCTGCTCGATCTTCCCCAGCTTCGCATAGCAGTCGGCGATGGCCCAGATGTTCTCCGGCGGATTGTCGCACTGCTGGTACGCGGCGATGGCGGCCGGATACTGCTTGTCCCAGTGCAGGAGCTGGGCCTTGAGCCAGAGGGCATCGGCGGCGAAGCGCGGCACCTTCGCCATCTGGTCGGCCAGCGGCACCCCCTGCTTCGCGTCCTTCCGCGAGTGATGGAAGCGCAGGTACTCCATCTGCCCGAGCTCCTTGTCGTCGAAGCTCATGCACAGGTCCTTCACGACCGCCGCGTCGCGCGACCAGAAGTACCTCGCCAGGCCGGCCTTCTCGCCGTCGGGCATGTCGCCGAGCCGGAGCTTGCCGAAGAGGTTCCGCGCCATCTGCGGGTCCTGCACCTTCTCGTAGAAGATCTGCATCAGCTCGCGGATCTCGCGGTTCCCCATCTTCTCGAAGCTCAGCTTGTTGTAGTACTGCATCGCCTTCGCCTTGTGGCCGGCGAAGTAGCCGATCCAGCGGACGGTGCGCGCGGTGTCGCCCGGCTTCTGGTTGCGCTCGAACTGGGCGTCGAGCCGCTGCATCCACTTCGCGGTGTCCTTCTCGTAGGCCAGCTTGAGGGCCGCGAGGCCGAGCTGGAAGTCATCCCAGTCGGGGAACTTCCCGTCCATCACGCCTGCCCAGTAGCGGTAGTAGCGGTCGCGGAGGCCCGCCTGCGAGTCGTCGAAGTGGCCGTTCCTGCGCACCTCGTCGCGCACGGTGCCCCAATAGCGGCGGCTCTTCTCGGGGTCCTCGAGGTTCCTTTCCGGCCCGCCGCCGAAGGCGCCGACCTTCTGGTAGAAGGCGCGGAGCCGCGGCTCGTCGGGCTGGAGGCGGACATGGTGCGCGACGGCCTGCGCGATGGCGTAGTTGGCGGCCCCGGGGTTGGTGCGGCGGAAGCTCACGGCCACCTGCTCGTAGTAGCCGACCGCTTTCTCGGGGCGCCCCTCCCGGACGATGTGGTCGGCCAGGCGGCTGATCGCCGCCGCGGCCAGCGGGTGCTGGCTGTAGCCGGCGTCGTCGGCCATCCTGGCCCACGACTTCATCGCCTCCTCCTCGTCGGCGTTCTCCCAGTGGCACAGGCCGATGTAGTAGAGCGCCGCCGCCGCGTACTTCACGGCGTTGGGAAAGTAGTCGAGGACCTCCTGGTACTCCTTGATCGCCTCGAAGCGCTTCTCGGCGAGATGCAGGCAGCGGGCCTTCCGCAGCAGGGCGTAGACGATGGCCCTCGACTTGGGGAACTCCAGGATGAAGCTGTCGTACTCGGCCGCGGCCCGCTTGTAGTCCTTCCCGGCGAACACCTTGTCGGCCTTCGTCAGCGTGTGACCCTCGAACGTGTCGAGCGCCTTGAACTCCTCGTTGCTGAACTGCACCTCGGGTCCGTGCCCCGGCCCCTTCCCCCGATACTCTCGGGCGGCGATGCAGACGCCCATCGGCGCTGCCAGCCACAGCGCGGCGGCGACGCCCACGCGACCCCGCCATCCCTTGGAGTGCGAACTGCTCACGCCTTCTCCTGCCGTTGGCCCCTCGCCGTCGGCCTGCTCGATACGGTGCGCCAAATGACTCAATGATACCGTTTCCGCACCCGCAGTCAAGCGGCCCTTCCCATTTGCACCACGCCAGGCTACGTGCTAGTCTGGTGCCGTTGGCGATGGCCAGGGGAGCCCGGCGAAAGGAGGCTGCAAACATGGTCGCGAGGCATCGGTGGTGTGCGGCGCTCACGGCGGCGGCGCTGGCGTGCTCGAACGCGCTCGCCGTGGAGGAGATTCCCAAGCACCAGGCGAAGAAGATCTGGGACGCGGTGCCCGAGAAGCCGCGCGTGGCGCCCAGGAAGCCGCGCAAAGTCCTCGTCTTCAGCACCCCCGACCATCTCTACGGCAAGGACCCTCACAAGGGCTACTGCGTGCCCTACGGCGCTGCCGCCCTCAAGGCCCTCGGCGAGAAGTCGAAGGCGTTCGAGCCCGTGATGAGCCAGGAACTGGCCATGTTCCTCCCCGAGAACCTCAAACAATTCGATGCCATCCTGATGAACAACAGTTGCGGCCCCTGGATCACCCCGACCGATGCCGACATGGAGAAGGAGGCGTTCAAGAAGCTCGGCGCCGACAAGAAGGCCGTCGAGGAGGCCCTCCGCAAGACCCTGCTCGACTACATCCGCAACGGCGGAGGCGTCATGGCCATCCACTTCGCCATCGCCGCCAACGCCCATTGGCCCGAGTTCGGCGAGTTGATCGGCGGGAAGTTCACCGGCCACCCCTGGAACGAAGAGATCGGCGTGATGGTGGACGACAAGGACAGCCCCCTCGTCGCCGCCTATGAGGGCAAGGAGTTCCGCGTCGCCGACGAAATCTACCAGTACGGCAAGCCCTTCGACCGCGCGAAGTGCCGCGTCCTCGTCTCCCTCGACCCCGAGCGCACGAACATGGGCGTCCGATGGATCAGCCAGCCCGACAACGACTGGCCCCTCGCCTGGGTCAAGGCCGTCGGCAAAGGCCGCATCTGGTACGCCTCCTTCGGCCACCGTAGCGACCTCTTCTGGAGCCCCCAGATGCTTCAGTTCTACCTCGACGGCATCCAGTTTGCCACCGGCGACCTCGACGCTCCGACCGAGCCGCGAAAGGAGAAACTCGTGAGACGCGTCCCCGGCCCCACACCCCCCGACGTGAGGGCAGCCAAGATGGAAGCCAGGAAAGCGTCCGAGCCGACAGAGGACCAGCTCAAGAAAATCGAGGCGGCCGCGCCCGACGCGCCGCCCGCCAAGCCGGCCAAGCCCCGCAAAGTGCTCGTCTGGGGCCACGCCTGGACGCATCAGCCGAACGCCATCGCCGAGAAGGCCCTCGAAATCCTCGGCAGGAAGAGCGGCGCCTTTACCGCCGTCGTCAGCGACGACCCCCGACTCCTCCTCATTGACCGCATCGGCCAGTTCGACGCCGTCGTGATGAACAACATCCACGAGCCCGAGCCCTTCCTGCCCGACGACTTCGCAAAGCTCGACGACGAGCGGAAAGCCGCCGCCAAGGCATTCGACGCCGCCGTCAAGAAGAGCATCCTCGACTACGTCGGCGGCAAGGACGCCAACAACCGCGACGTGCCCGGCCGCGGCATCGTCGGCATCCACGCCGCCACCGCCGCCTTCGGCGGCTGGAAGGAATACGGCGAAATGATGGGCGGATTCTACAGCGGCCACATCTTCGAAAAGGTCGCCATCAAGCTCGACGACCCCAAGCATCCCCTCAACGCCGCCTTCGAGGGCAAGCCCTTCCAGATCAACGACGAAATCTACTTCGTCCGCGAGCCCTACTACTCCCGCACAAAGCTCCACATCCTCCTCAGCCTCGACCTCGACCAGATGAAGGACCCCGGCAAGCGCCCCGACAAGGACTACGCCATCAGTTGGCTCCGCGAGTATGGCCAGGGCAAGGGCCGCGTCTTCTACACCACCCTTGGCCACGCCCTCGACACCTACTGGAACCCCCTCTTCCTCCGTCACCTCCTCGCGGGCATCCAGTTCGCCACCGGCGACCTCCCCGCCGACACGGCCCCGAGCGCGAAGTAAGGCGTGCGTTGAGCCATCCCTCCCGAAGGCTCCAATGCCTTCGGGAGGGCAACTCGCTCTTCCTCGTCCCTTTGGTCCCTGTGGTCCTTCTCGTCCCTTCTTCCCTCACATCTTCGCTTCCCACGGCGCGCGGAGCTTCGGCGGGTCGAGCAGGAAGTCGAGGCCCCCGCGGAGCTTGCCCTCGCGGGTGAACCAGGCGTGGAAGCCCTGGCCGTCAATGCCGTTGCCATCTATGCGGTCGCGGCGGGTGGCGATGGCCTTGCCCTCGCGAATGCTCCAACCCATCCAGCCGAAGCCGGCCTCGGCCAGCATCTCGCTGTAATAGCGGGCGGCCTCGGCTCGCTTCGCGTCGTCGAGGCAGCCAGGCACGGTTTCGTTGACGAGGAACGGCTTGCCGTGCTTCTTGCTCATCGCCTGGAAGCTCTCGATGAGCTTGGCCAGGCCGGCGCGGTCGCGGGCGTAGGGGTGGCCGCAAAGCACGTCCATCAGCGGCGCGTGCTTCTCGATGTTGCCGCCCGTCATCGTGCCGATGGTGAGGGGCTGCTTGGCGCCGGCGGCGCGGACGGCTTCGGCCATTGCCTTGAGCCAGTCGTATTCCTTCGGTGGATTGCCCTGCGGCTCGTTGCACAGGTCCCAGATGAGAATGCGCGGGTCGGCGGCGAGGGGGCGGACGATGGCCTGGACGTAGGCCACGCGCGTGTTCCACGGGCGATCAATATCCTCGGTGTACGTGCCGCCGTAATCCCAGTTCTGATCGTGCCAGCGGTTGAACAGGCAGGGCATCGTCTTCATCCCCGCCTCATCAATCGCCTTCACCGCGTCGAGGAAGTTCGCCGTCACCTTCTCGGGGTCCGCCATCCAGGCCGTGAATTCGATCCACAGCCGCACGCAGTTCCCGTGGATGCGGCGCACCAGTGCCACCTCCTCGCGGAAGCGTGCCGGGTCATAGCCCCACCACGCCTCCTCGATTCGCGCGCCCCACGACGGAATGCAGTTCAGCCCGCGCAGCCAGCCGTAGTTCTCGTACACGTGCATGGTCGCTCTTGCCTCGGGTTGGGGGAGGGGCGGGGCGGCCAGGGCATTCTTGGGCAGCCCCGCTGCCGCGAGCGAGCCGGCGGCGAGCCGGATGAAGTCACGGCGGGAAAGGAAAGGGAACAGTGAGGTTTCCTCCGTCCTAGTCTTGGGCCTCAGTGGCTTGGCCGCAAGAAAAGTAGAATGTCCCCTTTTCTGCTGCCCGACGCGGAGCGGAGGCCCAGCTTCGGAGTGGCCTGCGGCTTCGCCCTGTCCTTCGCTACGCATTCTTGGCATGAAGCAACAGTGCGCGAAGCCACATGACATCCTCATTGGTCAGATCGATATCCTTGTTCTGGTGCAGTTGGTTCAACAGCCGAAGGTACTGTTCTCTATGCCTCGGTTGCCCCCTCAACCGGATATGGATGGCTATGAACGGCAGCGTGTACCTGGCTGTTCGCTCGAACATCGGAGCGACCGCCTTCGCGGCCCTCTCAGCCGCTTGGATGCCGCAGGCAGCAGGAAGGGCGACACTGTCAAGAGCCATGAGTGTGCTTTCTATTGCGGTGAGTGGATCGTTCTCGCCGGGGTGTTCATCCCGCAGCACCTGGCCGAAGTTCTGCAGTTTCCCATGATCTGGTTGTAGCTCCATAATCGCGCTCATCTTCGGCGACCCGTTCTCCACGCATTCCTGCCCTAGAGCCTTCTCGATAGCGGCCAGGAACGCGAGCCAGAAGTGGGCGTGCAGTTCTCTGCGCAGCACATAGCCCCTCTCGGTACTCAGTGCGTCGTTGATTGTCGTTATCGCAGTGAAGGTATGAGCATCTTGAGCGCTCTTCGCCTGCTCCTGCGCCACTATCCGCAACCGGCGAGTTTCCCAAGCGTACCAGATGAGGATGTCTGCGCTTATAGCCAGGGCCAGTGAGTTCAGGCCCGCTGCTCCGCTCAAGTGAACGTGCCGAAGCCCAACGGCAGACACGAGAACGCCAACGGTAACGGAGATCAACACGGAAGGCCGACGCACACATTCTCTGAACCATTCCCACAAGCTGCACAGGATCATCTGACCCTCCTTTGTGGAAAGAACGGAAGAATGGACGCGCCCGCCAGATCGCGCGGCAATCTCGGTGACACCTTACTCGATTCGGGACGCCGGCTTTCAGTCTCGGACGCTGGTGGCGATGCTGCCGGAACGCGAGGTGAGACGCCGCGTCTCCTCGGGCATTCGGAGCAGGGAGCGCAGGGCCTCACGGACGGCAGCCGAGGTGCGAAATGCTTTCGCCACGTGCCCACGCGTCGATGCTAGCGTTTCGGCATGGGGTTGTCAAGTCCTCAGAACTCCCCTCCCTCCCAGAGGGGCAGGGGGAGTGGCGGCGGCGACAACCGAACATGAAACTTGAAAGGGCGTGTTGCGCAAATCAGGCGCGCTGTCACGGACCGCTCGGAGTGCGGGCTTTAGCCCGTAGTTTGGGGCACAAGAGGCGCAAGATACGGCCTGAAGGCCGCACTCCAAACTGGGTTCTCGATCTGGGCAACACGCCCCAAAGACCTGCCCCCGCCCCCCCGTCTCAGCGGGCCACGCGGAACCCGATGTAGTCGCTGTCGCCCTTGCCGGTGCCGGAACTGCTGGGCGGGAGGTACCAGTTTCGGTACCCGCAGCGCGTGCTGAACGGGCCGTCGTCCCAGCACCCGCCCCTCACGAAGTGGAAGCGGCCGGTGTGGTCGAACGGCTTGGGATTGCCGGGGTAGGACTTGGCCCAGTCGGCCACCCACTCGTAGGCATTGCCCACCATGTCCATGCAGCCGTAGGGACTGGCGCCCTTGGGGTAGCTGCCGACCGGAGCGCTCTGGTTGGTTCGATAGCCGCCGCCCGCGGGGTTGTGATCGTCCGCGTTGTTGCACTTCTCCGGGTCCCAGGTGTCGCCCCAGGGGAAGACGTTGGGGTGCTGCCGCTTGTCGTCCCACCGCGCGGCCTTTTCCCATTCCGCCTCGGCGGGCAGTCTGCCGCCCGCCCACTTGCAGTACGCTTCGGCTTCGTAGTGGGTCACGCCGACCACGGGATGGTTGTCCGTCTGGGTGAAGCGGGGATGTTCGTATCCGTGGCCGATCCATTCCTGCTCGGCGGCCCAGTGCTCGGGCTCGTTGCGCTCGGGCGCATCGGCGGGCCGGGCGACGCGAGTGACTTTGCCCTGCATTCCCGCGTAGTCGAGGGTGTTGCCCTGTTTCCATTTCCAGCCTTCGGGCGACCAGTATCGCGGGTCCTTGTAGCCGCCCGCCTCGATGAACTTGCGGTACTGGCCGCGCGTGACTTCATACTTGCCGATCTGGTACGCGGGAAGGTCAACCCAGTGCTGCGGGAGTTCGTCCGGGTTGTTGAATCCCTCATTGCCGTTGTTGCCCATCAGGAACTTCCCTGCGGGGATGGTGATCAGTTCCCCAAGGCGATCCTGGGGTTGAGCGGCCTGGGATGGGGCCTGTTCGATTCGCTTGGGCGGGGGCGCGTCCTTCGCCACCGGCTCAGCGGCGTGGATCATCCCGGAAGCGGCCGCCATGAAGAGCAACCCCAGAACAGGGCAGATGGCGAAATCAGTGTTCATGCGAGTGTGCTCCGTGTTACCAGAGCGTGAACGACGGTTGAAATGCGCGGCAGGTGGCGGGCGAGAAGCGCGGCGCCTGTGCCATAGATACCCCGTCCCACGACGGGTGTCAAGTTCTCCTACGTTTCGGTCTCGTTCGCTCGTGCCGCGGGGCGTTGTCTGAGACGGCGCCGCGACTCGCGCAGTCGCTAGCTCTCGCCGTTGGCTTCCAGGATGTGAATGCGGTCCGTGAGGCGGTCGAGCAGGGCTCCCGTGAGCCGCTCGGCGCCCAGGACCTCGGTCCAGCTCTCGAAGGGCAAGTTGGTGGTGACGAGCAGGCTCGTGCGCTCGAAGGCCCGGCTGACGACCTCGAAGAGAAGGTCGGCGCCTGCTCCTGGAAGTACGATTCCTGGAAGGGGCTGATCTGCCCGTCCGATGCAGGCGACCTTCCCAACAGACACCTTGCCGAGTACGCCAAGCTAGTGGGCACGCTCGAGGTGGACCAGTGGTTCTGGAGCCTGTTCCCTTCGGGCGTGAAGCTGCCAGACCCCGCCACGGTCAGGGCATACGCAGAGAGCGTGCCGGACGCCTTCACGCACGCCGTCACCTCATGGCATGCCGCGCGAGCCGCTTGCCACGCGGCACGATGGCGAGTACGATGGGTACATTGAGTTGACACGGCTTCTCCGACCCGCAGGCGAGCGGGTAACCTGATGTCCGATGGCAGGAGGCCCGAATGAGGATCGTGCGCGGCGTGGTGGTTCTCGCAGCCGTGTGCATGCCATGCGGTTGCGCGCTGCGGCCCAGTCTCGACGGGCAATCGCTCTATGAGCGGGTGCGCCGGGCGTCCGTGTTCGTCCTGGCGAATGGTCGGCACATGGGTTCGGGCTTCTTCGCCACCCCCGACGGCCTCGTCGTGACCTCCGCTCACATGGTCAAGGGGAAGAAGGACGGTATCGAAGTGGTGTCCCCTGTTTGTGGACGCCTGAATGCCGAGCGCGTGGCCGTGGACCTCGGCCACGATATTGCCCTGTTGCGCGTGCCCAGCCGCGACGAGCCGTACCCTTGGCTGCCGATTGCCGAAGGCGTGCCCCCGCCAGCCAGCGAGGTTCTCCTGTTCGGCGATCCGGTGTTCCGCCACCGGTTGCTGCTTACGGGTTTCGTATCGCTGGCCGAGCCGACGTACTCCTACAACCCATCCATCGGATGCTACACCCAGGTGTTCTACGTGGCTGGCACGTCGCCCGAGGGCACTTCGGGCGGCTGCTGGGTGGACTGTGGCGGGCGGGTCGTCGGCGTGCAGAGCGGATTCCTCAACAGCCCCAAGGCCCCAGCAGGGATCGCGATGGTCGCGCCCCCAGATGCGATCCGGCAACTCCTGGCTACGAGGGCCTCGCGGGAGGCCGCCACGCTCGGAACCCGACTGGACGAACTGTGGACGCAATCCGAAGGGTTCATCGCCCGCTTCCCCAAGGGTACGACGGGGGTCTTGACGGTCGTACCCGTGAAGGACGGCCCCGTGGCCAAGGCGGGCCTGACCAGGGAATCGCTCATCACGGCCATTGACGGCAAGCCCGTGGTCTATGTGGATGATGTCATGGCCGCAGTTCGCTCGAAGAAGCCGGGCGACCAAGTCACGCTTCAGGTACTGGACCCTGGCGACAAACCCCACCGCATCGTCACGATTCCGCTCGTAAGGCTTGAAGAGTAGCGGCGTGCGGCAGCCCTGCCGGTGCTCTGCGCCGCTGTCATTGTGTGTCAACCCTCTGCCTGCTGCGCCCGTCCGGGTATCAGTCCCAGCGGATGATGATCGAGCACACCACGAGCTTCTTCTCGATCATCACGGGGTGGGCAGAACTGAATATGCGATCACCCATGACGGCACGGTCATCGGCTTCGGACACCTTCTGCGTTGGGTTGAAGTCCAGTTGAAGCTGCTTGGGCAGCCTGCCCTTCCCCCACGAGATGCTCCTCCCCTCGTAGTCCCAGCAGAAGCCGGTCAGCCTGAAGGGGTAGCCGTTGATCTTTCCGAGTTGCTCCGCCGTCGTGCCAATCGTGATCCCTTCACTCGTCCGCCAGGGGGTGCCGGGCGATGAGATGGTCAGGCAGGTCGGATGGCTGAAGGCCCCCTTCCACAGGATCTCGACGGCACTGGGGGTGCCAGGGAACAGGACAGTGCCCTCTTCCGTCTCCCCCTCGCCCAGCTCGATGTTGGCTCGCCGCACGTTTCGAGCGCCGTAGATACGAATCAGGTCCCTCTCGGAGCAGATTGGCGTGATGTGCCCAACGCTCTTGAGAGGGTCAATCAGGAAGGCTCTGTCACCTTCCCGGACTGGTGGGCGTGTCTTGGGGGATTGCCCTGAGAGGGCGAAGGCGGACAAGACGAGGAGGCAGGCAAGGCGTCCCATGGTCAATCCCCTCAAGGCAGACTCCACGATGTTCCCCAGATGGACTGCCCAGCCCTGTAGGGCATGGTTTCCCCTACCTCAACAGCCCCCAGATGAAGCGGAATGGCCATGCGAACAGCCCCCCGAAGGTCAGGGCGAGCGCCACCCAGACAGCGGCCAGGATAGCCGACAGCCACGCGACGCACCGGGCGAGGGTCGTGAACTTGCAGCCACACTGGGGACACGAATCGGCCCAGGCAGAAGCGCCTTGCCCGCAGCTTGGGCACTCGACCAACGGCATGGCCATGCTCCGAGGGGGATTGCGCTATCGCGGGGTCGGGGATGTGTTCTTTGTAGCGCGGAGGGGCTGGGGAGTCAAGCTTGGACGACGCCCGGGAACCCAGTGCCCTCCTGGTGCCCTTTTCGGGGCACTGAGATGCATCTTGGCGTTCTTCCAGCGAATTGCTGCAACTGAGGGAAGGGCGCAGCAGTCGTTCCACAAATGCTTGAAGGGCAAGGACCTAGTTCATAAGTCCTTGCCCCTCTTGCTGGTGGGCCCTGTCCGACTCGAACGGACGACCGACGGATTATGAGTCCGCTGCTCTGACCAACTGAGCTAAGGGCCCATTGCCTCGTAGCACTATCCAGGATACTACGGTGCGCGCGAATGTCAAGTGTGATTCCCCTCTGGCACGAGCGGCTTGCCTCTGGGGTGGCAAGCGACTACAATGCACCCGGGTGGCGACGACCACGCACCGAGGAGAACCCGTCTTGCGAACCATGGCGCTGACTGCAGTGGTTGCCTTGGCACTGGCCGCGCCGGCGCTCGGGCAAGAGCCGGTTTCCCTTGTCAATCCCGACAAGCCGGCAGGGGGATGGACGTTCGGCAACGGACCCGAGTTCCCCGGCGCCAGGGGCGAGCTGAAGCTGGCCACAGAGCCGTTCCGCGGCAAGCCGGTGCTGAGCCTGCACGGGGACTTCACCCAGGGCGGCAACTACGTGCAGGCCTGGGTAGCGTTGCCGAAGACGCGGGTGAAGGCGCTGTCCTTTTGGGTGAACTCCCCGGCCGGCTCCCAGCGGCTGCCAATCCGCTATACGGACGACGCGGACAAGGTGCACCAGGTCAACCTCAAGCTCAACGAGAAGGGCGGCTGGCAGCACATTGTCTTCCCCGTGGAGGAGTTCTTCAAGAAGATGGCCGCCGCCGGGGCGTTGGACATCGTTGCGAACTACGAGACGTGGGGCGGCGCCGAGGACAGCAAGAAGCACAACAAGCCGCACCAGGACGTGCCGAACCTGGCTATCCTGGCCTCGCGGGCGATGGGCACGACGAAGGGCACGATCCTGATCAGCGACGTGCTCTTCCACCCGAGCGCCGAGGCGGCCACGACCGTCCACAGGGCGATCCGGCTGGACGAGATGCTTCAGGAGGGGGAGCTGGACTGGGGCTTCAACCTGGGGCAGGAGTTCGCTGGCGCCAAGGGCGGCCTCGACCTGGTGCGCGACCAGCCGGAGGCGGGCAAGAACGCCATGCGCCTCCACGCCGATTTCACCGGCGGAGGGGCCTACGTGGGCGTGCGGAAGTCCTTCGCGCAACTGGACGTGCAGGCCATGGAGGCCATCCACCTGCGGGTGCGCTCCGAGACCACCGGCTCGTACGGCCTCCGCCTGGTAGATGGCACAGGCCAGTGTCACCAGCAGAAGCGCCTGCCCTTTCAAGCCGACGGCAAGTGGCACGACGTGGAGATCGTGCCCGCCCAGATTGCCGGCGGGGAGCACTGGGGCGGGGCGAACGACGGGAAATGGCACGACTCCGTGCAGCTCATCGAGCTGATGCTGAACGTCGAGTCGCACGAGGGGAAGAAGCCCGATCTGTACATCACCGACATGCGGGCGGACGTGGTTGCAGAGGCGCGCGTCAAGCCGGCGGCCTATGCCGAGCAGTTCGATTCCGACGACGTGCTGAAGAAGGGCTGGCAGGCCGCCGGCGTGGTGGCGGTCGGCGGCCCGGGCCAGGCGGGAAAGGGCAAGGCCCTGCTCCTCCAGCGCACGCTGGAGGCGCTCGAGACCGAGACGTGGGCGACCAGCCCGGCCTTCGACGTGGCGCCGGGCACGTGGTGCGTGCAGTATGCGTGGAAGGCGAAGCTGCACTCGCCCGACAACTCGTACCACGGCGCGGTCGCCCTGGTGGCGCTCGACCGCGCGGGCGGCGTGCTGGCGACGATCCCCGTCGGCATCGGCACCGGCGACAAGGATTGGCGGGCGGCCTCGGCCTCGGTCGCGCTTCCTCAGGGGACATCCAAGGCGAGGGTCCGCGTGCAGCTCAACAAGACATACGGCTCGTTCTGGCTCGACGACCTCTCCGCCTCGCCCGTGAGCACGGAGGCAATCGAGCGGCGAATCGAGAGGGTGCTGCTCGCGACGGAGGCGGTGGGCAACTTGTTCCTGCCCGGCGACAAGACTGTGGTGAAGGTGACGGTCGAGGCCGTGAAGCCGCTGCGGCAGGCGTCCGTCCGCTACTCCCTGCGCGACTACTGGGGCGCCGAGCAGTTGCCCGCGGGCGAGGCGGCCCTCCAGAGGGCCCCCCGCAAGGGCAATCTGTTCATCTACGCCGCCGAGATCGACATCCCGGCGGACCGGCTTGCCGTGGGCAAGTTCTACGAGCTGCACGTGGCCATCCCCCAGGAGGGCGGGGAGCCGGCCCGCGAGTACACCGGGCTGGCCATTCTGCCGCCCGCCGTTGCTCGGGAGCACACCCCTGAAAGTGTGCCCTTCACCATCCGCAACTGGGATAGCCGCATCCCCGTTTACTTCCACCTTGCCGACCGGCTCGGGCTGCGCCTGATGGGCGTGTGGGGCGGGTGGTCGGCGAAGGCTCCCTACGAGCCCCACTGCCCGGGCATTGACCTGTGCGCCAAGCTGGGGGCGAAGTGGGTCACCGGCACGCCGGCCAGCTCGGTCGAGCGGAAGGGCTTCGCCGAGTACAGCGAGGAGGCCCTCCGCAAGGGCATGCGGAACTTCCTCGGGAAGTTTGCCGCCCGCGGCCTGGCGATGATCGCCATGGGCAACGAGCCCCACGGCACCGGCGAGAAGGTGCTCGACAACGTCCGAGCCTACAAGGCCATCTACGAGACCGTCAAGGCATTCGACCCGAAGATCCACGTGATCGGCACGTCGGTAGAGCCGAACGAGGAGTACTTCAAGGCGGGATACCAGAACTGCCTCGACTCCTACGACTTCCACATCTACGAGCACTACACAAACGTCCGCCGCACGATGCGCGAGTACCGCGAGCTGATGAAGAAATACGGCGCGGTCAAGCCGATCCACTCGACCGAGCTGGGCCTGAACAGCCAGGGGCAGACCCGGCTCGCCGTGGCCCGCGAGATGGTCAAGAAGCTCACCGTCTTCTTCGCCGAGGGGGGCGCTACGGTCAGTTGGTTCACCATCCAGTATCCCGACCCGAAGGGCAAGGCCCGCGGCCAGTTCGGCGACGCTCACTGCGTGTTCGACTGCAAGTACGATCTCTACAACCCCCGGCTGGACGCCATCGTCTACTACAACATGGTCAACGGTATTTGCGCCAAGAAGTTCGTCGAGGAGGCGCACTATCCGAACGGCGTCCAGGCCTATCTGTTCCGCGACGAGGAGGGCAACTGCCTCCAGGTGCTGTGGCTCGACGGCAAGCGCGAGGACGTGCTCGTGCCGGTTCCGGGCGAGGCGGACCTTCAGGTCGTGCAGATTGACGGGGCGCGCACCGCTCTGCGGAGCAGCAAGGCGGGCGGAGTCTCGGCCACGGTTTCCGAGGACCCGATCCTGCTGTTCTACGGCGGCAAGGAGGCGGCGCTTGCCAAGGCTCTGGGCGCCCCGGCGGTGTCGCTGGCCGCCGCTCCAGCCGCGGTCGGCCCCGGCGGTGCGGCGTCTTTCTCACTCGCGGGCAAAGCCCTGACGGCCCAATCGCTCCGTGTCGTCTGCCCGCCCCTGTGGCAGGCAACGCCGAAGCAGGCCGGCGAGGGCCGGGTGGACGTGACGGTCCAGGCGCCGCCTTCGACGCCTGCGCGGGAGGCCCGGGTCTGCGTGCAGCTCCTCTCGGACGGCGAGGTGGTCGGCGAGCTGGCCGTGCCTGTCGCCGTGGCGAGGCAGGACTGACCGCTGCTGCGCATTTCCCTGGACTACAGGGGGCTGGGCGGGCTTGTCAGAGGGGCGGGCTGGAGGTGGTATTTGCGGACCTTGGCGACGAGGTTGGCGCGGCTGATGCCGAGGTCGCGGGCGGTGTGGCTCTTGTTCCAGCGGTTCCGCCGCAGGCCGGCGGCGAGGAGGTCGCGTTCGAGGTCCTCGAGGGCCTCGGCGAGCGTGCCGTCAATGCGTCGGCCCCGCAGCGGGGCGCGCTCGGCCGCGGCATCGCGTATCGCTGGCGACACGTGGTCGAGGCCGAGCACGGGCTCGCCGCGTGCGAGGATGAGGGCGCGCTGGACCTCGTTCTCGAGCTCGCGCACGTTTCCCGGCCAGGCGTAGGCGCACAGAGCGCGCAGCGCCTCGGGGGCGAATGCCATGGTCGCGCCCGCGCGCGCGAGGATGTGGCGGGCCAGGAGCGGGATGTCCTCGCGGCGCTCGCGCAGCGGCGGTGTGTCGAGCGTGAAGACGTGGAGGCGGTAGTAGAGGTCCTGGCGGAACCTGCCCCGGCTCACCAGTTCCTCCAGCGGCAGGTTCGTGGCGGCGAGGAGGCGGACGTCCACGCTGTGCGGCCACACGCCGCCGACGGGCACGAAGCGGCTCTCCTGGAGCACGCGCAGCAGCTTCACCTGGAGGGCAGGGCTCATCTCGCTCACCTCGTCGAGAAACAGCGTGCCGCCGTCGGCCAGGTCGAAGAGGCCCGGCTTGTCGTCCGTCGCGTCCGTGAACGAGCCGCGGATGTGGCCGAAGAGCTCCGACTCCAGCAGGTTGTCGTTGAGCGCGGCGCAGTTCTGGGTCACGAGGGGTCTGGAGGAGCGCGGGCTGCAGTGGTGGATCTCGCGGGCGACGAGCTCCTTGCCCGTGCCGCTCTCGCCCGTGATGAGCACGGTGGCGTCGGTGGGCGCCACCTTGGCGATGAGGTCGAAGAGTTGCCGTATCGCCGGGCTGCGGCCGATCATGCACCGGGGCGGGTGCGGGATGCTCTCTGGGTGGGGCCAGGGCTCGGTCGTGGCGTGGGCGCTCAGCGGCTCAATGGACATGGAGTGAGGTCCCCGTGTCTGGGGGCGAGGGGGTGCAGCGTGGCGTGGGCGAGAGTCTGCCTGTGGGCGGGAGCAACTGGCTCGGTGCTCACCCTAAGCGTACCGCGAGAACCGTCCGAAAGCAAGTCAAGGCGCCCGCCTGGGCCGTCTTGTCGCCCTCGTCCTCGTCACCGTAATCGCCTCTAGTCTTGAAGGTCTGCGAGGGGTTAGCCCGGGGGAGAGGGCTGGTCGGCCTCGGTCGCGCGGAGGTGGTCGAGGGCGGCCTGGAAGTCGGCGGGGGGTTGGGCGGTGAACTCTGCCGGCTTGTGGGTGGTGGGGTGGATGACGGCGAGCTTCCAGGCGTGGAGGGCGAGGCGGGGCATGAGGGCCTCGAGGGGGTCGGGGGCCAGGCCGCCGCGGTAGTAGCGCTCGCCGATCAGGGGGTGGCCGATGTGCTCGAAGTGGACGCGTATCTGGTGGGTGCGGCCGGACTTGGGGACGACGCTGACGAGGGTGTGGCCGCGGAAGCGCTCGCGGACCTCGTAGACGGACAGGGCAGGGCGGGGGCGGAGGGCGTCGGGCTTGGCACTCATCAGCCCGTATCGCTCGGGCGCGTAGCCGATGGGCGCGTCGATCTGGCCGAAGCGCCGGGCGATGCGGCCGCGGACAAGGGCGAGGTACTCCTTGCGGACCGTGCGGGCCTCGAACTGGCGGGAGAGGTGGACGTGTGCGGCGGCAGTCTTGGCGGTGGCCATGACGCCGGTGGTGTCGTAGTCGAGGCGGTGGACGATGCCGGGGTTGTGCGGGGCGGGGTGGTCGCCGTGGACGTGGTGGATGATTCCACTCGCGAGCGTGTCGTCGGTGAGCTTTTTCCCGGGGTGGCAGATGACGCCGGCGGGCTTGTTGAGGACGAGGAGGTCGGCGTCCTCGTAGAGGATGTCGAGGTCCATCGGCCGGGCGGGGATGATGCGGGGGGCCTGGACGGGGAGGTCGAACTCGACGACATCGCCGTTGTGCAGGCGGTGGCTGGCGGCGACGGGGTGGCCGTTCACGGTCACTCCGCCCGCCTTGAGCAGCTTCTGGTAGAAGGCTCGGGAGAACGCGCCGTAGCGTTGGCTGAGGAAGTTGTCGGTGCGTTGGACGGCGGGCTGCGCGGTGAGGGTGAGGCGGACGTGTCGGGTGACGTGGGCTTCGGACGCCTTGGCCGCGGCCTTCGGTCGCGGGCCGCTGGGTTTCCTGTGGGCGCGGCGACGTTTCATGGGGCAGCGGGTGCGGCCTCGGGGGTCGTGCCCTGCACCTTCCTGCGAACCGCGGCGACGAGGTCGCCGAGGGTCTTCACGCTGGCCAGTTCCTCGTCGGTGACCTTGATCGCGAACTCCTCTTCGATTGCGTAGCCCAACTCCACCGCGGCGAACGAGTCGAGGCCCAGGTCGTGGCGGAGATCGGCCTCGGGGCGGATCTTCTCCTGCGGGATGTTGAGGCTACCAGTCAGGAGGGCTTCTATCCTCCCGGAGACAGGGTCGGCCATTCAGGGCTCCTCAGAGCGCGAGTCGCGTGAATACCAGGCACGCATTGGCGTTGCCGAAGCCGAACGAGTTGGAAAGGACGACGTTCACCCTCGCCTCCCGGGCGGCCCCTGGCACGTAGTCGAGGTCGCACTCGGGGTCGGGGTTTTCCAGGTTGGTGGTCGGGTGGATGACCTGTTGGTCCAGGGTGAGGCAGCAGGCGACGGCCTCGATGCCGCCCGCGGCGCCGATGGCATGGCCGGTGACGGACTTGGTGGCGGAGATGGGGATTCGGCGGGCGTAGTCGCCGAAGACGTCCTTGATCGCCTTGGTCTCGGCCACGTCGTTGGCGTGGGTCGAGGTGCCGTGCGCGTTGATGTAATCCACGTCGGCCGGCCCGATGCCGGCATCGCGGAGGGCGAGGCTCATGGCCTGGGCGGCGTCGCTGCCCGTGGGGTCGGGGATGACCATGTGGTGGGCGCCCGAGGCGGCGCTGTAGCCCACGAGTTCCGCGTAGACGCGTGCGCCGCGGCGGCGCGCGTGCTCGAGGTCCTCGAGGACCAGCGCCGCGCCGCCCTCGGCCAGCACGAAGCCGTCGCGGTCGCGGTCGAAGGGGCGGCTGGCCTTCTGCGGCGCGTCGTTCCGCTTCGAGAGCACCTTCATCGCCGCGTAGGCCCCGAACGTGAATTGCGTGAGTGGCGCCTCCACCCCGCCGGTCACCATGAGGTCGGCGTCGCCGTACAGGATTTTCCTCATCGCCTCCCCGATGGCGTGTGTGGCCGAGGCGCAGGCGGTCGAGACGACCATGTTCGGCCCCAGCAGCCCGTGCTGGATGGCGATGTGCGAGGCCACGGCGTTCGGCGTGACCCGCGGCACGCACAGCGGGTTGAGCCGGTGCGCGCCCTTCTCGTAGCCCGCGAGGATCTGCTCCTCGTGGAAGAGCATGCCGCCCAGGCCCGAGCCGATGATGCACCCCGCGCGCGTGCGGTCCTCGCGCTCCAGATCGAGGCCGCTGTCCTTCAGCGCCTCGCTGGCCGCGGCCACGCCCAGGTGCACGAAGCGGTCCGACTTCCTCGCCACGTTCGGCGGCAGGAACGCCAACGGGTCCAGCCCCTCCACCGTGCCGGCGATCTTGGAGTCGAACAGCGAGACGTCGAACGTTGTGACCAGGCGGACGCCGGACCTCCCCTCGAGCGTCGCCTTCCAGAACTCGGCGACGCCGGTGCCGTTGGGGGCCACCACCCCGAGCCCCGTGACCACGGCTCTCCGCTTTGCCATCTCACATTGCTCCGAACTTGCCAGCGACTCCCCACACGGGCCGGGGATCGTCCTGGTCAGAGCGCCTGAACGGGGAGCGGGGCCGCAGGCAAGCAGGACCACACGCAGGTCTCACGGCGCCGCGTGGACTTGGCCTTTTCCCAGGTTACCATAACCCCCCCTCGTTTGCAACGTCAACTTGACCCTCCGTGCCGCGAACTCGCTCGCAGGGCCCTGGGGGCGCCCGTGCTGCCGCGGGCGGTCCATGTCACATCTGGCAGGCATCGAACATTAGCAGGTAGGGCAGCGATCCTGGAGTCTCTATCCTGCCCATGCGTGCGGGGCGAACCGAAGGACCCAGCGCTGGGACGCAGAGACCGGCCGGCTCGTCCGGACCTTCGGAGCCGGCGAGCAGAAGGGAGACGGGCAGTGACCCTGAGGTCCCCATGTCCCAGGCGCCTTCGCCACGTGGCTGGGACGGCTGCGGCAGCCTTCTGTGTTTGCGCCCTCCTGGCAGGCATCGTGCGAGCCGACCGCAGCGCCGCCCAAGGGGCGCCAGGCTATGTGCTGGAGAAGGCGGGCAAGCATGCCGAGGCCGCGTTGTACTACCACCGCTCGCTGCGCGGCTTCCAGGAGGTGTGGTTCAAGTTCTGGTACTACGGCGACATGGCCAAGGCGCATCCGATGGCGCAGCAGCTCCTCGACGAATACCAGGCTCGGCTCGCGGCGTGCCTGGAGAAGGCGAAAGCGGACGCGGCGCAACGCGCGCGCATGGAATGGCTGAACGAGCTGTGGATGGGGGAATACGTGGACCAGGAGCTTGGCGGGTACAAGCTGGCGTTCGCCCCTCGCGCGGAGGAGGCGGAGACGCACGGCGACTTCCTGTTTGCCGAGAAGCTCCGCCTGGCCGCGGCCGACTACTGCCGGCTCGTGGCCGCCCCCTATCACGAGCGGCTGGCGGCCAGGCTCGAGGGGCGGCAGCAGCGGGAGGAGGCGGCCCTCCACCGCAAGGCCGCGGAGGACTACCAGCGCCAGGCCGCGGCGCACGAAGCACTGTCGCGCGGCGACAAGCTGCTCGCCCGCATCCCCGGCCTCCAGGGGCCGACGGCGCCGCCCGACCCCCGCCAGCTCGCCGACCACTACTTCAAGTCCTACGTCGCCTACCATCAGCGGGTGCTCTCGGTCAAGGGCGATGCCTGGCTCACCGGCAGGACGCCTCAACACGTGGCCGCGACCCTCACGCAGAGCGGCTTGAAGCATGCCGACGAGAGCGCCCGGCTGGCCTCGGTAGTCGTCCTGGCCAACCTCGGCGCGAAGGAGGCCCTGCTCGCGGCCCTGGCAGACCCCTCGCCATCGGTCCGGCGGGCGGCGGCAAGAGCCTTGGCGCGAATCCGCTGGGCGGATGGCTGGGGCGCCTGCCGCCGCCATGCCGACGCAAGTGTCCGCGAGGCAGTCCAGTCCCTCCTGGAGCCGGCCGGAACGCACGCGCTCGCGCGCACGGCGGCGATTGTCGAGCTGCTCCGAGGCCTGGAGGGCGCATCCGCCGAGACCCGCGCCTTCTGCCAGACCGCGCTGGAGCGCGTCACGGGCGAGAAGAGGGCCTCCGTCGGCGCGTGGCGCGAATGGTGGAAGGGGCTGGGAAACGCCGCGCCGGGCCTCACCCGAACGGGGCCGGCCGGGGCCCCTGTGGCGGATGATACGGTCGACTTCGGCGCCTGGTGGCAGAGCGGCGAGCGCTCGCTCCAGGGCCGCCTGAACCCCTTGATGGCCTATCCCGAGGCGGGCAAGGTTCAGTGGCACGGGAGCCTGGTCGTCACGCGCTCCGGGGACTACCGATTCTACGTGCGCAACCACGGCGAGCAGTCGCCCCAGGCATACAACTGGAAGTTGGGCGGCGACGTCGGGGTCATCCACTTCACCACCCCGAGCGCGAGGCTGCTCGTCGACGGGAACCCCGTGCTGCCGAATCCCGCCGATGCGGTCGAGGACGCAAAGGTCAACATGCGCATTGACTACAGCAGGCCGATCAGGCTCGAGCCGGGGCTGCACACGCTGCTGCTGGAGCTCGACCTGAAATGCGCCCGCGCCGGCATGTGGAAAGGGCCTTCGGCACGCCTCGACTGGAGCAGCGGGCACTTCCTGCGGCAGCTCGTGCCGGCGGAGCACCTCGTCCACGTCCAGCGCGACTCGCCTTGAGGGGTGCGTGTAATCTCCTACGGTCAAGAGGTCTGCGTCTTCAGCCTCCGAAGGAGGCGACGGAATAAGGCCCACGGCGACGCTTTGGGAGCCGTGGGTACAGGCGCACCCGGGATTCAGCCCCCGAAGCGGGGCGGCGGAGCATCCAAGGCACCCCGAAGTTCCGCCACCCCCTTCTGGGGTTGGGCGTTTCTCCGCCACACAAACCCACGGTTCCGCTTCGCTCCACCGTGGGCTTTACTGCGCCACGCCCTGCGGGCGTTCGTGTTCCATCCCTTGACCGTAGGAGATTTCACGCACCCCGCCTTGAGCCGGGCCTTGACAGGCGGGGGCCGCGGGGGCACAATGGGCGGCGACCCACGAGATGCAAAGGGGAAGCCAGCTTGAGCGACGTGGCGAAACAGCTCGACGTGCTCATCCGCGCACGATACCCGATCCTCTACGTCATCACGTGGGAAGAGGACCGGGCGATGTACCTGCTCCTGAAAATCGCGCGGGCGCAGAAGAAGAACCTGGCGGTGTGGACGGCGACCGATGGGATGCTCACGGTCGAGGTGGCCAGCGGCCTGCGCGAGACGACCGACAAGGGGCGCAAGCCCCTCGAGGCCCTCAACGCCATCCTCCAGGACGCCCAGCCCTGCATCTACGTGCTCAAGGACTTTCATCCCTATCTCAAGGACCCCGTGGTCATCCGCCAGCTCCGCGACCTGTGCCACGCGCTCCGCCGCTCCTACAAGACCGTCGTGCTCCTCGCCCCGCTGCTCGAGCTGCCCTTCGAGCTTCAGAAGTCGGTGACCGTGGTGGACCTGCCCGTGCCCGGCCGCCAGGTGATGGAGGGATTGCTCGACGAGCTGATCGGCGAGGTGACCTCGGGCGGCAAGGCCGAGGTCGAGCTCTCCCGCTCCGACAAGGACCGCCTGGTGGATGCCGTGCTGGGCCTGACGCTGGACGAGGCCGAGCGGGTGTTCGCCCAGGCCCTCGTGCGGGACGCGAGGCTCGACGCGAGCGATATTGACGCCGTGGTGTCGGAGAAAAAGCAGATCATCCGCAAGTCCGGCCTCCTCGAATACTACGACCCCGAGGAGGACATGGGCGACGTGGGGGGCATGGACATCCTGAAGGAGTGGCTGCGCAAGCGGGGGCGGGCCTTCAGCGACGAGGCGCGGGCCTACGGCCTGCCGCGGCCCAAGGGCGTGCTGCTCCTCGGCGTGCAGGGCTGCGGCAAGAGCCTCACGGCCAAAGCCGTCGCCAGCCTCTGGCGGCTCCCGCTCCTGCGGTTCGACGTCAGCCGCATCTTCGACCGCTTCATCGGCTCGTCCGAGTGCAACATGCGCCTCGCCCTCCAGACCGCCGAGTCCATCGCCCCCGCCATCCTGTGGGTGGACGAGGTGGAGAAGGCGTTCTCGGGCACCGCCAGCTCGGGCATGAGCGACGCGGGGACCACCGCGCGCGTCTTCGGCACGTTCATCACCTGGCTCCAGGAGACGAACGCGCTGGTGTTCACGATGGCGACGGCGAACAGCATCGAGGCGTTGCCGCCCGAGCTGCTGCGCAAGGGGCGGTTCGACGAGATTTTCTTCGTGGACCTCCCTTCGGCGAGCGAGCGGCGGGAGATTTTCACCATCCATCTGCGCAAGCGGCGGCGGAAGCCGAGGGACTTCGACCTGGACGAGCTTGGGGGGCTCGCGGAGGGCTTCAGCGGGGCCGAGATCGAGCAGGCCATCGTCTCGGGCCTCTACGACGCCTTCGACCTCGGCCGCGAGGTCGAGATGCGCGACATCGTCCGCTGCATCAAGGAGTCTGTGCCCCTCTCCGTCACCATGCGCGAGGGCATTGACGAGCTTCGCTCCTGGGCCGCCGACCGCGCCCGCCCGGCCTCCAGCGCCCAGCGCCACGCCGAGGGGAAGGAAGAGGAGAAGCGGTGTTAGGTGTTGGGTGCTAGTGGATCAATCCCTCCCTCAGAGGTCTTGATCCACTAGTGGACCTTCCGAAGTACCTGGCAACACAGCACTTGCAGCGCCGTTCGCTACCGGATCAAGCGTTTGCCACCCGGGTGGTTGATCCACTAGCTTCCCAGCTCCGGGGGGAGGGAGGCTGGCTCTCTAGCCGCTGGAACAGGGGTCGAGCAGCTTCCAGTTCCTTCTTCCACTCGTCCTCGTCGTAATCCAGGTAGGGAATCTCATGTTGGCCGAGGAATGGAATGAAGTCCCACAGGCTCATGCCTGCGAGTTCCGCGGCTTTGCCCAGGCTGAGGACCTTGCGGGCGAACAACGCCGCGGCGAGTTGGCGCCGCGCCTCCTCGGACAGTCGTTCCGCGGTGTACCCCGCCGCACCCAAGGCCGCGCGAAGGCCGTCCTGGAGATCGAGTTGCACGGTCATGCTCGTTTCGTGTTCACCCCTACATGACTTCCGTTCACTCTGTCTTGCCAGCCCAATGCCGCGCCTTCAACTGGCTTGTGGCGGCTGCTGACGGTGAAGTCGCCTACGGGTAGAACGTGCGGACGGTCTTGGCGTCGAGGCGCTTGACGGCTTCGACGATGAGGCGGACGGCGTTGTCGTAGTCGTCGCTGTGCAGGATGCCGGCGTGGCTGTGGATGTAGCGGGTGGCGATGCCAATGTAGATGGTGGGCACGCCCAGGCCGTGGATGTGGATGGGCCGCCCATCGGTCGCGCCGCCGGTGAGGATGGAGATCTGGTAGGGGATCTTCTTCTCTTCGGCGAGGTCCACCAGGAAGTCACGGAGCTTGAGGTTGGGGATCATTCCGCCATCGAGGAAGCAGATCTGCGGGCCTTTGCCCAGGGTGCCCTTCTCCTTGTCCTCCTTGGGATAGCCGGGCGTGTCGCTGGCGACGCCGACCTCCATCACGAGACACACGTCGGGCTCGACCGCATGCGCCGCGGTCTGCGCCCCGCGAGTGCCCACCTCTTCCTGCACGGTGCCCACGCCGTAGACGGTGTTGGGGTGCCTGGCGCCCGCGAGCTTGCGAAGGGTGTCGAGGAACATGGCGACGCCGACGCGGTCGTCGAACGCCTTGCCCATCAGCAGCTTCTTGTTCTGCATCGTGCCGAAGGGGCAGATGGGCACGATGGGGTCGCCCACGCGGATGCCGAGCTTCTTCGTCGCGTCCTTCTTGTCCTTCGCACCCACGTCCACGAACATGTCCTCGCGCTTGACGAATTTCTGGCGTTCCTCGGGGGTGAGGACGTGGGGGGCCTTGGAGCCGATGATGCCGACGTAGGTGCCCTTGCGGGAGTGGACGGTGACGCGTTGGGCGAGGATCACGTGGTCCCACCAGCCGCCGAGCGCGGTGAAGCGGAGATAGCCGTCGTCGGTGATGGCGTTGACCACGAAGCCAATCTCATCCATGTGGCCTGGGAGCATCACGCGGGGCCCGTCGGCGTCGCCCGTCTTCTTGCAGATGACGTTCCCCATGCGGTCGTGGCTCACCTCGGCGAGTCCCTCGACTCGCTTGGCCACGATCTTGCGGATCTCCTCCTCGCGGCCCGGCAGGCCGGGCGCCTCGGTAAGCTCCTTGAGCAGGTCGAGCGTCTGCTGGTCCATACCGTCCTCCTGCATAGGGTCCATAGTGCGGCCTTCAGGCCGTACCACTGCCGATTATATCCCTTGCGCCATTGACGCGCCAGGGGCCGGGTGCTAGAATCCGAGAGAGACATTGGGAGTGCTGCTGGATTCTCCGATACCCTTTCGAGGGGCGCGACATGATTCGCCGCATCCACGCACTGTTAGTCGTCCTGGCGTTCTGCCGGGGCACGGGGGCTGCCGAGGAGAAGACGGCGGCGCACTACGTGCCGGCCGATGCGTGGCTCGTCATCGCGTACGACGGCGCGCACCCCGGCTTCCGCGACACGCCGCTGCACAGGTTCGTCCAGGAGCCGGAGGTGCAGGATGCCCTGAAGCTGCTCCAGCCCCTCGTTGACGAGGTGCTGGCAGAGGGGAAGGAGGAGATGGGGCTGGACCTGGCCCCCGTGCTCCGCGCCGCGTTGGGCTGTGATATGGCCCTCGCGTTCCTCCCCCCGCCCCCCGGCAAGGATGAGCCGGTCGGCGTCCTGGTGGCGCACGTGGGAGTGGGCGAGGCCCCCGCCCGCCAACAGGCCGAGGCCCTGATGAAAGCCGCGCTCGCCACGTGGGCGAAGCCCGACAGCATCCGCCGCGTGCCTATCGGCCAGCTCCAGGCCACACGCTATGTGGATAACACCCGAAATGAATCCCACACCTACGTCTTCGATGGGGCGTTCTTCGTGCTGACCGTGGACGAGGAGGTCCTGAAGCGGGTTCTTGACCCCGCGACGCCGAAGCTGGCGGAGAAAGCGCCGGGCGAACGGGCGGCGCTCTCCATCCGCTACGACCACCTGGCCATGCTCAAGGCGGTCGGCAACCAGATCGAGCCCGAGGTGCGGAGGGTGCTGGACGCGGTCGGCCTCAATGCCCTGTCGGCGGCGGAGATGGCCTTCGTGCCGCGCGAGAAGCGGCTGGTGACGAGCCTTGTGGTGGAGATGCCCGAGGGCGCCGTGCGGAGAGGGCTGCTGAAGGGCCTCGCCGACGCCGCGCCCTACGACCCCGAGCTGCTCAAGCTCGTGCCGCGCGACGCCTCGTACTTCTGGCTCGCGGCGATTGACTTCGGCTGGGTGTGGGACGAAGTGCTGGCGACGGTGGGCCGCGTGGACGTTGCGGCGGCAAACACGCTGCGCCAGGAGGTGGCCGCCGTCGAACAGAAGGTCGGGCTGAAGGTGCGGGAGGGCCTGCTGGCCCCGCTGGGCCGCGGCACGCTCGCCGTGGGCAAGACGGAGGGCATCATCGGCGGCTGGTCGGCCGTCGTCCAGCGCGTGAGGGACCCCGAGGCCCTCGAGAAAGCGCTGGCGCAAGTGGTCGCCCGCCTCGACATCGTGCTGATGGGGATGGACCTGGGCGCGGTACGCACTGACCTCAAGACCTTCCAGTATCGCGGCCACACGTGCCGCTATCTGTGGATGATGGGCGCGCCCGCCGTGGCCCTGCCCTTCTGGAGCCTCTGCTACACGCGGATGGGCGACACGTTCGTGTTCGCGCCCAACGTGCTTCAGCTCAAGGGCTTCCTGGACAGCGTGGAGGACAAGGGGCCGACGATCCTGGCGAACGAGGAGTTCCGCGGCCTGCTCGCCGCGGTGCCGAAGGGCGCGACCTCGCTCGGCTACGCCAACTGGGGGGACCCCATCCAAGCCGTCTACAATACCATTGCGCCGATCCTCGCCGTGCTCCAGGGTGTCCCGGACTTCGCGGGGAAGCTCGACCTGGCGAACCTGCCCTCGTCGCGCCTCGTCCGCCGCTACACGAAGGGCACAATCGGCTACACCGTCTTCGAGAACGGCCGCTTCCGCCTGGAGGCGCAGGGCGACGGGTTGGACGTGCTCGGCCCGCACCTGGTCACCCTCGGAGGCGTATTCCTGGGCGGGGCCTTCTGGGCCGGCTTCGCGCAGGGCGCGGCGGTGGAGGTGGACGTTGGGCCGGCGGTGCTCGATGAGCCGATCGTGCCTCCGCCCGCTCTTGACCCGGTCCGTGTCGAGGCACTCCGCATCCGCGACCGTAACAACCTCGTCCAGATCGCCAAGGCGTGCGCCGACTATCTCCACGTGTTTGGCGACAACCGCTTCTACCCCAAGAGCCTCGTCGAGCTGCTCGACAAGAAGCTCATCAAGAAGGATGTCCTCGTCTCCCCGCTCGATCCCGACCCGCCGAAGCTGCCCAACGGCGTGCCGTGCAGCTACGTGAGTTGTTTCGACAAGTATCCCAACCGCGTGTTCCGCGATGACTTCCCGCCCAACGTGATGATGGCCTGGTGCAGGAAGGCGTTTGCGCCGGGCAAGCGAAGCTTGCTGTACTTCGACTCCCACGTCGAGGTCAAGGACGATGCGGGGTTCGACCAGGAACTGAAGACGCTGGATGACCTGGTCAAGAAGCGCACGACGGAGCGGCAGCCCGGCAAAGAGGGCGAGCCGAAGCCCGGCCCCGCCAAGGGGGAGTTCTGATGCCCGCTAACCAGGAGCAAGCCATGACGCGACGCATTTCAATTGGGCTCGTCCTCGCCCTTGCCCTGGCCGGGCTGGGGCTGGCCGGGGAGGCGGGCATCGAGCAGTACCTGCCTGCCGACGGCTTCCTGACCCTCTGCTATTACGGGGACAACCCCGACCTGGCGAAGACGGCCGCGGCCCAACTGCTCGCGGAGCCCGAGCTTCAGGAGGCCCTGGTGACGGTGCGGCAGGCGATCACGGGGGCCGCGCGGCTGGCCGGGGGGTTCCTGAAGGTGAACCTTGAGCAGCTTCAGCCGCTGCTGGCGCGCCCCGTGGGGCTGGCTCTGTCGCTGCCCGCGGGCAATGGGCCGCCGCAGGTGGTGCTGGTCGCCAAGGTGGGCAAGGCGGGCGAGCAGGTGCGGGAGCAGGTCGCCGCCATTCTCACCCAGGTCGGCGCGATGGCGGGGGCGCCGGGGAAGCTCCTGGTCGAAGGCATCGAGGTCATGCAGTTCGGCCGCGAGCCCGGCCTCTCGTTTGGGTTTAAGGACGGGTTCCTCGTGCTCTCGACCGCCCGCGCCGGCATCGAGCGGGCGCTGGCCGCGAATACGCCGAAGCTGGCGGGCCACAAGGGCTTCCAGCAGGTGATGGCGTCCAACAGTTCGCCGCTGTTCCTGCTCCTCTACGACCACGCCGTGGTGATGGAGCGCTTCGCCCGCGACATGCCCGCCGAGGTCCGAGGGGTGTTTGATGCTTTGGGCGTGAGCGGCGTGCGGGCCGGCGGCCTGCGGATGGGCGTGAAGGGGCGGGCACTGGTCGGCACCACGTTCCTCCAGACGGCGGGCGAGCGGAAGGGTTTCGTGCGGGCCTTGGCCGCCGCGCCAGTGGACAAGTCGCTCCTGCGGCTGGCGCCGCGCGACGCCGCGTTCGCCTGGCTCCTCAATCTCGATCCCCCTGAGCTGTACGACACGGCCATCGCGGTCCTCGACGCGGCGACGCGGCGGGGCGAGCCGGGCGTCGGCGCGGTCATCGCCGAGTTCGGCAAGCAGGTCGGCGTGAATCTGCGGGACGACCTGTTCGGGTCGCTCGCCCGGGGCACGCTCGTCACCACGTCGTCGGCCAAGTCGCTCCTGCCCGCTTTCGTGGTCTCGCAGGGGGTGAAGGACGCCGATCGCTTCGAGGCGGCGCTGGGCAAGCTAGTGGTGCAGCTCAATGCGGCCATCAAGGCGGACGAAGGCGAGGCAGCCGGGGCCGAGCTGCGCACTGCCCGCTTCGGCAACCACACGATCCGCTACCTGGCGATGCCGGGCGTGCCCATGCCGATCGCCCCCTGCTTCGCGCGACACGGCGACCGTATGGCCTTCGCCCTCACGCCTATCCACATGAAGGACTACCTAGCGTTCCTCGACGCCGGCGAGCCCTCGATCCTCGACGCCCCCGGGTTCAAGGAGCTGGAGCCCCTGGTGCCGAAGGACGCCACGGGCGTGGCCTACTCGGACTTCGGCGAGGGCTTCGTGGCTCTCTACAGCGCCCTCGGGCCGTTCCTCTCGATGGTCCAGGCCATCCCGGGCAACCCCGTGGCGTTCGACCTCATGAACCTGCCGTCGGTGCGGACCATTCGCAAGCACATGTTCGGCGCGATCTCCTACTCCTACGCGACCGACGACATGATCGTGTCCGAGACTCATTCGCCGCTGGGCATTGCCGCGCTCGACCCCGTTTCGGCGACGGCCGTGCTGGGCGTTGGCGCGGGCCTCGCGCTGCCCGCCATCGCAGATGCCCGAGGGCAGGCCCGCCGAGCGGTCTCGGCGAACAACCTGCGGCAGATCACGATGGCCATCATGGCTCACGAGGCCGACCAGGGCGTGGCGCCGAAGAGCCTCGGGGCACTTGCGGACGCCAAGCTGCTCGCAAACGAGCGCGTGCTCGTGGCGCCGACCGACCCCGCGCCGCCGCAGGTCGGCGGCAGACCGTGCAGCTACGTGTACTTCCTGGACGGCCAGCCCAATCTCAAGGTGGGGCGTGGCGACCTCCCCGACCCCAACCAGACGCCTCTGGTGTGGGAGCGAGCCGCCTTCCGGCAGGGGGGGCGCAACGTGGCATTCGCCGACGGCCACGTGGAGTGGGTGGACGAGGGGCGGTTCCAGAAGCTCCAGGAGCGGTTGAAGGCCGCGCTCCAGGAGGCGGCCCGCAAGGGCAAGGGCGGCGAACTCTAGGAGGCCGGCGTGGCCATTCTGGGCACAGGCATTGACATCGTGGAGGTGGACCGCCTGGAGGAGACGATCGTCCGCCGCGGCGAGCGCCTTCTCGACCGCGTGTTCACGGCCGCGGAGCGCGACTATTGCGGGAAGCGCCCGCGTCCGGGGATCCACTACGCCGGCCGCTTCGCCGCCAAGGAGGCCGTGCTCAAGGCCATTCGCACCGGCTGGGTGCAGGGCATCGGGTGGAAGGACATCGAGGTGGAGCTGGGCCCCGGCGGCGAACCCTCGGTGCGCCTCACCGGCGGCGCCCTGGCCCGCGCCAACGAGATGGGCATTGTGGCCATCCACATCTCCATCTCCCACACCGAGCACCACGCGGTCGCCAGCGCGGTGGCGGAAGGAGAGAAGCCGAATCCGTAATCCGTAACCAGAATAACAGGCGTGCCCTTCTCTGGCTTTTCTGGTTACGGATTACGCATTACGCATTACGCAACCTTGGAGGACGCTGTGAGCCTTGATGGGAAAGTAGCCCTTGTGACCGGGGGTTCGCGTGGGATCGGCCGGGCGATTGCCCTGGCGCTCGCCCGCGACGGGGCGAACGTGGCGGTGAACTACCGCGAGCGGGCCGACGCCGCCGAAGAGGTCGCCGCCGCCATCCGACAGCTCGGGCGCCAGGCCGTCGGCGTCCAGGCCGACGTCCGCTCCCTCGACGCCGTCAAGGCGATGTTCGACCGGGCGAAGCAGGAGCTGGGCGGCGTCCACATCCTCGTCAACAACGCCGGGCTCACCCGCGACAACTACCTGGCCTTCATGAGCGAGGCGGAGTGGGACGAGGTGGTGGACACGTCGCTCAAGGGCGCGTTCCTGTGCACCAAGGTGGCCTCGCGGCTGATGACGCGCGCGAAGTGGGGGCGGATCATCAACATCTCGTCGGACGCCGCGCTGCTGGGCGACATGCAGCGGGCCAACTACTGCTCGGCCAAGGCGGGGATGCTCGGCCTCACGCGGGCCACGGCCCGCGAGCTGGCGCCCTACGGCGTCACCGCCAACGCCATCGCCCCAGGCATCATCGAGACGGAGCTGACGAAGGGCCTCCCCGAGGCGAAGCGGACGGCCATGCTCGGCCTCATCCCGCTCCAGCGCTTCGGGCAGGCGGCCGATGTGGCGGCCCTCGCCGCCTTCCTGGCCAGCGAGGCCGCGGGCTACGTCACGGGACAGGTCCTGTGTGTGGATGGGGGGCTGAACCTGTGAGAGGGCCTTCAGCATCAGGCGCGGGCCGCCGGCCGTGGCGGAGGGGAGTGGGACGTATGGGACCCATGGGACCTATGGGACCGCTCGCGCGGCTGGCTCCCGTTCGCCCCATTTGTCCCATGCGTCCCATCGCGCTGCTCTTGCTGGCCATCGCCGCCGCCGCCCACGGCCAGGCGACCCTGATTGACCAACTCTTCGAGCGCCACGTGCGCGTGAAGTCGGCGGTTGGCCCCGGCGTGCTTCACCTGCTCTACGAGCGCAAGGCGGACCCGCAGGCGCCCCCGTCGTCGTGCTACCGGCGGCTCGTGGCCGGGGCGGGATGGCTGACCGAGGAGCAGCTCCACGGGGGGCACCGGTGCGCGGCGTTCCTTGCCGACACCCTCTACGTCTTCCGCCGCGCCGGCTACTCGGTCTACCGGACCACGAACTGGAAGGCGCAGGCGGTGTTCGCCACGGCGGGGCCACCGGCGAAACACGAGAGCGAGTGGGAGACTCGCGCCTGGCCCCTGGGCTGGCCGCCCGCTACCGCCTGTGCGATGGGGGGGGAATTGTGGGTATTCGGCGTGGAGGCATCGGAGGGCGGCGAGCGGATTCGAGCGGCGGCCATTGCGCCCGGGGCGAAGGAGGCGCCGGGCAGCGGGCCCCGCCTCCTCGGCAACCCGTTGACGACCCCTGCCCGGCCCTCGGACCTCTCGGTGCTGGCCGACGGCAAGGCCGCCCTCGTCTTCTGGCACCAGCCCGCCGCCGGGCGCGAGGGGAACGAACTGTGGCATGCGTCGTTCGACGGCGCCGGCTGGGGTCCCGCGCGCTCCGTGCCCTTGCCCTATCCCAACAGCGACTATGCGGTGGCCCGCCACGAGGGCGCCACCTGGCTCGTGTGCAAGGCGCGCGGCCAGCGCATCAAGGAGTCGCGGCCCCTGCTCGTGATGACCCTCGCCGATGGCAAGTGGGGCGAGCCCGCCCCCGTGCCCGGCGCGGTGGATTCGTTGTGGCTGGACTGGACGCTCGACATTGACGCCGCCTCCTTCGATGGTTCGCTCCTCGTGTTCCGCGCGTGCATGGACCGCGTGGTAGCCCACCGCTGGTCGGGCGGGACGTGGCGCGAGCCCGAGGTGCCGCTGGAGCTGTCGCCGTGGCCGACGTATCTGTTCTGGTGGCTGCTGGCGAACATCGCGGCGAGCCTGGTGCTGTTGCCCGTGGTCGGCTGGGCCGCCCTTCGGGTGCGAACGAGGCCCAGGCCGCGTGTCCACGCCTTCGGCACGCAGGTGTGCGCGGCCACCTGGGCACGCCGCGTGGCGGCGCAGCTCGTGGACATCCTGGTGGGTCTGCTCCTGTGCTCGGGCGTGCTGCGCTGGCTCGAGACGAGCGATGCCGAGGCCGCCGCCCCGGGGGCCGAGGGCATCCTGGCCACCGTGGCGCTCTGCTCCTCGGTGCTCTTCGGCTACTTCGTCCTCAGCGAGGGGCTCACGGGGCAGAGCTTCGGCAAGCTCCTCCTGCGCATCGTGGTGGTCGGCCGCGACGGCCGCCGCCCCTCCGTGGGCAGCATCCTGATGCGCAACGCGCTCCGGCCCTGGCCCTTCCTCGTTCCCACCGCCTACCTGGTCGGCTCGCTCATCCTGCTGCTGACGCCGGCCAACCAGCGATTGGGCGACCTGCTGGCGGGCACGCTGGTCGTGGACATGCCGCCGCCCGCCGCGGCCTCGCCGTGGCCGGCGGGCGACGGGTGAGCCTCGACAATCCGGCCGCAAACTGGTATAATGACTGCCTACCCTGCGGCCCCCACAGCCCAAGGACATAGCGGATGCATCGCTTCTATCTCCCCGAACTGGGGACGGAAAACCACGTGTGGCTCGAGGGCGAGGAGGCGCACCACGCCCTGCGCGTGCTGCGGCTCGCCGCGGGCGACGAGGTCGCGCTCTTCGATGGCTCGGGCGTCGAGTGCCTGGCCGTCGTCGAGCGGATCGAGCGTCACCGGCCCAAGCTCGTCGTCCGGCACCGCGAGCGGGTGAACCGCGACCCCGCGCTGGCCGTCACGCTGGCCTGCGCGATCGTCAAGGCCAAGGCGATGGATGAGCTGGTGGAAGCCTGCGCGGAGCTCGGCCTGCGCGAGCTGGTGCCCGTGGAGACCCGCCGCAGCGTGCCGAAGCTCGAGCGGAAGGAGGAGGCGCACGTGGCCCGCTGGCGGCGCACCGCCATCGAGGCATCGAAGCAGTGCCGGCGCACCACGCTGACCCGCATCGCGGCGCCGCGCCCGTTGCCCGCCCTCCTCGAGAAGGCGCCGCAGTGGGACCTGCGGCTCGTCTTCTCGCCCGAGGACGACGCGCTGCCGCTCGTGCGCGTGCTCCGGGCCTGCGAGAGGCCCCGGTCGGTCATCTATCTCATCGGCCCTGAGGGCGGCTTCGAGGAGGGCGAGCTTCGGGCCGCGGCCGGCGCGGGCTTCGAGGCGGTCCGCCTGGGCAGGAGCACGCTTCGCACCGAGACCGCCGCGGCCGCTGCCCTGGCCGCCATTCTCTTCCACTACGAACAAGCCGCCAACCCTCAACTCTGACCCACCATGCCACTCGTCTCCGTCCATAACGTGTCGAAAGCCTATGGCACCCGCATCCTGATCGAGGGCGTCAACGTCACGCTCCACCCCGGCGACCGCGTGGGCGTGGTCGGGGCGAATGGGACGGGGAAGACCACGCTCCTGCGCCTCATCGCGGGCCTGGACGAGCCGACGAAGGGCGACGTGCACACCGCCCGCGGCGTCGCCCCGGGCTACCTGCAGCAGGAACCGCAGTTCGCCGCCCACGGCACGGTGCTCGATGCCGCGCTCTCCGCCTTCACCCGCGTGCACGAGCTGGAGGCGAAGATCACCGCCCTTCGCGACCAGCTCGCCCACCATCCCAGGGACACCAGGGACCTCCTCCACCGCCTCGGCGAGCTGGAGCACGAGTTCGAGCGCCTCGGCGGCTACACGTGCCGCCAGCGGGCCGAGGCCGTGCTGGGCGGCGTGGGCTTCCACGGCGAGGCCGTGCTGGCCTCGACGAAGCGGCTGAGCGGCGGCGAGCGCAGCCGCCTCGCCATCGCCCACCTGCTGCTCCAGGACCCCGACGTGCTGCTCCTGGACGAGCCGACGAATCACCTGGACGTCGAGGCCCTCGAATGGCTCGAGCAGTTCCTCCTCGGCTTTCCCGGCGCCGCCGTCGTCGTGTCGCACGACCGCCGGTTCCTCGACAACTTCGCCCAGCGCATCCTGGACATTGACGGCGCGCGCGTGGAGGCCTACAAGGGCAACTACACGGCCTACGCCCGCCAGAAGGCCGAGCGCGTGGCCCGGCAGAACAAGCTCTACGAGCAGCAGCGGGCCCACGTGGCGAAGGAGCAGGACTTCGTCCAGCGCTACATCGCCGGGCAGCGGAGCAAGCAGGCGAAGGGCCGGCGGAAGCTCCTCGAGCGCGTCGAGCCCATCGAGCGGCGCCCCGAGCGCCTGAAGACCATGCACGTGCGCATCGAGCCCGTGGTGCGCGGCGGCAACGAGGTGCTCAACCTCGAAGGCGTGGGCAAGGAGTTCGCCGGCCGCTGGCTCTTCGACGACCTGACGCTTCAGGTGCTCCGCGGCGACCGCATCGGCATCGTGGGGCCGAACGGCGCCGGCAAGACCACCCTGCTCCGCCTCCTCGTGGGCGAGGAGAAGCCGTCCCGAGGCGTCGCCCGCCTCGGCCACGGCATCCGCATGGCCTACTACCGCCAGGACCGCAACGACCTCACCCCCGACCTCACGGTGCTCGACCAGGTGTGGATGTCGGCCCCCCAGTCCCGCGCCGGCGAAATCCGCAGCCTCCTCGGCATGTTCCTGTTCACCGAGAACGACGTGTTCAAGCGCGTCGCCGACCTCAGCGGCGGCGAGCAGGCCCGCCTCGCCCTGGCCCGGCTTATCCTGTCCGCCCCCAACCTGCTGCTGCTCGACGAGCCGACGAACCACCTCGACATCCCGTCGCGCGAGTGCCTCGAAAACGCCCTCCTCGCCTACGAGGGCACCACGCTCCTCGTCTCCCACGACCGCTACGTCCTCGAGCGCGTGGCCGACAAGATCCTGGACATCCGCGACGGCACGGCGAAGCTGTATCCCGGCCCCTTCTCCCGCTACCAGGAGCTGATGCGCCGCGCCGCGTCGGACGCGGAACAGGCCGCCGCAGTGGGGAAGCGTGTGGCACAGCCGCCCGCGGCTGTGGCGTCGCGGCACAAGGGGGGGGCTGCGGGCCGGAAGCCGCGCTCGGTCGCTCTCCTCGAGAAGCTCATCATCGAGCGCGAGGAGGCCGTCGAAAACCTCCAGCATGCCATGAGCGACCCGCAAATCTTCCGCAGCCCAGAGACGGTTCGCACCCTCACCACCCAGCTTGGCACGGTCCGCCAGGAGTTGGCCGCCCTCTACGGCGAGTGGGAGCGTGCCGCCGAGGCCGGCCGAGACTGAGCCTGTCACCCGCGAAGCGTCGGGAAGGCGGGTGCCTTGTGGTCGGGTCGTGGAAATCCAGTTGTCAACTTGACGGTGGGGATCGAGACTGCTAGCCCGCATTTCTCACCACACCCCTGGGTGCCAGGTCGTCTTTCTGCTATAATCCGTGTGGTCACAACGGCTTATAGACAAGAGAAAGGACGACCTGGCAATGACACAGTGTAGCGCAGAGCAGTTGTATTTCAAGCGGC
>DATKZY010000002.1:0-9721 GCA_035527715.1 Planctomycetota bacterium | reverse complement strand
TGGGACACGAGTGGAACCGCTCTCGGGCGCCGCACGCCTGCTGTGGGCGCCCAGCCTGGGCGAGCGCGGCGGCCAATGGCCGTCGGCTCTGGTCGTGGGTTGCTCTCCGACTCGCAGCCTACGCATTGGTCTCACAGTCCTCTCTGAGGTAAACCACCGACTGGAGAGCCGTGTGCGGGAGATCCGCACGCACGGTTCGGAGGGAGGGGAGGCCAGGCAACTGGCCTTCCCTACCCCTATCATCCTGCCGCCTCCAGCGGAGGCTCCCGGACGAGGGCAAGAAAACACTCCAGGAGACTTTCTTGACCGGAGTCTTTCTTGACCGCTCCTGAGCTCCGAAGGAGCGAAATGGGATAGCCCAGGGCAACGCCCTGGGTCCCGGGGCACCCATGGGCAAAGCCCTGAAAGGGCGGAATAGGCTCCGGCTACGGGCCCTATCTCGCCCTTTCAGGGCTCTGGGTGTTTGCGGCTCCTTGACCCAGGGCGTTGCCCTGGGCTGTACCATTTCGCCCCGTTGTGGCTCAAGAGAGGTCGAGCAGGGGGTCGCGTCAGCGATCAGGGAGCAAGCTCCAGGCGGGTGGGAGATTCGACGACGACCTGGCGCCTGTGCTTCTGGCCATTCGCGTCGGGCCACTCCACGACGAGCGGGCCGGGCTCCTGAAGGCCGACGTGGGCCGGCCCGCCCGGCCTCACGACGTGCATCGCGATGCGGCGCCGCTCGTTGGACACCGCGACCGTGACCGGCCCCCTCGCGGCGGGCGGCAGGGCGAGGGTGAGGCCGAGGGAGGGGCGATCTTCCGCCTTGCCAAAGAGCACCCACACGTCGCCCTGCGGCGTGACGGCGAGCATGTCCTCGGCACCGTCGCAATTGAGGTCGAGGATCGTGCCGGCGGCCTGGCCGGTCTGGAGGGCCTCGGCCGCCTTCAGCCGTGGCGGCGGCGGGGGGGCGAAGGGGTCGGGCAGAGCGTCGGACGCGCTTCCGATGCCCGAGAGCTCGAGCTCGCGCGCGAGGCCGAAGCAGGCGAAGCCGCGGTTGAAGAAGACCATGGGGACCCGCTTGGGGTAGAAGAGGGCGACACCCTGGCGGCCGTCGCTGTTGATGTCGCACGGCGCGGCGGCGACGATGGCCGGCTGGTTCGCGTTGCCGTGGTAGGCCAGCTCGCCCGTCACGCGGGTGGCGTTGTCCCAGCGCCCGCCGCTGCCCTGGCGGAGGAGCGCCAGGCCGTCCTCCCCGGCCACGACGAGGTCGAGCCGCCCGTCGGCGTCGTAGTCGCCGCACACGGCGGCGCAGGGCTTCCTTGGGAGAGCGACAGGGGTCTTGAGCGGCGGCTTGAACTTGCCGGCCCCCTCGCCGGCGTAGAGCACGGTGCCCTTCGAGAAGAGCTGGAGGAGGTCGCAGCGCCCGTCGAGGTCGAAGTCGGCGGGCACGCAGAATCCGCCCGGCCCGAGGTCGGGGGCCGCCTCCTGCGGCGGTGGCGCAGGCATCTTGCCCGTGAAGGCGAGGAGCACAGGCCCCTTCGCCGTGCCTGCGGCCAGCCCGCCGTCCACGGCGTGCAGCGAGAGGCACTCGGGCACCTCGACCGCGGGGCCGCGGAGGGCGAAGGAGCCGTCGGCGGCCTGCGTGGCCAGGTGGAGCCCTCCGCCGTTCCAGCTCGCCAGGTCGAGGCGGCCGTCGCCATCGAAGTCGCCCAGGGCCGCCGCCCGCGAGGCGGTCTGGAGCCGATGCGTCTGCGTCACGTCGGCCGGCGGCGCGCCCTTGGCGCCGGCCCGGTAGAGGCGGTCCCCCGTGTCGGCGAGCACGAGCACGCAGAGTCCGACGGGCTTGCCGAAGTCGGCCACGAGGCAGCCGTTGACGCGGCCCGGGAGCTTGCCGAGGGCCAGGTCGCTCCCCCAGGTGATGTCGGAGCGGACGGGGAAGCTCGCCGCGGGGTCCGCGAGCACGTAGCGGGCGGCCTCGGCGAGCAGGGGGGCGCTGCCGGCCCAGACGGAGAAGAGGTCGCGCTTGTCCCTGTCGAGGCACCACTTGTCCTTCTGGCGGACGACGGCGAACCACTGGGTGTCGATCTGGATGGCGCCCTCGGCGGCGTCGCCGGCCGGCGGGAGCAGGAGGATGCCGGCGGCGGTCTTGCCCTCGCCGAAGGGCGAGGCCAGGTCGTCCTCGGCGACCTCGGCGTCGTCGGCCAGCTCGAGCGTCAGGCTCTTCTGCGGCAGGGGCTTGCCTTTGAGGGTCTCGACGACTTCGGCCGCGAGCGCCTTGTCCTTCGGGGCCGAGAGGGTGAGCAGCAGCACCTGGCCCGAGGTGCGCACCAGGTCGGCCGGCGTGAAGCGGGGGTTGATCACCCCCAGCGCCGAGAGGGCAAAGAGGGCGGCTGAGCTGGCGGTCACGGGCGCGGCGTCCTCCAATGGGCAGGGGTCTCCGTGTCGGGCACGTATCCTACTCGTCCCGCCCGCTGCCCGCAAGTCCCGCGCTCCTGCGGTTGACAGGTCCCGCGGAACGGCTAAAGTAGACGGGGAGTCACGACCGCATCTCCAGGAAGGAGCTGCCCCATGTCCCCGCTCGCCCGCATTGCGCTGGCCGTGTGGGCCCTCGCCGCCCTGGCGGCCGGGGCCGCCGGCCCGCCGGCGGCCGAGTGGCCCTCGTACCTCGGGCCGAACGGCAACTTCAGCGAGTCGTCGGGCGCGAAGCTCCTCGACGACATGACCCGGGCCCGCCTGGCCTGGGTGAGCGAGGAGACGAAGATCGGCTTCGGCAAGGCCCACACGGGGGCCGGCAAGAGCGGGGTGGGCAAGGACTTCCTCGGCCTGCCCCCGGGCGGCGAGGCCAGCCCCATCGTGGCCGGCGGACTCGTCATTCAGTCGTACTTCGCCCCACGCGGCGAGGCCTGGGACGCCACGATCGAGAAGCGCATGGGCGCGGCGTTCGAGAAGCACGTCTGGCTCGTCGCGGCCGACGACGTGGTGATCGCGATGGACGCGGCGACGGGCAGGACGAAGTGGAAACAGGTCTTCGAGGACAAGGGGATCAACACAGGGGCCGGCAAGCGCGGCGGCTGGGCCGTCACGCCCTGCGCCGCCGACGGGAAGGTCTTCTCCCTCGGCACGACCGGCCGCATCTACGCCCTCGACCTCGCCAGCGGCAAGCCCCTGTGGGAGTCGAACATCGGCGAGCGGCACACGCAGCTCGAGGCCGCCAAGGCCAAGGCCCTCGCCGAGCAGCATCTGGTGAATGTGTCCAGGCCCTACGGCATGCTCGTGGTCGTGGACGGCGTGCTGCTCGTGCCCGACTGGAACTGGGGCCTCCTGGGCGTCGAGGCCGCCACGGGCAAGACCCTCTGGCGCCTCGACAAGGGCTCGCGCGAGATGATCCTCTCGGGCTACAACGCCCCCTGCCCCGTGCGGGTCGGGGACAAGAGCTATGTCGCCTGCGCGAGCATGAAGGGCGACCTGCGCCTCATCGAGCCCAAGACCGGCCGCATCCTGTGGACCGTGTCCCTCAAGTGCGAGCACCTCACCCAGCCCGTGGCCACCGCCGAGCATCTGCTCGTCTTCGAGCCCAACCCGACCTACAGCGGCGAGCCCGGCTCGCGCGAGAGCGACGTCACCCGCTACGGCGTCCTCGCCGCCTACCGCTTCGACGAGAGCGGCGCGACGCGCGACTGGGCGCTCCCCGGCGAGCACATCCACGAGCTGCACCTCGACGGCGGACCGGGCCGCCGCGTCATCCCCCGCGACGGCCTGGTCTACTACCTCTGCTGGGGCAAGAAGGGCGACGAACGCCACCGCCGCCTCCTCATCATCCGCGAGAAGGACGGCGCCATCCTCAAGGCCCACGACGTGGCGGCCAGCCACTTCTACCTCTGGGGCGACCGCCTGGTCACCGTGAGCGACCTCCAGCACCGCCCCCGCGCCGCCAACGCCGAAATCTGGCAGCTCTACACGACGGACCCCGCCGACTTCCGCGCCCTGGGCAGCGGATGGCACGTCAACAACCCCCAGAACCGCATCCACATGGCCACCGGCGGCTACGAGGTGCCCGTCTTCGAGGCATTCGCCGATGGCCTCATGTTCTGTCGCGTCATGGGCGGCATTCGCTGCTACGACCTGCGGGCCGCTCCCAAGTAAGTCGTGGGCGGCCAGACCGTCGCCCTCGACGGCAAACGCATCGTCTTCGCCAAGTGAATGCCCAGCCCAGCCCCGCCCCGGAGAGCGAAACCAGGAGACGACCATGACCAGCCGCGAACGCTATCGGGCCGTGACGCACTATCAGCCGTCCGACCGCCTGTTCCGCCACGAGATGCGGGCCTTCCCCGAAACGGTGAAACGCTGGCAGCGCGAGGGCCTGCCCCTCGACGACGATTACGCCCGCATCGTGGGCTACGACCGCTTCGAGACCGCGCCCGTCAACGTCGGCCTCGCCTACCGCTGGGACTACGAGACCCTCGAGCTGACCGACGACTACGAGGTCTATCGCGACAGCCGCGAGGGCGGCATCAAGAAGAAGTTCCGCCGCTTCGTCGAGCCCAACATGCCCCAGTACATCGAGTTCCCGCTGAAGGACCGCGAGACGTGGCGCAAGGTGTTCCTCCCCCGCCTCGACCCCGACAGCCCGAACCGCATCTCGATGCACTGGGAGTCCCTCAAGAAGCAATACGCCGTCCGCGACTTCCCCCTCGGCGTGAGCGCGGGCAGCATCTTCGGCTGGATCCGCGACTGGATGGGCGTCGAGAACGTCGCCGTCGCGCTCTACGACGACCCGACCTTCGTGCAGGAGATGATGAACCACCTCGCCGACCTCACCGTCGCCGTCCTCGAACGCGTCGTCGGCGACGTGCAGTTCGACTTCGCCGTGATGTGGGAGGACATGGCCTTCAAGACCGCCTCGCTCATCTCGCCGCGCCACGTCCGCCAGATGATGCTGCCCAACTACCGCAGGATCACCGACGTGCTCCACAAGGCCGGCGTGGACGTCGTGATGCTGGACAGCGATGGCAACGTCGAGGAGCTGATCCCCATCTGGCTCGAGGCGGGCATCAACTACATCTACCCGATGGAGGTCGCCGCGGGGATGGACGTCGTGGCGTTGCGGAAGAAGTTCGGCCGCGACCTCATCATCGGCGGCGGGATAGACAAGCGGGTGCTCGCCTGGGGCGACCGTGCGGCCATTGACGCCATGATCGACTCCAAGCGCGACCTGATCCTGGAAGGCGGCTACATCCCCGGCTGCGACCACGCCCTGCCCCCCGACATCTCGTGGGCCAACTTCCTCCACTACCGCGAGAAGCTGGCCTCGATTGCGTGACCCTGTCCGGTCGGCCCTGGCCTGCCGCGAGGAGAGATTCCTCGCTCCGCTCGGAATGACAAGGGGGGCCGCCAGAAGCTGGCCTCGATCGCGCCGGCGCGCTGGGCGCTCGCCATTGTTGCGCATTGTTGCGGCCCCGAAGACGGGCCTCAACAACGATGAATTGGGCAATGGCGGCCCTATGCGGCATTCCACCCATTGTTGAGGGTGTGCGCGCGCCCAGTCTTTCGAGCCGCTGGGGCCAACGCCCGGAAGGCCTTGTGCCACTGCATGTCTTGTGGTCTTCAGTCTTTATGGCGATCCGCGGCCTCGCCTGCCAGCCCCCGTTCCTCCATTGTCGGGGGCCATCGGGCCGGCTCGGCCCCAACAATGGGGCCACAGCGGGCGCCAGAGGACCGCTTCAGTCCCCGTCGTTGGGGCGATTGCGGTTGACGCCGGGGCGGCTGGCCGGTATGCTTGCCCCCATGGCAGCACACAGACGGGTGTCACGGCGTGGCTTTCTCCGCGGCGGGTGCGCCGGCCTCGCAGCGGCCGCCCTCGCACGCCCCGCGCTCGGGGCCGAGCCGCCACCGCCGCAGGGGCTCACCTTCGGCGTCTTCGCCGACCCGCAATACGGCGAACGCAAGGAGACGATCGGCCGCGTCTACCGCGACTCGCCCGCGAAGCTCGCGGCCTGCATCGAGGCGATGGCCAAGGCCAGGCCGGCCTTCGTGATCGGGCTCGGCGACTTCGTGGACGGCACGAGCAAGGACCCCGAGGTCGAATTGGGGCACCTGGGGAAGATCGAGGAGATCTTCCGCCGCTTCGAGGGGCCGCGGCATCACGTGCTCGGCAACCACGACCTCGACGCCTTGACGAAAGAGGAACTCCTCAAGGCCACGGGCATGCCCGCGGCCCACTACGCCTTCGACGCGCCGCCCTTCCGCTGTATCGTGCTCGACGGCTGTTACCGCAAGGACTTCGAGCCGTACGCCAGGGGGAACTTCGTCTGGACCGATAGCTGGATTCCCGCCGCCCAGCTCCGCTGGCTCGAGGCGGAGCTGAAGAAGGCGGAGGGGAAGGCGCTGGTGTTCGTCCACCAGCCCCTCGATCGCGACGACGTGCACTGCGTGCGGAACGCGGGCGAGGTCCGCCGCATCCTCGAGGACTCGGGCAAGGTGGTCGCCGTCTTCAGCGGCCACAACCACAAGGGCGGCTACCGCAAGGTGCGCGGCATCCACTACGTCACCGTGTGCGGAATGGTCGAAGGCCCTGGCCTCGAGCACAACGCCTACGCCCTCGTCACCGTCACCCCCGCTGGCGCCCTCACGATCAAGGGCTTCGGCGCACAGCCCAGCTCCACCCGCGAGTGAGCCCGTCCCGCCTGGCCTACTCCACCTTCACGGCGCAGACCTGGAAGTGGTCGTCCACGGTGTCGTTGTAGAGGAGCCAGCGGGCGTCGGCGGAGAAGCCGGCCTCGACGTGTTGCCCGCGGAAGGGGACGTAGGGGGTGTGGATGGTGGCCAGGGGCTGGAGGTCCAGGCGTGTGCTCTCCCAGGAGAAGGGGGCGGCGTGGACGAAGCTGTGCCCGTCCGTGCCCTCGCCGCACACCCAGCGGCCGTCGGGCGATGCGAAGAGGTGGGTGTGGTAGTGGCTCAGCGGGTCGGAGAGGTAGACCTCGTTGCCCGCGAGGTCGGCCACGCCGAGGCGCGTGGGCACGGGGGCGTACTCGCACCAGGGGCTCTGGTGCAGGGTCGGGTCGCTGCGGCGGTCCTGGTAGATGTAGCCGATGTGCTCGGCGTCGGGCCACCAGAACTCGTGGGTGACGACCTCGAAGACCTCCTGGTGGCGGATGCGCCGGAGGTCCGAGCCGTCCACCCGCACGGTCCACATGCGCTGCCCGAGGCCCTCGAGCATGTCCTTGGCGAACTTCAGCAGCTCGGGGTCGGCGGGCGAGGCGTCGAGGTGGAAGAAGCAGAACTCGATGGACTCGGCGAGCTCGGCGACGCGGCGGGTGGCGAGGTCGTAGACCCAGACGCGGCCGTGGCGGGGGCGCGAGAGGTAGCGCCAGACGGCGGCGGCGTCGCGCGTCGTGGGGATGCGGTGGTTGGGCTGCTCCTGGATCCTCTGGGAGAGGATGACGGTGCGGCCGTCGCACGAGATGTCGCAGAGGTGGCCGGGGGCGTCCTGGGGCACTTCGCCGACCAGCTCGGGCGAGCCGTCGGGCAGGTCCACGGCCCAGACCTCGCGCCCCGGCTCGGGCAGGAACCACATGCGGCCGGTGGCCTCGTCGAGCCGGAGGAACTCGGCGACGAGGATGTTCCTGGGCACCACCTCGCCGGTGTCGGGGTGCAGGAGGAGGACGTTTCCGCCGTCGTGGCGCCCCCAGGCGAGCACGAGGCCGCCCGGCACGCGGCGGGGCAGGCGGAAGTAGCCGAGCGTTGCCCCGAGGGGCAGGGTGGTCAGTTGCCGCACTGTGCGACGCGTCTGTGGGTCTACCCATTCCTTCATCACGGGTCCTCATCATGGGCCGGGCGGGGCCGGGGGTGCAGGGGTCTCCTTCGGTGCCGGGGGCGCGGGCGCGTCGGGCGGCGGCAGCAGGGGAGGCGTGTCGGGCGGGGCCGACGTGGTGGGCGCCGGGGTCTTGGACTTGAGGGCGGCCTGGGCCTGCGCCCACAACGCGTCAATGGCGGCCTGCTTCGCCGCGACGAACTTCGTCTTGCCGAAATCTTTCCTCAGGCGCCGCACCATGCTCTCGACGAGAAGCCAGCTCCCGCGCTCGGCGACGCGCTGGGTTTCGATGAACAGCCGCTCGGCGTCGAACTCCACGCGGTCGAACACGGGGGCCTTTGCGTCCTTCACCGTCGGCGGCGCGATCTCCTCCCCGCGCAGGCCCTGGCGAGTGCCACGCCGCGCGAGAGAGGCCAGGAGGATGAGCCCGACGATGGCCGCCACGCCCCCCACGGCGCCCAGGGCGACGAACAGAGCCGTCCGCCTCTGCTGCTTCCTGTGGGCGGCCCGCCACTCCTCGGGGGAGTGGTGAACGTGTTGTCCTGGGGGATGTGTTGTGGCCGCGAAGCGGCCCAGGCGACGGGGCGGGCGAACCGGCTCGGGTTCGGGGGGCGGCGCGATGCTGGGCACGCCGCCCTCAGGCCCCACGGCAGGCGGCGGCGCGATGTCGGGCACGCCCTCGGCGGGCGCGGGGGCAGGCTCTGCCGGCGGCGGCGGAGCGATGCTGGGCACGCCGCCCTCAGACCCCACGGCAGGCGGCGGCGCGATGTCGGGCACGGCGGGCGCGGGCGCGGGGCCGGCCGCCTCGAGCTGCCGCTCCACGCGCGTCAGGGCGTCGAGCAGCTCCTCCCCGGACTCGTAGCGCTCGGCGGGGTTCTTGCGGAGCAGGCGGTGGATGAGGTGGCAGAGGGCCGGGGGTGTGCCGGGGGCCACGTCGCCCAGGGGCGCCACCTCGGCCTCGGTGTGCTTGAGCACCATCTCGGCCAGGCTCGTGGCCTCGAACGGGGCGCGGCCGGAGAGGAGGTGGTAGAAGGCCGCGCCGAGCGAGTAGAGGTCGCTGCGCGCGTCGGCGGCCTGGCCCAGGGCCACCTCGGGCGGCAGGTAGAGCGCGGTGCCGACGATTTGGCCCGTGCGGGTGACCCCGGTCTCGCTGCTCATGCGCTTGGCCAGCCCGAAGTCGGCCACCTTCACCATGCCGTGCGGCGTGACGAGGATGTTGGACGGCTTGATGTCGCGGTGGACGATGTCCTTGGCGTGTGCGGCGGCGAGCGCGGCGGCGACCTGTTTCATGCAGGCGATGGCGCGGCCGGGCGGCAGCGCGCCGTCGCGCCGCAGGGTGTCGGCCAGGCTCTCGCCCTCGACCAGCTCCATGGCGAGATACTGGAAGCCGCTCTGCTCGCCCACGTCGTAGATCTGAATGATGTTCGGGTGCATCACGGCGGCCGCCGAGCGCGCCTCGCGCTGGAAGCGCGCCACGAAGCTCGCGTCGCGGGCGAGCGCCGCGGGCAGCACCTTGATCGCGCACGGGCGGTCGAGCGACGTCTGCCGCGCCCCGTACACGGTCGCCATGCCCCCGCGGCCCAGCAGCTCGATGATTTCGTACTTGCCCAGCCGCGTCCCCAGCAGCGGGTCCACCCGGTCGGCGGGCAGCGCCTTGCCGGGCAGGGCCAGCGACGCCTGGCACTGCGGGCAGGTGATCTGCTCGCCCACCGCCGTCTCATACTCCAGGTGATGCCCGCACCGCGGGCACGTGCCAGGATGCATGCCCAACCGCGTGCCCCCGCTTCTCCCTCCACGAAGTCGGCGAACGCCGGGGGCCCGCTGGGCCCCCCACTCCCCTGAATGCTACTTTCCCTCGACGCGATTGTCAAGGGCGACAGGACCTCGGGGTGCGTGTAATCTCCTTCGAGACAGGTGGCCGCGTTCTGAGCC
>DATKZY010000001.1:0-20365 GCA_035527715.1 Planctomycetota bacterium | reverse complement strand
CTTACCCACGGCTCCCAAAGCATCGCCGTGGGCTTTACTCCGCCACGCCCTGCGGGCGTTGGGTCAGCTGCGGGATTGGGGGTGCCCGCGATAGTATCGCGCAACTGGCTTTTCCGACCGAAGGAGATTACACGCACCCCGCGTTCAACCGCGCGTTGACTTCAGACGGTCACCGCGCCATAATCAGGGCAAGGGCCGCCACCTGAGCATCGAGGATGGGTCATGGGTCTCGAAGAAAAGCTCCAGGCGCTGCGGGGAGCCGTTCGGACGATCGGGTCAGTGGCCGTCGCCTTCTCGGGCGGCGTGGACAGCAGTCTGCTGCTGAAGGTGGCCGCCGAGGAGCTGGGCGAGAAGGCCGTGGCCATCACGGCCCGGGCCGAAATCTACCCCCATCGGGAGATCGAGGAGGCGGTCGAACTGGCCCGGGGCCTCGGCGTGCGACACGTCTTCGTCGAGCCGGCGCCCCTCACGCTCCCTGAGTTCGTCGCCAACCCGCCCGAGCGCTGCTACCACTGCAAGCTCGCCGTCTTCCGCCTGATCCTCGCGAAGGCCAAGGACTTGGGCATCACGGTCGTGGCCGACGGCGCCAACGCCGACGACGCGGCCGACTGGCGGCCAGGCACCCGCGCGACCGCCGAGCTGGGCGTCCGCTCCCCCCTCAAGGAGGCGGGCCTCACCAAGGCCGAAATCCGCGAGCTCTCCCGCCGCTTCGGCCTCCCCACCGCCGACCTGCCATCTCGCGCGTGTCTTGCATCTCGAGTACCCTATGGTACACCCATTGACCCCGAGACGCTTCGCCGGATTGACCAGGCCGAGGCGGCGCTCGAGGCCCTCGGCTTCGGCGGCCTCCGCGTCCGCCACCACGGCACCATCGCCCGCATCGAGCTGCGGCCCGACGACATCGCCCGCGCCGCCGAGCCGGCCCTCCGCGCTCGAATCGTCGCGGAACTCAAGGCCGTCGGCTACCAATACGTCGCGCTCGACCTCGAAGGCTACCGCACCGGCAGCCTCAACGAAGTCCTACCCAGGTAGAGACTCGAGGGGACAACAATGACTGAGCGACAGGTCGGCAAGACTCTTCTCCGCCTCGTCCAGGGCGACATCACGACTCAGAAGGTGGACGCGATTGTCAACGCGGCCAACCCCTCGCTGATGGGCGGCGGGGGCGTGGACGGGGCGATCCATCGAGTGGGCGGCCCGACCATCAAGGAGGAGTGCAAAATCATCGTCTCCTGGAAGGGCCGCCTGCCCACCGGCGAGGCGGTGATCACCAGCGCGGGGCGCCTCCCGGCGAAGTTCGTCGTCCACACCGTCGGCCCCGTCTGGCATGGCGGCAACGCCAATGAGGATGCTCTGCTCGCAAATGCTTACCGCAACAGCCTTTCCGTCGCGGCCGAGCACAAGTGCCGCAGCGTCGCCTTCCCAAGCATCAGCACGGGCGCCTACGGCTTCCCCATCGCCCGAGCGGCCCGGATCGCACTGAGCACCCTCGTCGCCCAGATCCCAGCCCATGACTTCGACGAGGTCAGCATCGTCCTCTTCCTGCCCGACGACCTACGCGTCTACTCGACCGCCCTCGACCAAATCGCGTGAGCATCCCCCGCGTTCGCGCGCGGAATCACGCTCATTCGCCGCGCCCAGCGCGCGCATATTTCCATGCCCACATACCGTCCTTCTGGATTGCCATCCCCTCCGTACTTCCTCCAATGGTGCGCGCTCTCGATGATGGAGCGAGGGCAGGGCGACTTCCATCAAGGGCAGGGCGAATCTCCAAGAGCCTGCCGCTACAGCATTTGCAGAACACAGCGTCTCGGGTACAGGATGGTGCGCCCGCCCATTGCCCAGCAACCTTGAGCGCGCGAAGACGATATTTGAATAGCGCTCGAAAAGGGCTTGACAAATATACCGTGAGTATGGTATTAGCATTCCTCAGGCTTTCTTTCGATGCTCTATCGGCGCTGTTAGCCGAGATGCGCAGCAGGCTGAGAGGGCCTCCCCGACCCCCAGCCCCGCATCTTGGAGGTTCCCCGAGTGCCGTTCTTTGGTCAATACACCCAGCGGCTGGACGGCGCCCACCGCGTCGCCCTGCCGCAGGCATTCCGTCGAGCCATGGGCGCGGCGGAACTCAAGAAGGGTCTGGTACTTACACGCGGCTTCGACGGCTGCATCTGGGCCTTCCCCCAGGGCGGCTGGCAGGCCGCGGTCGGCGAAATCTGCCGCTCGTGCTTCGCCGGTCTCGACGCCCGAATGCTCGAACGGCTCTTCGTCGGAGGAGCCGTTCAGGTGGCCGTGGACGCCCAGGGCCGTTTCCAGCTCCCCGAGCTTCTCGGCGGGCGGGCGGGCGTCAACGGCCAGGTGCTCCTCATCGGCGTCGGCGCCCGCATCGAGCTCTGGGCGCCTGCCCGCTGGCAGGCCATCGAGGGCGAGGCAGCGGGCCGCTACGAGGAGTTGGCCGACGCCGCCGGCGTCCGATAGGTCCGGAGCGTCCGATCTCATTAGCTGGTCAGCACTTGCGTCCCCGGCCTCCCCGCGCGGAAGGTGACAGGCCATGCCCGCAGAGAAGTCCAAGCGCATCGTCTTCGAGGCCACGCCCGACCTGATGGTCACGCTGGAGGAGACCGCCGCCAGCCTGGGCACGACCAAGATCGGCACCCTCCGACTCGCCGTCGCCATCCTCAGCGAGGTCGTGCGCCAGGCCGCCCACGGCGGCCGCCTCATCCTCCGCGAGCCCGACGGCCACGATCGCGAGCTCTGGCTCCCCCAGATCACTCGCTGCGACCCGCCCTCGTCCTGAGCCTTGGCCCCTTTGCATCCTGGGGCGGCGCGTGCTACGATTGCCGCCTGCGAGCGGGTGCTTGGGGCGCGAGTTTCGTGGTGTAAGGAGCAACGCGATGGGTAGGAAGAGGAATGCCTGGACGAGCCGCGCGTTTCTCGGCGCCTTCATTGTTCTCACGTCGCTGTGCTGGTGCCCCTGGGCCTACGGGACACTGGCGGGGCGTGTGTTGGGGATCCCGACGTGGGCGGTGGTGGCCTACGGCGTGGCCGCGGCTCTTTTCGTGCTGGAATGGGTCTACCTGTTCTGCTCGGGCCTGGCGGTGAGCGATGAGGAGCTCCCGGCTATCGTCTCGGAGCTGAAGGCGGCAGCCGACGACGCCGCTCCTGCGAAGGAGGGCGCCCGGTGCTAGAGATCGGCATCATCACAGCCATCTGCCTGGCCTCGGTGCTCGTCAGCTATGCGGCGTTCCGCCGGGGGGCGGCGCGGAGCGCGGACGACTATTTCGTGGCCGGGTCGAGCCTGGGCTACCTGGTCCTCATCTTCAGCCTGCTCGCGTCGTTCGTCAGCGCCTTCGCGATGTTCGGCATCTCCGGCATGGCGTACCGCCTGGGGTTCGGCGCGCTGTTCGTCCTCACGGTGAATCTCATCCCCCTGGGGTTCCTGTGGTACTTCCTGCACCGCAAGACGTTGCTGATCGGCCGGGCGCGGAAATGGATGTCCATGGGGGCGCCCTTCGGCGACCGCTACGGCACCACGATGCGCGCGATCATCCCCATCGTCGTGCTCGTGGCGTCCATCCCCTACCTGGTGGCGCAGGTGCAGGGCATTGGCATCATGATCGAGACGATGAGCGGCCATCGCGTGCCGTATGAGGTCGGGCTGTTCTTCGCCCCTGCGTTCGTCGCGCTCTACCTGATTCTGGGCGGCATGCGGGGCGCGGCCTGGGTGAACACGGTGCAGGGCATCTTCTTCACGGTGATGGTCTTCGTGCTGTTCTTCGCGGTGATGAACGAGAACGGCGGGTTCGGGCCGACGATGGACCTGGTGCAGCAGAAGCATCCCGAGTTGTTCAAGCTCGCCGCGCAGGGCGGCAAGGCCTGGAGCTACCCGATGATCTTCGGCCTCGCCTCGGCCATGTGCCTGGGGTGCGTGTGCTTCCCGCAGCCGTACATGCACGCCTATTCGAGCAGGTCGGCCAAGGGCTTCAAGGTGATGATCCTCGTCTTTGGCGCGATCTGCGTCGTGGTCATCAGCATGACCACAATGGTCGGCATCTCGGGGCGGCTGCTCGCGCCCGGCCTGAAGGGCCTGGAGGCCGACAGAGTCTTCGGCCTGGCGGCGGGGAAGACGCTGCCCAACTGGGCGGCTGCCCTGGCCGTGGCCGGCGCCTTCACCGCCGCCATGACCACGGTCATCAGCGTGGTGTTCGGCAACGCGTCGAACCTGGCCAACGACCTCTACAAGCTCGTCCGGCCGCAGGCGGACACGAAGGAGCTGGTGCGGCTGGGACGGTTCTGCATCGCGGGCATCGTGGCCGTGTGCGTGCTCATCGCCTGGATCCCGAACATCCCCGTGGCCGACCTGGCCATCATCGCGTTCGGCATCATGGCGGTGACCATCTTCCCGCTCTGGGGCGCCTACTATTGGCGGCGGGCCACCCGCTTCGGGGCCATCGCCTCCACGCTCACCGGGGTGGCCATGAACCTGGCCTTCCTGGTGTGGGGCCTGGCGAACGGCACCGGCATGCTCCTGACGCCGCAGCCCTTCCTGCTGCACCTCAACGGCTTCCTCGTCTCCTTCATCGTTGCGGGGGTCGTCTTCTTCGGCGTCTCGCTGGCCACGAAGCCGGGCGCGGCCGAGCGCAAGAGCCTCGCCCTCTTCTTCCATCCCTCGCTCGACTGATGCCTTGCAGCCCTTCGGGCGGCCGGCCAGCGGCAGGACGGGCGTTTGGCCAGAGAGGCCAATAGCTCGCAGGAGCCGCGTTTGCACGCGCGGGGCGGGGGCGGTAGAATGCGTGCTTCACGGTGGCCACGGGGGCCGCCGAATGGGCGGGAGAACTGGAGTTGTGCGATGAGAGTGAAGACGAGTCGCCGGGGATTTCTGAAGGCGTCGGTGGCCGTGGGGGCAGGGGTGCTGGGGGCACCCTATGTGCTGTCGGCCGAGGCGAAGAAGGAGAAGGTGAAGATGGCCGTGGTCGGCGCCGGCGGCCAGGGCGGAGCAGGAATGGGCACCGCCCGCGGCCAACAACTCGTGGCGGTGTGCGACGTGGACCTCAAGCGCGTGGGGAAGCGGCTCGACGAGGCGAAGAAGCAGTTCCCCGATCTGAAGGTGTACTCGGACTACCGCGAGATGTTCGATAAGGAGAAGGGCCTCGAGGCGGTGTGGGTGGCGACGCCCGACCACAATCACTTCCCGGCGTCCATCCGCGCGCTGGAGGCGGGGGCGGGGGTGTACTGCGAGAAGCCGCTGACGCACGACCTGTGGGAGGCCCGCAGGCTGCGCGAGGTGGCCACGGCCAAGAAGCTGCCCACGCAGATGGGCAACCAGGGGCATTCGAGCGAGACGATCCGCCTGATCTGCGAGTACATCTGGGCGGGGGCGCTGGGCGACGTGACGAAGCTGCACTGCGTGTCGAATCGCAGCTTCGGGGCGAACAAGCGGCCGCCCTCGAAGCCCGTGCCCGAGGGGCTGGACTGGCAGAGCTGGATCGGCCCCGCGCCGTTCCGCGACTACCACGACGGCCTCCACGCCTTCAGTTGGCGCGGCTGGCTGGACTTCGGCACGGGGTCGCTGGGCGACATGGCGTGCCACACGATTGACGGGGCGGTGTGGGCGCTGAAGCTGGGCGAGGCGGAGACGATCGAGGTGGTGGCCGAGGAGGGCGGGGTGACCGAGGAGGGCTTCACGGGCCACGCGCGCATCGTCTATCGCTTCCCCGCGCGGGGCAAGATGCCGCCGGTGGAGATGACGTGGTGGAACGGCGGCGGCAAGCACCTGCCGCCGCGGCCCGAGTGCCTGGAGAAGGAGCGGCGCCAGCTCGGCGAGGGCACCTACTACTACGGCACGAAGGGGATGATGGAGTCGGGCAGCCACTGCGGGGGCACGCGGCTGATCCCCGAGACGTTCCAGAAGGCGAACAAGAAGCCCGAGCAGGTGATCCCAAGGGTGCCTGGGCACTCGGGCGACTGGCTGCGGGCGATCAGGGAGCCGGGGGCGCCGGCGCCGAGCTCGAACTTCGGGTATTCGGCCCGCCTCACCGAGATCGTGCTGCTCGGCACCGTGGCGCTGCGGTGCGCGGGCGAGAAGCTGGTGTACGACATGAAGGAAGGGAAGTTCACAAACAGCGCGAAGGCGAACGGCTTCGTGAAGCGCGAGCCGCGCAAGGGCTACGAGTTCGGCTACAGCGGGTGAGGCGCCATGGGGCCTGTGGGCCCTATCGCTGAAGGGGCAGCCAGCGGAGCACGTGCTGGATCTGGTCGTCCCAGTGCTTCCACTGGTGGTCGCCGGGGCCATCGGTGTAGGTGAGGTCGAGGCCCAGGCGGCGGGCGTGGTCGCGGAAGGCGAGGTTGCCGGGGTAGAGGAAGTCCTCGGTGCCGCACCACTGGAAGAGGCGGGGCTTGGGGCCGGCCGAGCGGGCGAGGGCCTCGGCGAGGTGGAGGAGGTCGTTCGCGCTGCCGCGGAAGCGGGTGAGGTCGCCGAAGATATTGGCCATCTCGGGGCCGCGGGAGGGGTCGTTTTCGAGGAGGGTGGCCATGTCGAGGGCCCCGGAGAGGCTGGCCGCGGCGGCGTAGCGGCGGGGGCAGCGCAGCGCGAGCTTGAAGGCGCCGTAGCCGCCCATCGAGAGGCCGGCGACGAAGGTGTCGTCGCGCCGGGCCGAGAGGGGGAAGAGGCGGCGGCAGAGGGCGGGCAATTCCTCCGAGATGAAGGTCCAGTAGCGCAGGCCGCGGGCCATGTCGGTGTAGAAGCTGCGGCCGACGGCGGGCATGACGACGGCGAGGGGCAGGTCGGCCACGTGGCGCTCGATGCTCGTGCGCCGCTGCCAGATCGTGTGGTCGTCGGAGAGGCCGTGGAGCAGGTAGAGCGTGGGGAAGCGCCGTCGCGCGGGCGCCTGGGGCAGAATCACGTCCATCGAGCACGAGAGCTGAAGCACGTCGGAGAAAAAGTCGCAGTGCAGTAGTGCCATAGGAACGGCTCCTCTCAGGTGAGTTGGTATCATAGCAGGAGCGGGCGATTGAAATCCATTGGGAAATCGGGATAATAGGGGTCAGGTGGGGCAGGGTGTGCATGGCCGGATTCCGCCGAAGGAGGCAGGGATGGTGCGAGGGGCGCTTGGATGCCTGTGGGTGGCCGTGGCATGCCTCGCCGCGGCGGGGGAGGGGACGGGGAAGATCGCGGGGACGCTTTCGCCGGCGGGCCGCGCGGTGAAGGTGGGGGTCGTCGAGCGAATCCCCGCCAGCATCATGAAGCTCAACGACAAGCTGCACTGGGGCAAGGTGGACCCGAAGACGGGGGAATACGCCGTCGAGGGGCTGGCCCCGGGCAAGTACGATTTCGTGGTCGAGACGGCCGAGGGGCGGATCGAGGGGGTCGAGCTGAGCGTGCTCGGCGAGGAGAACGAGCCGACGTACGACCTGAACCTGGGCACGGGCGAGCTGAAGGTGCAGCGCTTCGACGAGAAGACGCTACTCGCCGACCCCGACGAGGCCATGACGCCCGAGGAGCGGAGCAAGCGGCTCCGTCGGGCGCTGCGCATCGAGAAGCTCGAGGACCACCTGAAGAAGCTCATGACCGTGGCACAGTTCATGGACACCAATCGCCCGCTCTACGTCCACGGGACGCCGAAGCGTGCGGTGGTGCTGATGGAGCTGGCGCGGAAGAGCGCGTTCTACGCGGACAAGGGGGGCGAGGTGATCTGGCGGGTCGAGACCTATCCGTACCTCTGGATGGGCGACGTGTGGCACAAGCCGAACAAGGGGCTGCGCGTGCTCCAGCGGCTGCGCCTCGACGGCCGCGAGTTCGCCAGGATGGGCTACGTCTACGACCCCGCCCTCGGCGCCATCGCCGTGAAGGCGGGCGAGACGACGAAGCTGGACTACGCCGTGCCCGAGACGCTGCCCGCGAGCCTGGGCAAAGTGCCAGAGAAGAGCGGGAAGTGAAGACGCGTGACGCGTGAGAGAGAGAAGAGCAGACACGGGTCCCATAGGTCCCATGGGTCCGATGGGTCCCATTGCTTGAGAGAGATATGGCGCAGCAGCGGACACAAGCGACGGACGGCGACGGGGGCGACGGCCTCTGGGGCCGCCTGCGCGAGAAGCTGGTGGACTTCCTCGACGTGGCGCCCACGGCGATCGCGCGCGCGGTGAACCACGCGCTGAAGTTCCTGATGCGCGGGAGCCGCATCCAGCGCACGTTCCGGGAGCTCCAGCCGTTCGTCGAGGAGATCAACCGCCTCGAGGCGGACATGCTCCGCCTCGACGACGATGCGCTGCGGGGGAAGACCGAGGAGTTCCGCCTGCGCCTGAGGCTCGGCAAGGCGCTGGGCGAGCTGGAGGCCCGCGACATTCCCGACTGGCCGGGCCTGTGCGCCCGCCTGCGCAAGGACGGCGCCGCGCCGGCGCCCGAGGAGGCCGCCGACGCCCCGAAGCCGCGCCGCAGCGGCAAGCAGATCTGGGATCTCGTGCCGGCCGACCTCCGCGCGGCCCTGGCCGGCGACGCGCCCCGAGAGCACGCCGCGCGCCTGGTGAGCGAGCTGAACGAGCTGGCGCGGACCCACGACTTCTTCCGCGACGCGGACATGGCGACCTTCACCTTCACCCCGGCCGAGGGCGACCCGCTGGCCTTCGGGCGGCACGCGGTGTGCCAGGAGCACATGCAGCGGCTCAACCGCCTGCTGCTGCGCGACTACCTGGCCCAGGGCAAGACGAGGGGCCAGGGGGAGACGCTCGATGCCCTCATGCCCGAGGCATTCGCCGTGGCCCGCGAGGCGGCCGACAGGCGGATCGGCATGTGCAGCGTCTTCTACCGCGCCTTCGGCTTCAAGACGAAGCGCGAGGGCGAGGACCGCTGGGACCCGAAGCACCTCGAGCTGTTCGACGAGGGGCTGGCGCGGGTGGACGCCGCCGCCGAAGCCGGCGGCCTGCCCCGCCTGGATAGCAAGGCCGACGACGATCTGGGGGACCTCACCGCCGAACTCGTCCGCCTCGAGGAAGAGGCCGACCGGGCAGCCGACGCGGCAGACACCGCCAAGGCCCGGCGCCGCGCCGCGGCGCGCCTCGACCTCGAGCAGGTCGAAAACGAGGCCGACAGCGCGCGCCACCGCGCCACCACCGCCCGACAGAACCTGGACCCCCCGGCGGCCGAGCTGGCTCGCGTCGCCGACGGCGATGCCCACGCCCGCCAGGGCTTCGCCGACGCCCTGAGGCGCCAGGGCGACGTGGCGGGCGACCGCGATCTCCTCGCGGCGCGGGCCGAGGCGGCGCGCGAAGAGGCCGCGAACGCCCGCGAGTTCCTGCGCCGGACGAAGGACCCCGAGCGAAAGGTCACGGCGGAGGACGAGCTGAAGCGCCTGGAGGCCGGGCGCGAGGCGGCCCGCCAGGCGCTCTTCGACGCCCAGGCGTGCGGACAGGTGCTGGCCGAGCTGAAGCCCCTGCTCGCCGCTCTGCCCGGCTTCGGGGTCGTCGGCGAAGCCGTCAAGCGCCGCGAGGCCGCCGCCGCCCGGGTGGCGGACCTCGAGGACCGCGCGGCCAAGGCCCGCGAGGCCGGCGACGACGCCACAAGCATCGAGCGCGAGGCGGCCTACGCTCGCGCGCAGCGCGAGCTGCTGGGCAAGGCGGTGCCCCTGCTCTCCCACGTGCGCGCCCAGCCACAGGCCCTCGAGGAGGCCGAGCGCCTCCAGGCCCTCGCCGACAGCCTCCCTGACGTCGAGCGGCGGGCCAGAGAGGCGGAGACGGCGGCCGCACAGAGGCGCAAACGGGACGACACACGGGGGCCGGACCCCGAGTTCGAGCAGGCGGAGAAGGAGCTGACGCAGGCGCGTGCCGCGCGCGACGTCGTCGCGAATCTCGCGCCACTCGTCGACGCGGCGCGGCGGCACCCGCACGGGGCCGAGGAGGCGGGCGAGCTGGGGCGGCTGGCCGACGACCTGGCGCACCTGCTCGCGGAGGCCGAAGGCGCCCTGACGGCGGCCCAGGCCGAGGCGGACCGCGCGCCGCAGCGGCGCGCCGAGGAAGCGGGCGACCACGGCCGCGGCAAGGGCGCGCCCCGCAAGGGCGACGAGGATCCCGTGGAAGCGGCCGCGCAGCGCGTGGCCGAGGCCCGGGCGCGGCGCGACTCGCTGGCCGAGCTGGCGCCCCTGGCCGCCGATGCGGCCCGTGCCAGCCGAAGCCTCGAGGAGACCAGGACACGCCTGGCCGCCGGCGCGGGCGGCGCGGCCGCCCTGGCCGCGCTCGAGGAGCTCCACCGCCTGGAGATCGAGGCGGAGCGGGCGCGGCAGGCCGCCGAGGTGGCCCGCGCGATGCTGGACGACGAGCGGGCGCCCGAGGTGGAGAAGGCCCGCCGCGCGCGCCAGAAGGCCGACGCCAAGCGCCGCGAGTTCCACGAGCTGGCCGCCCAGCGGGTGGGCCGCAAGGCCGCGCGCGGCCGGGACGCGCGGCTCGTGCAGGCCGAGCAGGACATGCGGCGGCTGGACAAGGTGGCGGCCGACACGCGGAAGAGCGCCGACGAGGCCCGCAGCCGCCCCGGCGCCGACCCGGCCGAGTTCGAGGCCCTGGACGCCGAGGCGCTGCGCGCCCACCGCGAGGCGCAGCGGGCGCGGCGCGAGTTCTCCGCCGCCCTCTCGCGCCTCCAGGCCGCCGCCGCCGCCAGCGCCGACGTGATGAGCACCGCGATGCGCGCGCAACAGCTCGACAACGAGGCCGACCGCGCGGAGGCCGAGCTGGACGCGGCCCGCGAGCGCCCCGACGCGGCGCCCGAGGAGCTCGAGGAGCTCCAGGCCGCGGCCAACCGCGCGCGGCTGCGCTCGGTGGACGCCCGGCAGCTCGCCAACGCCGCCCTCCGGCCCCGCCTCGCCAAGGTCGGAGGGCCCGAGATCGCCAGGCTCATGTTCCCCGCCTCGTTCTACAACGAGATCCGCGACCGCTGCCCCGACTGCCGCCCCCCCTTCCGCATGCGCCCGTTCGATGTCCAGCTCGTCGGCGGCATCGTCCTCCACCAGGGCAAGATCGCCGAAATGGTCACCGGCGAGGGCAAGACCCTCGTCGCCACGCTGCCCGCCTACCTCAACGCGCTCGGCGGCACTCACATCCACATCGTCACCGTCAACGACTACCTGGCCGAGCGCGACCGCTACTGGAACGGCCCGATGTTCGAGGCCCTCGGCGTCAGCGTCGGCCTCATCCTCACCGCGATGGAGTCGGTCGAGCGCCAGCCCGAGTACGCCGCCAGCATCACCTACGGCACGAACAACGAGTTCGGCTTCGACTACCTGCGCGACAACATGAAGGACAACGCGGAGACGCAGGTGCAGGGGCCGCTGGACTTCGCGATCGTGGACGAGGTGGACAACATTCTGGTTGACGAGGCGCGCACGCCGCTGATCATCAGCGGCCCGGCCGAGGGGTCGATCGAGCGCTACGAGGTGTCGCACCGGCTGGTGAGCCGGCTCACGGGCTTCGACGCCCAGCGCCTGCCCCGCGGCGAGCCCGAGCAGCGCGAGGAGTTCCTCCGCAACTACGACTACACGTTCAACCGCAAGGACCATTCGGTGGGCCTCACGGAGCGCGGGATCAAGAACGCCCAGCGCTTCCTGGGGGTCGAGAGCCTGTACCACGGGCGGAACGCCGACTGGCCGCCCTACATCGAGGCCGCGCTCAAGGCCAAGGAGCTGTACAAGCGCGATGTCGAGTACGCCGTGATGGACGGCGAGGTGATCATCATCGACGAGTTCACGGGCCGCCTGATGCCCGGCCGCCGATGGAGCGACGGGCTGCACCAGGCCGTCGAGGCCAAGGAGGCCGCGCGCGACCGCACGGTGCGCGTCCGCGAGGAGAACCAGACCCTCGCCACGATCACGCTCCAGAACTACTTCCGCCTCTACAAGAAGATCGCCGGCATGACCGGCACGGCGCTCAGCGAGGCGGGCGAGTTCATGAAAATCTACAAGCTCGACGTCATGCGCATCCGCACGAACCGGCCGCTGCGGCGCACGGCGTGCCACGACCTCGTCTACGGCCTGGAGGACGAGAAGTGGGCGGCGGTGGTGGACGAGATCGCGCTGGTGAGCCGCATCGGGCGGCCGATCCTGGTCGGCACCATCTCGGTCGAGAAGTCCGAGAAGCTGGGCGCGCTCCTCGAGCGCCGCGGCATCAAGCACGAGGTGCTCAACGCCAAGAACCACGAGAAGGAGGCCGGCATCGTCGCCATGGCCGGCTGCTTCGGCGCCGTCACGGTGGCCACGAACATGGCCGGCCGCGGCACCGACATCGTGCTCGGCCCCTGCTCGCCCGCCGAGGTGCTGGCCCGCTGGCAGGAGCACGACCTGGCGCCGCGCGACCTGCCGCCCGAGCTGACGCTGAGCCCCGGCCTCGACCCGCACGAGTTCCAGCGCCGCCGCGAGGCCATCCAGCCGCGCCTCGAGCGCCACTGGTTCGACGCCTGGGGCCTCCGCAAGAAGGGCGAGGCCGACCCCTCCGACGCCGAGATCCACCGCCGCCTCCTCGCCTACTGGAAGGAGCGCGGCATGGCCCCCATGATGCTGGCCAACAGCATCGCCGAGCTGGGCGGCCTGCACATCGTGGGCACCGAGCGCCACGAGGCCCGCCGCATAGACAACCAGCTCCGCGGCCGCGCCGGCCGCCAGGGCGACCCCGGCTCCTCCCGCTTCTTCGTCAGCCTCGAAGACGAGCTGATGCGCATCTTCATGGCCGAGTGGGTCCGCCGCTTCATGCTCCGCGCCGGCCTCGGCAACGGCGAGCCGATCGAGAGCGGCATGGTCAGCCGCAGCATCGAGCGCGCCCAGAAAAAGGTCGAAGAGCACAACTTCGAGGCCCGCAAACACGTCCTCGAATACGACGAGGTGATGGACGAGCAGCGCAAGCTCATCTACAGCCAGCGCCAGGAGGTGCTCGAGGGCGGCGGGCGCCGCGACCCGGCCGACACCCTGCGGCGCGCGGTCCGCCGGTTCCTCGCCCCCGGCCTCCAGCCGCCCTCCCGCGAGCTGCCGCCGCGCGTCGTCGCGCGCCTCCGGGCGTTCGCCGTCGCCCTCGGCGCCGACCTGACGCCACAGGAGTGGGAGGCCACCGGCCGCAGCGGCCTGGCCGACCTCCTCGTCGCCAAGGCCAAAGGCCCTCTGGCCAACGGCTTCGCCCCACAACTCGTGCGCGCATGGGCCGAGCGGGTGGTGGACGACTGCCGCGCCGCGGCGGCAGGCCGCGCCCGCGCCGGCCTCGCCGCCTGGCCCGAGCTGTGGGACCTGCCGCGCACCGTCCGCTGGGCCGAGGGCCTCGGCGCCGCGTGCACCCTCGCCACGATCAGCGGCATCGTCCGCGACCGCATCGCCGGCGTCGTCGCCCGGGCCGCGGGCCAGCAGCATGCGGACGCCGACCGCGACGAGTTCCTCCACCGCTGGTTCGTGCTCGGCTACGAGCAGGACCCGCTGCTGTTCGGCGACACCCTGCGGTGGGAGATCAAGACCTTCCACGAGTGGCTCGACGCGATGGGCGTGGGCGAGGCGGCCGGCCACAGCCGCGTGGCGGGCACCAGCCCCGACGAGCTGCGCAAGCGCTGGCTCGACGCGGCCGGCAAGACGTTTGGCGGCCAGGCCGCCGGCGACGCCGCGGCCGACCTGGCCCGCCGCGCCGCGCGCCTCTACCTCGGCTCCCCCGCCTTCCTGCGGCGGCCCGACGCCGAGCGCGTCGCCGTGTGGGCCGAGCGGCGCCTGGGCGTCCGGGTGGGTCCGCGGGACATCGAGGCAACCTTCGACGCCGTGGCCGACGCCCTGGTGGCCGCCCTCGCGAAGCTTCTCGGCGAGCGCCTGGGCAAGCTGCCGCCCGCCGAGGCCCAGAGCCTGTGGGCGAAGAACGCAGCGGCCTGGCACCTCGACATGCACTTGGCCTTCCCGGGCCACGACGTGGCGGGGCTGGCCGACTTCCTGGGCACCCGCTTCCGCGCGAGCCTGGACCCCTTCGAGCTGGCGAAGAAGCCGCCCGACGAGATGGCCGAGCTCATCCGGCGGGAGGCCGCGGCGCGCGGCGACGCCGCCCCTCACGGCGAGCGCCTGGAGGGGCTCGAGGACATCGTGCTCCAGATGATTGACGGCGCCGTCGCCCGCGTGATCGAGCAGAACCTCGGCGGCGCCGCCCCCGCCGAGCGCTGCTTCGCCAGCATGGCCCAGTGGGCGCACGACCTGCGCCTGGGCGTCACCGAGGCCCAGTGGCGCGCCTGCGACGCCCAGGAGCTCTGCCTCCACTTCACCCGCGCCGCCGCCGAGGCCTACCCCGCCGACGAGCCGCAGCAGCTCGTCGAGACCCTCGTGCCGCGGTTCCTCCACAAGTGCCTCGACCTCTTCCTCGGCTCCGAGAGCTTCCGCGCGCAGCCCAGCCACGGCGGCCTGGCCACCTGGACCGTCGCCCGCTTCCCCTCCCTCGGCAACGAGGGCAAGCTCGAGGGCCAGCTCCGCCGCTTCGCCGAGAACAAGCTCAAGGACACCCGCGACCACCTCCTCCAGACCAAGCTCGACGACTACCAGCAGCGCGGCACCAGCGCCGAAGAGGCCATCCGCGAACTCGTCCCGCCCACCCTCGAGGCCTACCTGGCCCTCAACGAGGACGAGGAGCTGCCGCTGCCCGGCCTCGCCGCCTTCGCCCGCAAGGTCTTCGCCGTCAACGTCTCCCTCGAGAAGTTCGAGGAAGAGGCCGAAGGCGAGCCCAGGGCAGGCGTCCGCGTCCTCACCGAGCTGGCCCGCGCCCGCTACGAGCGCCGCGCGGTCGGCGACGTGGCCCGCGACGCCCTCGAGGGCGTCTTCGCCCTCTGCGTCCCCCCCGAGCAGTTCCCCGCACAGTGGCAGTGCGAGGCGATGGACACGTGGCTCCGCGGCGCCGGCCTCGCACTGTCGGCCAGCGCCGAGGACATCCGAGCCGAGACCCTCGCCGCCATCGAGTCCCACATCGAGCAGGCCGTGGCCGCCGCCTACGCCGAGCGGCCCGTCGAGCAGGCGAGAGCCGAGGTCGTGCGCATCGCCCTCGGCGTCTTCCTCGAGACCGACCTCGCCGAGGAGGGGCGCAACCTCATCGGCCTCGCCAACGCCGTGAACCGCAAATTCGGCGTCCCGCTCGAACCCTTCGAGCTCAGCAAGCACCGGCCCGAGGACTTCCAGCGCCTCGGCGCCCACCTGCGCGACCGCGTGCTCGAAACCTACGAGGCCCGGAAGCGCGAGCTCGGCTCCCAGCGCATGCTCTGGACCATCCGACAGCTCCTCCTCCAGACCATCGACGTCAAGTGGAAGCAACACCTCTACAACATGGACCTCCTCCGCGGAACCATCGGCTTCCGCGGCTACGGCCAGCAGGACCCCAAGGTCGAATACAAGCGCGAAGGCTACAAGATGTTCGACCTCATGACCAAGTCCATCGAGGACACGGTGACCGACTACCTGCTCAAAGTGAAGTACGAGCGGGACGAGGAGGAAGCCCGAAGCATCTGGCAGGCCGACCGCTACATCCACGAGGAGGCGGCCAGCTACCGCGAGCAGCACGAGCAGCAGCAACGGGCCGCCGAGGCCCCCGCGGCCCGGTCGGGCAAGCCCGTCGTCCGCGCCATCGTGAGCGGCAGGGAGCCGGGCCGCAACGACCCCTGCCCCTGCGGGAAGACAAAGGCCGACGGCAAGCCGGTCAAGTACAAGAACTGCTGCGGCCGCCGACACGTGGGCTGATTAGGAACCGACACTCCAGTTGGGGACCCGCCGTGTCCACCCGAACCCTTGCATCGCTCCTCTGCGTCCTCGCCCTCGCCGCGGCCCGCACCGCCCAGGGGATGACCGTCGTCGTCACCGCCGAGAAGGCCGACGTGCTGGTCGGCACCAAGGTCGTCGCCACCGCCGCCAAGGGCGACTCCTTCGCCGTCGTCCAGCAGCGCGACGTCTGGTACGGCGTCTACGTCAAGGTCGAGGGCAAGGACGACCCCGTCTTCGGCTGGATCCACAGCCGCAACTGCGAGGTGAAGAAGGAGCCCGGCAAGGGCGAAGACCCCCTCGAGGCCGAGGCAGAGAAGGAGTTCCAGCAGCGCAAGGCCGAGGCCGACAAGCTGACCGCCGAGGGCAAGTGGGACGAGGCGATCGCCCTCTTCGACAAGTTCCCCACCCGCTACTGGCGCACCAAGGCGGGCAAGAAAGCCATGCAATACGGCGGCGAGCTCGACACAAAGCGCCGCGCCAACCCCGAAAACCTCGAAGCCACGGCCGAAAAAGAGTTCAACAAACGCAAGGCCGACGCCGACAAGCTCGCCGCCGGTGGCAAGCTCGACGAGGCCATCCGCGTCCTGGACGGCTTCCCCGCCAGCCTGGAAAAAACCAAGTGGGCCCAGGAGGCGAAGAAGTACGCCCTCGAGCTCCAGGCCAAGGCCAGCGTCTCGATGGCCGATTTCGAGAAGAAGATCCTCGAGCTGGTGAAGGCCGACAAGTTCGACGACGCCCTCGCCGAGGTCAAGGCCATCGAGGACAAGAAGCTCCCCGGCAAGGAAGCCTACCTCAAGGCCACCCGCGCCTTCGTCGAGCTACAGAAGAAAACGGCATCGAACCCCAGCGCCCCCGTCGCCAGCGACAACGGCGTGAGCGACGTCTACGCCAACGACCCCGAGTTCGGCAAGCAGTTCTCCCGCATCCTCAACATCCGCGGCCCCGAGGGCGTCACCAGCTACCGGGTGGCCACCCGCCAGGGCGACAAGATCGTCATGGTCCAGGTCAACCTCCCCAAGCCCGCCGAGCAGATCGCCCACGGCGAGCAGCTCACGCGGGTCTACCCCTGGTCGCCAAACGTCCACTACTACCTCGCCAAGCTCTACGCCCGGGGCGGCCAGGCCGACAAGGCCCTCGCCCACTACGCCGAGGCCCGCACCCTCGACCGCGGCGCCACCATCGTCGCCCTCGACGCCTGCGTCGAGCCCGCCCGCGTCCTCGCCCGCGCCAAGAAGTTCCCCGAGGCCGTCGAGCTGCTCAACAAGGCCCTCGCCCGCAAAGCCGACGACTTCGTCGCCCTCACCACCCTCGGCCGCGTCCAACTCGCCGCCGGCAACAAGGCCGAGGCCGCCGCCGCCCTCGACAAATCCCTCAAGATCAACCCCCACCAGCCCGACGCCCGCCGCGTCCTCGCCGAGGCCAGGGGCCAGAAGCACGCCGAGCCCCCCCTCGCCAAGCTCCAGCTCACCGAGCTCGTCAAGCAGGTCGAGGAATCCTGCCTCGTCGTCGCCGCCAACCGCAGCAGCGGCAGCGGCTACGTCATCAGCTCCGACGGCCTCATCGCCACCAACTTCCACGTCATCGCCCCCGGCGGAAAGCTCCAGCTCCGCTACAAGCGCAAGGGCCAATCCGTCACCGTCCCCGACCTCCAGGTCGTCCTCCTCGACCCCGTCAGCGACATCGCCATCCTCAAGGCCGACGCCCGCGCCTTCCCCCTCAAGCCCCTCCCCCTCGGCAGCGCCAAGGACGCCGTGGCGGGCGAGGACATCGTGGTCATCGGCAACCCCGGCGGCGGCGGCCAGATCCTCGACTACACCATCACCAAGGGCATCATCAGCAACCGCGACCGCGTGTTCAACAACGTCCACTACTTCCAGACCGACGCCGCCATCAACTTTGGCAACTCCGGCGGCCCGCTCTTCAACATGCTCGGCCAGATCATCGGCATGGTCACCCTCGGCACCAACATGCAAGGCACCGGCTTCGCCCTCCACATAGACCAGGTCAAAGCCCACTTTCCCCACTGCTTCCCCGAGATGGAGTAGGCGGGGAAGCGGAAAGTGCAAAGTGTAAAGTGCAAAAGGCAAAGGGCAAAATGAGCCCGTGGGGGAACGGCCCGAGATTTTGAATTTTGCACTTTGCATTTTCCACTTTGCACTGCCTCCTCCTTGGCTGCGGCTGAAGGCCCCCGTTGAGGGAGGGCGCGAAATGCAAAGGGCAAAATGTAAAGGGCAAAATGCAAAATGGCCTCGGCGGCAAGGGGCGTGAGAGTTTGAGTTTTGCACTTTGCACTTTGCATTTTCCACTTTGCATTGCCTCCCCTTCGAGTGCGGCCGAAGGCCGCCTTAGGGGGGAAGGGCAGAGGGCAAAGTGTAAAGGGCAAAACGACGCCACCCACGAACGGCGTGAGATTTTGAGCTTTGCACTTTGCATTTTCCACTTTGCATTGGCTCCGCTTCGGTTGGGGCCGAAGGGGAAGGGCGGAAGGCGAAATGCAAAGTGTAAAGGGCAAAGTGCAAAAGGCAAAATGCAGAAGGCAGAGCGCGAGACGCAAGAGGAGACGGCGATGGGGGACAAGTGTGGGCGCGAGGACTTGTCGGAGCGGATGCTACGCTTCTGCATCGCCGCGGTGAAGCTGGTGGACCGATACGCTAAGACGCCGGCGGGGCGTCACGTCAGCGGCCAGTTCCTGCGGGCATCCAGCTCCTCCGGGGCCAACTACGAGGAGGCGTGCGGCGCCGAGAGCCGCAACGACTTCGTTCACAAGCTCCAGGTCGTCCTCAAGGAACTCAAGGAATCCCGTTTCTGGCTCCGCCTCACCCTTGGCGCGTCCCTCGCCCCTGAACCGGAGGCCCGCCCCTTGCTCGACGAGTGCGATCAGCTCTGCAAGATCATCGCCAAGTCCGTCGTCACCGCCAAGTCCCGCCGCTGATCGCCCCTTCGCCGCCCGCCTCTTGCCTCACCCATTTTGCCCTTTGCCCTTTGCACTTTCCATTTTGCACTTTGCATTATCTCCGCCTCGCCTCCCGGCCCTCTTCGCCCGCGTCAAGATGCGCGCCCCCTCCGTCGCCCCCCCAGATCGCCAGACGCCACATAGCCCAGCCTGAGAGTGTCAGGAAATCCAGAATGTCCCCGCTTCCCGGTCTCAGTTGATCTCAGTGAGCTGCGTGCCGGTCGCGTCAATATACATCTGCCACTGGCCCATGCCCTTGCCCTGCTCGTTGAACAGCCTGACGTTGATCTTCCCGCCCTCAAGCGGCTGGAACGTGTACACGCTCCCATTCTTCAGACTATAGTCCTCTCCGTCCACCATGAGGTCGTTTTCGTTCGCGTTGCCCTTGGGGCGGACGCGGATGAAGCTCACCTCCCCCTCGTACGTCATCTTCCCCTTGGAGGCCTGAAGCATGTCACGCGTGATGACCGAGCCATCGAGCTTCACCAGCTCGAAATCCCAGTCCTTGCTGCCGTTCGAGCCTGACGGGCCAATGGATATGCCTCTGGTGATGGTACTCCCCGGCGGCGAAGGCGGCGGGACCACCCCCGGCGGCGAAGGCGGCGGGGGCGGGGTCTCGGGCAGAGGCGGAGCGGCCTCACCCAAGTAGCGCCCCCAGATCATGAACAGGCCATACGCGCGCTGCGGGGTGTCGGGGTTGATCTCCATGTTCCCCCAGCGCTCGACCTCTCCGCCCGTGTTCAGGACCATGATGACCCGCCCATCCCTGTCACACATGGACGTGATGTAGTTGTGCGGGGCGTCGAGCGTTCGCAGGGCGGGCCTTGCATACAGCCGGCTCACGACCTGGCCTGTCCACGCCTCCTCAGCCAACGGGTTGCTGAAGACGCCTGTGTTGTTGAGGAGGAAAGGCCCGAGAGTCGCGGCAAGGTCCGAACCCTCCTTGGGGTACGCGTGGTTCTTCAGGAAGAACGCCTCGAACCCCACGGCCATCTGCCGCAGGTTGTTGGCAGCCACGGTCACACGGCTGAGGTAACGGGTGTAAGTGAAGGCGCTGAACATGGTCCCAAGAAGCACGCCAAGGACTGCCAAGACTGTCACGACCTCGATAAGCGTCACGCCTGCGCGCCGGCTCGACCCAAGCTGCCTGACCATGTTGCTCCTCTTTGCTCCGGGGCGGAACACCGGCCCTGGTAACGGTTGGCGTGCGGGTGGCGCCCGCTCAGCCCGGGTAATCCGTGTTGCATTTAGGCGATGTAGCAGGAGGGAATAGAACGGCAGAATCACCGCGAGCCGTGCAGAGCCCTGACAATCCCCGCCTATGCACTCACCCGCCGCAATGGGTGGCGGGCAAGCCCCGGTTCTTCACAATGCTCTCATGCCTAATCCTAGTGCACCCGCAAAGTCTACCACAGTATCTGGGTAGTGTCAAGACAATCTTAGGGAATTAGCGGAATCCGCGGCAGCCCACTACGCCCTCCTTCGCCTCGCGCGGCTGCCACGTAGCCCTTTCCCAAGCGCGGCCGGCTGCGTTGGTGCCAGGTCTTTAGGGCGGCTCGGGCGGCTCGGGGGCAGACCTCAATTCTCAATTCTTGAGCCTTCAGCCGACGATCTGTGCCCCTGCCGCCAAAGGGTTCACGAAAAATTGAAAATTGAGGTCTGACCCCAAAGACCTGCCCTCTCCCTGAGA